>BMJD01000017.1 GCA_014642895.1 Lentibacillus populi
AATAAATGAATGTGATATACCTCCTATCCAGGCTAGAAATTCTTTTTCATCATAGATGGTGGCTGCGCGAATGCGGAGCCATGTTGGTTTCTTATCTGCCAAAAAAGCCTATCTTTATTACTATAAGAGTGTGTTCAAAAAGGAGGATGAAAAGGACCGAGAAGTTCGAGGCGGCGTAGTTTCGAGCAGCGGGCTTGCACAGGAAGTGCTGACTTCTGCGTTGCCCACAGGACGTGGGCGGTTTTTAGCAGAAGATCCTTATTCCTGATACATGAGCAGCGGAGAAACAAGCCAACGAGCTCCCACAGGATGTGGTGACTTCGACGTTCGACACAGGACGTGTCGGTACTTAGTCGAAGATCCCCTATCCCGAAGTGTCATTTTCACCGGACTTTTTGAACATCCTCTATAATCGTTTACTGTACGTTACATAGTCCAGTATAAATCATCCTTCAAGGTTTTTCAAAGCAATGACTTTGTTGGATTTCTTTCACATGTTTGCACTAGCATGTGCTAGAAAGATTTAGTATGATAGTAAAAGAGTTTTTTCGAACACGCACTTATTGGGGGCTATAGAATGGATAGTTTTATTTTTAATTTAATTGAAGATAACTATGGAACTGATCATATTTTTCTGACTTTGTATGTGCTTAATCTGATCTTTGGCGCAATTGCATTTAAACTCGGTTTTGCCCGGAAGCTGCCCATTCTCAAATCTTTATTTGTGTATATAATGCTTGCAATTGGTACATATATTATAACGATATTCAGTATTTTTAAAATGCCAATGACTGAAAGCTTAATTATTATTTCGGTGGTGATGGGGGTTTATCGATTCCGCTTACATCAGCAACGTAAAGCACGCGCTAATAATGAATAGGTAAAATTCAATAAAGAACTCCTAATTACAAAGGAGTTCTTTATTAAATAAGATCATTTTTTCGTTTCTTTTCTCTGTACAGACGGAAGTTTCCGGATTTATGTCTTGCTTTCGTTTTTTCATCTATCCGCTCATAGCAAGTTTTGCATAAATACATATGAATTCTCCGGTTTCGTAAACGTTTTGCCTGCAAAGAATAATCATCTATACCCTCTATATTGTCGCAGATAACACATTTGACCTGCATCCTATCACCTCAAACCAGGCTGTATACACCCATCTATAATGGCCAGTAATGCTACTAATAGTGCGTGTTCAAAAAGGAGGATAAAAAGGACCGAGAAGTTCGAGGCGGGGTAGCTCCCGGCACCGGAGTGTACATAAAAAGGTACATGAGGAGCGGAAAAGCAAGCCAACGAAGAAATTCGATGCGTCATTTTTACCGGACTTTTTGAACATCCTCTAATAGCAAGTTTTGCTTTATTTAACTATAACACAGGACAAATGTCTATGAAAGTAGTATATTATCTGAGGTTTGACAGAAAAATATTGGGGAATATAAAGAAGTAAAAGAGGACGAAAGGGCGATTCGATGAAAAAACGTTACATTGTTTCGGCATTAGGAGCCGCTGGCATCGGTACAGCAGGATTTTTGCTGAAGGACAAAGACAAACGAGAAAAGCTAATGGAAAAGGCCAAATCGGTATCAGGGATGTTTAAAAATGAGGGTAAGGATTCCGCGCTTGACGATGCAGGGATCCCTGACCAAACGGACAATCAAGATCTGGCTCAATTTGAGAATGCAAAAATGGTTTCAGAAGGTTCCCAATTTGGCGTACAGTATTATAATGAAGCAAAGGAAGAGGAACAACAGAAATAAATCTGGTTAAGTTTAATTCCAGATATGAAAAGGTGTTTCCAATTTGGAAACACCTTTTCATTTTCTCATTGGACAGGTTCAGCTCCAGCGGCCAGTGTCTTCCCGAGCTTATTGATTACCTTTTCCCGGATTAGACTGATCTTCTTGGATATTATCCAATTTGTCTTCATCTTTTTTCGGGATAACTTCTTTATTTTGATCCGGTTCTTCCGGCTGGTCATCATTTATTGGGAAGTCCGGCATATACCTGCTAACAATTCCGGATAATTCATCAACGACCCCTTGTACGGGATGCCCTTGACTTATTTTATTACTCATGTGGCGTAATCGTTCTGTTATGTCCGCATCAGCAACAACTACCGCAGTTTTACCATATGGATCATGCTTCAACGCTTCAAGAACAGAATATTTGATGGTACCAACACGAGAACGGTCCAAATCCTTATCAACATCAATCCCGACTACTGCATATGGACCCGCAACAACAGCAGCAGCATCATTTACATTTGGAACATCTCTGGCAACATTAGCTAAATGATTTGCCATATCTTCATTTGTTACATTTTTTCTTTTTGCTGGATTCGAATCTTCCACCTGAATAGGTTGATTTCCGCCTTCCTGCTCACGTGGCAGGGAAGATTCATCTCCTTGCTGCTGACACCCGGCCAAGAGGATGAAACTCGCGATAAGAAATTTATAAAATCGAGATCTCATGTACTGTCCTCCTTCAAAATGAAGTTGTTGGTTTATTTTTAACCTGAGGATTTAAATTATACAAAAAAGCTGATTACCTTAATCGGGCAATCAGCTAAATCCAACTTTATGGTCCTTATTAAGTTCAGGTCACTTTATGATTATTTTCTGAAGGCCTTTAATCGGATTATCCATATTCGAACCGTCTGGGTAAAAAATGTAAACAGGTCCATCTTCTTTTATTATTTTCCCATCAATGGCAAACAGTAATAAACATTTTCTTAGTAGATCAAGTGAGATGGTTATTTCATCGCTGCTGGTAACTAGTACTGCTTTTTCTGCATTGGCATCCCATTCAGCATTGTCAATAAAATCCCTGATTGGCATAACATAGGAATTGGTTAATATTTTTTCTCCTTCTTTGCGGGAGATATTAGGGTTGACTGGTGGTTTACTTGACTGGAATACTGCACGGTCCCAGCGTTTTGAAGCCTTTTCCACCTCATCTTCTTTTACCGTAGTTTCCGCTCTTTTCGAAAACGCCTCTTCAAGCAAAATTTTTCGATCGTCAAAAATCCAAACAGTTGGATCAAGTGTAATTGGATAGTTAACATTTCCTGTTATTGGTATGATCATTGCTATTACCACCTTTATAGTATATATCCCTACCAAGAATAGCAGACACAGATAAAAATTTCATCTGAGATAATGTAGTGATTTTCCGCACACTTTCTGCAAACTTTTATTTGCAATTTATGGCTTGTAACGATAATATAGTAGAGAAGGAAGTCTTTCTATGTGGAGGGGATATATTTGTTATCTGAGGTGACCGTAAGCCATCGTGAAAAAGCCTATGCCCTTCTTAAGGCTGATGCTGATAAAATTTTAAAACTAATTGAAGTTCAAATTGAGAACTTAATGACACCGCAATGTCCTTTATATGAAGAGGTTTTAGATACACAAATGTTTGGTCTATCAAGAGAAATCGATTTTGCAGTGCGGTTAAATTTAATCGGTGAGAATGAAGGTAAAGCATTACTCGAAAATCTCGAAAGACAGCTAAATATATTACACGAAGCAGCGCAAAAATCTGTGTAGTTTTGTGTGTAATTCATTTTGGCGTTCCGCAGCAAAAACTTTGCCGACAATTTCATGGCAAGGTTTTTTTATTATAAACTATACCTGTTATACTAATTCATTTACATAGGGCAGTAAAGTACGAAAAAGAAATTTGCCAATAGAAATAGGTTACGCTATTTAGCCAAATGTGTTATACTATTAAAAATTTCGATTTCATCTTTACCTAAATACATAGCTTGGGGAGAAGTACGATGATAAAGAAATTAAAAAATAACGATTTCACATTAATGATTACTCCGCTTCTGTTAGCCGGTTTCGGAATGGTTATGATATACAGCGCCAGTATGGTTACAGCAGTCATGGAAGATTATGAAAGTACCCATTATTTGTTTAAGCAATTACAGTGGTTTATCATTGGTGCTGTCGGGTTTATTATTTGCAGTCTCTTTCCTTACAAATATTATCAAAAATTAATGAAAATAATCATGTTATTCATTATTATTTTATTGATCGGTGTATTGTTTTTTGGAACAGAGGTTAATCGTGCACAGTCATGGTTTAGCTTTGGCTTTATCAGCCTTCAGCCCGCCGAGTTTGCGAAACTGGGACTAATCATGTATTTAGCCTCTGTTTATTCCAAAAAGCAAGCCTATATTAATGAGTTTAATAAAGGTGTATTGCCACCATTAATTTTAACCGGATTCGTGCTCGGGCTCATTGTCTTGCAGCCAGACATCGGAACTGCCGCCATTATCTTTTTAATTGCCTGTTCCGTGATTTTTAGCTCGGGAATCAAATTCAGACATTTGTTTATCCTCATTGCAGCCGGATTATTGATTATTTTGGTTGCGATCCCGAACATGGTAACAGATGAACGGATTTCCAGGTTTACTGGAGCCTATCAGCCTTTTGAACATCCAGACGATGATGGCTATCACCTTATTCAATCCTATCTGGCTATAGGTGTTGGTGGATTAACCGGTGAAGGACTTGGCAACAGTGTACAGAAACTTGGTTATTTGACAGAGGCCCATACTGATTTCATTATGGCGGTTGTTGCTGAGGAACTTGGCTTTGTTGGGGTTATTTTAGTAATGGGAATGCTTGCGATTATTGTTCTTAGAGGAATTTTCATTGCCAGAAAGTGTGAAGACAGCTTCGGGGCATTACTCGCCATCGGAATTTCTTCGATGGTGGGTGTCCAGTCATTTATTAATTTAGGTGCGATAAGCGGACTCCTGCCGATTACTGGTGTACCGTTGCCGTTTGTTAGTTATGGTGGTTCTTCCCTGTTGATCATGATGATCTCCATGGGAATTTTAAATAATATTGCCAGAAGTGTAAAACTGAAAGAACAGCAGCCTGTTCCAGCAAAAGAGAAAGATATACCACAAAATATTAATAGAGGAGGAAGATCATGGCTGATGTAAAACAAATTAACAAAATATTGGTCGCAAATCGCGGGGAAATAGCAATTCGGGTGTTTCGTGCTTGTACAGAATTAAACATTCGAACTGTTGCGATATACTCGAATGAGGATACAGGTTCCTATCACAGGTATAAAGCAGATGAAGCATATTTAGTCGGTGAAGGAAAGAAACCGATTGATGCGTATCTGGATATCGAAGGGATTATTGAAATTGCAAAAGACGTTGGTGTTGATGCCATTCATCCTGGATACGGCTTTTTATCCGAAAATATTCAATTTGCGAGACGCTGTGAACAGGAAGGGATTCTTTTTATCGGCCCAACAAGCGAGCATTTAAATATGTTCGGGGATAAGGTGAAAGCCAGAACACAGGCGGTTAATGCCGGATTACCTGTAATACCAGGCAGCGATGGTCCAGTTATTTCGCTTGATGAAGTTGAAGCATTTGGGGAGAAATACGGGTATCCGATCATTATCAAGGCTTCCCTTGGCGGCGGTGGAAGAGGAATGCGGATTGTACGTAATGAAAATGGCTTGTCCGAAGCATATGATCGCGCTAAATCTGAAGCGAGGGCAGCGTTTGGCAGTGATGAGGTCTACGTTGAAAAATTAATTGAAAATCCGAAACATATTGAAGTCCAGATTATTGGGGATCATGACGGCAATATCGTTCATTTATTTGAACGTGACTGTTCAGTACAACGACGGCATCAAAAAGTTGTTGAGATTGCTCCAAGTGTATCACTTGATGAAACACTACGAATGAGAATCTGTGAGGCAGCTGTCAACCTGATGAAGAATGTTGATTATCTAAATGCAGGTACTGTTGAATTTTTAGTCACAGGTAATGACTTTTATTTTATTGAGGTCAATCCGCGGGTTCAAGTAGAGCATACCATAACCGAGCTTATTACTGGTGTTGATATTGTGCAAACGCAAATTAAAATAGCGGAGGGACAGCCGCTTCATGGAGATGCCATCGGTATCCCGCTACAGGACAACATCAAAACAAACGGCTATGCAATACAGTCAAGGGTAACGACGGAAGACCCGCTAAATAATTTCATGCCGGATACTGGCAAAATTATGGCCTACCGTACTGGCGGCGGATTTGGTGTTCGGCTTGATGCCGGAAACGGCTTTCAAGGTGCAGTAATTTCACCGCATTATGATTCGTTATTAGTGAAGGTTTCCACATGGGCGTTAACATTCGAACAAGCAGCGCAAAAGATGGTTCGTAATTTAAAGGAATTTCGGATTCGCGGGATAAAAACAAACATCCCATTCTTAGAAAATGTTATTCTTCATAAGAAGTTTTTATCTGGTGAGTATAGCACGACGTTTATTGATCAGACGCCAGAATTGTTTGTGTTTCCAAAACGGAAAGACCGTGGAACAAAGATGTTAACTTATATCGGTCATACAACGATTAATGGTTTTGAAGGAATGGCCAAAAAGAAAAAACCGTATTTTTCGAAGCCGCCAATTCCAAAAGTACATCATGCCGAGGAAATACCCGGTGGAACAAAGCAAATTTTGGATAAGCAAGGTCCTGATGGTTTAGCAAACTGGCTTAAGGAACAAAAGGAAGTGCTGTACACGGACACAACATTCAGGGATGCACATCAATCCTTATTAGCCACTCGTGTACGTACAAAAGATTTATTGCAAATAGCAGAACCAACAGCACGACTAACACCAGAGTTATTTTCTCTGGAAATGTGGGGTGGGGCGACGTTCGATGTAGCGTACCGGTTCCTGAAGGAAAATCCATGGGAGCGACTGCTTAGTCTCAGGGAAAGAATTCCGAATGTTCTGTTCCAGATGCTCCTTCGTGCCAGTAATGCGGTTGGCTATAAGAACTATCCGGATAATGTTATCCAGGAATTTGTAGAAAAAAGTGCTACAGCAGGAATCGATGTATTCCGTATCTTCGATAGTTTGAATTGGCTTGAAGGAATGAGACCGGCCATTCAGGCAGTTCGTGACAGTAATAAAATTGCCGAAGCAACGATGTGTTATACGGGAGATATTTTGGATGCAAACCGTAACAAATATGACCTGGCGTATTATAAAAATTTAGCGAAGGAACTAGAAGCATCAGGTGCCCATATTTTAGGTGTAAAAGATATGGCTGGATTGTTAAAGCCAGAAGCAGCATATCAGCTTATCGCGACATTAAAAGAAACAGTTGACATACCAATTCACCTGCATACCCACGATACAAGCGGCAATGGGATTCAAATGTACACACGAGCAATCCAGGCCGGTGTAGATGCCGTAGATGTCGCTTGTGGATCAATGGCCGGGCTAACATCACAGCCAAGTGCACAAACATTGTACCACGCCCTTGAAGGTACAAAACGGCAGCCTAACATTAATATTGGTTCGTATGAAAAGTTATCACAATACTGGGAGCATGTCCGGGAATACTATACAGAATTTGAAAGTGGGATGAAGGCACCACATACGGAGGTATATTTCCATGAAATGCCAGGTGGCCAGTATAGCAACTTGAAACAACAAGCAAAAGCTGTAGGACTTGAAGATCGATGGAATGATGTAAAGGTGATGTTCCGCCAAGTTAACGAAATGTTTGGGGATTTGGTTAAAGTGACGCCTTCCTCAAAAGTAGTTGGTGATATGGCATTATTCATGGTACAGAATAACTTGACAGAAGATGATATATACGAACGTGGTGAAGCTATTGATTTTCCGGATTCGGTGGTGGAATTTGCACAAGGATATATCGGACAGCCATATCAGGGAATCCCACAGGAATTGCAGCGAATTATCTTGAAGGGGAAGAAGGCAATTACCGAAAGACCGGGAGAATTGCTTGACCCGGTTGATTTCGTACAGCTAAGAAACACATTGTTTAAAACACTTGATCGGCAGGTTACCAGCTTTGATTTGATTTCATATGCCCTATATCCAAAGGTGTTTATGGATTACCATAAATTCACTGAAACCTATGGGGATATGTCCGTACTTGACACACCAACATTCTTCTACGGCATGCGGCTGGGAGAGGAAATTGAAGTAGTTATCGAACAAGGAAAAACGCTCATTGTTAAGCTGGTTTCCGTTTCGGAGGCACATCCCGATGGTACTCGAGTTGTCTATTTTGAATTAAATGGACAGTCACGCGAAGTAGTTGTGAAGGACGAAAGTGTTAAATCCAAGCTTGCCGTTAAGCCGAAAGCAGATACAAATAATAACAAGCATATCGGTGCAACAATGCCGGGAACTGTTGTAAAGGTAGTCTGTGAAAAAGGGGAAAAAGTGAAAAAAGGGGATCACTTGCTGATTACAGAAGCAATGAAAATGGAAACAACTGTACAGGCACCATTTGCAGGGGTAATTAAAGATGTTTACGTAAAAAATGGAGAGGCAATAACTGTGAATGACTTGCTTATTGAGTTTGAATGAAAAAATGGGAAGCAGATTAATATACCTGCTTCCCATTTCTATATTACAAATAATTATTACAGAAAATGGCTCTTTATCGGCATTATCCTGTATCAGCCCTCTGTTACTCTATTTCTGACTACCTGCCTCTGAATTCTGACCTCCGTCATCAGACTTCTGATTTCCATTCTCTGCTTTTGCACTTCTAGTTGAAAGTAAGACGAAATAACTTAACATGGCGAAATAGCAAGAGATAACAAACGCATGCAATAATGAAATACCCAAGTTAACTATTGTAAAAATGATCATAGCTCCAAAGAAAACCTGCAGCATAATTAGCAGTAACGTCGTCGCCCAGCCCCACAACATTACTCGATTATTGTGGTAGTTCTTCACAACCTTAACAAATAGGACAACTGTCCAAATAAACAGGATACCGGCCAGCAGTCGATGCCCCATTTGGATCCATTGTTCAAAGCTGAAGGATGAAAATGAAAAGGGTGACTTATTGGTGCAGAATGGCCAATTGCCGCACACCATGCTGGCATGCGCATGCCGGACTAATGCGCCGGTATAAACAACGATAAGTGAATATATTGTAATAGCGTATATTTCAATCCGATGTCGTTTACGGATATACAAAGAGGTTGTATCAAATTTCTTGTCAATCTCAAAAATGAGCAGCATCAATAAAAATATCGCCGTAAAGGAAATAAGCGAAATACCAAAATGGGTAGCTAAAACGAAATCGGATTGGTTCCAAATAACAGCTGCTGCACCAATTAATGCTTGCAGGATTAAAAAGAAACTTGATAAAAAGGCAAGAAACTTCACTTCACGGATATGCCCTATATATCTCCAAGACAGATAAGATAATAACAGCACGACAATACCCATAATGCCGGATATTAATCTGTGGCTAAGTTCAATAACCAGTTCTGGGGTAATCTCACTTGGCACAAATTCGCCGTGACATAATGGCCAGCTTGGTCCACAGCCCATACCGGAACCTGTTTTAGTTACAAGAGCGCCACCGATTAAGACAAAGACCATACCAAGCGTTGCAACTACCGATAGCCATTTCAATGTTCTAATCATACAAAAAGCCTCACTTTAAATCGGAAAATATTTTGCAATAGTTATATAGTAATACTTTTCTGGTGTGAAGAGCAATGATAAACGTACAAATTACACATAATTGTCACCTTATCATGATTTATTACCGTTTTCACAATAAAAAAAGAAAAAACCCTTGCAAAGTGGAGCGTTGTTTGCTAGAAATAATGTAGGGGATATTTGTTAAGATTTCCACCACTTTGCCCTTTCAGACGGGAAAACTACATATATTTAGTTTTATAACCGAAGGCTATTATGCCTTTTATTTTATTTTTGGTCTCCATTTCACAATTTTGTCACATTTGGCGAGCCGGAAAAGTATTAAACCGTATGTAGTTAAGGTGCGTTGTCAAAAAGGCGGATAAAAAGTCCGAGAAGTTCTAGACCGCAGATACAAGCTATCTAGCTTCCACAGGATGTGGTGACTTCGACGTTCGACACAGGACGTGTCGGTACTTAGTCGAAGATCCCCTATCCCGAAGTGTCATTTTTACCGGACTTTTTAAACATCCTGCTAAATAGAATGTAATACAATTCCATGGTACAATTGGGATAATGATAGGATACTTTGGGGAATATTAGTTAATATAGCTGCATTCTGATAGTATGCTTATATATTTGCGCCTTTTTGTTGGGAATTTGAAGGGGGGATATTAGATTGAATAAAGCGGAAACAACAACTTCACAAATGATGGGTAAATTAACTGCAACCGAAAAAACAGACACGACATTTTTTGATGATTTGAAATCACTGGTAAAAATGGGAATCGTCAATTCCAATTTAATAACAGCATTCGCCGGATTTTGGCTGGCTCTTCATTTTACAGGTTCATCATTTATGGAGAATTGGGGCATCTTCCTGTTAACAATGGCTGGAACCGCTCTCGTTATAGCTGGTGGCTGTATCCTGAACAATTGGTATGATGTTGACATTGACCCGGTTATGACCCGCACGAAAAACAGGCCAACCGTTACGGGAAACATTCCCTTAAACCAGGTGCTTGCCTTGGGTATTGCTTCAACTGCTGCAGGTATTATCATGTTGCTCTTCACCACACTTGAAGCTGCTGTGCTTGGTTTTCTGGGTTGGTTTATCTATGTCGTCCTGTATACGATGTGGTCGAAACGCAGGTACACCTTAAACACGGTTGTAGGAAGTTTTTCCGGGGCAATACCGCCGCTGATTGGCTGGGCAGCTGTAGATCCTGAGCTTCATATGGCAGCAATTGTATTGTTTCTGATCATGTTTATCTGGCAAACGCCACATTTTCTTGCATTAGCAATGAAAAAATGCAAAGAATATAAAGCTGCAGGTATCCCAATGCTCCCAGTTGTTCATGGTTTTGCATTTACAAAGCGGCAGATGGTTGTGTATACAGCATGTCTATTGCCACTGCCATTTTACTTAGCTTCACTTGGCACTACATTTATAGTGATAGCAACACTGCTTAATGTCGGATGGCTTGCACTGGGTATTGGTGGATTCTTTATGAAAAACGATTTGAAATGGGCAAATTTGATGTTTATTTATTCATTGAATTATTTAACCATCATTTTTCTACTGATGGTAATCGTCACATTTGAATTCCCCTTCAGTTAATGATAATACGTAATTGTCCTTAATTAAAAATCAAATATAAGGAAGAAACAAAAGAGAAAGAGAGGTATGAATACATGAAAGGTTGGATGGGAAAATTCCGGGCTTTAAGTTTGTTAGGCTTACTGGCACTCGTACTTACGGGATGTGGTAGAGAAAATTTAACAGCTTTAAAACCTAAAGGATATGGTGCACAGACATCATACGATTTAATTATCCTTACAACAGTAGTAATGTCGATTGTACTGTTGGTTGTTGCAATAGTGTATATTACCGTATTGGTTCGTTTTCGCAAGAAAAAAGGAAAAGAGAATTTTATCCCTAAGCAGGTTGAAGGGAATAAAGTTCTGGAGACGATTTGGACAGTCATTCCAATTGTTCTGTTAATTATAATTGCTGTTCCGACAACGATTGCAACGTTTGACCTGGCTGATACAAAAGGTGCTAAAGATAAGTTAAATGTTGAAGTAACCGGGAATCAGTATTGGTGGCATTTTAACTATAAAGGGCAGGAAATTCAAACGAGTCAGGATCTGTATATTCCAACAGGTGAAAAAGTATATCTTAACATGAAATCTTCTGACGTTATTCATTCATTCTGGGTACCATCACTTGCAGGTAAAATGGATGTAAACCCTGAAAATGAAAATACCATGTACATTAAAGCGGATGAAGAAGGGGTTTATTGGGGTAAGTGTGCTGAGCTTTGCGGACCTTCCCATTCGTTAATGGACTTTAAGATTGTTGCCGTAAGTCCGGATGAGTTTGATCAGTGGGTCAATGATATGCAAGGTGTTGATCCAAAAGCAGTCGCTGAAGGAGATACAGCCAAAGAGGGGCAGGAATTATTCAACGAGAAAAACTGTATGAGTTGTCATGCTATTGGATCTTCCCCTGTTCAGGTCGGACCGAATTTAACAGACTTTGGTAACCGTTCAAAAGTTGCCGGTATTATGGACCATAATAAGGAAAATGTTGTAAAATGGATTATGGATCCGGAATCTGTTAAACCCGGAAATAAAATGACAAACAATTATCCAGAACTTTCCGACGAAGAAGCTAGTAAAATCGCTGATTATTTAATGCAATTAAATCCTTCTGAGGTTACGCTTGAAAGTGCTGGAGACTAGGAAAAAGATAAGAATTGGATTTTTTAAGGGATGGAAGATGTTAAAGGGAGGTTAAAGTAGTGAGTATTGCAGCTACTCAGAAAAGAGGCTTTGGCGCTGTATTATGGGATTATTTAACGACTGTCGATCATAAAAAAATTGCACATTTATATTTGTTTGGCGGTGGTTTATTCTTCCTGATCGGCGGAATAGAAGCCATGTTAATCCGTATTCAACTGATAAAACCAGATAATGACTTTTTGAGTGCAGGGTTATATAATGAAATGATAACGATGCACGGAACAACCATGATTTTTCTAGCGGCCATGCCGTTAATTTTCGCAATTATGAATGCCGTTTTACCATTGCAAATTGGTGCTCGGGATGTAGCCTTTCCATTTTTAAATTCCTTGGGTTTCTGGCTGTTCATGTTTGGTGGAATATTACTAAATTGCAGCTGGTTCCTGGGCGGTGCTCCAGACGCTGGATGGACGGGATATGCACCGTTGTCAACAACATCGCCAGGTCATGGTGTGGATTTTTATGTAATGGGTCTGCAGATTGCAGGTGCTGGGACATTAATCGGCGGTATTAACTTTCTGGTAACAGTCGTCAATATGCGTGCACCTGGTATGACATATATGCGGATGCCATTATTTACATGGGCATCATTTATTGCCAGTGTTCTAATCTTGTTTGCTTTTCCAGCTTTAACAGTAGGGCTGTTTTTGTTAATGTTTGACCGTATGTTTGGCACAGCATTTTTCGATGTGTCATTAGGTGGTAACACGATTATCTGGGAGCATTTATTCTGGATTTTCGGACACCCAGAGGTTTATATACTGATATTACCGCTATTCGGCGTATTTAGTGATGTTTTCTCAACCTTTGCCAAAAAGCGTTTATTCGGTTATACGGCAATGGTATTTGCAACAATGTTGATTGCATTTTTAGGGTTTATGGTATGGGCTCACCATATGTTTACGGTTGGTTTAGGTCCGGTAGCCAACTCCATTTTCTCCATTGCAACAATGGCGATTGCTGTTCCGACAGGGATTAAAATCTTTAATTGGCTTGCAACATTATGGGGTGGAAATATTACAATCAATTCCACAATGCTCTGGTCATTGGCGTTTATCCCTTCATTTACTATTGGCGGGATGACTGGGGTAATGGTGGCAACAGTTGCTGCGGATTATCAATATCATGATTCGTACTTTGTTGTTGCTCACTTTCACTATGTTATTGTCGGAGGTACCATCTTTGGTATTTTTGCTGCCCTGCATTACTGGTGGCCAAAAATGTTCGGTAGAATTTTGAATGAAAAACTGGGCAAATTAACATTTTGGACATTCTTTATTGGATTCCATTTAACATTCTTTATTCAGCATTTCCTTGGATTAATGGGTATGCCTCGTCGTTACTGGGTATTCCATTCAGGTGACCATCTTGATACTGGTAACTTGATTAGTACAATTGGTGCTTTTTTGATGGCCTTTGCTGTTATTGTGTTTGTTATCAACGCAATTGTTAGTGCAAGAGGTGAAAAAGCACCTGCAGATCCGTGGGATGGTCGTACCCTTGAGTGGGCAACAGCATCACCACCGGCCCATTATAACTTTAAACAAACACCGCTTGTACGCGGACTTGATCCATTGTGGGTTGAAAAAGCAGAAGGTAAAGCTGAAATGACACCTGCTGAACCATTAGGTGATATTCATATGCCAAACAATTCGTTCTTGCCGTTTCTATTTTCATTAGGATTATTTGTTGCTGGATTTGGTTTTATTTACCAAACAGACAATAAAGCATGGTTGGCTGTGCTTATTGGCGGTATGGCGTTCTCATTGGCAATGATGGTAATAAGATCAATGAAAGATGACTTGGGTCACCATATTACGAAAGAAGAACTTGAAAGGGAGGCTGACTAGTTATGAGTCACGATCATTCCTTAAATCCAGAAACAATGCCGCACGATCCGGAGAAAGCTACCCTTGAAGGTAAAAATAAGTTTATCGGATTTTGGTTCTTTCTCGGTGGTGAAACCGTTCTTTTTGCCAGTTTGTTCGGAACGTATTTAGCGCTGCACAATTCCACAGCAGGCGGTCCTTCGGGTCAAGATTTATTTGGGTTGGAACTTGTATTTGTGATGACTGTATTGTTATTGACAAGTTCGTTAACAAGTGTTTATGCAATTTACCATATGAAGAATAATGATTTTAAGAAAATGGCTCTTTGGTTTGTTATCACTATTATTCTTGGCTTTGGATTTGTAGGCTGTGAAATTTATGAATTCACGCATTACATTACCGAGTATGGTTTTTCATTCCGTTCATCAGCGTTCGGATCGGCATTTTATGCACTCCTTGGCTTTCACGGCGGTCACGTAACGTTTGGTTTATTTTGGGCGATTGTACTGTTAATTCGTAATGCAAAGCGTGGACTGAACCTGTACAATGCTCCAAAATTTTATATTTGGAGCTTGTATTGGCACTTTATTGATGTTGTTTGGGTATTCATCTTTACAGTAGTATATCTAATGGGAAAGGTGGGATAATCCATGACTGAAAACACCGGATCCAAACTCGATTCATTTCAAAAGAAAAAAAATAAAGAGGAAATGCAGCAGCAATTAATTAGCTTTGCACTAATGATTGTGTTTACCATTCTTGCATTCGTTGTCGTTATAACAGGTATGGATAAAATGATCGCAATTCCTATCCTGATTACGCTTGCAGTCGTTCAGGTCGGATTCCAATTTTATTACTTCATGCACATGAAACATGAAGGACATGAAATGGCAGCTGTAATGATTTACGGCGGCGTTTGGGCAGCATTACTAACATTGGCAGGACTAACTGTAATTACTTGGTGGTAACATGAATAAAAGACCGGGATTCTTCCTGGTCTTTTATTTTCTTAGCACGCGAGGTCCAGCACCAGCCCTACATCGTGTCGGCCTCAGGCTAACATTCAGTGGGGGGAAGAAGGGTACCCCTCTGAATGAAGTTTCACTTTATCCCACATTGTTGTATTTCTGTCACATTCGTAATGCGTGCAAGCGGATTAAATACGTTATAATATAAGGTATAAGCTGTTTTTATGGAGTGAGTTAATATGTGGTTGGAATTACAAATATTTGGTTTCCGTGCGTTGTGGAGTCCTTATTATTTCGCCTTTATTTTATTGCTTTGTCTCGCATATTATTTGATAACCATTCGGTATCGGCACAAGTTTGGTGTTGATGAAAACCCAACGGGAAAACAGCAGTTCTTTTTCTATTTGGGAATGTTGTTATTATACATTGTTAAAGGCTCTCCTGTTGATTTGTTAACACATATCATGCTGTCAGCCCATATGATTCAGCTGGCGACTTACTACTTGGTATTTCCTATCCTGATGATTAAGGGAATTCCGGTTTGGATTTGGGAACGGGTTGTGCATGTACCTGTACTAAGACCAGTCATCAAGCTGCTTACCAAACCAATTATTTCGCTGTTGCTGTTTAATACAATGTTTTCAATTTACCATATTCCGGCAGTCTTTGATTATACAAAATCCTCACCGGTCGCTCATACGCTGATTTCAACGATTATTCTCGTTGCAGCATTTATCGTTTGGTTTCCAGTCTTGACACCTTTAAAGCAATTCAATAAGTTATCTCCATTGTTAAAGATTGGCTACATATTTGCCAATGGGGTTCTTATTACGCCTGCATGTGTACTAATTATTTTTGCAGATGTACCTTTGTACGCAGCATATTCACAAGACGGTGCATGGATTCAGGCGCTGGCATTGTGTGTACCAAGTGAAGTATTACAGGGGCTTGCTCCTTCCATTTCTGGACCGGAAATGTTCTCACCAATGAGCACAATGGAAGATCAGCAATTGGGCGGTATTATTATGAAACTAATGCAAGAAATAACGTATGGAGTTATTTTGGCGAAGGTATTCTTTTCCTGGTTTACCCGGGAAAGTCTTAAAGTCGATCCTATTCCGGAACCGGACGGGGCAAAGTAATCTCGTACCAAACATCTGAAGCTGTAAATTGTTTTCAATAGAGTGTTTACGGCTTCACTCTTAATTTGTTGTAAGAAAGGAATTAATTTGATGCCATTATTACCAACAATCAGTACTTTTTTCATCGTTTTAAGCGCACTATTAGTTGCAATTGGCTGGAGATTGATTATTAAGGGGAAGGCCAAAGCACATAAACGGACCATGATTTGTGCTGCGATAAGTGCGTTGCTATTCTTTATCATTTATGTATCAAGAACTGCCTTTATCGGTAATACAAGTTTTGGCGGCCCGGATAGTATTAAAATTTATTATACGGTTTTCTTGATTTTCCATATTTTTTTAGCAACTGTTGGTGCTATCTTTGGAGTTGTAACGATAACGCTCGCATTAAAGCGTAAAATAACGATACATAGAAGAATAGGGCCGATTACAAGTATCATCTGGTTCTTTAGTGCAATTACCGGTGTTATGGTGTACCTGCTTCTATATATTATTTATGATGGCGGACAAACGACAAGTATGATTAAGGCGATACTAGGATCATAAAAAGCGTGAAAGCATTTGGTGCTTTCACGCTTTTTTTAATAAGTAAGAAAGTATAAGATTCAGGCTCTATTCCACTCATGTCAGGGCAGGCCACGTCCGGCTCCAGCGCCCAGTGGCTAGTATGCTTCCCTCACCTCCGTACGATAAGTCAAGAAGGATGGCCGACTAAAAACGGGCTTTGCGCCCAACTCACGTCTACCCCTTTTTTAGTGGCATGTTTCCTTTATCTCCTGCGGTTGTTTGTTCGGTTAAGACCGCTGCTCCCGGCAGCAACACCAAACCACCCTGCTTGGCAGGGCGCAGCATATACGCGGGCCTGCAGGATGCAGGTCATGCCGACGTTGGCACAGGACGTGCCGGTTTTAGTCGGCCTTCCTTAACCGGCGCTTGCGCATTTGTTCTTAAATTTTAATGTTCAATTTAATTAATCCGGCCTCTCTCGCAGAATTAAACATAATTAATAACAATGGGCCAATAATAAAACCGAATAGTCCAAGCATTTTAATACCAAGGAACATGGCTATCAGTGTTACCAGTGGTGAAAGTCCAATATGTTTCCCCATCACTTTCGGTTCTACTGTACGACGTATCCCGAGGAGAATAACAGCTAATATTGCCAGTTTTACCCCCAATACAGTATCACCAGTAATAAGCATAAACAATGACCATGGTCCGAGGATGATGATCGAGCCAATAATAGGTATGAAATCAATAACCCAAATGACAAGCGACATAATAATGGCAACTTCAGGGACAATGAGAAACAGTCCTATCAACGAAACGATAAAAATAATCACACTGACAAGAAATTGCGCTTTAAAAAATCCCAGAATTACGTCCGCTAATCGTTTATTCATGAAAGAAACTTTTTCCGCGGTCTCTTTTTTTAGCAATTTATATGAATTTGCTTTGACAGCGGGTAACTCAAGCATAAATAGAAATAGAGCAATTAAATAGACAAGAAAACTAACCATGTATTGCGGAATTTTTGCAAACGTTTGTGTAATGTTATCAATAGTAATTTCATTTTTCGCTGTTGTACTTAAAGAAGAAAGATAATCTTCCAGACTTCTTGATACTTCCTGGACAAATTCCTGTGGCAGGTTTTCGGAATACTGTTTAAAGTTTTTCTCCCATTCAGCATACACCTCATTTAAATCGTTAAAGTATTCCGGTACATCCTCCACAAAGTTTACTAATTCTGTTACAGCTTTTGTTACAACAAATGTGCCTGCGATGCCGATGAAAATTAAAAATAACGTAAAAACGATGATTACCGCTGTCTTTCTGTTGGTTTTTGTTTTCCTTTGAAAAAATCCTACCGCTGGATTTAGCACAAGTGCAGTAATAAATGCAATGATTAATGGAACAGAAATAGGTAAAATAAAATAGATTGCTACCAGGAATATGATGGTTAAAAATATAAGTGTCCATTGACGTTTTGTGATCGATCGAAACAATTTAATGGGATATCTCCTTTCACAAGCAAATCTTTTTATGTATATGAAAAATATAGCATTTATTTACCTTTTTGAACAGTTTTTAAAATCGGAATCGGGTAGAAGCTAAAAGGAATGATACGAAGGGTCAAAGTCTATTGATAGTGCATGGGGTGCGCTCTGTCTGTCGTTAGTTAACAACAAAAAACAACTGCTCTAAACGGGGAAGAGCAGTTGTTACCGTTATTTTTTATATTGTTCAACTTCCTCCTGTACTTTTGCTACCAAACCGTAAGCCCGCTCCACAAGGCTTTCCGGGAAGTTTTCATCTTCACCGTATTCGACGCCATGTGGGTAGTAATGTTTCCCCAGGAGTGGTGTTAACAGTTTAATCACTGCATTGCCGCGATCCACATCACCTTCAAGGGCATAACCCTGAATACGTATGTAATATGTAATATTTTTTTCTTTGGAATCAATTCGGTAATCATACGTAACACGTTCGTAATCCCATTGGCCGGCACGAATAAAAGCGTGTTTACCCATTAAATGGTCTAATGGTTTTAAATCAACGACTGCATCATCTATCCCAGTATTTTCCAATCTCATTTTTTCCACCTCACAT
The DNA here is from genome assembly GCA_014642895.1 of Lentibacillus populi. GTDB lineage: Bacteria > Bacillota > Bacilli > Bacillales > Amphibacillaceae > Lentibacillus_C > Lentibacillus_C populi. Next base: position 18,826 of record BMJD01000017.1, read on the forward strand.
AATTTTCCTCACTATACCTATAATAGTACGAAATTCGCCAAGTTGCAAATCGAAAAGGTACGCCGAGCAAGCGGGAATGAATTTTTCCCAAAGTTTCCATCCCCGTTGTTACTTTTGGAATGGAAAGGGAATAATAGATAAAGTAGAATGGAATAGGAACCTAATACATATATTTAATATAACAATAAACAGGATGTTCAAAAAGTAACCAAATATGCTGCGAACCCGGACGCTTTGTTGTTTGTCTTACTCTCATTACGCCGCATTAAACTTTTGGCATAATTTGGTGAGTTCTTGAACACATAATTTAAAAAGGGGAAAACTGTATGCGTCTAATTCGAACTATATTAATTCTATTTTTGTTGGCACTTGGGGCTTTTTATTTGCTGGAAAAACATAATATTTCACCAAAAGAAGCAGTCCATGATATAGGCAATGTATTAGAGGAAAAGAAGAGTATGCTGGAATCAAAATCTGTTCCGGAAAAGAAATTACCAAAAATAACTTTAAAGGGCGATTTGTTTCTATGGGTTGGCAAATCATCCGGTGAATTAACGAAAAGCCTAGGCGACCCGTTACGGATCGACAAGAGTGCATATGGGTATGATTGGTGGGTGTATACCGATCAGCATGAGCAGTATATTCAATTTGGTGTACAGGATGGTGAGATTAAAACAATCTATGCATCCGGAAATAATTTATCAACCGACCCGATCCAGATTGGCCAATCCTATGATGAAATTACTAAACATTTTTCATTTGCCAAAGAAGTTTCCTATAATGAGGGGGTCTCTTCTTATACATTTCACTTAAATGATGATGACATCAAAATGCGTCCAATAGCAAAAATTGCCGATAATGTTTTTGTTCAATGTTATTTTGATACATTTACAGGTAAACTATCCTCCATCCGAATCCTAACGGCAGATGTTCTATTAAAGCACCGGCCGTATAAGATCGAATATCGGGGTGATTTACCGGACGAGCCTAACTTATCCGACAAGGAATGGGCGAAGGTAGAATCCGGCATGGAGCAGCAAATTTTTGATATTACCAATGTAATGCGCAATCAGTTTGATAAGAAAAGTGTAAAATGGAATGAAACTGTCAGTAAGGTTGCTTTCCTTCATAGTGAGGACATGGCAGAGAACAATTACTTCTCGCACTACAGCAAGAATGGTAATGGATTAAAAGAACGATTGGCGGCTAAAGAAGTTTATTATTTATCAGCTGGGGAAAATATTGCTGCCCAGTATCCCGATGCCCCAGCAGCGATGGAAGGCTGGCTTAATAGTGAAGGGCATCGTGCTGCCCTTCTGAATAATGATTATACGCATTTAGGTGTTGGCGTTTACCATTTTTATTACACACAGAATTTTGTTGAAAAGCCATAGAATGTTGTACAATTAATTTTTTCACGAACAATTAGCAGCCCATCTTTCATTTAGGTGGGCTTTTTTGGTCTTGAACTTAATACAAATTGGACAGTAGAGACGTTTAATATTCCTTTTTTGAACGGATCAGATTTCAGGATATAATTTCAATTCGATTGGATTCTCACAGTATATGAGTCTATATCATAAATTAATTAGTAACAGCGATTCATCAATGAGGTGAGGAGAATCATGGAAGATCAATTACATCCGACTGTCAGGGAATTTAAGGCCTTTTTGGCAAACCATCCTAAATTAGTAAAAGAGATCAGGAAAAGTGGAAGATCATGGCAGGAGCATTATGAGAAATGGGTGCTACTCGGGGAAGATGATCCATATTGGTCACAATACAAGGAAGATGTTGAGGAAAATTCAGAACAGAAAGGAACAAAGAAGCAATCCGAATTGTTTAGCCAGCTGCTAAAAATGACTGAAAATATTGATATCAACAAAGTGCAAAAACAAGTGAAGCAGCTAAGTACGACAATTGCCACCATACAAGAGGTGCTGGGCCAATTTCAGGAAACGAAAAAATCTTCGCCTGGCCCTAAAAATGAACCCCGGCCAATTAACTGGTTTCGGGATTAAGAGGTGAGATAGGTGCAGCAGTTTAGTTACCAATATTTACAGTCACACCCGCATTTATTAAACTTTGTCCGTTACAACCCAATTTGGTACCGATATCTAACGAGAGATCCAAACCGAATAGCGGAGCTTGAAAGAGAAGCAAAGAAATTTTACGGTAAAACGTTTCCGCAACGGCTTGAAAAAATAAGCAATCAGGTGCAAATGGCAGGAATGTTGATTCAGTTTGCCGAATCAATGAAAGATTAGCCAGCTTTAATATTAGCAGCATTCATGATATGATAAGATTGGAGGTGAAAAACTCAAATGATAGCAACGATGGAATATGTAGATATCCTGGATCGCTCCGAACTGCTAGGACGGATGGTTTTACAGTCTGATGTCATGGAAGCCTACAATAATTCCCGTGAAGCGTTGGATAATGATGATGAAGCACAAAAGCTGATTAAAGCTTTTACCGATATAAAAATACACTACGAGGATGTCCAGCGATTTGGCAGATATCATCCTGATTACAATCAGATCATGAAAGAAGTACGTTCAATCAAACGGAAGATGGACATGAATGAGAAAGTAGCAGCATTCAAGGTCGCAGAACGCAATCTGCAAAAATTACTGGATGAAATCAGTCAATATATTGCATTAAGTGTAAGCAAGGATATTAAAGCACCAAAGGATGGTGCTGCACTAAGTGATGGCGGTTGTGGCTGTGGAAGTGGCGGTGGTTGCGGCTGCCGGGCATCGTAACAGATTAGCTATCCACTTAGATAATTTGCTATACTATGTCCAAATAATGTTGTAAGTGAGGGCTTAACATGAGAACAAACCGTCAAGGAATCATTGTCTGGTTCCAGCATATGAAAAACCTGAGACAAATAAAGCGCTATGGTCATTTGATTTATACATCAAAAAAATTAAAATATGCTGTTTTATATGTTGACCAGGATGAGATAAAAGACATTGAAAAAAAGCTGCTGAAGCTTTCCTTTGTATCAAAGATAGATCACTCCTATAAGCCCTTTATTCGGACAAATTATGAGAATGCCAAGCCCGACAAGGCCAAGCAGTACGATTATAAAATGGGAATTTAAGGAAAGCAATCCTTCGATATAAGATACCCCTTCCTCAGGTACATAATGAACGGAAGGAAAAAGTGATTAGAAAACTTGGCATTCGCCAAGCCTTTGGGCGAATGCCTTAGTTGCACTTATGCAGGATAAGAAAGTTTATACTTTCTTATCTGACAAAAAGAAAACCTGCAGAATGTTCTGCAGGTCTTTTTGCTTTCTGCTCGAAAACAAAAAGGCAAAGGGAGAGGAGAAACCGGAGGAGAACTTATGGGGAAATGTAAGTCTTCTCCGTGTTTTGAAACAACTAAGCTAAGTATTAGCTGCCTCGTTATGTTATTATGGACGACCAAAAGAATAATATACGTTTTTTGAATAGATTTTTAAGAGGATGTTTCAAAATATCACCAAATGATAAGTGCCGAACTATAAAGTTGGCAATAGGGAATCTTCTGCTTCAACAGCAGAGGTCAGCACGGCCCGTGCAACCCCGGGTACTCTAAGACTATGCCACCTCGACCTTCAAGACTTAGTACGGCGACTTATTGAACACGTACTTAAAATCCATACAGAATTTTGAGGTATGGATTGCAACACCTTAAAAGAACAGTCGCTTGTATGTTTGTTTTGTGGTAAAATGTCGATTAGCGGCAGTTTGAGGTGAATAATATGAGAGTAATAGCAGGTGAAATGAAAGGCAGACACTTGAAGACGGTTCCCGGTAAGTCAACAAGGCCAACAACTGATAAGGTAAAAGAGGCTGTTTTTCAGATTGCCGGACCTTTTTTCACTGGCGGGTTATGTCTGGATCTGTTTGCTGGCAGCGGCTCGTTAGGTATTGAGGCTCTGAGCAGGGGGATGGAAAAGGCAATTTTTATCGATAAACATCCAAAGGCAATTCAAACCATTCATCAGAATTTAAATGCGCTCCATCTTGAACAGCAAGCAGAGGTATATCGCACAGATGCATATCGTTCGCTAAAAAGGCTCGCAGAAAGAGGTTTGCAATTCGATTTGATTTTATTTGATCCGCCATATAGTAAAATCGATTATGCCAAATTTTTACATACTATTGAATCATTACAGCTGGTAAAGCTTAATGGTATTATTTATTGTGAACACGATGCAACCGAAGTTTTACCTGATGACCTTGAACATGTAAAGATTCTGAAACAGGAAAACTATGGGGGGACAATCGGCATTACTATTTATCACGCATTAACGGACTGTAATACTCCCCACCTCTAGGCGTGAGTATACCAGCAGCACGTAAATATCCGATTTTAGGAACAAAGACTGACCGACATCCTTGTGACCCACATCGTACGAGCCTCGGGCTAACATTCAGTGGGGGAGGAAGGGCAGGCTAAAAACCGTCACGTCCCATGCCTTCGCCTGCACTAGGACGTCCTGTGCTAAATGAAGTTTCACTTTACATCGTGTTACAGGCAATAGTTAAAGAAGCGATAGAAGAGGTGTATGCAGAATGAGCAGATTGGCAATCTGTCCAGGTAGTTTTGATCCAGTTACATACGGACATTTAGACATCATCCAGCGCGGAGCAAAAATTTTTGATCAAGTAATTGTTGCCGTGTTTAACAATCAATCAAAAGCACCGTTATTTACAGTAGAGGAACGGATGGAGCTACTTCGGGAAACGACAAAGGATTTACCAAATGTTACGGTTGACTCTAGTGCTGGTCTATTAATTGATTATGCGAGGGAGCAAAATGCGCGTGCAATTTTACGCGGTTTACGTGCAGTTAGTGATTTTGAATATGAATTACAAATCACATCGATGAATCGAAAGCTGGATGAAAATATTGAAACATTTTTTATGATGACAAACAATCAGTATTCCTTTTTGAGCTCAAGTATTGTAAAAGAAGTGGCCAAGTATAAGGCAGATGTATCCGATATTGTTCCAAAGGCAGTCGAAAAAGCCCTTATGGAGAAATTCAGATTGTAAATTAAAAGAATGCTGCACATGATTTTCGTGCAGCATTCTTTTAATTTATAAACCTTCGCCGATAGAGGATGAGTACCGAAATTGCCAAAAAGAGGATCGTAATAAATGGACCAGCGTGCTTTATGATATCTAAAATACTCACCCAAATAGTTTGATCTGCACCTTCTGAAACGGGGATACTTTCCAGCTCGAACGCCTCCCTGTTTACATATAGTGGTTTGTATAAAATAATGGTTAAGATACTGGCAAAGAAAGCATGAAGAAAACGTGCAAAAAAATAAGGTGCAAAACGAATATCTGTTCTCGCAATAATACTGGATACTTGAGCCTGAACAGAGAGACCGTGAAAACCCAGAATAAAACTGACAATAACCATCTGGGCCAGCAAACTATCAATAAATGTTTGTGATATCATTTGTGAGCCTAACGTAATTTCGAAAAGTCCCGATAAAAACGGCAGCGCTAATTCTACCGGAAGTGAAATGGCATGGAAAACGAAATGGAATGAATTAGCAATAATTGGTGAAATACCCAGGATATATAATAATTTTGTGAAAACGGAAAAAAGGATGATAAATCCGCCAACCATTACTAATGTTTTAACCGAATTCAGAACCGCATCCCCCATGACTTGTCCAAACGGGCGGGGGTCGTTCAATCTTGTCCGGTGCATTTCTTTAAACGCTCGCGTCAGTGATACTTTGTTTCCCGCTGGCTTTTTTCCTTTTTCTTTGGATCTTCCGTAAAATCGCATACAAATACCGACAAATGTATTGCCTATATAATGGCAAGCAATCAAAAGGATGCCAAGTTTTAAATCATTGAAAAGCCCGCCTGCAATTACGCCAATAATAAATAGTGGACTGGAGGCGTTGGTAAATGCGACTAGTCGTTCTGCTTCAATCTGTGTTATTTGTTTCTCTTCCCGTAAATGCACAGAAATTTTGGCTCCTGTTGGATATCCGCTAACCATTCCCATTATCCAGGCAAAACTGCCGACGCCAGGCACATTAAAAATTGGACGCATGATCGGTTCGCAAAGTACGCCAATAAAATTAACGACACCAAAGCTGATCAGTAATTCAGCAATGATAAAAAAGGGCAGTAATGTCGGGAATACACTTTCCCACCATATGTTTAGTCCGCGCACGCTGGCCTCGGAGGCTTCGTCGGGAACTGTCAATATTGCAAATGCGATAAACCCTGTAATTCCGGCTAAAACAAGCGTTTTTATAATTTGCTTCAACATAAAGCCCCCTAGTGAAGTGCTACCCCTGTACTTCTTTTTTTGATAGTAGTAGAATAATTTTTAGTTCAGCATAAAAGCAATAATAAAAACATAATGGTTTGAAAATGTGATCATGTTTTGTACGAGTCTCTATCAATATACGCACATACCCCCGGCATTTATGCCATACACTTTTTAGACAAACCATTTGTACAGTAGTTGTATTTTGAAATTGGAAGGAGTTATATTGTGAAAATTACCAAGCGCCATATACTGTATTTAATTATTGTTGTAGCGATTGCTTTTTTTCTATCTGCATATCAATTGCCGTATTATATTTATAAGCCGGGCGGGGCCGATCCATTAAATCCAATCGTTGCAGTTGATGGCGGTTATAAGAGTGCAGGTGATATGCACTTGGTAACTGTTAGAGGAGGACAAGCGACTCCGATTCAATACATCTGGGCAAAGCTTTTACCACATCAGGAAGTACTGCCATTAAAAGAGGTCAGACCTGAGGGAATTACCGAAGATGAATATTTCCATGCACAGTTGCAAATGATGGAGAACTCGCAGGAGGCGTCCACCGTTGTAGCGTATCAAGCGGCTGGAGCAGATATTAATATCGAATATAATGGTGTATATGTAGTCACGGTTATTGAAGGAATGCCTGCTGAGGGAAAGTTAAAAATGGGAGACCGGATTATCGGTATTGATGGAAATGAAGTAAAGCAGGCGGATGATCTAATTTCCTATGTCGAGAATAAAAATGCTGGTGACACCATTTCCATAGAATTTAAGCGGGATGACAAAACGTTAACCAGGGACATTACACTTGAGACATTTAAAAAACTCGACAATAAAATAGGCATTGGTATTCAATTGGTCACAGACCGGAGCGTCACGGTAAATCCGAAAGTCAAGTTTTCCAGTGGCAGTATTGGAGGTCCGAGCGCCGGACTAATGTTTTCGCTGGAAATCTATGATCAATTAACGAAAGAGGATTTAACACACGGCTATCAAATTGCCGGAACAGGTGAAATGGACTACGAAGGAAATGTTGGACGTATAGGCGGGATTGATAAAAAAGTGATTGCCGCAGATGACGAGGGCTGTAAAATATTTTTTGCCCCCAATGAAAATGGCGCCCCGGATTCCAATTATGAGGTCGCCAAAAAGACGGCAGAGGAGATTGGAACAGATATGAAAATTGTTCCGGTTGATACGTTTGACGATGCATTGCAATACTTACAAAATTTGAAATAAAAACCGTAAGTGCTGTATCATTTTTGATGGTACAGCACTTTTGATATCACGGATCCATAATAGGCGGTTGCAATTCCTGGCTGCGTAATTTCATTTGCAGGGCGGGTGGGAGAATACTATAGTAAGCGGCACTTGCTTTTTCCTCCAAATGAAGCAGCGGATGCATATTCCGGCTTAATTTTGTAATCACTGGAATCTCAATCTGTTTTTTTATACTGTTCAGGTATTGTCGCCCTGTTTTAGTTAAGCCCAGTAACCGTACATATGGCATGGAAGCCATTTCTAAAACGAAGGTCATATCCCGCTTTTTTGTGTTCGTTAAAATATGAACGAACATTCTCTGCAGTCTCGTCCAGGTATAACGTTTCGTTTTTAACTGCTCCATCCAATTTTCAAATGAGGTAGCATGTTTTGCCGTTTTTTTGAGCCGATATTCCAATCCTTCATCAACCCCTTGGATAGCAGAGAGTTCTTGCTCCGTCATCGTCATAACGCGGTAATGCAACAAAGGAAAATAATCTTCCCACTGATGCCAGCTAGTTGCAATATGGCGATAACGGTTCAGTTGTTCTTTCGTTGCTTCTGGAATGGCAGCAGCTATTTCGGGGGTAATCTTGTTATCTGCAAAAAGCTGCTCGCGAATACTCGTTGCACTGGCGATCGAGCTTGTAATCGTTTTGTCGTGATACCCGCTCTTACTGCGTTTAATGGTTAAGGGTTCAATTGGCAAATTATTTTCCAAAATAGCCTTCACATAGCTGAATCCCAGTATATTGTTAGGCTTGGTCAAATCCATTCCAGCTGTTGTCAGGCCGATTTTTTGATAAGCAGCCTTACTCGCTTCCGGAAAAGATAGCCCCTGTTGCAATTGGGTTGTCAGCGTTTCCCTGAATAGTTCAGCCTGTTCGTTAAACAAGTGGTAACCTGAAATGAAATCAGTAATGTCTCCTGACTCACTGCCGAAACAAATCGAATCAACCCCTAATGCCTGAAGTGTCAGGACGGAACCCCTCGCAAACAGGTCACTGCTCTGAACCGCAAAAGCGTAGGGAAGCTCGACAACAATATCTATTCCACTGGTGACAGCCGCTTTTGTCCGATAAAACTTGTCAATAATGGCAGGCTCTCCGCGCTGCAGGAAAGAGCCACTCATGACGGTAATCATGCAATCAGCATTGGAAACGTTTTTCGCATTCTTAAGATGATATACATGACCATTATGAAATGGATTATATTCGACAATTAAACCACATGCCTTCATTTGTACACCCCCTATGTATGTTACCATTTTGAACATCTTCTTTTAGTTTAGCAAAAAATCCTTTGATTAGCACTTGTCCAAGGATGGATGTAAAATGATAAGGGAATGCTATATGTAAAATGGTTTTCATTTTGAGGATATGAATAAGTTGTAACTGAACTGAACATTCATATAGTGTGGCGTCTAGCTCCAGCGCCCAGCGGCTAGTGGACAACACCCGCCTCCGTATGATAAGTCAACATCGGTTCGGGGCGGAAGGAAGGCCGACTAAAAACGGCCATTGCGGCCAACTCACGTCTACCCCTTTTTTAGTGGCATGTTTCCTTTATCTCCGGCGGTTGTTTGTTCGGTTAAAACCGCTGCTCCCGGCAGCACACCGAACCACCCGCGTTGCCCGGGCGCAGTCCATACGCCGCTAACCGGCCGCTTCCGCTTTTGGATTTGTAAAGAAAATATGTTGACAAAAGTCCATTTTCCTTTTAAAATTACTTTTGTTGCTTTCGAGGTGATGAAGATGAAATTCTCAGTTAGTCAGATTAAGCGAAGTACCTATAATGAGCCTTTTAAGTTTGATGAAGTTGTGGATGTTTCTGAATTGGAAGCAATGAACAATGACATTCGGAAAATTGAACCGGTACATGTTTTTGGGGAATGCACATTACAAGGTGAACAGCTTATTTTTACGTTCACGATCAAAGGCACAATGATTTTGCCTTGTGCCCGGACACTCGTTGATGTGCCTTATCCGTTTGAAATAAAGGCGGATGAAGTGTTTACACTATCCGACTATTATGGTGAAGACGAAGAGGAAAATGAAATTCATCCGATTGATGGAGAAATGCTTGACTTAACTCCATATATAAAGGAAAATATTTTATTAGAGGTTCCATTTCGAGTATTTTCCAATGATGCAAATGCAATTGAAAGTGCCCCGATGAAAGGCGTTGGATGGGATTTCATTTCTAAAGAAAACACTGAAAAACCGGTCGATCCGCGCTTGAAAAAATTGGAGTCTTTATTGGACGATAATAAGAAAGAAAAATAAGAATACCCCATTCCATTTTTACTTTCGTTTGAAGGAGGTGTAAGTCATGGCAGTACCTAAAAGAAGAACTTCTAAAAAAGTAAAAAATCAGCGTCGTACTCATAAAAAATTACACGTACCTGGCATGGTAGAATGTTCAAATTGTGGTGAACTAACAAAACCACACCATGTTTGCAAATCATGTGGGCATTATGACGGAAAAGAAGTTGTAAATAACTAACAAAAGCGTTGCTGTGTCGAAGCTAGACGCGCTATATTTCGGGTAGTAAACAGATCACTATTTACAGTGATCTGTTTTTTACTAGTAAAGAAAGGATAAAAAATATAACGTTAACACGCATTAACGGGCCGTAATCCCCCCACCTTTAAGCGTGAGTAAACCAAAAACGTGAAGGTGGGGAGGAAGGTGGGGCTAAAACCGTCACATCCGCATGCATTCGCCAGCACTAGCACGTCCTGTGCGTCGGAACCCCCGCTGAATAAAGTCACTTTTTCAATACATTAACAGAATTGGCCATGCCCCGCTTCAGTTTCTCGAGCTTCAATGGATAAAAAGATCCGGAATTGGGCCAGGCTTTGGAAATGGAAGAAGATAAAGCGGCTGTCAAAAATTATTCACTTGCAAATAGCCATAAATAACATGATAACTTTTAAAAATAGTAAAACAGTTATTCTATCACTCCTACTTCTTGCATACATTTTATAGCAATAGTAAGGAGGGATGTTATGGAGGCAACACGCCAAGATGCATGGACAAAAGATGAAGATGTTATTTTAGCCGAAACAGTAATTCGCTATATTAGGGAGGGTCAAACACAACTAGAGGCGTTTAAGGATGTAGCGGCGCAACTATCACGGACTTCTGCTGCCTGTGGTTTTCGCTGGAATGCAACGATCCGCAAGAATTACCAGGATGCTATTCAGCGGGCGAAGGAAGAACGCAAACAGGCTGGAAGGAAAAAGGCTTGGACCTATGTACAACAACGAGAAAATGCTGAAAAGAATACAATAGACACGGCAATATCGTTATTGGAAAAAATGAAATTGAACTATTCCGTGGAAAACCAATTAACGCAAAAAGAACAGGAAAAAATCATTACCCATCTTGAAAAGGAAAATGAAACACTAAAGTCCCAGTTAAAGCGCTATGAGGATGCTTGGGAGGAAATGGGCAAATTATGGAAGTGGGTAAATACGAAAAAAGAGGGGTAAGGAAGGGGACAGTCTCCAGCACACTGCTTGGTAAAAACTAGTGTAAATGGGGACTGATCTCCCCCTGTATTATTCTTTCTCTTTTACCCCTTCAGGCATCCAAATTAAGGGATTTTCGCCAAAGTCACGTTCCATTTCATATTTTGCTTTCTGGAAACCCATCTTTTCCCAGAAACCTTGTGAATTAATTAATGGGTTCGTTTTGATTGGCAGGTTGCAGTTTTTGGCGAATTCCACCAATGCTTTTCCAAACCCTCTTCCCCGATAATTCGGCAGCACTTCAAGTTTCCATAAAATTAAATAATCCTGTGAAGGCTGGAAATATTGGTCATATTTTTTGTCCACTTTGTACAGGCTCATGCGGGCAGCTAATGCATTGCCATAGTACACACCGTAAAATGGTGATTCACTATCATTTTCTACAATGTTATTGCGTAAATCCTCCAGCATGGACAATTCCTGATTGCCATATGCTGTAAATCGTTCAAACTCTTCCAATGTTTTATAATTGATTAACAGTCTTTCTACCTTTGCTTCGGACATATCCTTCTCCCCCTTGTTGTCAAAAAACTAATTTTTCGTATATATTCTCTTATTATAATATAAATAGACCGCGAATGAAATAAACACCTTGAAATAAGTGTTCAAAAGTTATCAAATTGACTTCTGAAGGTCGAGGCGGCACAGTTTAGAGCAAACAGGAAACTTCCTGGAATTCATATTACACGGGAAAAGTGCTAATATTCGCCAAGAGACAAAGAAACAAACATATTGGAGCAATTTCTTAAATTTCACCATTTTTCACACAAAGTCACGGGTATTTGCTACAATGAGTTAGAGACAAGAAGGGACTGGAAACAATGAAGATTGGCGTTATTGGCGGCGGATCCATTGGTTTATTAATTAGTGCATATCTTTCCGATGGGCATGAGGTCACGATCTACGTACGGAGACAAGAGCAGAAACAAGTAATCAACGAATACGGTATCAGGTTAGCGCACCAGCGAGAACCTTTGTCAGTGAGCGCATTATTAACGGAAGAATTAGCGAAGGAGGATTGTTTGTTTATTTGTGTTAAACAATTTCAGGTTGCAAACATAACTCCTCTATTTAATAAACATCAATCACCTATTATCTTCCTGCAAAACGGGATGGGGCATGTCGACTTGTTGCGTGACATACAGGCGCAGGTTTTCCTCGGAATTGTTGAACATGGGGCACGAAAAATAAATGATCATACAGTTGCACATACGGGAAAAGGGGGCATTAGGGTTGCCTCCTATAATGGTGATAGAAGTCTGTTAGAAATGATGGTATCGAAATGGGACCGACCGGATTTTCCGATAGAGCTGGAAGATGACTGGCTTTCTATGCTCGGGAAAAAGCTGGTCGTAAATGCTGTAATCAATCCGTTGACAGCTTTATTCGGGGTGCCAAACGGAGATATCATTACGAACCCTTACATTAGTACGATAGCCCTGGAACTGTGCCGGGAAGCAGCAGATGTGCTGGGACTGGATTTTTCAGAACAATGGAACCATGTCAAGGAGATAGCCAGTAACACTAAGGAAAATATGTCATCGATGTGGAAGGATATCGAAGAAGGAAGGCAGACGGAGAATGAGGCTATTTCCGGTTATTTACTGCATCATGCAAATCACGATATTCCATTTACACAATTTGCTTATAACAGTATAAAAGCACTGAGATTGAAAAAGGAGCTCATGGATTAGGTATGTTGGATATTATCATTTATTCTATTGCATTTATCATTACTGCCCCAATTCTAACTACATGGGTTGTTTATCAGTTTTCGGTAAAAATCTATCGTCAGAAGTGGAGGGCGTTTCATACAGCCGTAAATTGGACGACGATATGGTACATACTGGCTGTCATGACATTAATGTCGGTTATATTTAACAACAGTTTCTACGGCTGGATTATCGTACTCCTGTTGTGTATCTTGTCAATCATCATTGTCATTCAGTGGAAAACCAGGACAGAAGTTGATTTCAAACGGGCATTTAAGGGGTTTTGGCGCTTTACCTTTTTACTTTTTACTTTTTTATACATATGTCTGATTTTGATTGGGCTGATTCAGCAGCTGTTCTATTTATAGAGAGGATGTTCAAAAGCCAGCAAATGATAAGCGGCGAACGCTAGCGTTGGCGGAAGGGGATCTTCTGCTAAAACCAGTCCTGTGGGCACAGTACGTCTTGTGCAAGTCCGCTGCCCGAAACTACGCCGCCTCGACCCTTCAAGACTCAGGTTCAGCGACTTTTCGAACACATACTTATAACAAATTCATCCCTCCGACATCCAACTTCCAACCTCTGACCTCTGCTTAAACAGATTGCATGAAATTATTTGCTGTTTTATGTACAATACGTATTGGGCAGTACTCATTATTTTTAAAGGAGCATGCAATCTATGCGGATCGACCCTATCTCATTAGAAAATCAATCTGAATTAATGAAGGATTATCGAAATAATAAAACAAAGATTTTGGATTACTTTGACTATCATCCTTTCCAGGAAGCAACATACCAAAACAGGATTCGGGATTTACAGGGACGTTCTTTTAATAGAAAACAATTAGCAGAGACGTTGATGATGATCAATCGTGAGTGGGATGCTCCTGAAGCTACATATAAAAATATTAACAGATTAACGGATGAAAACAGTGTGGTTGTTATTGGCGGACAACAGGCAGGTCTTTTAACAGGTCCCATGTATACGATAAATAAAATCATATCGATTATTCAGCTGGCACGCCAGCAAGAAGAAAAGTTATCGATTCCGGTAATACCGGTTTTTTGGATTGCCGGTGAAGATCATGATTTTGCTGAAATCAATCATATTTTTCTTCCCGAAATTCCCCGGATGAAGAAATATCAATTGTTACAGCGCATGGTTAGCAAAATGTCTGTATCTGCCATTGAGAAAGATGAAGTCTATGCAAACCAATGGATTGATCATATATTTGAACAACTTCAGGAAACACAACATACGAAACAGTTATATGATACGATAAAAGGATGCTTGGATAAATCGCCCACATACGTCGACTTTTTTGCTCGGATTATTTTTCAATTATTTGCTAGTGAAGGTGTTGTATTAGTTGATTCGGCACATGCCAAGTTAAGGGAACTGGAGAGCGAGTACTTTATAAACCTCATCGAAAAGCAACCAGAAATTAGTGAAGGTGTCTATGAGTATGAGCAGCGGTTGAAGCAATCCGGCTATCCAATCTCATTGGGCACTGAGCCGGGAGATGCCCATCTGTTTTATCATTACAAAGAGGAGCGGATCCTATTAACACGGAACGATACCGGGGAGTGGGTAGGAAAGCAAAATAATGTGGTGTTAACAACCGAACAGCTGGTTGAAATTGCCAAAACACAACCGGAACTGCTAAGCAATAATGTCGTAACAAGACCATTAATGCAGGAATTGCTTTTTCCGAGCTTGGCATTTATCGGCGGCCCTGGAGAAATAAGTTATTGGTCAGCATTGAAGCCGGCATTTCGCGCATTGGAAATAAAAATGCCTCCTGTCATGCCGCGTCTTTCCTTCACATTCGTCGAGCGGAATGTGGAAAAGTTATTAAATAGATATGCTATTCCAAGCGGTCATGCAGTTAACAATGGGGTTATTCAGGAACGCGGGAATTGGCTAGCTGGGCAGAGTAACCCGCCGGTAAAAATAATGGCGCAACAAATCAGGCAATCTATTGAAGCTGTACATAAACCGCTTCGGGATGTTGCAAGAAATATTCGCGCTGATTTAGGCGGTCTGGCAGATAAAAATTTATCTTATCTGTTTCGTGATATTGACTATTTGGAAGATAGAATGACAAAAGCACTTGAGGAAAAATATGCAAAGGAATTATCTGAATTTGATTGTATTCACACTGCATTACACCCGAATAATGGATTGCAGGAGCGTGTCTGGAATCCATTGCCATGGATCAATCAATATGGAAGTCAGTTTATTAAGGAATTAACGGAAGCTCCCTGTTCGTTTGCAAATGAGCATTATCTTGTATATATATAAGTTTGGTGATGAGAAGTAGAATTGAAATTGCCGGGATTTGCAGGGAATAGGTGGAGAGGCAGAATAGAAAGGATCGGTTAATTAATTCATCATCCCGTTAAAAGCCCCCCACTTTCCGCCACCAAACAGAACAAAGGCGGAAGCGCCCGGTTAGCGGCGTATATGCTGTGCCCTGCCAAGCAGGGTGGTTCGGTGTTGCCGCCGGGAGCGGCGGTTTTAACCGAACATTCCTACGTAGGAGATAAAGGAAACACGACGACCGGAGGGAGTCGATGTTGACTTATCGTGCGGAGGCGGGTGTTGCATACTAGCCGCTGGGCACTGGAGCCGGACGTGGCCAACTCTGACATGAGCGGAATAGAGCCTGGATTCTTATACTTTCTTACATATTGAAAAAGCTGTCTTTAGTAGCTTATAACGCAAGACTGTTTGTGAAAATAAACGTGGTAAATCAGGTTTTTAACCCCACGCAGTACAAATGGTTGATGAAGCGTTAAGTTGACTAATGACAGCTTTTTTTATGCTTCTTACTAAGACAATAGACCTATTTTTACACACGATATATTTTTTTGGAAAAATGGAGTGGTGGATTGTGGGGGAATGTGGTAAGATAAATACAAGAAGGTGGGGAGAACCATATGTTCATGGGTGAATTTCAGCATAACATTGATGCGAAGGGAAGAATTATTGTCCCTGCTAAGTTTCGCGAAGAGCTTGGTGAAAGCTTTGTTGTGACTCGCGGACTTGATAAATGTCTGTTTGCTTACCCAATGAATGAATGGAAATTACTTGAAGAGAAGCTGAAAAAACTCCCGCTTACCAAAAAAGATGCTAGAGCATTCACCCGTTTCTTCTTTTCAGGTGCGGTAGAATGCGAAATTGATAAACAGGGCAGAATAAATATCCCACAACCACTTAGAAACTACGCTGTATTAGAAAAGGAATGCGTAGTAATCGGTGTATCCAACAGAATTGAATTTTGGGCAAGTGAAAATTGGGATGATTATTTCAATGACTCTGAAGAATCATTTGCCGAGATTGCCGAAAATTTAATGGACTTTGATATTTAAAGAGGTAGAAAAGATCATGCGATTTCTTTCGACCAAACCTCTTAATTTTGCCCGAAACAGGTGAGACAAGCATGTTTGATCATTACAGTGTTTTAAAAGAAGAAGCAGTGAAAGGGTTAGCGATAAAGCCGGATGGTACATATGTTGATTGTACAGTTGGTGGTGGAGGGCATTCAGAGCGGATTGCTTCCAGATTAACTGAAAACGGGTTGCTTGTAGCATTCGACCAGGATCTGGATGCGCTCGCAGCGGCAAAACAGAGGCTTTCTCCTTACCAGGGTAGAATAAGATTTGTGCACAGCAATTTTCGGAGCCTGAAACAAAAATTGCATGAGTTAGCAATACCTCATGTTGATGGTATTTTGTTCGATCTTGGGGTTTCATCCCCGCAACTGGATCGGGGGGATCGGGGATTTAGCTATCAGCACGATGCCAAGCTTGATATGCGAATGAATCAGGAACAGGAATTAACAGCATTTACAGTTGTGAATACGTGGCCATATGAGAAATTAGTGAAGATATTTTTTACATATGGAGAAGAAAAATTTGCTAAACAAATAGCGAGAAAAATAGAGGCATACCGAAAGCTGGAGCAAATCGACACGACTCATCAATTGGTTGAGATTATCAAAGATGCGATTCCGGCTGCTGCCCGCAGGAAAGGCGGCCACCCTGCAAAACGGATTTTTCAAGCATTAAGGATTGCTGTGAATGACGAATTGGCGGCATTTAATGACGCACTGCACCAGGCGGCAAGAGTAGTCGCTGTTAATGGACGGATTGCGGTAATTACCTTTCACTCCCTTGAAGACAGACTATGTAAACAAGCATTTAAAAAATGGAGTACAACAAAAGAGGTACCAAGAAATTTACCGGTCATTCCAAAAGATCATGAAGCACCATTTAAATTAATTACACGAAAACCGATAAATCCAAGTGATCAGGAGCTGGTAAGCAATCGCCGTTCACGATCAGCCAAACTGCGTATTGCAGAAAAAATATATCCATGGAATGAAGCATTTACTTATGAGGAAGGGTGGAAGAAATCATGAGTGCAAATCACGCTCACAAATGGGAACAGTCATACCAAACGAATAAACCAAAAGAAAAACAAGTCAGGGTCGTACGTAAGACAAGCTGGATTACCAAAGGGGAAAAAATCTTATATTCCATCATTGGTGTTTGTTTAATTGCAGCAGGTATTTATATGGTTTCTTTTTCGTCCTCAACAGATAGCCTGAACAGAGATTTGCAGTCACTGGAGCGTACTGTAAAACAACAAGAGGTAGTGAATGAAGGGTATCGGTATGAAAAGAAAGAGTTATCCAGACCGGAACGCATTACCTCAATTGCTAAGAAACATGGGCTGAAAATTCAAGATGCAGAGGTAAAGCAGGCTAGTGCACTAAACAACTAACAAGGTGGATATGGTATGAAAAAGAATAAGACAACACACTTCATGTCCGGGATCCTCATTCTTGTATTTGTGGCGATTTTCCTGATTTTAACTGGCCGATTTTTATATATTCAGGCAACAGGTGAAATTAATGGTGTCTCCCTGAATGATTGGGCAGAAAAGAAAAGAACGGCATCTTATCCCCTTCATGCAGACAGAGGAAAAATACTGGACAGTAATGGAATGACACTAGCATATGACCGGCCGACATTCCGTATTTATGCAATAGTTGATAAAACATATACGAAAGATTCCAAGGAGCCCATGCATGTAGATGATCCGGAGAAAACTGCGGAAAAATTGGCTCCTTTATTAGATACGGATAAAGATTTCATTCTGCAAAAGTTAAGGGATGGAATAAAAAACGGTAAGTTTCAAGTTGAATTCGGGACAAACGGCAGGGAGTTATCACAACAAACAAAGGAAAAAATTGAGAAGCTGGATTTACCCGGAATCAAATTTGATAAAGAAGCGATCCGTTACTATCCAAATGGTATGTTTGCTTCGCAAATCATTGGGTTTGCCCGCAAAGATGATGGAAAAATAAGTGGAGTAACCGGCATTGAGAATCAAATGAACAAAGTCTTAAGTGGGAAGGCGGGTCATATTTCTTATCAGCGTGACAAATATAGCAAAAAACTATTGGACCCGAAAGAAGTCATTGAAGAACCGCAAAATGGCAACAATGTTTATTTGACCATTGATCAAAAGATACAAACGTTACTAGAGGATGTTATGTCACAAGTGGATAAGAAATATAATCCAGAACGGATCACTGCCATTGTAATGAACCCGAAAACAGGTGAAATTATTGCCATGAGCAATCGGCCAAGCTATAACCCCAATAGCCCGAAAGATGTGGAAAATTGGTATAATGATGCTATTTCAACGCCGTTTGAACCAGGCTCAACAATGAAGATGTTTACGTGGGCAGCGGCAATTGAGGAGGGTGTTTATAATGGGGACGAATGGTTTGAATCCGGCAGTTATCGGATTAGTGACCGGAATAAGCCGATCCGCGACTGGAAACAAACGTGGGGTTCAATTACATTTGATGAAGGATTTCAGCGTTCATCAAACGTTGCGGCCATGAAACTGGTTTGGGAAAAAATTGGACCAGAAAAATTCCTGGACTATCTCAAAGCATTTGATTTTGATCAAAAAACAGGCATTGATTTACCTGAAGAGGTAACTGGAGAAATTTTGTATAATTGGCCAATAGAAAAAGTGACGACCTCATTTGGTCAGGGAACCACTTTGACACCTATTCAACAAATGAAAGCAGCCACGGCAATCGCAAATGACGGAAAAATGGTTAAACCATACATTATTTCCAAAATAACCAACTCGGAAACAGGGAAAGTTATAAAGGAAAAATCACCAGAGGTTGTCGGACAGCCAATTTCCAAAGAAACTTCTGAGCATGTTATGGATCTGCTTGAAACGGTTGTGAAAGGTGAACATGGGACTGGAAAATATTATGATTTGGAAGATTACTCCGTTGCTGGCAAAACAGGTACTGCACAAATACCGAATTCCAAAAATGGCGGATATTTAACCGGAGCGGAAAACTATATTTTTTCATTTTTGGGTATGGCACCAAAAGATGATCCGGAATTAATGATGTATGTCTCTGTCAAACAACCGGATTTAGACGATGAAAGCCATGAATCTGGCTCTGTGCCAGTGTCATTTATTTTTAACAATGTCATGAAAAACAGTTTACGCTATTTAAATATTGAGCCTGATAAGGACGCAAACAAACCGGTTGATACCATTAAGGTTCCAGATTTAATCGATGAAAATACGGAATCGGTCAAACAAAAGTTAACTGATTCTGGATTACATGTAACGACGATCGGATCTGGTAACAAAGTGGTAGATGCAAGTGTAGCAGCAGGTGATAAGCTATTACCGAACGATCGCATTCTATTGGTGACCAACAAACCTGTAATGCCAAATATTAAAGGCTGGTCAATGCGTGATGTTTTACAGCTGGCTGATTTACTGCATTTAAAAATTGAAACGATGGGTAATGGTTATGTCGTCAGTCAAAGTATTAAGGAAGGTGCAAAGGTAAAAGAGAATGACTATCTAGGTGTTGAACTGGAAGTACCAGTAAATAAAAAGGAAAAAGATAAAAAAGCGGAAAATGACAGCGAGACTTAAGTGTCTCATTGAGCAGTTTGTGACCAAGGCTGGGCTTGCCCTGCCTTGGACTTGTAACAAACGCCATTAACAGAAAGCGTGTTCTTGTATGTCATGTCCAGCTCCATTACGCAGAGACTTCCGCTTTTATGCTTATAAACAGTGTTCTATTCATATTTCTTCATTCATATAGTGGATACAAGCCTGCCTATGAAAAGGGGATGGAAGATGAAACGTGTATCTGCTGTAACGGTAAGAAAACGAATAGTCACTGTTTTTCTTTGTGGATTATTAGTACTAGCTGTCATTGTTTTTCGACTAGGATATGTGCAATTTATTATCGGCGACAAGTTGATGGCGAAGGCGAATAATTCGTGGACAAGGAACATTGCATTTCAACCGGAGCGAGGCAATATTTTAGATGTTAATGGGGAGATTTTGGCTGAGAATGTCTCTGCTCCCTCTGTCATCATTGTTCCCCGACAAGTAAAAGAGCCGCAAAAAACTGCGGAGAAATTGGCATCTGTTTTGGACATATCCGTCGATAAGGCTTACGACTATGTCACGCAAGTAAGATCACAGGTAAATATCAATCCCGAGGGAAGAAAGATTACAAAGGAACAGGAAAAAGCATTACGAACGCTTGATTTGGAAGGCGTTTATCTGGCAAAGGATTCCAAACGCAATTATCCGTTTGGAGATGATTTGTCACATGTGCTTGGTTTTGCCGGAATCGATAACCAAGGATTAATGGGATTGGAGCTCTATTATGATGATAAGCTCAGTGGTGAGGAAGGGAGCCTATCCTTTTATTCGGATGCCAAAGGAAAGAAACTAACAGAGATGGCAGACGTATACAAACCCCCTGTCGATGGACTGGATTTGAAAACGACTATCAATTCCAAAGTGCAAACGATTATGGAGCGTGAACTGGATTTGGCAGTAGAAAAATACAATCCGGATGGGGCACTGGCGATAGCTGTTAATCCCAAAACAGGCGGTGTACTTGGGATGACATCCAGACCGAACTTTAATCCGGAAAATTATCAGGAAGTTGATTCGGAAATATTTGATCGGAATTTACCGATTTGGAAAACTTACGAACCTGGATCAACCTTTAAAATTATTACATTGGCAGCCGCTCTTGAGGAAGGACAAGTAGACCTGATGAACGACACATTCGATGATGATGGCTCCATTTCTGTCGATGGAACAGAGCTGCATTGCTGGAAAAGCGGCGGCCATGGTCACCAAACCTATTTAGAAGTTGTGCAAAATTCTTGTAACCCTGGTTTTGTTAGCTTGGGGATGGATTTAGGAAAGGAAAAATTGTTCTCGTATATTAGAAATTTCGGATTTGGGAAGAAAACGGGGATTGATTTACAAGGAGAAGGAACCGGGATTCTGTTTAAACAGGAAAACATCGGACCTGTTGAGCTTGCTACAACATCATTTGGACAAGGGGTGTCTGTTACCCCGATTCAGCAGGTAATGGCGGTAGCCGCTGCAGTAAATGGCGGATATTTATATGAACCACATATTGCTAAAGAGTGGATTGATCCGCAAACAAAAGAGACAGTTGAGACAGTTGAGACTGTGACAAAAGATAGAGTTATTTCCGGAGAGACTTCTAAAGAGGTGCGACGTGCGTTAGAAAGTGTTGTTGCTAATGGTTCAGGCAGGCCAGCATATGTAGATGGGTACCGAGTTGGGGGAAAGACCGGGACTGCCCAGAAAGTAGGACCTGATGGCGGATATATGCAAAATAACTATATCGTTTCTTTTATTGGGTTTGCTCCTGCTGACGATCCGGAAATTGTAGTCTATGTCGCAATTGATAATCCGAAAGGCACCGTCCAATTTGGGGGCGTGGTAGCTGCGCCGATTGTCGGAACAATTATCGGAGATAGTTTAAGGACACTTGGTGTGGAACCTAGAGAAGGCGGTCTGGATAAAGAATACCTTTGGCCGGAGCAGCCAAAAATCGAGGTACCTGATCTAGTCGGGTTAAAGAAAAAAGAATTAACCGAATACATGACAAACCTGTCGATTGAAACAAGTGGATCAGGTGATTATATTATCGATCAAGCACCGGATCCCGGGACAAAAGTTGAACAAGGCTCAAAAATCAGAATATATTTTTCTGATAAAAAAGATCGTGAATCCGAATAAATTTTGCTATAATGATAACAAAAGCCCACTAGCTCCTGGGCGCTGGAGCTAGACGAACAAAAGCTAAAGCGCCCGGGCAGGAGCGATGTCCGTTTGACCAGTTGATTAATAAAAGAGGGTGGCTCCACCCTCTTAAAAATGCACATAGAGCAGAATACATATGTAGGTTATATTTCAATCAGTTAGGATGTTTTATGATGAAATTAAAAGAAATTCTTTCCGTCTTACCTTTTTATCATGCAGTTGATTCAATCGAAACCATCGATATCAATACAATCAAAATGGATTCTCGTGAAGTGGAAGCTGGGGATCTCTTTGTCTGTATAAAGGGTTACACGGTTGATGGGCATGACTTTGTTAAACAAGCCGCAAGCAATGGTGCAGCAGCCATCTTAGCGGAAAAAGAGCTGGAAACGGCAGTGCCAACTGTTACCGTTGCAAATACTTCCAGAGCACTGGCAATGCTTGCTGCGAAATTCTATGATTATCCAACAACAAAGTTTCCGCTTGTTGGGATCACCGGAACGAATGGCAAAACAACTGTAACCTATTTGCTCGAATCGATATTTAACCAGATTAACCGGAAAACCGGTGTGATTGGTACTATTCAAATGAAAATTGGTGAAGTAGTTTATCCGGTAAAAAATACGACGCCAGACGCATTATTTTTACAAAAAAAGTTCAATCAAATGGCTGAGCAAAATGTGGAAGCGGCAATTATGGAGGTATCCTCTCACGCATTGGACCAAGGGCGCGTATATGGTTGTGATTTTGATGTTGCGGTGTTCACCAATTTATCGCAGGATCATTTGGATTATCATAAAGATATGGATGATTATTTACGGGCGAAAAGTCTTTTGTTTGCCCAATTAGGAAATACCTATAATGAAGGACGTAAAAAATTCGCTGTTATTAATGAAGATGATCAAGCAAGCGAACTGCTAAAACGCAGTACTGCTCAGCACGTTATGACGTACGGATGCAAAAACAGAGCGCAAGTAATGGCAGCTAATATTCAGCTGGAGGCAACTGGTACTAAATTCACGTTAAAAACGCCAACTGGTGAGGCTGAAATAAATAGTAAACTTATTGGAATGTTCAATGTTTATAATATGCTGGCGGCAAGTGCTGCTGCAATAGCTGTTCATATCCCGTTAGTAAGCATCAAATCTGCTTTTGAAAATATAACTGGTGTTAGCGGGCGTTTTGAACCGGTAATTGCTGGCCAGTCATTTGCGACACTTGTCGACTATGCGCATACACCGGATTCCCTCGAGAATGTATTACAAACAATTAAAGGCTTTGCAAAAGGAAAGATTTATGTTGTTGTCGGTTGTGGCGGGGATCGTGATAAAACCAAACGTCCATTGATGGCAGCCATTGCCTTGAAATATGCTGATCGGGCAATTTTTACATCTGACAATCCAAGAACAGAGGACCCTGAAGCCATTCTGCACGATATGACAGAAGGTGTGGAAGCAGATCATTATGATGTTATCGTGAACCGAAAAGATGCAATCACATACGCTATTAAGCATGCAAAAGATAATGATATAATATTGATTGCCGGAAAAGGGCATGAAACATACCAGCAAATTGGGGAAGTGAAATACGATTTCGATGACCGGCAAGTAGCGAAAGAAGCAATTCAAGCTAAGGAGAATTAATTGATATGTTATTTACGACAAAGTGGCTTACTACTTTCTTAACTGATTATCAAGGAGCAGCACAAGATGCAATTGCAGTCGATGCTGTGACAACGGATAGCAGGCAGGAAGTAAAAAAAGCGTTATTTATTCCACTTGAAGGGGAAAAATTTGACGGGCATGATTATGTTAAACAAGCCTTTGATAATGGTGCTGTAGCGGTTATATGGAATAAACAGCGTCCATTGCCGCGGTTTTTACCAACGGACTTTCCAGTATTTTTTGTTGAAGATACCTTAACCGCATTGCAGACACTTGCGGAAAACTACCGGGACAAAATTGACCCGACAGTAATTGCGATTACGGGCTCAAATGGCAAGACAACGACAAAGGATATCGTTGCAGCGGTGATGAAATCAAGCTATCGGACACATTATACAAACGGCAATTTTAATAATCATATTGGTGTGCCATTAACGATTCTTTCCATGCCAATTGAAACGGAAGTACTTGTACTTGAAATGGGTATGAATCATTTTGGTGAAATAGAACAACTTTCCATACTTTCCAAACCGGATTTTGCCATCATTACGAATATTGGGGAATCTCATATCGAATACCTCGGTTCACGGGAGGGGATAGCAAAGGCAAAGCTTGAAATTACCCAAGGCTTGAAACAAAACGGTCTCCTCTTAATTGACGGGGATGAACCATTAATAGAGTCGATGCATAAACGCGATAATGTTATTACATGCGGGTTTGAAAACAGTAATGATGTCATCATTGAGTCTGTTCGTACAAATCATAATGAAACAGTTTTTAACCTGTCTGACGGACATGTATATCACATTCCCCTGCTCGGTAAGCACCATGCCAAAAATGCAGCATACGCTGTTGCTCTTGGCTCGCGTTTAGGAATTGATAAGGACGTAATCAAGCAGGCATTACAGACATTAACGTTAACTTCCATGCGATTCGAGATAATGACAGGTACGAATGACGTATCTGTGATAAATGATGCGTATAATGCATCCCCAACATCCATGAAAGCGGCGATTGAAGTTGTTAAGCAAATGACCGGATTTACAGATAAAGTGCTTGTGCTTGGAGATATGTTTGAACTGGGCGATTACGCAAACGAGCTACACCGGTCTGTTGCAGCGGTGATCGATGATTCGATAACAGTTTTATTTACACTGGGCGAACATGCTGAGGAAATAACGAAAGCAGTGGAACAGCATCACCCTAATATTACCTGCAACCATTTTACATCACAAGAGGCGCTGACAGACGCCCTTGGTCCATATTTGAAAAAGGATGCACTCTTGTTGTTTAAAGCATCACGAGGAATGCAGTTTGAGTCATTTGTCAACGCAATTATACATCCATAAACCAATGGACGGTTCGTACGAGGAGGCTGGAAGCACCAGTGAATATTTTAGTATTAATTGTAACCATTTTAATAGCATTTCTAATTACCGTCCTTTTATCACCTTTATTTATTCCATTTTTACGCAGATTAAAGTTTGGACAAAGCATTCGTGAAGAAGGACCGAAATCCCATTTAAAGAAAACCGGCACACCAACAATGGGCGGTATTATGATTGTTATCAGTGCTATCGTAACATCATTGATTATTGTTAAAAAGATCAGTCCTGAAGGTATTGGCTATGAGCTCTGGTTATTAATTTTTGTAATTGCCGGATATGGTCTGTTAGGGTTTTTGGATGATTTTATTAAAGTTGTAATGAAGCGTAATTTAGGCTTGACGTCTAAACAGAAAATGCTTGGCCAGATCATTATTGCTCTAATTTTTTATTTTATATTGGATGCGCATGATTTTCCGACATATATTCAGATTCCCGGAACTTCCGTGCAATGGGAGCTTGGCTGGGGATATGCACTCTTAATTATCTTTATGCTCGTGGGTTCATCGAATGCCGTGAATTTAACCGATGGGCTTGATGGTTTATTGGCGGGAACGGCTGCAATTGCCTTTGGTGCGTTTGGTATATTGGCATGGTATGGTTTCTCTCATTATGAAGTAATCATCTTCGCTTTAGCGGTTGTTGGTGCATTACTCGGTTTTCTTGTTTTTAATGCACACCCGGCTAAAGTGTTTATGGGGGACACGGGATCATTAGCGTTGGGTGGAGCCATTGCAGCCATTGCCATTTTAACAAAACTGGAAATTATTTTAGTCGTTATCGGCGGTGTCTTTGTTATTGAAACATTGTCCGTCATCATTCAGGTTATTTCGTTTAAAACAACAGGGAAAAGGGTATTTAAAATGAGCCCATTACACCACCACTATGAACTATTAGGATGGTCAGAGTGGCGGGTTGTCACAACATTCTGGTTAGTGGGACTTGTTTTTAGTGTACTTGGCATATATATTGAGGTGGGCTTGACTTGAATAAATTAACAGATTTTCCATATTCGCATGTCCTTGTTTTAGGATTGGCGAAAAGCGGTACCGCAGCAGCTAAATTATTACTGGACAGTCATATCCATGTGCGTGTAAACGACGTGAAAGTATCGGCGGACGAGAAACTTGTGAAAGAATTAACTCAGGTGGGTGCAGAGGTTGTTACAGGCTCCCACCCTCTTTCTGTTTTGGAAGGAATTGAAATAATTGTGAAAAATCCGGGAATTCCGTATGATAATCCAATTGTTCAGGAAGCACAAAACAGAAGGATTCCAGTTATTACCGAGATTGAGCTTGCCGGAAAAATGGTGGAAGGCTCGATCATCGGCATAACAGGATCAAATGGTAAAACAACTACGACAATGCTTACGGCACAAATGCTTGCAGCAAGCAAACAAGCCGTTCAGCTTGCCGGGAATATCGGAACTGTCGCGACTGATGTTGCACGCACTCTTAAAGCAGAGGAAAAAATGGTTCTGGAGCTATCCTCCTTTCAATTAATGGGTATCCAAACATTCAAACCCAAAATTGCCGTGCTGCTGAATATCTTTGAGGCACACTTAGATTATCATGGCACGTTTGAAAATTACAAAGAGGCAAAATGCAATATTTTTAAAAATCAAAGCAGCGATGATTATCTTGTCTATAATGCGGAACATGAAATCGTTGCAGAGGCTGTACGGGATGCAAAATCAACAAAGGTTCCATTTTCGGTGAAAAGAAAATTGGAAAACGGTGCCTGGGCGGATACGAGTTGTATCTATTTTAAAAATGAAAAAATAATCGATAAACGTGAAATCACCCTTGTCGGGGAGCATAATCTGGAAAATATATTAGCTGCGGTCAGTGCTGCGAAGCTAAGTGGTGCCACAAACGATGGGATCCGGGAAGTATTGACGACCTTCAGCAGTGTAAAGCATCGATTGCAATACGTTGATACAATTAATAAGCGGGTTTTCTATAACGATTCAAAGGCAACGAATATTTTAGCAACCCAGAAAGCTTTGTTATCCTTTAACAAACCAACTATTTTACTGGCCGGTGGCTTGGATCGGGGAAATGGATTTCACGACTTGCTTCCTTACCTTATTAATGTCAAGACAATGGTGCTGTTTGGCCAGACCAAAGAAAAATTAAAAAATCTCGCTGATGAAGCTGGAATACACTCCATACTTGTAAAGGATGTAACAGAAGCAGTTCAAAGAGCGTATGAAGTATCCAATACGAATGATGTTATATTACTTTCCCCAGCATGTGCCAGCTGGGATCAATATCGAACTTTTGAAGAAAGAGGTGACATGTTTGTGCAAGCTGTGCATACATTAATGTAGGGGCTTGTCTTGTACGGATGTCAGATGCAGGAGGTCGGAAGGTCGGAATCGCCTTTGATTTCACTATGATTATCAACCTGAGATAATGCCCCAATTTCTATGAAGATGGATTAGGGGTGTTGCTTTTGTTTCGGAACATATTTAAACAGCAAAATGCACCAGATTATACGTTGCTCGGTATCATATTTGCATTACTGCTTGTAGGTGCAGTGATGGTTTATAGTTCGTCATATGTTTGGGCAGATTACAAATATGGAGATAGTTTCTTTTATTTAAAGCGGCAATTGTTATTTACAGGGGTTGGAATTGCTGCCATGTTTTTTATCATGGCTATTCCTTACGGTACATGGCAAAAGTATGCGAAGCCGATTTTACTTAGTTGTTTTGGCCTCTTATTACTCGTGTTAATTCCGGGAATTGGATTGGAACGGGGCGGTGCACAAAGCTGGATAGGTATTGGCGCATTTAGTATCCAGCCATCAGAGTTTATGAAGCTTGGATTAATCATCTACCTGTCCGTCTATTTGGCGTCTCATCAGAAATATATTACGTCATTTAAGAAAGGTTTTTTCCCATCATTGCTTTTAGTATTTACAGCTTTCGGGTTAATCATGCTGCAGCCCGATCTGGGAACCGGAATTGTACTTGTCCTGTCCTGTATGGTGTTACTTTTTATAGCTGGTGCTAAAATTTCCCATTTTTTCGGACTAGCATCCATCGGTATTGTTGGTTTTTTATTGTTAATTATTTCTGCACCTTACCGTATTAACCGGATAACAGCCTTTTTAAACCCATGGGAGGATCCTCAACATACTGGATTCCAGATTATCCAGTCACTCTATGCACTTGGACCAGGGGGACTGATGGGGGTTGGACTAGGGGATAGTATACAAAAATATTTCTATTTGCCCGAACCGCAAAATGATTTTATTTTTGCGATCCTTGGTGAAGAGCTTGGATTTATCGGCGGAACAATTGTCATTGGGTTGTTCGGGTTATTATTTTGGCGCGGAACAAAAATAGCTTTGGCGGCACCGGATCCATTTGGACGTTTTCTGGCGCTTGGTATTGTCTCGATGTTAACGATCCAGGTGATGATTAATATTAGTGTTGTTATTGGATTAATTCCGGTAACAGGTATTACACTGCCATTTCTAAGCTATGGTGGTTCTTCCTTAACCCTTACGCTCTGTTCAGTAGGGATACTGTTAAATGTCAGTAGATACTCCACTTTATAACTGAGATCAACCGGATGGCTGTAGGTATCAACCTTTGAGCAAGGACATCAACCGAAGAACGGAAGACATCAACCCCAGAGCGAAGACATCAACCGGAAAGCAAGTACATTGACTCGAGAAATGATACATCAACCCGAAAACAGAAACATCAAACTAGCTGCTGGGCGCTGGAACTGGACGTGGTTCCTCTCGACTATCCAGTTATCCACAGCGTATAAATTTTATAATTTCCTAGAAGACAAAAAAACACGTCTTTCCTGTAAAGGCGTGCTTTTATTGTATTGGCAACAGGTAATTTGTACTACATGATTATTTGTAATCTATGATATAATTTCTGTAACCAAATGACAAACGTTCATGTCGCTAAATTTTTTGCAAAGGAAGAATAGAATGGAGAAAAAGAAAATTGTTTCGATTGAGGATCGTATTCCGAAATTGAAGCAAGCTCGAAAAAAGAAAGCAAATAGAAGATTAATATTCTATCTATCCATTTTTTTCTTGTTGATTTCGATTATAGTCTATTTACAATCACCGTTAAGCAATGTCAAGACGGTGGCTGTAACAGGCAATTCATTTATTTCGGATGAAGCAATTGTTGAAAAAAGCAACATAACAAATAAAACAAATATTTGGACCATCAATGAAACGGATATAAAAAAAAGGTTACACAAGAATCCAACAATAAAGTCAGTGGAAATTACTAAAAAACTTCCACGGACAGTAGAGATTCATTTATCCGAATATGATCGTGTTGGTTATATAAACGTCGATGGTGCTTTTCATCCTATTCTGGGTAATGGACAAGTCTTAACATCGATTAAGGAAAAGTCTATTAATGGGGATGCACCATTATTAATGGACTTTTCGGATAAAGCAAATTTGCGTAAAATGACGAGTGAATTAAACAAGCTTCCTGACAGTATTTTAAATATGATATCGGAAATTCATTGGAAGCCAACAGATGAAGATAAAAATAAGATCATGCTTTATATGAATGACGGTTATCTTGTCGATGGCACAATACGGGACTTTGCGACTAAAATGAAAGTTTATCCTTCCATTGTCGCCCAACTCAACCCGGATAAAAAAGGTATTATCCATATTGGTGTTGGTGCTTATTTCGAATCCTTTGATAAGGAGACGAAAGAAGAGGGGACGAATGATGAAACGGAAGACTAGGCATGTTTTCCCAAAAGGATTCAGATTTAGAAATAAAATTTGCTGATCGGGAGAAGCTGATTGGCAAATGTGTTGAACAAAGTAATGAATTCAAATTATTAATGGTGATTTACCTGTTTATGGTGATGGTATGATAGTCACTTCGCATGATGCTAATTATACTCCAGACGAGGAAAACCCAAGTAATTATCTGGTTCTCGAAAGTCATATACACCAAGTTGTTAACGAACTGTTTAGTGCTGGGGAAAAGGCTGTGGCAATCATGGATTATCCCGCTGCTCTAGTACATGCTGCATTTGATGTTACTTGGCGGGATATGGATTTTGCAAAGAAATTTGTTGGCAAAAAATTTTTATCACGCATTAACTGGCTGGAATACCCCTAGCGTGAGTAAACCAAAAACGGGAAGATGGAGGAGTAAACAGCCCGTAAATTCCTGATTCGTTCAACTAACGTCGAATGGGGAAACCCCAACTGAATGAAGTTTCACTTTATCAGCGGGTTTTTAAATAATGGCATTCGGTCTGGCTTAACATTTATTAGTTTGCAATGGGGAATTGATTATTTGGCCGCCATATTTGCATTTGGTATAAGACTCTTGCAAACTATGCAATCAGCAGCATGCATTTGCTTAAAAAGGAATTTTATTTTAAGAAAAAGGAAAAAAGTGATGGAAAATAAAAGGGAAATGATGTTTTTTTGTAGAAATACTCTATATATCTTTTATTTTTGAGTATATTCTTATGGAATTTTAATTTATAATAATAGAATAGAGCAGATAGAAACGATCTGATTATACGAATATCAGATGCTTTATTGGGAGGTGCCTTTCATTGGACAACAGTGAAATACTAGTAAGCTTGGACGTAGGTACATCAAAAATTAAAGTCATTATTGGTGAAGTGCTAAATGATTCATTAAACATTATTGGTGTAGGTTCTGCAACGTCAAATGGCATGAAAAAGGGTGCCATTGTTGATATTGATCAAACTGTTCATTCGATCCGTAATGCTGTAGAGCAAGCAGAACGGATGGTAGGAATGCAGATTGACCGTGTGGTTGTTGGTATTAATGGCAACCATGTACAGCTGCAGGCGTGCCACGGCGTGGTAGCTGTCCAAAGTGAGAATAGGGAAATTGGTGATGAGGATATAACTCGGGTAATTGATGGAGCGCAGGTTGTTTCGATACCACCGGAAAGGGAAATTATTGATGTGATACCGAAGCAATTTATTGTCGATGGATTGGATGAGATAACGGATCCACGTGGAATGATCGGTGTTCGCCTGGAAATGGAAGGAACGATTATTACCTGTTCAAAGACGGTTTTACATAATATTTTAAAATGTGTGGAACGTGCAGGACTGGAAGTAACCGATATTTGCTTGCAGCCGCTTGCGGCAGGGGCTATTGCATTATCAAAGGATGAGAAAAATCTCGGTGTCGCACTAATTGATGTTGGCGGCGGCTGTACAACTGTATCCGTCTTTGAAAATGACCATTTGGTGTCAACAAGTGTTATTCCTCTTGGTGGTGATAACATTACAAAGGATTTATCAATAGGTCTCAGGACGTCGACAGAGGATGCAGAAGATATTAAACTAAATTATGGACATGCTTTTTTCGATGATGCACAGGAGGATGAAACATTTACCGTACCGACAATTGGCAGCGATACTTCACAAACGTATAACCAGCTGCAAATTGCCGATATGATTGAAGCAAGATTGGAAGAAATTTATGCGTATGCTGAACGGGAAATCAGACGAATGGGGTACCATGAATTACCAGGTGGCTATGTCCTGACAGGTGGTACAATGAAAATGCCTGGTGTACTTGAACTTGCCCAGGATTTATTCCAGGCAAATGTCAGAATGTCTTTACCAGATTATATAGGCGTTCGGGAACCGCAATTTACAGCAGGAGTGGGAATCTTGCAATTTGCTTATCGTAATGCGAAAATACAAGGAAAAGATTTATTTCCATCTGTTATTGTGAATTCCTACGAAGAAAAACCAAAACGAACGAAAAAACAGCCAAAAGCAGAGGAAAAAATAGAGAAGAAGAAAAAGGAATCTGGAATCGCCAATTTATTTAAATACTTTTTTGATTAAATTCAAAAGCGGAAGCGCCCGGTTAGGGGCTAGAGGATTCTTGCCCTTCCAAGCAGGGTGGTTCGGTGTTGCTGCCGGGAGCAGCGGTCTTAAATGTTGATGTTTAGATTCTGGAACTCTCGTAATTTTGTATATTTTAGGAGGAACGGTATATGTTGGAGTTTGACACAAATATGGATCAACTGGCGACAATTAAAGTTATCGGGGTTGGCGGCGGTGGAAATAATGCCGTTAACCGTATGATTGAACACGGTGTTGAAGGTGTTGAATTTATTGCAGTCAATACGGATTCACAGGCATTAAATCTATCAAAAGCGGAGGTAAAACTGCAAATCGGCGGAAAACTGACTCGTGGATTGGGGGCAGGTGCAAATCCGGAGGTTGGAAAAAAGGCTGCCGAAGAAAGTAAAGAGCAGCTTGAAGAAGTACTGCAAGGGGCAGACATGATCTTTGTTACTGCCGGTATGGGTGGCGGAACCGGAACCGGGGCAGCACCTATCATCGCTCAAATCGCGAAGGATTTAGGCGCACTCACAGTTGGTGTTGTTACCCGTCCATTTACATTTGAAGGCAGAAGACGATCGACACAAGCAATATCAGGAATTGACACATTAAAGAGCTGTGTGGACACTTTAATTGTTATCCCGAATGACCGTTTACTCGAAATAGTCGATAAAAACACCCCAATGCTGGAAGCGTTCCGTGAAGCGGATAACGTACTACGCCAAGGTGTACAAGGTATTTCTGATTTGATTGCAAAACCGGGTCTAATTAATGTTGACTTTGCTGATGTTAAAACGATCATGTTTGACAAAGGATCTGCATTAATGGGAATTGGCATTGCTACAGGGGAAAACCGGGCAACAGAGGCCGCAAAAAAAGCTATTTCTTCTCCGTTACTGGAAACCTCAATCGATGGGGCGCATGGAATTCTTATGAATATTACCGGTGGAACAAACTTAAGCTTATATGAAGTACAGGAGGCAGCTGATTTGGTTACCTCAGCAGCCGATAATGAGGTAAATGTAATCTTTGGTTCGGTCATTAATGAAAACCTGAAAGATGAAATAATCGTAACGGTAATTGCTACCGGCTTTGATGAAAACCAAAAAGCTGAGCCTCAGCCAAAAGCACGACCGGTTATCAACCATAAACAAGCTGCAGCAACAAAAGTAAATGAAGAAATGCCACGAAGGGAATCAAGAAGTAATGTAAATCAGCAGCCCTCTAAGCAGGAAGAAGATACACTAGATATTCCTACCTTTTTACGGAACCGGAACAGAAAAAGATAATGATAAGTATAAATTACCACAAATAAACGGATGGATGTGTTATCCATCCGTTTATTTGTGGTTACCGTGATTTTTTTCTTTATTCTTACCTCTACCTCCATATCTGTCGAAAATATGCCACGTCCAGCTCCAGCGCTAAAACGGCTAGTGGACAACACCCGCCCCCGTACGAAAGTCAACATCGGTTCGGGTAGGAAGGAAGACCCGCTAAAAACGGGCTTGCCGCTCAGGCGTCAACATATCCCTTTTTTAGTGGCATGTTTCCTTTATCTCCTGCGGTTGTTTGTTCGGTTAAAACCGCCGCTCCCGGCGGCAACACCGAACCACCCTGCTTGGAGAGCGAGAGTCCTCTAGCCGCTAACCGAGCGCTTCCTCTTATGCATATGACAAACTCCCCGATAACTTCTTAAAATTAGCGCTATTACGCATACAAGAAATGACAGACTTTGCTGAACAAGTCCGCTATACTTCTTTTAACGCATCCATTTTCCGGTGATTTTTAAAAGGTTCAATGATGATTGGGGCGATGCGGGAAAGGAAGAGCTTAAGTGACGATTTATCTTGATGCTGTCTGGCTGTTGAATTTCTTATTAGACATGATGCTATTAATGCTTACCCAGATTTTAGCCAAAGATAGCACAAGGAAAATCCGGATTGTTTTTGGTGCATTTGTAGCTTCCATGCTTGTACCTATTTCTTTATATTATCCGGATTCTATTATGACTAGTATGATAGGCAAAATTGGTTATTCCGTGATTATCATCCTTTGCTCTTTTCGTTATTATTCGTTCTACCGGTTAGTAAAAATGCTTTTATTATTTTATTTCACAACATTCTCGATCGGAGGTGGTTTGATAGCCATACATTTTTTGTTCCAAAATCCAATTGGGTTTTCAGCAAACGGGATCCTTACATTCAATAAAGGATATGGTGATCCTGTAAGCTGGCTATTCATTGTTATCGGATTTCCGATCGTTTGGTGGTTTACGAAGACGCGTATGGACAAGCACGCCAGTGAAAAGATCCGATATGATCAATTACATCCTGTCACAATTCAATTAAAGAACCGGAGTAATTCGACTACAGGATATATTGACAGCGGGAATCAATTGGTCGATCCATTAACAAAAAAACCGGTAATTATATGTGACGAACATTTTTTAAAGCACTGGTTTAACGAGCATGAGTGGCAGATGCTAAAAAGTGCTCAGGAGGAATTGAACTTTGAAAAAATCCCGGAACAATGGAAAACGCGAATTCAGCTTATTCCGTTTCAAGGGGTCGAAGGGAAACGTCTATTTATGATGACAATCAAGCCGGATAAGTTAATCGTCTACTATAATGAGGAAAAACTGATCACGAGTAAAGTTTTGATCGGCATCCAATTTGCCGAACTTGTGAATGATCAGAGTTATCATTGTTTACTCCATCCACAAATCATGAAGCTGGCAGCGGTCCATACAGCATAAAGTGAAACTTCATGCAGTGGGGGTTTCCGAAGCACAGGACGTGCTAGTCCAGGCGAAGGCATGCAGACGTGACGGTTTTAGCCTGCCCTTCTTTCCGATTGAATGTTAGCCTGAGGCGGACACGATGTGGGGCACAAAGACGAAGACATAAGAATGTGACGCTCTTAGTCTTTGTTCCTATGATCGAATCTTTATGGGCTATTTATCTTCTACCTTCCTTTTTAGTTTACTCGCGATAAGGTGGGGGTATTACAGCCTGTTAATGCGGGATAAATTGTTCAAGAGCGGAAGTTCATAAGCACCTGGGAACCGGAACTGGACTGTCAAATGCTCATTTATTGCTAAACTAGTATATCAGACAAAGGAGAGATAGATTTGCTGAAATGGAAATTACGGTTGCGTTTATGGTGGTATAGAGCGTTAATGAAACTCGGATTTAAATCGGATGAAATTTATTACATCGGCGGGAGTGAAGCATTGCCACCACCATTGTCCAAAGCAGAAGAACAAGAACTGCTCGAGCGTTTGCCAAAAGGTGATAAAGCAGCCCGGGCCATGTTAATTGAACGAAATCTAAGGCTGGTAGTCTACATAGCTCGGAAATTCGAAAATACCGGGATTAATATTGAAGATCTGATCAGTATTGGAACAATAGGGCTGATCAAAGCAGTCAATACCTTTAATCCGGAAAAGAAAATCAAATTGGCAACCTATGCTTCACGTTGTATTGAAAACGAAATTCTGATGTATTTACGGAGAAATAACAAATTAAAATCCGAAATTTCCTTTGATGAGCCGTTAAACATTGATTGGGATGGCAATGAATTATTGCTTTCCGATGTGCTTGGAACCGACGATGATATCATTACAAGAAATTTAGAATCCAATGTTGATAAGCACCTTTTAAAAAATGCCTTGTCCCAACTAAATGCCCGGGAAAAACAAATTATGGAACTTCGCTTCGGGTTAATCGGGGAGGAGGAAAAAACACAAAAAGATGTCGCCGATATGCTTGGTATTTCGCAATCCTATATTTCCCGTTTGGAGAAGAAAATAATCAGGCGTTTAAAAAAAGAATTTAATAAAATGGTTTAGCCCTTATTTCTAGTGGGAAAATGACAATTTTTTACCTTTTTTAACATAAATCGCGCTGCATAAAAAACTTCCCAGGGGGAGATACTGTCCATGAACAGCATCTCCAACGGGAGGGTAGAGCAGAATGATCAGACATAAAGTAGAGATATGCGGCGTTGATACATCGAAATTACCGGTTTTAAAGAACGAGGAAATGAAGAAATTATTTGTCAAAATGCAAGAAGGAGACATTTCAGCTAGAGAGGAACTTGTGAATGGAAATTTACGTCTGGTTTTGAGTGTCATCCAGCGGTTCAATAATCGTGGAGAATATGTGGATGATCTATTCCAGGTAGGTTGTATCGGTCTGATGAAGTCGATTGACAATTTTGATTTAGGACATAATGTAAAGTTTTCCACATATGCTGTACCAATGATTATTGGTGAAATCCGGAGATACTTACGGGACAACAATCCAATTCGCGTTTCCAGATCATTGCGCGATATTGCTTATAAGGCATTACAAGTTCGGGAAAAATTAATTAATAAAACATCGAAAGAACCAACGCCAATGGAAATCGCAGAAGAAATGGGTGTTCCGCACTCGGATATTGTTTTTGCTTTGGATGCTATCCAGGATCCTGTTTCATTATTTGAACCGATTTATAATGATGGCGGGGATCCAATCTTTGTGATGGATCAGCTTAGTGATGACAAGGACAAAGATGATACATGGGTCGATAAGCTAAGCCTGAAGGAGGGCATGTACCAGTTAAATGCAAGGGAAAAAATGATTTTAAATAAACGGTTTTTTCAAGGGAAAACGCAAATGGAAGTTGCCGAAGAAATAGGTATTTCCCAAGCCCAAGTGTCCCGTCTGGAAAAAGCCGCAATCCAGCAAATGAATAAGCAAATGTTTGAATAAATTCAGAAGCTTCACGGATGCTGGAGCAGGACGAATTAGAGAATAAGCCACATTACATGAAGTGATGTGGCTTTTCCCTTGTAACCCGAACGAGTTTGGTCACTCACAAGCTTGATGAGCGGCTTTTCTCTTGTAATCCGAACGAGTTTGGTCACTCATAAGCCTGATGAGCGGCTTTTCTCTTGTAATCCGAATGAGTTTGGTCACTCATAAGCCTGATGAGTGGCTTTTCTCTTGTAATCCGAATGAGTTTGGTCACTCATAAGCCTGATGAGTGGCTTTTCTCTTGTAATCCGAACGAGTTTGGTCACTCATAAGCTTGATGAGTACCTTTTTTCTTGAAATCCGAACGAGTTTGGTCACTCACAAGCTTGATGAGCAGCTTTTCTCTTGAAATTCGAACGAGATTGGTCAGTCATAAGCTTAATGAGTACCTTTTCTCTTGAAATTCGAACGATCTTGGTCACTCATAAGCTTGATGAGTACCTTCTTTCTTGAAATTCTAACGAAATTGGTCACTCATAGGCTTAATGAGTACCTTTTCTCTTGAAATTCGAACGATCTTGGTCACTTACAAGCTTGATGAGCAGCTTTTCTCTTGAAATTCGAACGAGATTAGTCACTCACAAGCTTGATGAGCGGCTTTTCTCTTGACATGAAAACAGCCTGGCCTTGCATATAATTAACCAAGGAGGGTGAGGCATTATGGTAAAATTATCTGAATTACAAGTAAAGGAAATCATTATTATTGATGATGGAACAAGACTTGGACACTTTACGGATCTTGAAATAGATACAAGAAATGGTAAAATTACTGCCCTGATCGTTCCGGTAAAAGAAAAACAAAGCGGTTTTTTTGGCAAAACAGATGAAATGATTATCCATTGGAGTCAAATTGAAACAATCGGTTCTGATGTTATTCTCGTAAAGAACGTGGAGTCGCCCAAATTATATCCAGATCAGCATTTCGTGGAAAAACGCTAAAATTATGGTAGAATGGAAAAAGCATATGAATGGAGGGAATTTATATGTCTGAACCATTTTACCATGATATCGATTCTTTTTTACATATAAAAAAATGGCAAACTATAAATAAAAAACTCAGAGCAGGTTTTACAACAAGAATCGGCGGCATCAGCAAGGAGCCGTTCGCAACCTTTAATCTTGGATTACATGTTCCAGATGATAACAATGACGTCGTAGCCAATAGGCGTCTACTGGCAAATAAGCTTGCATTCCCGTTGAACAATTGGGTGGCAGCGGAGCAAGTTCATTCGGCAAATACCGTAGAGGTAAATCGGAATGATAAAGGCAAAGGTGCCGTTACTTTTGAAGATTCACTCGCTGGTACAGATGGGATATTCACAAACGAATCCGGCTTACTGTGTACTGCCTTTTTTGCTGATTGTGTACCATTATTTTTCTTTGACCCTGTATCAGGATATATCGGGATTGCGCATGCTGGCTGGAAGGGAACGGTTAAGCGAATCGCTGAAAAAATGGTCGAAAAGCTGCTGATGGCTGGCAGCAAAACAAATGATATCCTTGTCGTAATTGGCCCCTGTATTTCCCAAAAAGCGTATGAAGTCGATGCTCGTGTTGTTCATCATATACCTGTGGAATTACACGATAAAACTGTAACCAAACAGGGAAATAATCGTTATTTATTAGATTTAAAACAATTAAATACCGAAATCCTTTTACAATGTGGTATTTTACGTCATAATATAGACATAACAAATTATTGCACGTTTCAGGAGGAATCGTTATTTTTTTCACATAGAAGAGATAATGGTAAAACAGGAAGAATGTTGGGATATATTGGATACTTACCATGATGATGTCGGGGGAGGAGAGGAAAACCAGTGCATGTAGCTGAAAATTTGCAGAACATCCGTTCAACAATCAGACAAGCTTGCGAGAAGACAGGCCGTAATCCTGACGACATAACCATTATTGGGGTTACGAAATATGTTACAATTGAGCGAACGGAAGAAACGATTGCAGCAGGGATCAATAACCTTGGCGAAAATCGCTCTGAAGGGTTTCTTGAGAAATATAATCATTTTCGGGACCGTGCAACCTGGCATTTTATCGGTTCACTGCAATCAAGGAAAGTAAAAGACATTATTGATAAGGTAGATACGATTCATTCACTCGATCGGGTATCTCTCGCGAAGGAAATTGATAAGCGGGCAGATCATGTAATTGATTGTTTTGTCCAAGTAAATACAAGTGGAGAAGAATCGAAACATGGGTTATCCAAAGGGGCAGTCATCCCTTTCATCGATTCTCTCGCAACTTTTCAACATATTCGTGTAGTCGGTCTCATGACAATGGCACCACATGTTGATGACGAGCATGTGCTAAGAAATACATTTAGACAACTGGCAGATTTACGGGATACCATCCAGCAAAGGGATCTGAAATATGCACCTTGCAACTATTTGTCCATGGGGATGAGCAATGATTATCACATTGCCGTTGAGGAAGGAGCTACACATATCAGAGTCGGTTCCAAATTAGTCGGTTCCGGGAATGAATGAGGTGAAACGATGAGCATTAAAAATAAAATTAAAACATTTTTTGCGATGGATGATGAATATGAATATGTCGAGGAACAGGAGGGGCCCGATTTGTCTGAACGTTCATCAACGGATCAGCACTGGAAGCAAAATGTTGTAAATCTAAAAAGTATCGAGCAGCCTTCACCCAAGGTCGTTCTATGTGAGCCGAGATCATATAATGAAGTTCAGGAAATCGCTGATAATATTGTAAACCGGCGAGCGATTGTCATTAATTTACAGCGTGTTGACCATAACCAGGCTAAACGGATTGTTGATTTTCTCAGCGGGACGGTTTATGCTTTGAACGGTGATATTCAAAAGCTCGGTACGGAGACATTTTTATGTACACCAGATAATGTCGATGTTTCCGGAACAATTTCTGAAGCATTTTCAACTGAAGATGAATTTGAAAAGGGATGGTAATAAAGCATGGTCCAATTATTTAATATACTGTTTTATGCATTCGAAATATATGTCTATGCATTGATAATCTATATTTTCATGTCCTGGTTTCCAGGGGCAAGGGAGTCGACAATTGGGGTGTTTCTAGCCAAAATTTGCGAACCGTATCTGGAAATGTTCCGTAAGTTTATTCCACCACTAGGAATGATTGATCTATCCCCGATCGTCGCTATTTTTGTATTGTATTTAGCAAGAAGCGGGTTATTGGAATTGTTTAGATTGATTGTGTATTGAGGCAGAGAACAATGGAGATTTATCAGCACTTTCGTAAAGATGAACAAGGCTTTATTGATCAAGTACTCGCGTGGAAGGAACATGTCGAAAAAACATACCAGCCCAAATTAACCGACTTTTTGGATCCGAGAGAACAGCAGATTGTCGAAATGCTGATTGGCAGCCAGCGTGATGTGCTGGCATTGCATAAAAGCGGCGGGACAGCACATACGGAGCGAAAAAGGATCATTATCGCTCCAATTTACGACGAGATTGAGGAGCAGGATTTTGCCCTTACGTTAATGCAGGCGGCCTATCAGGACAAGTTTATTTCCTTAACCCACCGTGACGTCATGGGTGCTTTTCTGTCACTTGGTGTGAAGCGGAAAAAATTAGGAGACATTCATGTTGCCAGTGGTATAGTGCAAATTATCATGTCAAGTGATATCGCTGCCTATATCAAAGCAAATTTAACAGCGATAAAAAAAGCGAAAATCGCATTGGAAGAAAGACCAGTGGTAAATTTTTTAGGCGGGGAAAAATATTGGGCTGAGGCAGATCATACCGTATCCTCCTTACGACTTGATGCGATTTTAAAAGAAATATACAAACTGTCCCGGAAAGATGCCACAAATGCTATTACAAAAAGTCTTGTCAAAGTAAACTATAAAACGGTCGAAAATCCCACTTATCAGTTGCAGGAAGGGGATATTCTCTCTTTCCGGGGTAAAGGAAGAAGCAAATTAGCCGGGATTAATGGAAAAACCAAAAAAGAAAAATGGAAAATAACGACGGCCATTTTAAAATAAATTGTTATCTGTGCAGGATATTTTCCGTTTATGTCGAATAATAGCAAGTAAGAAATTATAGCATACTGATACGATATTTTGCGTTAGGAGGTGGCCTTTGTGCCATTATCACCACTGGATATTCACAATAAAGAGTTTACAAGAAGCTGGCGTGGATATGATGAAGATGAGGTTAATGAATTTTTGGATCAAGTGATTAAAGACTACGAAATGACCATCCGGGAGAAGAAGGATTTGCAAGAAAAGGTTGAACAGCTGAATGAAAAGCTTGGACACTTCACGGATATTGAGACAGCCTTGAATAAATCAATTCTCGTTGCCCAGGAAACGGCTGAAGAAGTAAAAGGGAGTGCATCCAAAGAAGCGAAGTTAATCATCAAGGAAGCGGAAAAAAATGCCGATCGGATTATTAATGAAGCATTGGAGAAATCGCGCCGAATTTCGCTGGATGTGGAAGAACTAAAGAAACAGGCAAAAGTATTCCGGACACGACTTAAAATGCTGGTCGAAGCACAATTGGATATGATTGACACTGATGACTGGGATCAATTATTTGATACCGAAATGAGTGAAGAACTCGAATTGACAGGTAAATAATTCATAACCCTTGACGTTCCGGGGATTTATGCATATAATTTGTAAACATATAGTGCGTGTTTAAAAAGTCGGCTTATTATTCGGATACTTTTTGAACATCTTCATATAGTAAATACGATGATAGAGACAGTATAAAAGCTTATCTGTAAAAGCGAGCCAGGATTTGGTGTGAGCCTGGTACAGCATACTTTTGGAAGATCACTCTGGAGTATCCATTCGAACGATTAACAAGTAGAGATGGACGGTTCATTCACGTTACGAATCTTGAGTGAATTTAATGATGATATTGAATTTATAAGGGTGGTACCGCGAGTCTTCTCGTCCCTTTTTGGGGATGATGAGGGCTTTTTTTATCCCGCTTTAACGGGCAGCAACTCTCCACTCTAAACTTCTGAGATGAAATGAATGTCGATTAACTGCCCATAAAGGCTCGACCCATTCAATTAGCGGAAAAAGCTCCCACTGAAATTTTGTTTTATCTTAACATGAACAGGAGGAAGGTAAGATGGATTATAAAGAGACATTACTTATGCCAAAAACCAAGTTTCCGATGCGTGGAAATTTGCCGAATAAAGAACCATTACGACGCAAGGAATGGGATGAAAACCATTTATATGAAAAAAGTCTTGCACGTACAGAAGGAAGACCGTTATTTATTCTTCATGATGGCCCGCCATATGCGAATGGCGATCTGCATATTGGTCATGCGCTAAATAAAATTTTAAAAGATTTTATTACCCGCTATAAAACAATGGCCGGTTACCATGCACCATACGTTCCAGGCTGGGATACACACGGACTGCCAATTGAAACGGCGCTTACCAAAAAGAAAAAGGTGGATCGCAAAAAGCTGAGTATCGCAGAATTCAGACAAAAATGTGCGGAATACGCTATGAAGCAAATTGATAATCAGCGGAAACAGTTTAAAGAGTTAGGTGTTCGCGGCGATTGGGATAATCCCTATATCACGTTGACAAAGGACTATGAATCCGCGCAAATTCGTGTGTTTGGTGAAATGGCGAAAAAGGGCTATATCTATAAAGGATTGAAGCCGGTTTATTGGTCGCCTTCGTCTGAATCGGCACTTGCGGAAGCGGAAATTGAATATTATGACAAGCGTTCCCCCTCAATTTATGTTGCGTTTGAGGTAACCGATGGGAAGGAGCTTCTTGATGGCGGAGAGAAATTCATCATTTGGACAACAACGCCATGGACCATTCCTGCTAACTTAGGAATTAGTCTTCATCCAGATTTTGACTATGTCGTTACCAAGGTAAACGATGATAAATTTGTTGTTGCCGAGGAACTACTCCCAGCTGTTGCAGAAGAACTGGCATGGGAGGACCCGGAAGTTGTAAAAACGTTTAAAGGAAAAGAAGCAGATAAAATTGTGGCTCAGCATCCATTTTATGATCGTGATTCCCTTGTCATGCTCGGTGAACACGTGACAATAGATGCTGGTACGGGTTGTGTACACACGGCACCGGGACACGGGGAAGATGACTTTTATGTATCAAAAAAATATGGCATTGATGCTCTCTGCCCAGTCGATGAAAAAGGGGTGTTTACAGAGGAAGCACCTGGGTATGAAGGCATGTTCTACGATGCGGCAAATAAACCGATTACCGAGAAGTTGGAAGAGGTAGGTGCGTTATTAAAATTAAAGTTTATTACACACTCGTATCCACATGACTGGCGGACGAAAAAACCGACTATCTTCCGGGCGACTTCCCAATGGTTTGCCTCCATTAAAGATTTTCGCCAGGATATCCTGGATGAAATCAAACGGGTCAATTGGTACCCGCAATGGGGTGAAACACGCCTGTACAATATGGTGCGGGATCGTGAAGACTGGTGTATTTCCCGCCAACGTACATGGGGTGTGCCAATTCCGGTATTTTACGGGGAAGATAAGGAACCAATCATTACCGATGAAACGATTGCACATGTATCTGAGTTGTTTGCTGAACATGGATCAAATATCTGGTTTGAATGGGATGCTAAAGATCTACTGCCTGAAGGGTTTACTTCTGAGCACAGCCCTAATGGCAAGTTTACAAAAGAAACCGATATTATGGATGTCTGGTTTGATTCAGGCTCATCACATGAAGCAGTGCTTGTCGGCAGAGAGAACCATAGACGGCCGGCAGATGTGTATTTGGAAGGAAGTGACCAATATCGAGGCTGGTTCAACTCTTCCCTATCAACGGCTGTTGCGGTAACTGGAAAGGCACCATATGAAAATGTTGTCAGCCATGGATTTACGTTAGATGGCGATGGAAGAAAAATGAGTAAATCACTTGGCAATGTGATTGTTCCTTCCAAGGTTCTAAAACAGCTCGGTGCTGACATTTTACGCCTATGGGTTGCTTCCGTTGATTACCAGGCAGATGTCCGTATTTCGGATGATATTTTAAAACAGGTTTCAGAAACATATCGGAAAATCCGTAATACGTTCCGGTTTATGCTGGCGAATATTGCTGATTTCGATCCAGCTAAAGACCGTGTAGCTGAAAACGATCTTGAAGAAGTCGATCGTTACATGCTTCATCGTCTGCAGCATGTTATGAAAAGCGTGCGGAAAAGCTATGACAACTTTGAGTACTCACCGATCTATCATCAAATCCATAATTTCTGTGCGGTCGATTTAAGCTCATTTTACTTGGATTTTGCTAAGGATATTTTGTATATCGAAGCGGAGAATGACCATCGTCGCAGGAGTATTCAAACGGTGTATTACGATATTTTGAC
Source organism: Lentibacillus populi (assembly GCA_014642895.1). Classification (GTDB taxonomy): domain Bacteria; phylum Bacillota; class Bacilli; order Bacillales; family Amphibacillaceae; genus Lentibacillus_C; species Lentibacillus_C populi. The sequence continues at coordinate 62,889 of BMJD01000017.1, forward strand.
AAGTTTGATTAAGATGCTGACACCGATTATCCCACATACAGCAGAGGAAGTGTGGGAATACGTTCCTGGAGCTGAGGCTGACTATGTACAGTTAACGGACATTCCGGAGGCACGAACTGTATTTGAAGACGAAGCTGCACTTGCAAAATGGGATCATTTCATGAAAGTACGGGATGATGTTTTGAAAGCACTGGAAGAAGCAAGGAATGGCAAAGTAATTGGTAAATCACTTGAGGCAAAAGTAACAATTGTCGCTAAGGATGTGCAAACAAAAGAAGTACTGGAACACATCCCCTACTTACATCAATTACTCATCGTTTCGGGTGCTGATGTTGTGGATAGTGCTGATGATACAAAAGAATATCGCTACGTCCATGTTAAAGTAGAAAAACATCCAGGCGAAAAATGTGAACGCTGCTGGGTCGCTTCCGAAACAGTCGGCGAGGATCATGATCATCCTGAATTATGTTCCCGTTGTGCAGATGTTGTGAAAAAGCATTATACAGGATAAAAATAGCTTATGAAAAGGTAAGAATGCTGGTTTATAATCAGCATTCTTATGTTTCTGTGCTGGTATTTGTATCGCAGCAGTATATATTTTCCCGCTTATAAGGCAAAGCGTGACTTTTTGTGGTAAAATGCAATAGGAATAGAATAGGAATTGGAGGAAAGTCTTCATGTATTGGTACTACCTTCTTGCAGTAGTTGTCATTGGAATTGACCAGCTGACAAAATGGATCATTGTCAAAAACATGGAATTGTACGAACAAATCACCGTTATGAAAGACTTCTTCTACATAACCTCTCATCGAAACACAGGTGCTGCCTGGGGAATTTTAGAGGGCCAAATGATCTTCTTTTATATCATTACTGTCGTGGTGATCATCGGGGTTGTCTACTATATGCAAAAGTTCGGGAAAGACAGCATCCTGCTTGCAGTTTCACTTAGTCTGATTTTGGGTGGGGCAATCGGCAACTTTATCGACCGGCTTTTTCGGCAAGAGGTTGTTGATTTTCTTGATTTTATTATATTCGGTTATGATTTTCCGATTTTTAATGTTGCGGATTCAGCATTAACTGTAGGTGTTATTCTTGTTTTAATAGCAACCTTTTTGGATGAGAAAAGGAAAGGAAAGACAGCGAAATGACCGAGCAGCAATACGAAGTGCAAAGGGAACAAAATAAAATACGAATTGATAAGCTGCTGGCTGAGATAAATCCGGAAAATTCCCGTTCCCAGGTACAAACGTGGATCAATCAGGGTTTGGTTGCGGTCAATGACAATATTGTCAAGGCTAATTACAAGTGTCAATCAGGGGATCGTGTAACATGGTCGATACCTGAATCAATGTCGTTATCGGTTACACCAGAGGATATCCCGCTTGACATTGTTTACGAGGATCGCGATGTCATTGTTGTCAACAAGCCAAGGGGGATGGTTGTTCATCCGTCTGCTGGACATGCCAGCGGGACACTCGTTAACGCACTTCTTTTTCATTGTCATGATCTATCGGGAATTAATGGTGTCGAACGTCCGGGGATTGTCCATCGGATTGACAAAGATACGAGCGGGTTATTAGTTGTTGCAAAGAATGATCAGGCCCATGCATCACTTGTTGAACAGCTGCAGGCAAAGGATGTCGAACGAAAATATGAAGCAATCGTCCACGGAGTAATTGAACATGATAAAGGATTGATTGATGCGCCAATTGCCAGAGATCCAAAAGATAGACAAAAAATGGGCATTGTCGAACAGGGAAAGCCTGCTGTCACCCATTTTACCGTATTGCAACGTTTTGAGCATTTTACCCATGTTGAATGCCGGTTGGAAACAGGTAGGACACACCAAATTCGTGTCCATATGAAATATATTGGTTTTCCACTTGTTGGTGATCCAAAATATGGTCCAAAGAAGACCCTCGATATAGGCGGACAGGCCTTGCATGCGAAAGTACTCGGCTTCACACATCCACGGACAAAGAATTGGATGCATTTTACAAGCGAGGCACCAACGGTATTCCGCGATCTGCTAAAGCAAATTAAAAAAATGTATTGACAGATAGGATTGGCTTTGCCATAATAAATACAAGTAAATAAGATCCTTTAAATTATAGTCCTGTGAGGCTAAAAAGGAACCGACCGTTTGGCTTTATACCAAATCCCTTTTTCCTCATGGAGAAAGGGATTTTTTAATCGAGGTGAAATGGTGAAGAAAAAGACGGAAATACTTGATCAGCAGGCAATTAACCGGGCGTTAACCCGGATTGCTCATGAAATTGTAGAGAAAAATAAAGGTGGGGAAAATCTTGTTTTAGTCGGGATTAAAACAAGAGGAGTACCGATCGCCAAACGTCTGCAGGAAAAAATTAAGCAGATAGAAGAAATTACGGTTCCGATAGGCGAATTGGATATTACCCTTTACCGTGATGATTTGGAAAAAGCGGTGGAAAGTGATGATCCAGAACTGAAGGAAACGAATATTGCAGTTAAGCTCGCCGGTAAAAATGTCATTTTGATCGATGATGTATTGTTTACCGGCCGAACTGTACGCGCGGCAATGGATGCTGTAATGGACCTGGGCAGACCATCTCATATTCAATTAGCAGTCTTAATTGACCGCGGACACAGGGAGCTGCCGATTCGTGCTGATTACGTGGGGAAAAATATCCCAACTTCAGAAAAGGAAATAATCGTTGTCCAGCTTAATGAAACAGATGAGACAGATCAAGTATCCATTTTTGAAAAATAAATAGGCAGACCTTTAATTAAATCCAGCGAGATTTATAAGGTCGTTTTAGATTACGTGTATACAGAAGAAAAGATGGTTTGAATCAGGATGGAATCGGCTATTCTAACGACCGCTTCCCATCCGACTTCCGACCCCTGATGTCCGACTTCTGTCTGCCGTACCTCTTTGCGATCTTATGCAAAGAGGTTTTTTTATGGAGAAAATGCAAAACACTGGGCCCTGAAGCTGGACGTGGCCAATATGGCTTTAAAAAATGAAGATTGGATTTTTTGGGACTAAAAGGAGGAGCGCTTGTGCGAAACTTTATATCGGTAAACCATTTGTCAGAAGAGGAGATATTTTCCATTATTGAAACAGCAGAGGAATTTCGTCATGGTGAAACACGAAACGTAACGCAACAATTATTTGCAGCTAATTTATTTTACGAACCAAGCACGAGAACGAAAATGAGTTTTATCGTTGCCCAGAAAAAGCTGGGGATGGATGTATTGGATTTTCATAGTGAAACATCAAGCGTCCGAAAAGGTGAAACATTGTACGATACGGCAAAAACGTATGAAGCGATCGGGGCAAATATCCTCTTTATCCGTCATCAGGACGATACATGGTATGACAATCTCCTGCAAACTATCGAGATTCCAATTATTAATGCTGGTGCAGGAAAAGGGGAACACCCGACCCAATGTATGCTGGACCTAATGACAATCTACCAGGAATTTGGCAAATTTACCGGTCTTAACGTGGCGATAGCCGGTGATATAAAACATAGCCGTGTTGCCCGCTCAAATGCATACGCCCTGCAGAGATTAGGTGCGAATGTTTACTTTTCAGGAGCACCGGAATTTGCCGATACGACATTGGACTTCCCATATATTTCGATGGATGAAGCAGCAGCAACGTGTGATGTCATGATGTTATTGCGAATTCAACATGAACGGCACGAGGAAAAATATGTAGACAAGGATACGACATATCTACAACACTATGGTTTGACAACAGAGAGAGCAAGACGGATGAAGAAACATGCAATTATTCTTCATCCGGCCCCAATCAATCGCGGGGTGGAAATCGATACGACCTTGGTTGAATGCGAACGGTCACGGATATTTAAACAAATGGCAAACGGTGTTTATGTACGTATGGCAATTATTACAAAATTATTAGCTGAACGGGGGTTCATCCATGATCTTACTAAAGAACGCAAAAAAGTTGCTTCCTACTAATCAACTAGAAGACCTCGATGTACTTATTGATAACGAAAGAATCATAGAAATGGGTTCAACGATCACGAAAGAAGCTTACCAAATCATTGATTGCCAGGGTAATCTGCTGCTGCCAGGCTTTGTTGATGTTCATGTCCATTTGCGAGAACCGGGTGGGGAGCATAAAGAAACAATTAAAACTGGAACAGAAGCAGCTGCAAGAGGCGGATTTACAACGGTCTGTGCGATGCCGAATACGAATCCGGTACCAGATAATCCGGTCGTACTGCAGGAGCTTCAGGAAAAAATAAAGCAAGATGCAGTGGTACGGGTTTTGCCGTACGCCGCTATTACAAAAGGATTAAAAGGGGAAATAATAACGCCGATTCGTGAGCTTGCCAGTTTAGGGGCTTTTGCCTTTACTGATGACGGTGTCGGGATCCAAACGGCTGATCAAATGTTTCAGGCCATGAAGCAAGCAGCGGCGTGCGGAAAACCAGTCGTTGCGCATTGTGAGGATAATACACTTGTTTACCACGGCGTTGTCCACGATGGCGAAATTAGTGAGCGTCTCAAGCTGCCAGGGATCCCGTCATTAAGTGAATCGGTACAAATTGCCCGTGATGTCCTGCTGGCGGAAGCGAGTGGCTGTCATTATCATGTCTGTCATGTCAGCACAAAGGAGTCTGTTCGCGTTATCCGTGATGCCAAAAAAGCAGGTATCCAGGTGACGGCCGAGGTTACCCCTCATCATCTGCTCTTAAATGAAACAGATATCCAAACGGGCGATACCAATTTTAAAATGAACCCACCATTACGGGCGAAAGGCGATCAAAAAGCATTATTCGAAGGTCTGCTTGACGGAACGATCGATTTTATCGCGACCGATCATGCTCCACATGCGGAAACTGAAAAAGCACAAGGGTTTCAGAAAGCGCCGTTCGGCATTGTCGGGTTAGAAACAGCTTTTCCCTTGCTGTACACCCAGCTTGTAAAAACAAATAAATGCTCCCTTACCCAATTAATAGACTGGCTAACAGTAAAGCCAGCAGCTGTTTTTAGGTTACCGTATGGCCGGATGGAGGAGGGTGCTATTGCGGACATCACATTAGTGGATCTGGAAAAAGCATCGCGTATTAATAAACGTAATTTTTATTCAAAAGGAAGAAATACACCATTTCAAGGCTGGACCGTGACTGGGTTACCGGTCATGACGATAGCGAAAGGGAAAGTAGTCTACAAGGAGGATACACATGCATAAACGACAGCTTGTTTTGGAAGATGGTTCTGTTTTTATCGGCGAAGGATTCGGCAGTACAAAAGACTGTAGCGGAGAAGTTGTATTTAATACTGGAATGACCGGGTATCAGGAGGTTATTTCCGATCCTTCGTACTGTGGGCAGATCGTGATGATGACATACCCATTAGTCGGAAATTACGGGATAAATCGGGATGATTTTGAAACGGTAACACCATTTATTCATGGGTTTATCGTAAAGGAATATTGTGAACATCCATCCAATTTCCGCAGCGACGAAAGCTTAAGCAGTTTTTTGCAGGCTAATGATATTCCAGGGATTGCCGGGATTGACACAAGGAAATTAACAAAAATTATCCGCCTGTACGGCACGATGAAAGGGTGTATCACTTCATGTGATGAACCGGTGGAAAAGGTAATCGAACGGTTAAAGCAAACACCGAAACGAACGAATCAAGTACACCGGACATCTACAGCCAAACCATACGTTGTACCTGGACGCGGTCTTAGAATTGTACTCGTTGATTTTGGCATGAAGCATGGCATTTTACGGGAGCTCACCAAACATGATTGTCACGTAACGGTTGTACCATATAACTACGGAGCTTCCAATATTTTACGGTTAAAACCTGATGGCATTATGCTGACAAATGGCCCCGGAGATCCAAAAGATGTACCGGAAGCGATCGAAATGCTAAAAGAAGTGTTAGGGAGAATTCCACTTTTTGGAATTTGTCTGGGCCATCAGCTGCTTGCCTTAGCCTGTGGTGCAAATACGGAAAAAATGAAATTTGGTCATCGCGGTGCCAATCATCCAGTCAAGGATCTGGAAAAAGGGAAAACATATATGACATCACAGAACCACAGCTATGCGGTGACACATGAATCACTGGGAAGAACAAATCTGGCCCTGACGCAAATTGCTTTGAATGACAACAGTGTAGAAGGAATCAGACATACTGTTCATCCGGCATTCTCTGTTCAATATCACCCGGAAAGTTCACCAGGGCCGGAAGATACGAACCACTTGTTTGATGAATTTCTGCAAATGATTGTCGCTGTAAAAGCGAAAAACGAGGAGGAAGCATATGCCTAAAAATACATCCATCAAGAAAATTCTCGTCATCGGATCCGGCCCAATCGTCATTGGACAAGCAGCTGAATTTGATTACTCCGGAACGCAAGGCTGTCAGGCATTAAAGGAGGAAGGGTATACCGTCATTTTAGCCAACTCTAATCCAGCAACAATCATGACCGATCATACAGTAGCGGATAAAGTGTATATGGAACCGCTAACGACGGAGTTTTTGATCAAAATTATCCGTAAAGAACAGCCCGATGCGCTACTTCCTACATTGGGCGGACAAACGGGCTTAAATTTGGCTGTTGCCTTGGAAAAGACAGGTATACTTGCCGAATACAATATTACTTTACTTGGTACAGCACTGGAGGCAATCCAACAAGCGGAGGACAGGGAAAAATTTCGTTCGCTAATGCAGGAATTGCAGGAACCCGTCCCAGACAGTCAAATCGTTAACACGGTTGAAGAAGCGTGCAACTTTGCTGCTAAAATCGGTTTTCCTGTTATTGTACGGCCAGCATACACACTTGGTGGAACAGGTGGTGGTATGTGTTATAACGAAATGGAACTAAGGGAAATCGCCCGCAATGGTCTGGCATTATCACCTGTTGATCAATGCTTAATTGAAAAAAATATCGCCGGTTTTAAAGAAATTGAATATGAAGTCATGCGTGATAAAAATGATCAGGCGATTGTTGTTTGCAATATGGAAAATGTTGACCCGGTCGGTATTCATACAGGTGATTCCATCGTTGTAGCACCATCACAAACATTAAGCGACCGCGAATATCAATTACTCAGAAATGCTTCGCTGAAAATCATTCGCGCACTAAAAATTGAAGGTGGCTGTAATGTCCAGCTGGCACTTGATCCAGACAGCTTTAACTATTACATTATTGAGGTAAATCCAAGAGTCAGTCGTTCATCAGCATTAGCATCTAAGGCTACGGGCTATCCAATCGCTAAAATGGCGGCAAAAATAGCTGTCGGATTAACATTGGATGAAATCATCAATCCGATTACCGGTAATACCTACGCCTGCTTTGAACCGGCACTTGATTATGTTGTTACTAAAATACCACGGTTCCCATTTGATAAATTTGTTACCGGTGACCGGTATCTTGGGACACAAATGAAAGCAACGGGTGAGGTCATGTCGATTGGGCGGAATTTTGAAGAGTCACTTTTAAAAGGGATCCGGTCGCTTGATGTCGGAACAGAAGAATTGTGGCTTAAACGTCTGGTTGATTTGCCGCTTGATGAACTTAAAGAAAAGCTTCCGAAAGCAGATGATGAGCGATTGTTTGTATTAGCTGAAGCTTTCCGGCGTGGCATGTCTGTTGAAGCAATTTTTCAGCTGACAAAAATCGATCGCTTCTTTTTAGTCAAACTGGCACAGTTAATGGAATTAGAGGAAACAATAAAACGCAATAAGTTTTCATTGGAAATAGCAGCAAAAGCGAAACGACTGGGCTTTTCGGATACGCAAATTGCCAGACTATGGAATGAACCAGTTGATGAGGTATATGAATTTCGCCTCCATCATAACATCCAACCGGTATACAAAATGGTTGATACGTGTGCAGCGGAATTCGCATCCGAAACCCCATACTTTTACAGTAGCTATGAAGATGAAAATGAATCCATTCAATCTGATCGCAAAAAAGTTCTTGTTCTTGGATCAGGCCCGATTCGAATTGGACAGGGAATCGAGTTTGACTATGCTACGGTTCATTCTGTGCTGGCAATCAAGGAACTGGGCTATGAAGCGATTATCATGAATAATAATCCGGAAACCGTATCAACCGATTTCAGTATTTCTGATAAGCTCTATTTTGAACCACTTACATTGGAAGATGTCATGCATGTAATTAATTTAGAGCAGCCAGAAGGTGTTATCGTCCAATTTGGCGGACAGACAGCAATTAATCTGGCAGCAGGGTTGGAACGGCGCGGAGTCAAAATCCTTGGAACGGATTTAGCTGCAATTGACAAAGCTGAAGACCGGGATAAATTTGAACAATTGTTGCATGATTTACAGATATTGCGGCCAAAGGGAAGGTCAGTAAAGAAGTTCGATCAGGCATTAACAGTTGCCAAAGAAATAGGTTATCCCGTTTTGGTCAGGCCATCGTATGTCATTGGCGGCAGCCGGATGGAAATTGTCTATCACGAGTCAGAACTGCAGGCTTATTTGGCGAAATCACATGATACGGAGAACGAACACCCGATTTTGATCGATCAATATATTACCGGCATTGAGGTCGAAGTGGATGCAATCAGTGATGGGGAAACGGTCATTGTTCCAGGTATTATGGAACATATCGAGCGTTCAGGTATCCATTCCGGAGATTCCATCGCTGTCTATCCCCCACAGCGAATCAGTGAGGCTGTGAAACAAAAATGTATGGATGCTACCGTGAAAATTGCCAGTAAGTTGCATGTAAAAGGGCTGATCAATATCCAATTTATCGTCCGGAATAATGATGTTTACGTCCTTGAGGTTAATCCAAGAGCCAGTAGAACGATCCCTTTCCTAAGTAAAATCACGGGTGTTACGATGGCTAATCTGGCAACAAGATGCATTTTAGGGGAAACACTTTCAGAACTGGGGTATGCTACAGGAATTTTACCGGAGCATAATACGGTTTCGGTAAAAGTACCAGTGTTTTCGTTTGCAAAATTGCGCAGTGTTGATACCATTCTCGGACCGGAAATGAAATCAACCGGAGAAGCGATCGGTCATGATAAAACGTTGGAAAAAGCCCTTTACAAAGGACTTGTTGCATCGGGCTTATCGGTGCCGCAGGAAGGTGCTGTACTTTTGACCGTTGCTGATAAGGATAAACAGGAGGTACTTTCCATCGCATGCGGTTTTCATCAACTTGGATTTAAGCTGTATGCAACGACCGGAACTGCTGCTTTTGTAAAAGAACGAGGAATCCCGGTAACGGAAGTAGGAAAGGTTGGAGCGGATCAACCAAATGTATTATCAATTATCGAAAATGGGGATGTGCAATTTGTTGTTAATACCCTGACGTCTGGTAAAAAAACGCGATCTGACGGATTTTGGATTCGCCGGGAAGCAGTTGAACATGGAATTGCCTGCTTAACAAGTTTAGATACCGCGAACGCCATCTTAAATGTGATTGATTCCACCACATTCAGTGCCCAGCCACTAACAGGGCAAGAGGTTGTTTTGCCATGAAAAAACGACTAACGATGGTTGTAAGATCTGTAGAGAAAATTGCCTTGGACACGGTCGAAATGGTTCTTGAAAATGCCTATATAGCAGGGAATGCGAAGCCAGGCCAGTTTTTACATTTGCAGGTGGAGGGGCATACATTGCGCAGGCCGATCTCGATTGCCGATGTTGACCAGGAGAAAGAACTTGTTGTCATCCTGTTTAAAAGAATAGGAACTGGTACGAAGCAATTGGCAGCTTACAGGCCGGGAATGACGATTGATGCAATTGGGCCTAACGGGAATGGCTTTCCTTATATGGAGACGATGAAAACAGCATTACTGATAGGCGGGGGGATCGGTATTCCCCCACTTTATAACCTGGGTAAGGAACTCATGGAGAGAGGTATTCATGTTAAGGCGGTACTGGGGTTTCAAACGAAGGCACATGTATTTTATGAAGAAAAGTTTGCTGCACTTGGGGAAACATGGATTGTAACCAATGATGGCAGCTATGGACACAAGGGATTTGTTACGAATGTGCTCGATCAGACGGGACAATTTGATAACTACTTCTCTTGCGGGCCAATGCCGATGCTTCAGGCAGTAACAGAAGAACTGCGTAATAAACAGGGATACATTTCGTTGGAGGAACGTATGGGCTGTGGTATCGGAGCGTGTTTTGCCTGCGTTATTCCGGCAAACGAAGAGCCCGGCTATAAAAAAATTTGTCAGGACGGTCCAGTGTTTGCCGCAGATGAGGTGATATTATGACAAACTTGGGAGTTCAATTACCTGGTCTAACACTAAAAAATCCGATTATGCCTGCATCAGGCTGTTTTGGGTTTGGCCGGGAATTTAGCGAGTTTTATAATTTACGCAAACTCGGGGCTGTCATTATGAAAGCAGCAACAGGAAGTGCCCGTTTTGGTAATCCAACACCACGGGTAGCAGAAACAGCGGCAGGCATGTTAAATGCCATCGGCTTGCAAAACCCCGGTGTAGAAAAAATTATCGCCCATGAAGTACCAAATCTAGCAACCTATAACATTCCAATTATCGCAAATGTAGCGGGAAGTACACTTGAAGAATATGTAAATGTTGCCGAGGCTTTTAATCAAACGGATGCTGTTCATGCACTGGAATTGAATATTTCCTGTCCAAATGTAAAAGAGGGCGGGATCCAGTTCGGCACCAATCCCGGTATGGCAGCTACTGTGACAGAAGAAGTGAAAAAGGTGAGCAATCTGCCCGTGTATGTAAAGCTGTCCCCAAATGTATCCGATATTGTTTCGATGGCAAAAGCCGTTGAACAAGCTGGAGCGGACGGCCTTTCGATGATTAACACACTAACTGGAATGCAAATTGATTTATCAAGTAAGCGGCCACTGCTTGCAAACAAAACAGGTGGGCTTTCCGGCCAGGCGATTAAACCGATCGCCATTCGGATGATTTATGAAGTAAAGCAGCATGTCTCGATCCCAATTATTGGAATGGGTGGTATTGCAAATGCTCAGGATGTTCTGGAGTTTTTACTTGCGGGTGCTAGTGCGGTTGCAATTGGAACAGCCAATTTCCAGAATCCATTTGTCTGTTCCGAAATCATTGATGCGTTACCGGCGGTTTTGAAAGAGTACGGATTCGCATCGGCAGAAGCTGCGATCGGAAAGGGGCATGTTGAAGAATGAATCAGACTATCTATTTATCTTTGGATTTTCCGACATGGAATGAAGCAAAACATTTCATTGATCAACATGATCTGTATGGAGTCCCGGTTAAAGTGGGGATGGAATTATTTTACCGGGAAGGGCCAGATGTGATTGAAAAACTAAAGCAGGACAATCATGCGATATTTCTTGATTTAAAGCTGCATGATATTCCAACAACGGTAAGAAACGCAATGAAAAATCTGGCCAGGCTGGAGGTAGATATGGTGAATGTACACGCGCTCGGTGGCAGTGAAATGATCCAAGCAGCAAAAGAAGGCCTGCTGTCGGGTTCTCAATATGATACGAAGCTGATTGCGGTTACGATTTTGACGTCGATGGATCATACTATTATGAATAATGAATTGCTGATACAAGGGAATGTTCAGGACAATGCCGTTCGCCTTTCCGAATTTGCCAATCGTAGCGGAGCAGATGGTGTTGTTTGTTCCGTTCATGAGGCAAAGCGGATCAAAGCAGTGTGCGGGTCATCTTACCTAACCGTGACACCTGGTATACGATTGCAGGACGCGGAGACAAATGATCAAAAACGTGTTGCCACACCGGCATTTGCCCGTAAAAATGGCTCGGATATTCTTGTTGTCGGACGGACAATAACCAACGCGCAAGACCCGAAAAAAGCATATAACAAAGTGGTGGAGGAGTGGAATTGTGGAGCTGAGTCGTGAAATAGCACGTAATTTACTGGACATCCAAGCAGTACAAATTAGAACAGAAGATTATTTTACCTGGACATCTGGAATTAAATCACCGATTTATTGTGATAACCGCCTTACGATGTCTTATCCAGACATACGTGCGAAAATTGCTCAAGCATTTGTGCAATTAATCGAACAATCGGAGCAAAAGCCTGATGTAATTGCCGGATGCGCTACTGCCGGAATTCCTCACGCCGCCTGGGTTGCAAATAGACTGGGGCTGCCGATGGTTTATGTCAGATCGAAGCCAAAAGGACACGGCAAAGGGAATCAAATAGAAGGGAAACTTGAAAAGGGACAACGAGCTATCGTGATTGAAGATTTGATTTCCACCGGCGGGTCATCAATTGAATCTGCCAAGGCATTAGAAAAAGAAGGGATAACAGTGCTTGGTGTACTCGCTATCTTTACGTACGGACTGAAAAAGGCAAAAGAGCAATTTTTGCAAGCAAATCTTGCTTTCCGGACAATTACGGATTATGATGAGTTATTACGATTGCTGGTGGAAGATGAAACAATTAATAATGAACAATATCGAGAGCTGCAGTCGTGGCGTGATTTACTAGAGACTTCTCACTGAGGAGTCTTTTTTTGTAGGTAAAGAAAGTATAAAAATTTAGGCTCTATTCTGATTGCGTCAGAGTTGGCCATGTCCAGCTCCAGCGCCCAGCAACTAGCAAACTTCACACTCCTTCACTACGATAAGTCAACATCGGTTCGCTTCCAGCTCACCGTGTTTCCTTTATCTCATTGCGGAGTGCTCCAGTTTGTACGTTGCTAAACGGGCGCTTGCGCTTTTCTTAGTTGCGATTGTTCTTATAAAATCCATATTGTTCTTAATAAAATTTAAAATTGTACGTAATTGGAAGAAAACTGAAGATAATTGAAGTAAATCGTTCTTAATTGAGCACAAACGGTTGAATTTAAGCCTTTTCAAAACGAAATGTATGACTTATACTCACAATTGTTATGTTCCCTATAAAGAACAACTTGTTGTTAATGAAGAACAGTAGAGGATGGGAGAGAAAAAGGGCCGTTAACTTAGTATATGTAACGGATGACCAAATAGAATTACCGGGCATGATTTTGTCTCATCATTGAGTTCAAAATAAAAAATTAGTTACAGGGAGGAACAAGAATGAGTATTAAGAAAAAGCTAGGAATGGGAGTAGCATCAGCAGCACTAGGTATAGCATTGATTGGGGGAGGTACTTTCGCGTATTTCGGTGATGCAGAAGCAACAAATAATACATTTGCTGCAGGTACATTAGATTTGTCAGTCGATCCGACCACGATTATTGATGTGGATAATTTAAAGCCTGGTGATTGGATGACTCGGGAATTCGTACTTACCAACGAGGGAACATTGGATATTTCAAAAGTAAATATTCTTACTGATTATACTGTAAATGATAAAAATGGTGATAACGATGGAGAAGATTTTGGGGAACACATTAGAGTGAATTTCTTAAAAAACTATGATAAAGACTCAATTTTTCAATATCCTCATGAAAATGTTATAGCATCAACAACTTTAGCTGAACTAAAAGGTGAAATGCCGGATGCCGTTAAAAACAAAATTTGGGCATTTTTGGGATTAGGAGACGAAAGAAGTGGTCTTAAAGTTGGGGATCACGACGATCTTGTAGTTCAATTTGAATTTGTGGATAATGGCAATGATCAAAATAAATTCCAAGGAGATTCTTTAGACCTTACATGGACTTTTGATGCTCAGCAAACAAAAGGTGAGTCCAGATAAGAATACGGGAGGAAGTCAACCCCTTCCTCCCCTTTTTATAACAATTCATAAACACAATATAATTTTTGTGTTTATGAATTGTTATAAAAGCTATTTTTTGCCCCAAACAGAATTTAATCCATATTCATGGGTGCTTAATAGGGAGGTATTTCCTTGCGAATGAGTCGTTTGCGAAAGTTTAAGTCAAGAAAAAAGTTTATCTTGCTAACAAAAATGATTGCTGTGTTTTATTTGGCCACTTTTTCATTTAGCTATTTAATATCTGGAACTGGGGCATATTTTAACGACGGAAAAACGGATAAACATGTCATTCAGGCCGGAGAATGGTGGGATCAGAGTGAGCTTGAATTCATAGGAAAACCGACACAAAATGTCAAAGCCTGCCCGCCAACGGATATAAGTGTGCAAATTAAAAATAATGGCTTTACGATGATCGGGCCAACTGAATATGAAATCTACTATTCGGAAAATGGAAATCCAAAAAATAATGGGGAAAAGATAGCAGCAGGGAGCATTGACCCTATAAAAGAAGGCGGCATCACAACGTTATCCTTTCATGCTGAAAAAGTCGGGTCCTATACGTTTAAAGCATTGCAACGTCCAGGATATAAAAATGATGAAAAGTCAAGACACGAGATCTGGAGCGAAAAAGTAATGGTTAAATGTATGGAGAAAGCCGAGGAAGACAAACAAGATGAACGAAACATTGAGGATAAATCCGAAGAAAATAATGATTCGGAAAAAACCAATGCAGCTAAAGATAATCAGTCTAAAGACGAACAAAAGAATTCCGAAAAGATAGTGGAGAATAGCGCAGATAAAACAGATAACGGTTCATCAGATCCCACCGGAAAAACCGAGTCAAAAGAAAATGACGAAACAAAAACAGACAAGAATGAATCATCTGGAGAACAGTCAACTTCGAAGGATCAAAAACAAAAGCCAAATGCAAAACAAACAGAATCCGCTGTAAACGAGGAGGTTGACAAAGATGAGTAAAAAGCAGGGGAAAAAAGTATGGAAATGGCTTAACAATATTACGACAGTACTATTATTCACCATCTTAATCGGGATGCTTGCTGTTGTTATTATATCTAAATTTTCCGGTGGAGAACCCGGGATTTTCGGTTATCAATTAAAAACCGTCCTATCCGGCTCCATGGAACCCGGTATCAAGACAGGTTCAATTATCGCAGTTAAGCCTGGAGGCGATATGACCAGATTCAAAGAAAATGATGTAATTACGTTTCAAGCTGACGAAAAAACCGTAATTACTCATCGAATCGTAGACGTTACAAAAAGCGGAGAACACACAATTTATCAAACAAAGGGGGATAATAATAACGCCCCTGACATGGATCCGGTTTTATCAGAAAATGTGGTTGGAGAATATACTGGCTTCACCATCCCGTACGTTGGCTATTTTAGTAACTTTGTCCAATCAAAAAATGGTGCCTTTCTATTATTAATACCGGGCATTTTGTTACTCGGTTATTCGATCTTTATTATTTGGAAGACATTATCAGAGGTAGAGGCGTCAAATCAAAGAGATAAAGGTCAAGTGAAGGAAAGTGCAGAGGCGTCCAGCTAATTGATGTTGTGAGTGCTGAGAAATGGGGTGAAACGGTTGAAAAAAACACTAGTGTTAGCGGCTACTGTTGCTTTGATGATAGGCACTTTTTTCCTTCCTGATAGGCATGTTTACGGCTCGGAGAATGCAACATCAGAAATTGACATTGGGATTAAGCCAAGCAGGTATTTATTTCATATTAAAGATATGAAACCCGGGGATTGGGTGCCAAGAACAATGATTGTGCAAAATAATGGATTAAAAGATTTTAATTATTATATAAAATTGGAAAATACGAGTGAATCGGTAAAACTATATAACGAATTATTACTAGAAATTAGTGACGAAGATGGAGAAATATATAGTGGAAAGTTAGCCGATCTCCATGAACTACCGCCAAGAAGCTTAGCGTCGTCCAGTGAAGAAAAGTTAGGATTTACTATACGGTTTCCGGAACATCTAGGAAATGAGTATCAGGGACTTGATGCAAGATTCACAATTAAATTTACTGCTGAAGGAGAAGGTAATCTTACGGATGAAGCTAGTAGTCAGGGGCTGGTTGGTAGAAATGGTTCACCGTCAGGAGGCTCACCATTACCGGACACTGCTACAAGTATGTTTACCCTATTATTAATTGGGGGAATTTTTCTACTAGTTGGCGGAATCCTGCTGCTATATCAAAAGTTAAAACGTATTGGCAGGTTTCGGGTATAGCATTTTTGTATTTAAATATTTTGACAAAGCGAACAGCACTCCATTACTGTTCGCTTTTCTTAAAACTAAAGAAAGTATAAAATTTGAGACGCAGTTATGCTTACATCAGAGCAGGCCACGTCCGGCTCCAGCTCTAAAGCTGTAGTAAACTTCCTTCACCTCCGTACGATAAGTCAACATCGGCTCGGGTAGGAAGGAAGGCCGACTAAAAGCGGGCTTTGCGCCCAACTCACGTCTACCCCTTTTGCAGGGGCATGTTTCCTTTATCTCCTGCGGTAGGAATGTTCGGTTAAAACCGCTGCTTTGCGCAGCAACACCGAACCACCCTGCTTGGCAGGGCGCAGTCCATACGTCGCTAACCGGGCGCTTGCACCTTTGGCGTGCCCAGCACGCTGTTAATTGCGAGTTGGTGAAAGTCCAACCCAAGTAAGTACCAAGACGCTTGGTAGCTGACAAGTGACTGGTGGAG
>BMJD01000018.1 GCA_014642895.1 Lentibacillus populi
AACCCGTTACTTAATCCAGGTGCAGCATGATATAAAATCACCTCTGTTCTATTTATACCATAGGTTGAGGTTTATTTATCATGTCCGATACTTGAGTAAATAATGTAATGAGAATATTAACTATCCTGGATAAAATAAACTTTTTCATGCGTACACCTCTTTCCTTGATGATGGGAAAGAGAGGTGTGGCTAGTACCTCTCTTTCGTTTTTATTTTTTAATTGTGATGTTTTTTAGTTCAATCTTTGCGCCATAAGGGTGGATAATCAGATTTTTCATGTATGGCTTCTGCAAAAATGCCCTTCCCTCAAAGTAAAGCGGTCCCAATGTTCCATCATCTTTTAGTGCTATTCTTTCGGCCTCAATCAACATATCAAGCCGTTTATCTTCATCCGGCTCCTTCAGCGCGCTATCAATAAGTTTCTTATATTTGGGATTGGAAAAATTCCCTCTTAATCCGCTTAAAGGATCACCATTCCACAGACTTAATATATCCATGGGATCATTATAATCGGCACCCCATTTGGAGATACCCATTTGGTAGTCACTTTCCCGCATTGTGTCCAGCCGTCCACTATAAGGTTTTGTAATTATATCGACATCAACACCAAGGTTCTTTTTGAATTCACTTTGCAAGAAGGTAGCTGTATCCTTTGCGATCGTGTCATCAGCTGTTAATAGTTCTAGCTTTGGCAAATCCCCGATTTCGTCCAATCCTTTTTCCAGATATTCCTTCGCCTTATCATAATCTGGCTTGACGACATCACCTGCCAATTCTCGGAATGTTTTATCTTTGTTTCCGTTAACACCTAAAGCAACTAGGCCATATGCAGGTGCAGATCCATTATTTAAAACTGTATCAGCGAGTGTTTGTGGATCATATGCAAGCTGGAACGCTTTACGAATATTGACATTATCAAATGGTTTCTCCTGAAAATTGAATTGTAAATACCAAGATATAAATTGCGTTTCTGTGCCAAATTCATCACTATCACGATACGAATTGACATCTGATGAAGATAAATATACCCGATCCAATTCTCCCGATTCATATAAATTCAGTGCCGTACTTTGTTCTTTAATTACTTTCATGGTAGCCCCATCAATTTTGACATTTCCCTTATCCCAATATTCTTTATTTTTTTCCAATGTTACTCCTTCAGCTTGGTCGTACTCCGTCATAACGAACGGCCCATTATACAGAATTGTATCGGCGGTTAAAGCAAATTCATCCTCGCCCACTTCATTAATAAATTTCTCGTTGAGTGGAAAATAAGTAGCAAAAGCGGTTAAGCCGAGAAAGAAAGGAGTGGGCGTCACCAATTTTACTTCTAGTGTTTTATCATCTATTGCTTTAATAGCAACCTCGGACGCATCGGCTTCTCCTGCATTAAATTCCTCTCCACCAACTATATAATCATAAAGGATGTTGGCATAGGAGCCCGAAGTGTCGGGGTGCATCGCCCGCAGCCATGAATATTTAAAATCCTGTGCCGTTACAGGATCACCATTGCTCCATTTTATCCCATCCCGTAAATGGAACGTGTATGTCAATTTATCCTCGGAAATATCAGCACTTTCCGCCATTGCAGGTTGTGGATTGTTATCCGCATCCAAACGATAAAGACCTTCCATAATATTGTTTAAAATAGAAAAGGATATCCCATCCGTTGTCAACACCTGATTTAAGTCGGGGATATCATTGTCGAGGCTAAGATGAACAATCTTCTTCTCCTCACTTTTACCAGTACTGTCCTTTGAAAAACCACAACCAGCTAAAAGGAACACGAGTCCAAAAACCATTGTAATCAAAATAAATAGATGTTTCTTTTTCAATTTCTTTTCCTCCCCAGATTTAAATTTGTACCATTTCAGATGAATAACGCTGTATATTCCCAGTTACTGTTGTCTTAAAGGATACGTGCCTCCTCTCAATCTAAAATTCATGTTTTTTTGGAACTATTTCGGCTAATTCAGTAAGTAATGAGAATCTGTACACAAGCGGAATATACGAAATTTATTGGATAGGAAATAATGTACAAAAGTAAAGAAGAATATTTTTATAGATTATGTCTGTAATTGTAATGTAGTAATTAATCTAGAAGTGTTTACGTATGGTGTAGGCTTATTAAAACTAGTTATAAATAAATATAGAAGGAAAATCGTAAATAAAAAATTATAATAATCTTTTTCATTATTATATTATTCTGTATTTTATTCTTAAAAATAGTAAATGTCAATATCAAAATCAGTTTTTCTATAGGGATGTTGGGCGGTTCTACCATTTATGTCCCTCCTGTAATCTCTGGTTAATACAGCAATTTGATGATAGTATTTTGAATACATAAGGAGAATTGGGCTCCGAGAATGTGATACTATTCCTACTTTATATTTTTGAAGCTTTATATCTTGCTTTTTAATTAATACAAATAGGGGGCATTTAATAAATGCAAGAACAAAGGCGTAAGCGCCCGTTTAGCGACGTATGGACTGGACTGAGCCGTAGGAGATAAAGGAAACACGGTGAGCTGAAAGCGAACCGATGTTGACTTATCGTACGGAGGTGAGGGAAGTCCACTAGTCGCTGGGCGCTGGAGCCGGACGTGGCTTACCCTGCTGAGAGCAGAATAGAGCCTAAATTTATATACTTTCTTATCTTTTAAAATAAACCACGTGCTACACCAAAGTGATATGGGCATTTGTTGAGATATTTTGACTATTAATTTGTAATAGTTAAAACCCTCATTTCCGTTCACAGATTTAGCTTTGTCCGTCCCATAAGATAACAACAAACAGATTCGTAACATGTTTCCAACAACTCTTTTATCGCTTTATCCAACCACTATCTGCATATAAATTAGCCAGGTGAGCTATTAGTTCAATAAGGAGATAGTGTCAATAAATAAAAAATAGTTAAAACACCGCTCACCCAAGAACGGTGTCTCCTTTTTTAATCCATCGCACCTTTACCTATTCACGCCATTTCCCCATCAAATATTTCGTATCACTTGTTAAAGTAT
Organism: Lentibacillus populi; assembly: GCA_014642895.1. Classification (GTDB taxonomy): domain Bacteria; phylum Bacillota; class Bacilli; order Bacillales; family Amphibacillaceae; genus Lentibacillus_C; species Lentibacillus_C populi. Next base: position 3,020 of record BMJD01000018.1, read on the forward strand.
GATAAGCTTCCTCAGAAATCAGCTGACTAATCCTTTGAAATTCCAGCATTGTTTTCATGCCTTCCAAATGCTTTAGGACCTTTTCCACTTGTCCCGTTTCTTCATAATGGCTCACCGCAGTCAAGTGAAGACGCAAGGATCTTGCAGCATCCGTTGAAACATCTCCTTTTTCCTTTAGGCTTGCAACCTGTTCTTTCATTGTGGCTGCATTCCATGCATAGATAGAGCTAGCTGTCTTCTCTGCCACCGTTTTCCGGATCGGATTTGTCGATACGGTATCACGTGTCGGATGAACCCGGTTTGTTAACAGAATGGCAATTGTCTTAAGCTTTGGACTGACAACCATTGACGTTCCAGTATATCCCGTATGCCCAAGCGTATTTTCCTCGGCCAATACATCCATATACCAATCCTGATTTAAATCCCAGCCAAGTCCATGATTTTGCCCTGGATACGCTTCATTCCAGTTTTTATTCATCAGTTCAAATGTCCCTTCGGAAACAATTTGTTGTCCTTGATAGCTGCCTTCGTTAAGCAGCATTTGTGCAAATATGGCCATATCTTCAGCTGAACTGAATACACCAGCATGCCCAGCTACACCATCAAGTGCCCACGCTTTTTCATCGTGCACACTGCCCCACACCAAACCGCGATCTGTCCATGGCTGAAATTCAGTCGCTGCAATCCGCGGTTTTAATTCTTCTGGCGGATTATACATGGTATCCGACATCTGCAGCGGCTCCAAAATGTTCTCCCGTATAAAAACATCCTGCCGATTTCCGCTTAAACGCTCAATTAGTACACCTAATGTAATATAATTAATATCACTGTATACGTATTCTTCGCCTGGTTCATACTGTAATGGTTCACGCATGACATATTCCAGCAATTCCTCCCGAGTACCATCCATGTCATATATATTCCCGGAAGGACCTGGTTTTTCACCAGATGTATGCGTTAACAATTGTTTGATCGTTATATCCCCTTTTTCATCGGTGTCGTACTCCGGAAGATAGTCGGATACTGGATCATCCAGTTTGAACAATCCCTGATCCCATAACTGCATAACCCCGACAGCCGTAAATAACTTGGAAATCGATGCCATGTCAAAAATCGTGTCCGCTTGCATTTTTACCGGCTCGTCCATTTCGGTAAAATCAGCATCTGTATAACGGGCGGCATAACCGTATGCATCATGTTTCACGACCTTACCATTACGGGCAATCAGAACAACAGCACCTGGCATGACCTGTTCGGATATTGCATCATTGATTCCCTCATCCAAATCCGCAAGCGGCTGCTCCAGCATTTCCACACTGCCGGCCGTTCCCGGTGGTAATTCGTTCGCAGCTGCATAACCCGCTTGCGGCTGAATCATTAGCACGCTAAACCATAGTGTAAACGCATAAAGGACTAGTATCATTCTTTTTTTCATGTTCGTTTCCCCTTTCCCTATAGTCTTAAGCGGGATCAGTCCCCAAGTGCTATTACACAAGAAAGCATTGAGGGACTGCCCAAATATTTTAGTTGGAAAATATACAAATTAGCAGGTAGTAAAGATATTGACATTCATTACCTCGATGCTATTTTCTAACCTGTACTCTTGATTCCAAAAAGGAAATTTACCCTTCTCTCCACTCATAAAGCAAATAATTAGCATTCGCTGTCAGGTCGTGATAGGCCTGGTCAGAAATCTGTTTTTGTTCATGCAGCTGTTCCACTAATTGGTTAAAACCTTCCATATGTTTGACCGCTTTTTTGATTTTTCCAGCATCTTTATAATGGGAAACCGCAGTCAAATGGGTTAGCAGCAAGCGGCTAACATTGGCATCGTCAATATCTCCAAACCGTTTAAACTGTTCGATTAACGCTTTCATATAATCGATACTCGGTGTTGACACGCCAATCGCCATACCTTCTCTTGTCGAATCCGCCGCTCCAACGTAAACACCCTTTTCCATATCGAACATCAGGCTGTTTACATTTCCGATTTCTGTTGGACTCGTTTCCCAGGCATGTCCCATTTGCTCTAGTCGATTTCGCACATCATCTTGAATGCCATACTCCCAGCGAATCGTCGGATATTGGTTGCTGTAAATTCGCGGTTCTTCAATGGCCTCCTTCAAATCCATCCCATAGCCAATCGTATTGACAATCGTTTGGGTTACCGATGTAATAATCGTTGTTCCACCAGGTGAGCCTACTGTCATAAACGGCTTGTTATCCTTTAAAACAATCGTTGGCGTCATGCTGCTCAACGGCCGTTTGTTTGGCTGGATTTCGTTCGCCCCACCTGGAATGGCATCAAAATCGGTCAATTCATTGTTTAACATAACACCATAGCCTGGCACCATGATACCTGAGCCAAAGACCTGTTCAATTGTCGTCGTATAGGAAACCAGATTTCCCCAACGATCTGCAACGGTAAAATGCGTTGTTTCGCCATTTACTTTGTCGTCCACTTGTTCCACAACGGCTCCCGACTCGCCATCTTGAAAATCCCATGGGTTGCCTGGCTGAACATCCGGATTCGCCTTATCCGGGTCAATTAAATCAACACGCTGCTTAATATAATCCGGGTGCAACAATCCTTCTCGCGGTACATCCACATATTCCGGATCCCCCATATAGGCGGCCCTGTCAGCATAGGCAAGATGCATCGCTTCCGCCATATGATGGTATTTTTCCGGGGACCTTACATCATATTGGGTTAAATCCATTTCTTCAAACATCTCCAGCATCTGCAGCATCGTCAATCCACCAGAGCTTGGAGGCGGCATCGATGCAATATCATATCCCAAGTAATCCCCCCAGACCGGCTCATCTTCCGTCACATCGTACTTGCTTAAATCCGCAGCAGTCATACTACCGTCAAAATCCTGGACAACATCTGCAAGTGCCTCACCGATTTCACCCTGGTAAAAGGCGTCTGATCCTTCTTCTGCGATCAATTTAAATGTTTTGGCAAGGTCTTTTTGTACAAGAAGATCGCCCTCTTCAAGCGGCTCGCCCTCCGGAAGAAACACGTCACCAGCTGCACTGCGGGACAGTTTAGCTGCATTGCTGGCAATTGCGTCGGCCAGAACCCAGTTTACTTCGATTCCTCCTTCAGCCATTTCAATTGCAGGCTGGATAAGCTCATCCATCGGCATCGTTCCCCAATTGTCGAGTGCCGTTTCCAGACCTTTTAATGTGCCCGGAACACCAACGGATTTTCCGCTTCTAACTCGTTCCTGAAACGGCATGACCTCACCGGTATCTTCATCTATGAACATATCTGGTGTTGCCCCAGCAGGTGCACGCTCTCTGCTGTTGATTACTGATATATCCTCAGTTTCCGCATCATAGTACATCAAAAAGCCGCCACCACCGATTCCAGACATCATTGGCTCTGCCACGTTTAATGCAAATTGAATGGCAACTGCTGCGTCAATTGCAGTACCCCCATTTCTCAGCACATCTGTCCCAACCTTCGAGGCCAGCGGATGTGCCGTAACGACCATTCCAAGATCGCCTTCAGCTGTCTGTTCATCTTTTATTCCGGGATTATCCGGTTCATACCCAGTATTGTCCCCATACACGGTTCCACCTTGCATGATCGTACTGAAAAACAGTAACAGTCCCACAACGATTGACAGCCATTTTTTGTTTCGGTGCATCTGTTCATCCCTCCATTGTTTTAATGTGTGGATCAAACGGCAGAATTCCGATGCAAATAACCGCATGTATCGACGTAAAATTGAATAATATCGACGTGAATTGTGCAGTATCAACATATAACTTCGGGATATCAACGTGAATTTGTGAAATATCAACGTAAAAACGCGGAATATCGACATGAATTGTGATGTATCAACATTAAACTGCGCAATATCGCGGACCAGTGCAGTATCAACGTCGCTCTGCCGTAAATCACTCATTAGTTCTAGAAAATTTAATCCAATTATAATAGATTAACATAATAAATAGTGTCGATTTATGTCACATTATTTTAAATATTGTTAAAATGATTCGTTTGAACCAGGAGATGCATATAATTTTTATAGGTATTTCGTTGATAATACGAAGAATGTACTATAGAAAGGACATTCGGAGTATAAATGTGTTCATAACTTCGATTGAATATAGGATAAGGTAAAATTGATTTAAAAATTTACTGTAAATTGAATTGATCGGTATATCATTAAGTTTTTTTAGTATTATGTCTTGGTCACCATCTTTGTCACTTTTCTCTAGGGGTCCATTTAATCCGTGTCATTCCTCTATTTTTGGGTACCCTATAATTGGGTGATTCAAAATGAAAGCAAATGAATTGGAAACAAAAAGATTTGATAAAGCATTAGATGAATTTATTGAGTTGTTCAACAACCTCGAAAAAGATGAGCCGATCATCCATTTTGAAGAAGAGGTTGTTCAGAACATTGAACGCGCAAAGAAAAAATATGGTAATGATATGGTGGATGAAAAAATAAATACAGTTGTACGCGAAATGCTTTCCTGGCTTGATTTGGAAGATGTTGAGGAAGATGAGGAAGGAAAGGGTGAAGAGGATGGAGATAACGATGAATAGCAGGATGACGGCAAAACGTGATGAACACGGTAAGGTATTAAGCCCCAATCTTATATAAAGCATACACGAATCCCCGCTAAATTGGGCGGGGATCATGTAACTCATCACTGCTTATGAAATAAATTTGCTACCGCTTCCCTGATTCGGAAAACAAATCCAGCTACATAGATTTATAAGTTGATTAAAAAAACGAGTATTACGTTTGCTCTTACGTAATACTCGCACATAATCATTTTGTTTTAGTTAACGAGATTTCCAATCCATTATAATATTGCAGGTTAATCTTAATTGATAGGTATGGCGAACCGACTCAAGCACTTTCCTGAAAAATAAAACCTTCCAAATTGTGCCGATATCGTTCATCCGTATTCTCAAGTTCAATTGTTGCTTCCAACCTTACTCGTACCCACCACTGTGAAGCAAATTGTGGACGTAATTGTTGAACAGTTAATTCAACAGAGATTCTCTGTTTCAATAAGGAATGAACAGCTTGTGCATATATGCCTGGAATACAACCGATATGAACCCCGGAACTAGTCATAACCTTAACGGCGTATGAATCAAATTTATTATCCTCTTCTAATTCCGGAATTAAGGAATCTCCTTCACGAACATAATCGTACCAATTCTCCGATATGTGGCCTTGATGCCGGATTCCATTCACATAAAAATTCGAGCGTAACTCTTCTCCATTCAGACGAAGTGGTTCTTCAAAAGAATACGGATCCTGTGAGAGCATCCCCCTAGTTTCTCTCAAGATATCCATCCTGTCCGCAGTAGCGGGTAAACCAAATTCGTCTAAGATATTTTCAAAACCGATACGGGTATTATCAGGAATACGCCGATCAAAAGCAGGAAATAACTCTTCCGATTGATACGTTTTTTGGAGCAATGGAAAAGCTGGGTGTAAACGATAGCCTCTGCGAATTGCTTCAGTAACAGTTCGCGGTGAATTACTTTTGAACGTATATTCAAATGTATATTTTTGTCCATCATAATTTAATGTACCAACATGGTAATAAAGATTATCCTTTGTATTTTTCCACACTACCAAAAGTGACTTTATAGCATGCATACTACTTTCCTCCCTCAAAAAAAGTGAACTATCTTATTGATTCTAAAACTAATTAGTTTCTGAATAAATTTCTTTCTAATTGTTGAAATCAAGGGGAATGTCGCCAAATAGCGTTCAAAACGTTCGATATCAAAATGCTTTAGTTTATCGGTAAACTCCATACACTCCATATTGTAATGTATTGATAAATAATGAAGCACTTAACGCGCTTTAATTCTAGGACTTTCCTTATTATTGATGCCAATTTTTACTCTTGTTTCTTTGTAGAATTTATTCATCTTACTTTCAATTTTCACCTAGACAATTGCCAGCCTAACGAAGCTCCATTATCATATAAAGGGCCAAAAATAGGTTTATCGTCTATATATAATACTTGCCAATTATGGGCATGACGATCCTGATTACCAATTAGAATATCAAATAAATTCATAAACACAAAGTCTTTTTTAAAAAAATGAAAAAGTGAAAATTCCTTAAATAATGAAAAAACTTATACATTAATTGTTCATTCTTTAAATTAGAATTCTGTAGATCATCAAATTCATCTTCAAACTCGGCACTTAACAAGGATGATGCTGTTTCCCCATACTCCGCACCCCACTGATAACGAAAATGTTTCATAAGACAGCCTCTCCGACCATCCCGATAAGCAATTTCTGCGTCAACAACTTTAATTTCAAGTATTTTGGCGATTTCGGCAGCTATTACTTCGTTGACATCTTCCCAATTGGTTCTCTTACCATCAAAATGTCTGGGAAACTTTATAATATAAGGTACTTGATCAGGGGATAAAAGCTCAAGCTTCTCTAATGTACTATTCTCTCCATACCCGGTAAAGATCCATTCAGAGACATCCTTCATTCGTGTTCTCCCCTTCAATAATCCTTTTAGTAAACCCTCATTTAAATAGTCGTACTTATAGTATAGTCTAAATTATTAGACTGTCGAAATATCATTGATTGCCTTTCCTCTTTTCCGCCGTTAAACAATTAAATAGAGGATTCCTCATACCCTAAACATCCAACCCGACACGTTTCCGAAACTCTTCATCCCGCAGTTTAACACGGACCTGCTTACCCCAGCTTTTCACCGCTTTAACGGTTGTGTTTTCCTGGATCGCAATGTCACGTACTACCATGTCGTCATGATATAAAACCGCACCCACTTCCATTAATTTTCTGTCAACTCTGATTTCAAGTTCTGCCATACATAGGGGTCTTCCAACATTAAATCCGGAAAACTCACTAAAGGGTAGGATGTTTCCTTGTGACGGAAATGATTGCCATCGTCTATTTGTGTCTTTTGTTCCTTGATAGCATGCTTTGTGTTAGCATTGTCCCTTGTCTGTTTTCGAAACAGGTCAATCAAACGATTACGGATCATAAAATTGAAGTATGTAGCCATTGGACCTTTATCCGGTTGATACTTCTCATAGGCATGCCACATTGCGCAAAGACCTTCCTGAAAATATTCATTGTGTGGATTATGAATGTTCAATGTATGAATCTGGTCATGAATTCTACGCTCATTTTGTCTAAAAATCTTCTCAAACGTGATATTAGTATCCATTGCTTCCTCTTTCTAAAGGGCTAGCACTTTTACATTAATATCATGGTCACTACTATAATCGTTGGCTTGGATAGTTTGGTGGCATGTTAAGGGATAATATTTCAAAAAATTCATCACCACCAAATTCCATTGCGAATTCGATTGTTATAACGAAGAATCATTCATAAAAGCTAATTAGAGCTCTACCGTCCGTTAAGTGATCCAAACAGCATTCAAACAAACCTTATGTTACACTATTCTCTAGTTCTATTAAACGGAGATGTTTGCAATGGGGTTTTTTCTTGAGGTTATTTTGCCAATTATGGCTGTTTTTGCGTCAGGTTTTATTTTGCAGCGGATTCGAGTGCTTGATGTAAAATCGGTATCCGCAGTATCTTTATACATTCTGTCACCTGCGTTGGTGTTTATCACCTTATATGATGCTAAATTTGATAGCGGATTTTTAGTTGTACTTGTTTATATGTTTATCCTATTTTATGTTATGGTCGTGTTCAATAAAATACTGTCGAAGGTTTTCAAATGGAAAACTAGTACGGAAAGTGCGTCGATTCTAGCAACCGGTTTTATGAATTCGGGGAACTACGGATTACCTGTTGTATTATTCAGTGTAGGAAATGCTGCAGTACCATATGCTATTTTCATCATGGTTATCCAAGCATTACAGAATAATTTCTTCGGTATCTATTATGCATCCAGAAGCACTAGCGGAATGAAGCGGGCGCTCGCAAACGTGATGAAAATGCCAACGACATATGCAGCAATTCTAGCATTTCTATTTCACTATGGTTCAATTGGGGTACCGGAAGCAATTCATTCCACTCTATCAATGGTTGGAGATGCCGCTATACCAGTCATGATGATAATGTTAGGCATGCAGCTTGGTTCGATAACAGGGTTAAAGCTAAACTGGCAGGTTGTGGCATCTGCCGTTACGTTAAAAATGATCATTGCACCCGTTATTGCAGCTTTATTTGTTTGGCTGGTGGATGTCGATCCCATTATCGCGTCGGTATTAATTATAATTTCAGCAATGCCAACTGCTGCCACAACAACCATGTACGCGATTGAGTTCGATACGGAGCCGGAATTGGTATCGAGTATAACGTTGATTTCCACATTGGTTAGTATTGTCACATTAAGTATTTTATTGAATATTGTTGTGTGAGTGGCACTAAACTATTTCGTTTCAGGAACTTGGATGATTCTAAATTGTCAGGGTTCCTGGTATGATTTTCCCACATTTCAAGACAGTTTTGAGCGATAATCATCCGGGTTTTGATGGATCATGACGGATTTTCCAATTATATATTTACTTTTAAACAAATTGGTAAGAAAAGACAATCTAGCATATCCCTTATTGGAAAAAAGGGCCGGAAAGTCTCCAGGAGCCGAGCAAAGGTTGTTTTTCAGGAATCTAATGTCCGCCAGCCTGTTTAAAAGGCTCAGTTCATCCCAAACGCTACAATCATCTTTTTCGTGTAATTAAAAGACCATTGAACCATGATCCCCATGCGAAGGTTTATATTTAGGAAATCCAACCTCTACCGCACCTCCGTCCTACCCGGAATATTAGTAAATATAACATACCCTAGTAAATTGAAAACCAAGTTACTTATCCTAATCTCAGCATATGCTCTCTCTATTTCGTTTCTTACTGGATAAAGGATAATAGACATATGGATATAATTTTTATGCCAGGAAGGATTTTTTGCTATTACCCAGGAAATATATCAAAAAGGAAATCCCCACGAAAAAACGTCTTTGATTAGAACCGTAAGCGGAGGCATATAAGACAGTTGAATAACATAGTCTTCCTCGGATTATTAACGAACATTTTCGAGTAAATACATTGTATAATTCGGATTTGCTATTGACGCTTTTCCACGTGAATGCTAATATAAAACCGTAATTCATCGACAAATTGTGACATTACTTGGAGGTCTTATCATTGCATTTTAAAAACCAATATGAATCTATTAAAGAAATTGCCCAGGATATTTATCATCATCCTGAGCTGGGATATAAAGAAAACCAAACGAAACAAAAGGTTATCGATTACTTAAAAGATGTAAACCCGAACATTCAACTTGAGGAATTTAGTTTAACCGGCCTGAAAACGAGTTTAGGCGATAAGACGAAAGAATTGAATATTGCCTTTATCGCCGAATTGGATGCGGTTTATGCTCCAAGCCATATGTACGCAGACAAAAACACGGGTGCAGCACATAACTGCGGGCACTATACCCAAACTGCGATTGCCCTGGCATTGTATCATTATCTCTTCACATCGGGCGCCTACAAACATTGGGACTACAAAATAAGCTTCATCTTTATTCCAGCAGAGGAATATTTGGACTTAACTTATCGTGATACACTGATCCAAAAGGGCAAAATTACCCATTATGGCGGCAAACCAGAAGCGATGAAACTTGGGGTCTTTGACGACATTGATTTAGGCATCTGTGTGCATGCAATTGGTGGTGAATTTTCCGAACGAACAATTGAAATTAATTGTGACCTGGCTGGATTCCTGTATAAAAAATATACATTTAAAGGGAAAGCGACCCATGCAGGATTTGATCCTTTTCCTGCCAAAAATGCCTATAGCATGTCCACCCTATTTAATACCGCCGTTGGCTTAAGCAGACAGCAGCTTGCGGAAGCAGAACATGTTCGGATCAATCCGATTGTAATGGATTCCGATATGTCCACCAATGTGATTCCAAACCGAATCACAGTAGGTACGGATTTACGAACAAGGACAGTAGATTACCTAAAAGAGGCAGCCATCAAACTAGACGATGCAGCAAAAGGAAGCGCGCTGGCGTTACAGGGTGACGTCGAATGCCATACACAAATGGGATATTTGCCATTTGTACAAGATAGATATCTATCTACATTTGTTATGGAATCATTTAAAGAAAGCGATGAGATTGCTGTTATCTTGAATAATAACTTCATTAGTGCAGCAGGTGATATTGGTGATCTTTCCTTTATGATGCCGTGTATTCAAATCGGCTATAGCGGTTTTACGGGAACAATTCACGGTGATGACTTTATTGATGTTGATCCGGAATTTATCTATGAAATTTTCCCAAGATTCCTATCTCAAACACTTGAGAAAATGAACGGAGCTATCGACACGTCGAAACTTTACAGAAGAACATATGACGAATATCTTACATTAATTAACTCCATTGTTGACTAAAAAACTTTAGGAATGAGGTTGACCATGAACAAAAATTTTACTTATTTAATTATCTTTGTACTAGCTATTATTACGATATCGGAGATGATTGGGTTTCAAAGCATTCCAGCGGGGCCGTTTACGATCGGTCTGCTCCCGTTGGTTTTCGCAATTGTCATCACCATGGTACTTGGATTCAAACTATTCCGAAAAGGTTTCTGGAAAAAGGTGTATAGCGAGAGGAATATTAATTTTGCCGGAAAATATCTGATTTTTATTATGCTTCCTCTAATGGCAAGATACGGAGCAGATGTCGCCCCGCAAATTCGGGATATTTTACAAGTTGGCTGGGTTTTCCTGATCCAGGAATTAGGTAATCTTGGAACAGTCATTGTTGGTTTACCTATTGCAATTATGCTTGGGTTAAGACGGGAAGCTATCGGAGCTACATTAGGAATTGGACGTGAAGGGGAACTAGCGTATATTTCCGAAAAATATACACTCGAATCTAAAGAAGGAAGAGGTGTTCTTTCCATCTATATTATCGGAACATTATTCGGTGCCATCTTTTTCAGTATATTCGCACCAATATTACTGGATTTAGGATTTCGGGTAGAAGCTTTAGCGATGGGGTCCGGAGTTGGCTCAGGAAGTATGATGAGCGCAGCCTCCGCTACATTGGTTGCCCGCATGCCGGAAATGGAAAGCACAATTTTGGCATACGCATCCGCAAGCCAGTTACTTACCAGTTTTATCGGAACATTTACAATGGTATTTTTAGCAGCACCTCTGCAGCAATTCATGTATAAGAAATTAGTTAAGGGTGACAAATAATGAATTCCAAACGAAGAAAATATCTTAAATATGCACTTATTCTCCTTCTGAGTGTAGGATTAATATTGTTTACACAAGAAATTAAGTTTTTAAAAGATGCGCATTCCACACCAGTTACGTGGATGACCGTAGTCGGACTTGGAGTATTGTGGCTCTTTTCATTTATCGGTATAATCATCTCGGATTTGATGCAGCGCTCTTCCGTTAAAATCATTCGGGATTTTCCAATATTGGGATGGGTGTCGATCACTTCTCTCGTTCTGTGCTTAATCTCTGACTTTTTTGTTCGGGCTATTCAGGCAGTTGATTTCCTTTCCATCACAACGCCAATCCTGACATTTGCCGGAATATCTGTCGCAAACCGTCTAGTAGATTTGCGAAAGACATCCTGGAAAGTAGCAATTGTAGCAGCGTTTGTATTTACTGGAACCTATGTTGGCAGTGCAGTACTCGCTCAGTTGGGATTGTATTTGGCCGAGAAGTAGAGTTATATTCGCACCAGGCACCCGAACTATTCAGAATTGTTATGGGTGCACTGGAGGGTAAAAATGGAACTCGAGCAAAAGCTGTGAAATCTACTTGCGAAATCGCACCCTTCTCCCTTCATGAGGAAGAAATTTTTAATGAAAAAATAATTACATGAAGAAAATCTTCCCCGGATTCAAAATCCCCTGTGGGTCATACATTCGTTTTGTATTTTTCATCATCTCAAGAGCAGCCCCGTGTTCAGCTTCTTGGAATTTTATTTTCCCAAGTCCAACCCCGTGTTCACCAGTGCATGTTCCACCAACCTCGATTGCACGAATCGCAAGTGCTTCATTTGTATATTCTGCCTTTTCTCGTTGCCCCTTTGCTTTCGGATCAAATAAAACGAGTGTATGAAAGTTTCCATCTCCAACATGCCCCCAGATTCCACCTTTTAAACCACTTTCATCAATAAGTTGGCGTGCATATGCAACAAGTTCAGGTAAACGTGAAATTGGTACACAAACATCAGAACCCGTTTCATCAAGCCCATTTATGTGTTGATAGGCAAAAGATAATTCGTGCCTTGCCTTCCAGATCTCCTTTTGCTTTGTCGGATCACTGGCTACCTCCCAATTTTCGCAACCTAGATCATTCATTAATACAGCTGTAAGTTTTACTTCTTCTTCGATCGCAGCCCTTGCACCAGCAAACTCAAGAAACAACGAATGCTTATCCGGAAAATCATAACCGTTTTGTCGATTTACTTCGGCAATGCTTGTTGCATCAATTAATTCCATTCGCATTACCTGAATACCACCAAGTAAAATGTTTTGTGCCGCTACCGCACAAAGCTCAGGTGTGTCAAACGTACATCGGGCCATCATTGTATATTCAGGGATCCCGTGCAATCGCATTGTTATTTCAGTTATGATCCCAAGCGTTCCTTCAGATCCAGCGAATAATCCCGTTAAATGATACCCCGACGATGACTTCTTAGCACGTGTTCCCGTGTGAATCACTGTACCATCCGCTAAAACAACTTCTAAATCCAGCAATTGATCCCGCATTGAGCCATAACGGACAGCTGTTGTTCCACTGGCATTTGTAGCGACCATTCCGCCAATAGAAGCATCTTGCAAGAAAAGTTGCCACCGCACTTATTTCCGGCTGCACAATCGTATTGAAGCCAAGCCAAAAAACACCAAACACCGCCATGGCATTCACTAAAATTATCGATAGCATGAAAGACATCCCTAAAGGAGTCTACAACGTAGTAACCGGTACGGGGTCAGAAGCCGGAAATGCATTGGCAAAACATGAGAAAGTTGCTATGGTGACGATGACGGGAAGTATCCCGGCCGGTACGAAAGTGATGGAAGCAGCGGCCCAGAATATTACAAAAGGGTAAATCTCGAACTCGGCGGCAAAGCACCAGCAATTGTAACCAAAAATGCTGATTTGGATCTGGCTGTCGAAAATATCGTTACATCACGACTCGCTAATAATGGACAGGCCTGCACAAATGCAGAACGTGTCTATGTCCATGAAGATATTGCAGATACATTTGTCGATAAGTTGAAGGAAAGCTTTGAAAGCAAAACCATTGATAATCCGCGGGAAAATAGAAACGCTGACGTCGGCCCGCTGATCAGCCATGACCGCCTGAAAACCGTAGAAGATATGGTGAACAAAGCAAAAGAAAATGGTGCAAAGGTTGTTGCCGGTGGAGAACCGGCAGATCTGGAAAAAGGCTACTTTTACAAGCCAACAGTTCTGACCAACGTGGATCATGATTCAACTATTATGCAAGAGGAAATTTTCGGCCCGGTTATTCCGATTGCAACGTTCAAAACATTGGATGAAGCTATTGACAAAGGTAACGACACGGTTTACGGTCTGTCTTCCTCCGTCTATACCGATGATATGAACGAAGCGATGCGTGTTGTCAATGAACTTAAATTTGGTGAGACCTACGTTAACCGTGAAAACTTCGAAGCCGTACAGGGCTATCACGCTGGCATACGCAAATCAGGTCTTGGAGGAACAGATGGCAAACACGGGTTGGAAGACTTTCTCGTCACCCAAGTCGTCTACATGCAATACAACAATAATAAACAGTAACAAGAAAAACAGGCGCCAGGTACTGAGGTCTAAATCGACCTAGTGCCTGGCATATTTTATCATTTAAGCGTTTTGAAAGACAGTGAGATCGATATGTGTTTTTTATGCTTATGGTCAAGGTTCCTGTACATGTATCAGATTCAGCATTGGCTGTACAGCCTAGCTAACCCTTGTATATTGTTTAAGATATTAGATCTTTTATAAGTTTTAATCGAAAGAATCCCCCTTGTAACATACAAGGGAGAGTATATCATTCTACTGCCACTTCTCAATCAAATTATCCGCTTCTTTATCTAAATCACTGAAAGCTTTCTCAGAAATCGATTTATTCTCTAACATTTGGTTAATTAATTGTTTAAAGCTAGTCATATGTTTAACAACTTTCTCAGCTTGTTCTTTATTTTCGTAATGGCTTACAGCAGTCAAGTGGGTTGTTAATAAATGAACATCATTCTCACTATCAAATTCACCTTCATTTGCTAGACGCTCTACTAATGTTCTCATTTTAGCTGCACTAATTTCTTTAGCATCTTCTTCTGCGCCATAACTTAACAGATTTGTAAAGATTCGATACCCACCAGGTACTTGATTAGCAATTTGACGATAGAATACTAAGCTCGTATATAGATAGGTCCCTTCACCATAATTTGTCATCAAAATACCACTATCAAACGGATCTTCTCCTGGATCTGCCATACTTACAAACGTTTCATATCGATCATCCCAGTTCATCGGGAAATACAGCCCTCTTTCTTGTACCCAGCCATTCCAGTCATTGTCTGTTATTTTGTTTGGAAAGTTAAATAATTTATGATCAGGCTGCGTCATTGTGACTTGCGCATCCTCATCAGTAACTCGCCATTCAATTGATGGCATACCTATTTCTAATGAATAAGGTGGAGTTTTATTTGTATCCCAATTATCCCCTGGTTTATGATATTGGACAACGACATGTCCCCCATTTTCAGCATACTCAAGTAAACGCTGATTATTTTTTATTAAGTCTGGTCGTGATAAATTTGCTCTAATGCCTGTTACAATGGTATCGTATTGACTCAAGTCACCTGATTGCAAATCCGCTTCATTTAATTTCGTTACATCAAAACCCACATCCAATAAATAATCAGCTACTTCATCAAAACCACTTTCAATATAACCGATTTTTAATGAATCCGGTTTTAACAATTCAAACGCAACACCATCCATTGTTGACGGATATTGGAAATAGGAGTCTTTAATATGATCATAGCTTATTTCCTGAACGGTTGTATCATATTCCTTACCATCAGATTCAACGATTGCTTCAGCTGAAAATTCTCCTTTCTCTATGTTCTCAGGAGGGGTAATTTTAAATTGTGTCTTTTGTTCATCTAAACGATCTTTGAAATTAACATCTGCTTTTTCTGGAACACTTGTCCATCCTTCAGGTAAATTTAACGAAACGGATGCATTTTTTTCACCTTTGTAATAATTTTTTACCTTTACGTTAACAGTGTACTCACTTTTCAGATCAGCCGTATTTACCACAATATCTTCTGGTTCTGTTGATACTGAGAGAGCCGGCAACACAGCGAACGTTTCATCTAATTCCAGTATGTTTGTTGTCTCTATTCCTTCTTCTTTAAATGTTATGCCTGATTGAACAGATGATTCACCATACGGTTGATAGTACGCTGCATCCTTTGGAACATGAACAGTAAATGTTATATCTCTTGATTCATTTGGTTCCAGTTTTTTAATATCTGATCCATCCCCGCTATCAACTGTCCATTCTTCTGAGGTAAGTAGAGAAGCATCAATTTGATGTATTGCTTGCTTTCCATTGTTGGTAATTGTCATTTTAATTTTAGTACTTTCACCTTGGGTTACTACTTCTGAATCAAGGGTTGTTTTTACATCTAGCCCTGATGCTATTAAGCTAACTTTTTGAAGTTGCTCTTCCTTCAGCTCAAGCTTATGGAGTAGATCGTTTTTTACAGAAGCATCTATATCCCCTTTTTCAACTTTATCAGTCAGCTTCTGTACATTGCGCAAAGCTTCTTGAGAATTCGGTAATATCGCTTCGCGGTCGGGATATAAATTAACAATTTCATTCAAGTCTTTTTGTAAGTTCTCTAAATTGGCGCTAATATCATCTTCAGAAACAACTGTTGCCCACTCACTGAAGTCATATGGAATATTTGCGAAAATATCATCATCCTCTTTATTTGGATAAATTGATTTTTGTAATTCCAAGTTAAATTCCCTAGGCTCAACGGGTACATCTTTACCCATACCCTGACTCTTATGCATATACCTGGATTTTTCTCCAAGTTGAGGATAGGACATTTCATAGATAGGATTATAGTCACCAATTTCAACGGAGGTTGTTGCAGTATCTCCTGATTCAGCTGGTAAATAGAGTTTCTTCACCTGCCAAGCTGATAATCCCTCCTCTTCAATTTGCTCAGGGAAGACGGTTGGATCAGTCGCATCTTCAAATGCACGCTGACTCAATATTGCCATGGTTCTATGATGCCCGTGTTGGCTAGGTACATTTCGAAAAGAAGGCATAACCACATCTGGTTGATAGCTTCTTATAAAACGGATGAGTCGTTCATATGTTAAATCTTCACCCCATTTTTCTAATGTCTCTTCAGGTGATTTCGAAAATCCAAAGTCATAAATAGGATCTGAAGTGGTTTCACTTAAATGATATGCCTTTACACCAGTAATTTTAGCGGCTTCGATCATTTCGTTAGATCGAATAATCCCAAGCGCATTACCAAGTTCATTCCCTATTTCGTTTTGACCACCCTCTCCTCTATTTGCGATAAGGCTGGAAGTTTTAACACCTAATCCTCTGGATAAATATGCTAGTAAATCACTGCGTTCATCATCGGGATGCGCCCCAGTATTTAAAAAAGTTACTGTAGTATTAAGAGGATTTACTGCATTCCACAATTCAACGTCCGGATCATCCTTTTCCTTCGCCAACCCCTGAAATGGTAGTAAAGCGGTTAGCAACAGTAGTGATAAAAGTAATGGTAAATATTTTTTCACCTTGTAACCCCTTTCATTTTTTGTTCATATTTGCCTTGATAAAACTAACTCCTTTCTCCAATTTTTAGTTAGTTAGCATTACTAACTAACATAATCTGGCAACACATAGATTACGGTAAACTTTATCATTTTAACAAAACAATGTAAATAGTACGAAAATACTATTTATTTAACTTCTCGTATAACCTGCTTATCTCCTGAATAAATATAATTATTTGAAAGTAAACCTTTACAATTTATAAGTTATTTTTGTATAATAATTTTTAAGAATCAAATTAGTAAGTAAAGTTTACTAACTACTAGTTGAAATTTTTACCGCAGATATTATTCCAATCACCAGAGGACAAAATAATATGAAAAAGAATTTTATTTAAGGAGTTTGTTTAATGCAAAAGGGAAATGCAGCTTACATAAAAACAATCAATAAAAAGCTTATTTTACAGTGTATTAAAGAAGGTAAAGCTATAACCCGTGCTGACATATCAAAAAGACTTTCACTCAGTAAACCAACTGTCTCCACACTCGTTAACCAGTTACTGGAAGACGATCTTATATATGAATCTGGTAATGGTCAAGCAGCTAATGTAGGAGGAAGAAAGCCTGTTAACCTAATGTTCAATTCAAAGCAATCATACATTATAGGTATTGATATTGGCGGTACGAATGTTCGTTCAGGAATTACTGATTTGAATGGTGATGTCTGCGCCTATCGTAATTTTCCCACGCAACAACACTTAGGCAAAAATTTATTTAAAGAAATAAAACGAAGTGCAGAGTCGATGAAAGATCAACTTAAAATTGATGATAAAAAAATACTTGGTGTAGGTGTTGGAACACCCGGTGTGACAAATGTAGCCGAGGGGATTGTGTTAGAAGCTCCTGCTTTAAGATGGAAACACTTCCCAATAAAAGAAAGGCTAAAGGAAATTTTTGATTTACCAATTGAAGTAGATAACGATGTAAATATAAGTGTATTAGGAGAGCATTGGAAAGGAATTGGGAAAGACAAATCTAATTTAATATATATTGCAATAGGTACAGGTATTGGCAGCGGCATTATGATAAATGGAAGTTTATACCGAGGGAGTAATTATAGTGCTGGTGAAATTGGTTATTTAGTAACTGACCGTGTTCATGCAAAAGATTTTCATCCCGTTTACGAAGGTTATGGATTTTTAGAAAGCATTTCAAGTGGTTCCTCGATAGGGAAGCAGTTATCGGATAAAATTGGAAAAGATGTTACAGCTAAAGAGGCTTTTGCTTTTTACAAACAGAATCATAAAGATGCCATAGAAGTAATTAATCTAGCCTTAGAAAATCTAGCAATTGGACTCGCTAACTATGTATCTTTATTTGATCCAGAGTTAATTATTTTAGGGGGTGGTGTCAGTAGTTCATTTTCTATTATACAAGAGCAGGTTATAGACATCATGAAACGGTATACGCCAAGAACATGCGAGGTACAACAGACAACTTTTGGAAAGGAAGCAGGGATCGTCGGTGCAGCAGCATTATTTTTAAAAGAGCAGGACACATTATTTAATATTTAACAAGGGGGAAAATTTAGTGAAAAACATGAAAAGCAATTGGTTAATTTTATTATTGTTTGTAACTGGTATCACTCTAGCTGGTTGTATGGCCGGTGGTTCCGGTGACGAAGAAGCTTCTTCATCAAGTGGCGAGAAGAATGATTTAGAAGAAAAGGTAGTCGTTTATTCTCCACATGGGACAGATATTTTGAGTGACTTCCAAAAGCAATTTGAAGATGAGTATGGCATCAAAATGGAATTTCTTGACATGGGGTCGCAAGAAATATTAGACCGGGTTCGTTCTGAGGAAAACAATACACAAGCAGATGTCTGGTGGGGGGCTCCCCAAGTTAACTTTAACCAGGCAAAAGACGAAGGTCTATTACAGGAATATAAACCATCCTACGCCGATTCTTTAGATGATCTGTACCACGATCCTGATTGGATGTGGTCGGGAACATCGATAACACCACAGGTAATTTTATACAACACGAAGGAAATCTCTGAAGAAGAGGCTCCTAGCGATTGGGATGACCTGCTAGACCCAAAATGGAAAGATGACATTATTATTAGATACCCACTGGCTTCTGGTGGGATGCGCACCATTTTTTCCGGAATAATTTACGATACGTATAAAGATTCAGAGGATCCCAAGGAAGGCTACGAGTGGTTGAAAAAGCTTGATAGCAATACAAAAGAATATTCCGCCAACCCGGAAATCATGTACAACCAAGTCGCAAAAGGGGTTGGTACCTTATCGGTTTGGAATATGCCGGATACTGTACAACTAGCAGAAGAAAAGGGCTACCCATTTGGTTATAAAATTCCAGAAAGCGGTACTCCCGTACTTACTGAAGGTATCGCAATTATAAAGGACGCACCACATCCAAAAGCAGCAGAAGCATTTTATGAGTTCGTTAATACGCCAGAGGCTGCTAAATTATTAGCAGAAGAATACTACCGGATCCCAACTCGTGACGATATTGAGAATCTCCCTGCTTGGATTGAGGAAACGGATATAAAACCAATGGATATGGATTGGGAATTGGTTGAAGAAAAATCAGATGAATGGATGGACTACTGGGATAATCACATCAAGAGTACAGACAAAGATAAAAGTGATGAAAGTTAGGGTACTATACAATGTTTTTACAGAATAATTAGAAGAATGCTATATCACCCTGCATAGGGTGATAAGCTTCTTTTTCAAAGAAAGCGGGGTTGTTGTTTCATGTCAACTGTTAATTTATCCGAAATTACAAAAAGATTTGGTGATGTGACAGCAGTTAAAGGTTTAGATTTACTTATCAAAGAGGGTGAATTTTTTACTTTCCTCGGCCCAAGCGGATGTGGAAAAACCACCACTCTGAGAATGATTGCTGGTTTCTACTATCCAACTGAGGGTAAAGTGAAATTCAATGATAAAGATATGACTAGAGTTGCACCGGAAAAAAGAAATACCGGGATGGTTTTCCAAAACTATGCCTTATTTCCTCACATGACTGTATTTGAGAATGTTGCCTTTGGATTAAAGGTTAGAAAGATTAGCAAGACCGAAATAAAGAAAAAAGTTGGAGATGTCCTAAAAAAAGTGCGTTTAGACCAGTATATTGGTCGTCAAGTTAGTCAATTAAGTGGTGGTCAGCAG
The DNA here is from genome assembly GCA_014642895.1 of Lentibacillus populi. GTDB lineage: Bacteria > Bacillota > Bacilli > Bacillales > Amphibacillaceae > Lentibacillus_C > Lentibacillus_C populi. Next base: position 23,063 of record BMJD01000018.1, read on the forward strand.
CAACGTGTAGCTTTGGCACGTGCCCTTGTAATTGAGCCGGATATTCTATTATTAGACGAACCGCTAAGTAATTTAGATGCTAAATTACGAGAAGAAATGCGAACAGAGATTTTAAGATTACAACGGGAATATGGTATCACAACAATCTATGTAACACATGATCAAGTAGAAGCGTTAACGATGAGTGATCGAATAGCTGTATTTAATATTGGGAAATGTCATCAAGTCGGTACACCAACGGAAATTTACAATAAACCGGTAAATGACTTTGTTGCTAAATTTATAGGTGAAACGAATCTTTTACCAGTAAGTTTTAAAGAACATAAAGACACAAAATCCGTATTTTACACACCAGATATGGATCAATCCATTTTCGTGCACAATACCGAATTAAACATAGCCAGCTATACGAATGAAGATAAACTCTATATGTCGGTTCGTCCAGAAGCTGTTAAAATCGATACAAATAAGCTAGATGGCAATAACGTATTTACTGGTAGCGTATCACTTGTCCAATTTACTGGAGAAGCGGTTCATACCTATGTAAAAATGAATGATCAAATTACTATCAAGACTACCAATTTAAATAAAGGCCCTAGTACATATCTGAATGAAGGGACCGAAGTAAATATACAATTTCCCGAAGACCAAATAAGAGTAATTCCAGGTGAAAAGGGGTGATCAGTGGATGTTAAACGCAAATAAGCGAAAAACGATAATCCTCTTGATTCCGGTTGTGTTGGTGTTAGCTGGATACGTACTCTACCCTTCAATCGCAACGTTGATTGAAAGCTTCAAGAAAAATGGTTTGTTTTCATTAGCAAACTATCAGGATTTCTTTGGGGCAAAAGCAGCAGCGAATTTCGAGGCATTATGGAACTCGGTATATATTTCCCTTTTGTCCGTTTTCTTTAGTGCTTTAATTGGTATCCCATTAGCATATGTCTTTAACCGTTACGATTTTCCTGGACGTCAATTTTTTTCTAATATAGCTATTATGCCAATTGTCCTGCCTTCTCTAGTCGGTGTTATGGCATTTATGTTTTTATACGGAGAAGCTGGTTTGGTGCCTAATGCTATTAAAGATTTATTTAACCTATCAAAAGTGCCGTTTAGTATCGGGGGGATTTCAGGGATATTAGTAGTACATGCTTACACGATGTACCCTTATTTTTATATGACAACAGCATCTGCATTAAATAATATAGATCCTTCATTAGAGGAAGCAGCATACAATCTTGGATCTAACAAATTTAAAGTGTTTTGGAAAGTAACATTTCCCCTGCTAACTCCTGGATTAGTTGCAGCGTCTTTATTGGTATTTATGGTATCCATGGCTTCCTTTAGTGCACCTTTTTTATTAGCTGGTGGATTTAGAGTATTAAGTTTGCAAATATACTTTTCTAAAATCAATGGTGATTTAGAAATGGCTGCTACACAATCCATTATTTTGTCAGCTGTTTCCATTTCCTTCTTACTGTTTATGCGCTGGTATCAAAACAGAAAGGACTATCGGATGGCAAGCAAAGGGATCGGTGTCCACCGAAGTGAGGTGCGCAATCCTATTTTAAAATGGATCATGGTGACGATTGGGATTATAGCCGTAATCATTTTGTTACTGCCGCATGTCACACTACTTATGCTGTCACTTGTACCAGAAGGAGCTTGGACTTGGCAGACATATCCACAAGCATTCAGTTTTGAGAATTACAGCTTGTTATTTGACAACACTACCATTTGGGAGCCTGTAAGAAATAGTTTAATTATGACATGTCTCGCCTGTGCAGGTGTGTTTATATTTGGCATTATCACATCCTATGCACTTGTCAAACGTAGCTTTATAGGAAAAAATTTACTGGATATCCTGGTAATGATCCCGTGGGCCTTACCAGCTACAGTCGTTGGTATGAATCTTATCTTAGCGTTTAATAAACCTACACCGTTCTCATTTGGACACATTCTTGTTGGTACATTTTGGATTTTGCCGTTAGCTTACTTTGTTCGCTTCATTCCATTAGTTGTACGGTCTACAAATGCTGTATTAGAACAAATGGATGATTCGTTGGAAGAAGCAGCTCAAAATTTGGGAGCAAAATGGTTTTATACATTCAGACGGGTAGTTATCCCAATCATCATGCCAGGCGTTTTAAGCGGTACTTTGCTTGCTTTTGTTCAGGCAATCGGAGAGTTTCCAACATCCGTATTATTATACACATTGAGCAATCGGCCGATATCTATTGAAATTATGAACCAGCTTCGTATGTTTAATATGGGTCAAGCTGCCGCATATGGAATGATTCAAGTCGGTCTAATAGCAATTGTCATGTATATCGCTTATAGATTCTTCGGAGTCAAATCGGAAAATACGTTATAGAAAAAGCAATACAATTTTTAATATCGAGGTGCTTTTTGAATGCGTACGTTAAAGGAACAATTTGAAGAAGTAGACGGTAACACATTTCCAGGTAAAACGTATATTGATGAATTGTTAATGCCTGTATTTTATGATCAAAAAGAATATCTATTTGATGCGATGTTTAAGATCCATAGAGCACATACCTCCATGCTTGGAGAACAAGGTATTTTAACAGAAGAAGAAACACGTAAAATATTAGCAGGTATAGACGAAGTAGAAAATCTTGACCGTCAAAGCATCACATATTCAGCGGAATATGAAGATCTATTCTTCCTGATAGAATCTCAAATTGGGAATAGAATTGGAGATGAGTTGGCAGGAAAAATGCACATTGCAAAAAGCAGAAATGATATGGGAGAAGCAATGTATCGAATTGTGTTACGGAATTATTTACAAGATACAATCAAAAATGCCGAAAAATTAAGTGAGGCGATACTTGATCAGGCAGAAAACCATGTATATTCGGTCATGCCTGCCCATACACATACACAGCCTGCCCAACCGACAACATTTGGTCATTATTTAGTCGCTGTTTACGATAATCTCCAACGTGATGTTAACCGAGTAAAACAGGCATACCAAACTGTCAATCAATCTCCTATGGGGGCTGCAGCAATAACAACAACTGGATTCCCCATCAATAGAGAACGAATGGTAGAATTGCTTGAATTTAATGGTTTAATAGAAAACTCCTATGATGCTATTGGTGCCGGGGATTACTTAATAGAATCTGCACAAGCACTAATTAGCCTAATGACAAATATGGGTCGCTGGATTCAAGAGTTTTTACGGATGGCTTCAAAAGAAGTAGGATTAATTAAAGTGTCTGATGCCTATGTACAAATAAGTAGTATTATGCCCCAAAAAAGGAACCCGGTATCAATTGAGCATTCTCGCTCAATCGCTAGTAGTGCAGCGGCTGAAGGAATGGCAGTGGTTCATATGATCCACAATACTCCTTACGGGGATATTAATGATACGGAAGATGATTTACAGCCACATTTATATACTGGTTTTAACAAAGGGAACCGCGTGTTAAAGCTAATGCGTGCAGTTATTTTAACAATGGATTTTGATAAAGAACGCGCCTACCAGCAAGCTAGGGAAAATATGATAACCATTACCGAACTCGCTGATGTATTAGCACGTGACTATCAAATTTCATTTCGAAAGGCACATCAAAAAGCAAGTGTTGTTGCTAAAAAAGCGGATAAAGAAAATAAACAGCTGTATCAAATAAATCTTCACGAAATAAATGATTGGTTAGGAGATGTTGCATTAACAGCTAAAGACTGGCAGGAAATTACTGATCCAATCTGTTTTGTGGAAAGAAGAAATATTACTGGGGGTACAAACCCTGAAACAGTTAAAGGAATGATTAAGAAGAGGAAGGGTACCTTATGAATGACTGGAAAGAGAATTTGACAAATTACTAGATTAAACATATTTTAAGCAGTAAAATTCTGTGAGCTAAAAAACACTTTATTTTAAAGAAAAGGGGGATTCATTTAAAAAAAATTCATGTTTTTGGTAAACATGGATTCGCCGATACGAGGTATTTTTCGAGGTTCGGTATTCCGGCCATTGAATTTGGGCCATCTGAGGATCATTGGCATGGGAATGATGAATATGTTGTTTTGGATTCGGTGGGAACGTATAAGGAAATTGGCTCTTCGCTAAAAGGAATGAAATTAGGCAAATGTTAATCAAATAGTTTCCAGAAAATCTATGAAAACCCGGATAAAGGAACGGGTTTAGTTGCGAGCGATGCATGACGCCATACTGATGCCTGTTCTTTTTATTTTGGTGTGAAGTCCAAATTATTTCCCGAACATCTTCTCTGAGTTTTCCATACATTGTTCTCCGTCTATATTTAGGAATAAATACAATATGGTACATGCAATTCCACTTTGTATGCGATAAACTTGATCTATCCATAATGGATGTCCTCCTCTGTCTGGCAATGGCTGCGAAACCTTTGTCAGACAGAGGAGGACTTTTTTATCATACGTAAAGGTACTTCCGTTTCTCTTCTCCCACGCATAGCATGGGGCTTAATCTGGAGTTAATTAATTATCCTCCGGTAGTACCAGCGTATATTTACTTGAACGATCATAGGCATTCCCTTATTTCATGGATTCCCTAATAATATGCGGTGACGTCGGAAGCTCGATACCAATCTTATCATCTGTTTTGTATTTTTTGCTGTCATGTGTATTAAACACATCAACTTTCAATTCGTAATTTTCAACGTCAACAAAATATCGCGTGAAATTTCCATTATAAATAATATTGGTTATCGTTCCTTTTAACGAACTGGATGCATTGATTTTTATCCGCTCTGGTCGAACAAGCACCGTAGTTTTTTCTCCGATTTTCAAATCTTCACCGTGTTCTCTTTTCAATTTTTCAACCGGAAAGTGTATGGTTCCCGTATCAAAATAATGACCTTTTTCACTCTCTTGTAAATACCCGGTAAAAAAGTTTGCTTGTCCTACAAAAGTAGAAACAAATTTGTTGCTTGGATAGTTGTAAATTTTATCGGATTTGTCAAGCTGATGAATAATTCCTCCATTTAGAACCGCAATACGGTCTGAAATGCTTAAAGCTTCCTCCTGATCGTGTGTGACAAAAATGACAGTTAAATCCAATTTGTCTTTTATTTTACGTATTTCCTTACGAAGTGCAATCCGTAAATTAGCATCGAGATTGGATAATGGTTCATCCAGCAATAATACTTTAGGCTGTAGAACAAGACAGCGTGCAATTGCTACTCGCTGTTGCTGGCCTCCACTTAATTCTTTTGGTTTTCGATCCCCATAATCATCCAGTTCCACCTGGGATAGCGCCGTCATAATTCGATTATGCTGTTCTTTCTTGGAAACTTTCAATTGCTTCAATCCATAAGCTACATTATCATAAACCGTCATATGAGGAAAAAGAGCATAATTTTGAAATACCATACCCGTTGACCGTTTTTCGGGTGGCAATGTATCAATCTTTTCATTATCCAAAATAATTTCACCCGCATCTTGTTTATTGAATCCGCCTATCGTTCTTAAAAGTGTTGTTTTCCCACAACCACTAGGACCAATAAATGAAATAAGTTCACCTCGCTTAATCGAGATAGAAATATTATCTACGGCTTTTACATCCCCAAAGTATTTGCATACATTTTTTAATTCAAGAAAGTTGTTTTCTGACATGTAGAAACCCTCCCATATTACGAATCAGATACGAACTCCTGTCTTTTTTTCAACAAATTTCAATAAACCAAGACAAGCCAGTACAATCACTATCATGATGAACGACATGGCAGATGCCAAACCAATTTTAGCCTGTTCAGCTAAATTCAGAATATAAATAGCCACAAGATTGGTATTTGGTGATATTAAAAAGACAACGGAACTTATAGAAACCATTGCAGTCATAAGGGCATATATAAAACCTGCAGCAAATGGCGGAACCATCAATGGCACGATAACCTTCCAGAATGTTTTATATGGTCCAGCCCCAAGATCATTCGAAGCTTCTTCCATCGAGATGTCAATCTGATGCATTTTACTGATTGCTGCTTCCAGTCCTACACCGATTTTCCTGAAAGTCATGTTCAACACAAGGATCATGACCGTTCCTGTCAAGAAGAAAGGTGGCCCATTGAAAATTAATACATAACCAATACCCATGACCGTTCCCGGAACTGCCAAACCGAACAAGGTTAAAAATTCCAATAGTTTCTTGCCCGGTATCGGTTTTCTCGCAAATAAGAAACCTTGCAAAATCCCTATTCCCGCTGCCAGTATTGCACTGACGAATGAAACGAATAAACTTGTATAAAGAGAATCCCAGCCTGTTTCATTATTAAAATGTTCCAGCGTAAATGTATTGTTTATTCCGATAATTTTCACGAACGCTCCCAGTACGACCATGATGAACATTAGTAATATAAAGGCTGTAAATATTGTACTAATAGTTCCAACAAAGAATTTAACCGACTTGGAAAGTGGTACACTATACGAGCCAGATTCACCACTAATCGTCCCAACACTACTATCTTTTAGAAAATAAGTTTGGAAAATAAAAATCAATAGACTTGGTATGATCAGGAACACTCCAAGCACGGCAGCCAACTCCAAGTTATGCTGTCCTACAACAAGCAAGTAAGCTTCCGAAGCTAAAAATCGAGTTCCCCCGCCAATAATAAGCGGGTTGGAAAAATCCGCCAATGCCATCACAAAAACGAGCAAACCTGCTTTAATGATCCCGGACTTCGCTAAAGGTAACGTGATACTACCGATTGTCTTCCATTGATTCGCTCCAAGGTCCTGCGAGGCATATTCCAAATCGGCATTCATGTTTCGCATTGTACTTTCAATAAGCATATATCCAATTGGGAAATATCCAATTATCTGTGCTAATACTACTCCCCAAAAGCCATAAATGCTAAATTCCCCACCAAATAAGTGACTAATATAATCAGTCACAATACCGCTTCTACCAAATAAAATAATCAATGATAGTGAAAATATAAATGGTGGTGCAACCAACGGCAGTAACGAAATCCCCTGAAAAGACTTGGACAAAAAACTTTTCGAGCGTGTTACATAAAGCGCGATATTAATACTTAAAAACAACACGATAATAGTTGAAATTATCGCGGATAATACGCTATTCAGCAAAGCATCCCAATAATAGGGGGCCTGAAAAAAATCTTTATAGTAATCAAATGTTAGTTGACCCGTTCCAATTCCAAAACTTTTTAACAAAACAGCTAATACTGGAGCAACAATAAATAATATGATTGCAACAACAAGTACAATCGTGGCAATTGCAAACCACGGCTCAGCCCAGAACCGCCCCCAAATCGTGGAGGACGGCTTCAGTTGATTTTTTACCGGCTGTGTAGCCTCCACTCATAACTCCCCCTTTTTATGAAAAATTATCTCGCCATTCCTTCATGATTCGATCACGATTTTTTTCAGCCCAGACCGCATCATAATCAATCAGGTAATCTTCTACGTTTTCAACTGTTCCTTCTATACCCGGCTTAGTTACCATCGAACGATGCGCTGCAGATTTTTTCATGCCTTTTTCAGAACCGATGTAATCAATCACCTCTTCCACCAGTTCCCGATTTTCTGTGTTTTTGAACATCCAAACGACATCAAGGTCATAGCCCACTCCTTCTTCGGGTATTACCGCTTCCAATGGATAGCCTTCCTCAATCCGGTTATAAACAGCCTGATCCCATGTTATACCGATTGCGTACTCTCCCTGGGCAACCATTTGCGCCGGTGCGTCGCCTGATTTGACATATTGTCCCACGTTCTCATCCAATTTTTCTAAATAGTCCCAACCCTCATCTTCACCCATAATTTGCATAATAGTTGACACAAACAAATAGGCTGTTCCCGAGGTGCCGGGATCCGGTAATACAATTTCTCCTTTATACTGAGGATCCAGCAAGTCCTCCCATGATTCTGGCTTGTCCAAACCTTTCTCTTCCAGAATATCTGTGTTGATTGCCAACAAATTAAACCAATAAGACCATCCATACCATTTGCCATCTTCATCTTTAAACTCATCCGGAACATCTTCCCAAGTAGGTGAGTCATATGGTTCCAAAAAATCTTCTTTCTCCGCTTTTAATGCAATGCTATGTAACATCCCCCATTGCATATCCGCTCCAAAATCAGGAGCTTCCGATTTCATTCGGCTCCATCCTTCTCCACTGGATAATCGCAATACATTGACATCAATACCTGTTTCATCTTTTAACCCCTTTACAAAGTCTTGCATTTCCTCTGAGTCATTATGGGTGTAAACATCAATTTCACCTTTCGAATCCTTTGCATTCCCCGAACCGCCGCATGCAGAAATAATCAAACCCAATGCGAGAAACAAAAATGGTAACAGATATTTCTTCATATTTGATAAACCTCTCCTTTTAATTTAAGAATAGCCTCACTTTTTATTTTTCTTTCAACGTAATAGCTTGATAATCGTTTATAATAGAATCAGCATCCAACAAATGTACCTTTTGCATGTTAGGTGCCGAAACAATCCCAATACTAGCCAAAACTCCACTCTTTTTGCCAAGTATCATGTCACCATTGGAATCACCGATGATTAACGTTTTTTCAGGAGCAATGTCTAGCTGCTTACAAGCGTAATAGACCATTTCAGGATACGGCTTCCCTCGGTAGACAAGATCATGCCCAACGATGGCTGAAAAAAAGTTTGTAATCCCTAATGCATTCAAATGTTGTACAGCCTTTCCATAATTATCCGATGTGACTACCCCCATTTTGATTGCAAGTTTTTCTGCCTGTTCCAAAAACCGGACTAGTCCATTAACAGGTTTGACATGCTCATGAATTGCAAATGTTTCCTCTAACACCTGATGGGCGTCATTTACCACTTGATACGCTTGATTCCAAGGAACACCTTGTTGATAAAGTCCCAAGGTTAGAATGGTTAGCAAGTCTTGCAAAGAACCAATAGCTAGAGGACCTTTTGGATCCCATGTGTGGTTCTCGTAGGAAAATCCCAAAAAATGTGCTAGTAAACTTTTGTTATATGAAACGGTAGCTTGGTCGTCAATCAGATCGATGAAGGTCTCTGCCCACCGTATCCATAACGTGAAATCGATAATCGTTCCATCTTTATCAAATAAAATGCCGTCTATTTCATACCTATTTCCATTTATAATGACAACACTCATGATAATGATTAACCCCCTTTCTCAAACACAACAGCTCCATTCGAAATTGTAAATACAGGCATTTATTTGTTTATGTTGTTGTATTTAGTTGTGTTTATGTGTTTATACTTGAATATTATAAAGTAAATCTCATTTATGTCAAAATGTATATTTCCGTGTTTCACTTGATAAACCATTAAAAAAGCTTAGGTGCTCCACCTAAGCTGAAAAATACTTGAATTTATTTAGTTATACTGTCGTAAATGGGCTATGTTTGAAATTTTATAATACTTCAATCCCTGTATTTCGGTATTTCTCGAGTACATTTTCATTTATTTTGGAGTCCGTAATAATGCGGTTAATTTGGTTAAACTCACATACCTTTAACAGGGAGACGACATCAAATTTACTACTGTCGGCCAACACAATTCTATGCTGGGCAATATCCATCATCTTCTTTTTCACCTGTAACTCCCCTGCTCCGTAATCAGTTAAACCTTTTGTGAGGGAGAGCCCACTAATACTCATAAAAAAGGTATCAATGTGAAATTGAGTAATAAAGTCTTCTGTAAAATCACCAACAGTACAAAGCTCTTGATTTCGCAAAATGCCTCCAGCGAAAATTATCGTGTAGTCAGGCATTTCGGAGAGTTCATTTGCTATCGTCATTGAATTGGTAAGAACCGTTAAACGTGTAAACTTTTCCTTCAATTTTTTGGCAAATTCTGTGTTGGTTGTACTTACATCCATTGCGATCGATTGTCCTTCAACCACAAAATCCGTCGCTTTTTTGGCAATTTCCTGTTTTTCCTTTAAATACTTAGATTCGCGTACAGTAAACGATAACTCTCTGTTGTTCACTTCCTCAAGCACAGCGCCCCCATGAACACGCGTTAGAAGTCCTTCTTTTTCCAGGAATTCCAAATCCCGTCGTATCGTCTCGAATGATACATTAAAATATTTCATTAATTGAGATACCTTGACGGATTTATCTTTTCTAACTATCTTTACTATTTCTTTATGTCTTTCTTTTGCAAACAACATCGACACCTCTTCGGTAAAATAATTATGTTGTATACGATAGCAAGTAAATACAATCAAATGCAACTTTATTACATATTGTATACCATTCATTCATATTTTTCATCCCTAATGGGAATTTTTGTGGAAAGTTTTCACAAAAGAGGAAGCAGATTTAGGAATTGTTTATTTCCACTATATGTAAGAATGGAAGAAAAATAGCTGTTATAATCAAACTAAAATTATCTGAATTATACGGGTACCAGGCATCCCCTAAGGAGGGTAAAAATTGTGCGGCCTATTTAACGGAATCCGGATATGTAGGAGAATTTGTCATTTGCTCCGAACCGACACAATTAGGAATCGGCCTTCAAGCAAAAGGTGTCCTGCAAATGGATATTACATTAAAGGGGAAGTCTGCACATGCCAGCAAACCTTGGGAGGGTGAAAATGCGATTTTACGTGCACTTTACTTGTATGAGAGGCTGTTAGAATTACCTTTTGCCCAGGAATCAACTGATTTTTTCCAGAAACCATCTATAAATCTGTCTAAAATACATGGTGGCGATGTATATAATAAGGTTCCTGATTCTTGTGTCCTTTCCATGGATATAAGGTTTTTACCAACGCAAAACAAGGATGAGATTCTTAAGCAGATAAAAAGTATAACCGATTGTAACATTGCTATAAACTTGTATGGAGATCCTGTCATGAACACAATTGATAATCCATATATACAAAAACTACTGCCAATTATTAAACAAAAGGCATTGATAGAAGACGTTCATGTTTTTGGTCAACATGGCTTCGCAGATACGAGGTATTTTTCGAGGTTCGGGATTCCGGCCATTGAATTTGGGCCGTCTGGGGATCATTGGCATGGGAATGATGAATATGTTGTTTTGGATTCGGTGGAAACGTATAAGGATATTCTTGTTGATTTTGGCGTAGGGTTTAGGGGATGATTGTATTTGAGCCTAAGTGTTGATATCAACGAGTATGATGGAAAATTTAGACTGTCAGCAAATAGAGCTATTGGGACAGTCTAATCCCTGACGAGTAGGAGGGAGCCTTTCCATTATTGTGCTCCCCCGCCGAGCCGTGCGGGCGGTACTCCGAACAGGGTTTCTCTCCATCATCCTTTTAAGAATATTGCTTAATTCTTTTATTTAGTTATCAATTCCAGCTCAACAGGGATAAATTCTTCAACTTTTTCCCCCTTAACTACTTTTTCAGCGGTTTCGATGGCAGATTCACCAATTAATTCTGGTTTTTGAGCAATTGTTGCATCCATTCGTCCTCCCTCAACAGCTTCCACCGCATCATCGGTAGCATCAAATCCCACTACAATTACGTCGGACACACCTTTTGCTTCTAATGCTTCCAATGCCCCAAGTGCCATTTCGTCATTGTGTGCAAAAACAGCATCAATCTGATCTGTACTTTGAATAATATTTTCCATTACTGATAAGCCTTCTGTTCGATCAAAATTTGCAGTCTGGTTGGCTACTATTTCAATACCATCCATATCGTCTACAATTTCATGGAAACCTTGCCCTCGTTCTCGGGTTGCCGAAGCTCCCGGTATACCTTCCAATTCGACTACCTTACCTTCTTCACCTAGCTGTTCCGCAATAAATTCCCCAACCATTTTTCCGCCTTCTACGTTATCGGAAGCGATATGAGCTGCAACTTCGCCTCCCTCAGAACTTCTATCAACTGTAATGACAGGGATATCTGCATTGTTTGCCAATTCAACCGCAGATACAATGGCCTCTGAGTCAACTGGATTTACCAAAAGAGCATCAATATCTTGCTGTAATAAATCTTCTATATCACTCAGCTGTGTGGAAGGATCATCTTGTGCATCCGATGTAACAAGTTCAAAGCCTTTTTCGTTTGCTGCTTTTTCTGCACCATCACGTAATGTTACAAAAAATGGATTGTTAAGTGTCGAGATAGATAATCCAATTTTTATTGTACCGTTGCCTGAACCTTTTTCAGCATCTTCTGAATCACCAGTACCTGGATCTTTTGTTGAACATGCTGCCAAAACGAACAAAAGTACTGTAACTACACCTATCATTTTAAACCTTTTTTTCATTTCTTTTGCCTCCTCAAATTTTTATTTTTATCAAGATGATAGATAAAACATCTTGTTATAAATTTATTTATCTGAACTACGGTCAAGCAAGACTGCTAGTAGAATAATACCGCCTTTCACTATTTGTTGGTAAAATGATGATACATTTAATAAGTTCAATCCATTATCAATAACGCCTATAATAAGGGCACCTATTAAGGTACCAACAATCTTACCTTTTCCTCCAGCTAAACTTGTCCCGCCGATAACAACAGCAGCAATTGCATCCAATTCATACGTTGTTCCTGCTGTTGGCTGTGCCGAATTTAATCGGCTTGAAATGATAATACCTGCTAATACAGATAGCATACCTGTAAGTGAGTAAACCCAAATTTTTACGCGGTCAGCCTTAATTCCGGATAATTTTGCAGCTTCCTCGTTTCCACCTATTGCATAAACTTGTCTGCCAAAAACAGTTTTTCGCAGCACAAAATACAAGATAATGAATGCAATAAACATTAAAATTACTGGAAACGGTATCCCGAATACATAACCTCCACCAATCATTTCAAATGTAAAACTATCAGATAGACCAGTGATCGGTTTCCCGTCTGTATAGACCAAAGTTACTCCGCGATAAATCGTCATGGTTGCAAGGGTAGCGATAAAAGGAGCTACTTTTCCCTTGGCAATAATCAGTCCATTAATTGCTCCTAAAGCAAGTCCAATCAGCAGCCCAATCAGTACTGCCAATAAAGGATCCATTCCACTCGTTAATAAACCTGCAGTAAGCGCACTTCCCAATGCTAGAGTGGACCCAACAGACAGGTCGATTCCAGCCGTTAAGATAACAAATGTCATACCAAAGGCAATAAGAGCGTTTACCGATACCTGTCTAAATAAATTCAATATATTATTCAACGTTAAGAAATTATTACTCATAAAACCTAATATGATAGAAAAGATAATTAAACCTACTAACGGACCAATAATAGAAAGGTTATTTTTTATATAATTTTTCATCTTAATTCCCTCCCGTCGCTGCAGTCATAATTTTCTCCTGTGTAGCTTCATTACGGTTAAGAAAGGCGGAAATTTTCCCTTCATGCATAACCATAATACGATCACTTACTCCTAAAACCTCAGGCAATTCGGAGGAAATCATAATAATGGCAACTCCATTTTTTGTTAGTTCATTCATGATTGTATAAATTTCTTTTTTGGCACCAATATCGACTCCTCTAGTTGGCTCATCTAAAATAAGAACTCTAGGATTAATCCCCAACCATTTTGAAATAACAACTTTTTGTTGATTACCACCACTAAGTGATTGGACAACTTGCTCTCTTCCGGTTGTTTTTACATGTAGCTGTTCGATCAAATCATCTACTAACATTTTTTCTTTAGAATTGACGATTACCCCGCCATTGGAAATCGTTTTGAAGTTTGTCAGTGATATGTTTTCGCGAATAGTTGAATGAAGAACTAACCCCTTACCTTTTCGATCCTCCGTAATAAAGCCTATTCCGGCATCAATCAAATTACCTGGATGACTTGTATTTAGGACTTTTCCTTTCAATTTTACTGTGCCGCTTTCCTTTTTACGATAACCAAATATTGTTTCCATCACTTCCGTTCGTCCGGCACCCATTAATCCCGCGACACCTAGTATTTCTCCCTCTTTAACAACAAAACTTATATTATGAAAGACCCCTTTTGATGACAAGTTTTCCACTTGAAAAATAACATCGCCAATTGGATTATTTTTTGCGGGAAAACGATCACCAAGTTCGCGACCTACCATCATTTTTACAACTTTTTCAAATGAAGTATCTGCTATATTCTCCGTTCCAATATACTGTCCATCACGCAAAATAGTGATTCTATCACAAATTTCAAAGATTTCTTCCATTCTATGAGAGATGTAGACAAAACTAACGCCTTGTTGCTTTAAGGATTGAATTACTTTAAATAAACTTTCAATTTCCCGATCCGTTAAAGCAGCTGTTGGTTCGTCCATTATAATGACTTCTGCATTGGTTGCTAATGCACGGGCGATTTCCACCATTTGTTGTTTTCCAACTGATAACTCCCCAGCTAAATCATCAGGTTTAATATTTCCAACTCCTAATTCATGCAAGCTTTTCTTTGTTAATTCATTAATCTTTTTCGTATTTAAAATGCCGGACTTGCCATACGTTATCTCTTTTCCCAGAAACATATTCTGAGCCACAGTCAAATGAGGAATAATATTCAACTCCTGGTGAATAACGATAATGCCTTGTTTCTCGGCTTGTTTGGGGTTTGTAAAATGAGCTTCTTTCCCCTTAACCTTAATGATCCCATTATCCCGTGAATGGATTCCGGTTAATACCTTGACTAAAGTAGACTTTCCAGCACCGTTTTCTCCCATCAAGGCATGAATTTCACCTTTTCTGACATCAAAATTGACACCTTTTAACACCTGGTTACCGGAAAATGACTTGCTAATGTTGTCCATTTCTATAATAGATGTTATAGCCAATTTAACTCACCACCCTTTTTAAAAAATGACGCCCGATTGTACTATTACATTTGCATAAGGGGTTGCCTCACCAGTCCGAATAACCGCTTTCATTTCCTTGATGCGTTTTTTTAGCTCTTCATGCATTATATATTCAACAGGAATAGTGGGGTACCCCTCTAATAATTTTTTATCTAGTACACTATTTTCTGTTTTAATTTCGTTTGCCAAGATCATCTTTTCAATTTGCATATCTTCCGCGATCACATTTAGTACTGTTTCAAAACTCGGTATACCAAGTCTCAATGATAAATCAATACAAAGCGTCTCATCAGGAACAGGAAGCCCACAATCGGCAATGAGAATTTTATCTGTATGCCCTAGCCTTGACAGCAAGGAAGATATATCCCGATTCAACATACCGAACTTTTTCAATGTAAAACTCCCCTTTCTTTCATAAACTTTTCTACCTCTTCATTCGTTGGCATGCCTTTTTGGGCTCCTGCTTTCGTTATCGAGAGTGCAGCGGCTGCATTCGCAAACAAGACAGATTCATGAATGGATGCACCGTTTGCAAGCTGCATGGCAAATGCACCATTAAACGTGTCACCAGCTCCCGTTGTATCTTTCACTTCAACCTGAAATCCCGATACATTACTCAGGCTGTGCTTACTATAATATTGAACACCTTCATCACCTTTCGTAATGATTAGTTTTTCTTTTATGGAATCGATGTCTGTATCATTTTGCATTTCTTTTAACTCAATTTCATTTGGCGTCAGATAGGTGACATTGTTAAATAAATCTTTTGACAACCTCTGATATGGAGCCGGATTCAAGACAATTGGCACCTCGAATTCATGCGCTACTTTCACGGCATATTTTACTGTCTCAATCGGTATCTCAAGTTGGATTAATACAACATTACTATTTTTAATCATTTGTTTATGCGTTTCTACCAAATCTGGTGAAACCAGCTCATTACAACCAGGTGAAACGATAATGCGATTATCATTTTCGGATAAAATGATCGTTGCAACCCCTGTTGGATATTCAGAAACTTTAATACCTTCAACATTTATCTGCTCTGATGCCAGATGAGAAAGTAGCGTATCCCCAAAAGCGTCTGAACCGACTGCCCCAATCATATGAACATTTGCCCCAAGTCTAGCTGCTGAAACTGCTTGATTTGCACCTTTTCCACCCGGATATTGCGCAAAATTTTTACCGAGAACCGTTTCACCTTGTGCAGGCATTTTATTTGTATTAATCGTTAAGTCCATGTTGATACTTCCAATTACACAAATAGTTGGTTTGTTGCTCATTCTTCTCTCCCCCTTGGTCTGGTTGATTGTCTTTCAACCAGCTGAACAGAAAACTCCTCTGTTTTTTTTTGAGAATCATTATTAATTATTAGTTCAATTAGCATTTCTGCCGCTCGTGATCCCATTTTGTAAATTGGTTGAGCTATCGTTGTTAATGTTGGACTTGTTGTTTCGCCTAATGAAATGCCATCAAATCCAATAATAGATAAGTTGTTTGGAACGTTTATACCTAACTCTTCTGCTGCCTTTATTGCTCCTACACCCATTACATCATTAGCAACAAAAAGACCATCAATCTCCGGATGCCGCTCCAATAACTTAGTAATCACACCTTTGGCTACTTGAAGGTTATAGTTACCTGAGACAATATAATTGCAAGAGAACCAATCATCATTTTTCACCACATCCAGATAGCCTTGTTTACGCTCTTCTGTATTGCTTGCGTTTTTAGGTCCTGAAATATGTGCGATACATTGGCAGCCTAGCAATTTCAAATATTCAGTCGCTTCCCTTGCACCCTCACGATTATTAACCTTTACTGTAGATAATTCCACACCAAACGTCCGATCCAAAGCGATTATTGGAACAGTCACTTCCTCTATATGCTCTTTTTTTAATGTACTTGAAACAATAATGATTCCATCTACCGATTTCTGTTGTAATGCATTTAGATAAGTAAGCTCTTTTTCAATCGAATTATCCGTATTGCAAAGCACAAACGTATAATGATGAACATTACATACATCCTCTACTGCCCTGGCCAATTCAGGGAAAAAAGGGTTCATAATATCTGGTACAAATAAGGCAATCATTTTAGATTTTCCTTTAAATAAACTTCTTGCGACATCGTTCGGCCTGTATTTCAATTGATTAATAGCTTGTACAACGCGTATTCTGGTATCTGAGTTTACGTATCCTTTGTTATTAATTACTCGAGATACCGTAGCAACGGATACACCTGCAAAGCGTGCAACATCTCTAATCGTGACCATATTTCAAATACCTTTCATTGTTTATTGAGTTTTTTGCTGATGTGTAACGGGTTACATGTTATATAAAAATAAAACGCAATCACAATGTCTTCGTTAATATGTAACCCGTTACACGTTTATAATAAACCGCTTTCAATTGTTTGTCAATTAATTTTTAAAATAAGCTCCAATCCAATTTAAATTACCTTAATCCATGGCAGAAAACATCGAAATCACCTAAAATCTTGTATTATCAATCACATAGGACCCGTTGAGCGGGTCCTATGTGATTTACTCCGATATGACAGCAACAATCCACAGCTTCAGTAACAATATCCATGGATTGTTTTATAATTTTAATTACTACATACGTCCTTCCCTGCCTTCTATCAGTAGACCAACCTCCTCCCTACATCCAAATGCTCAATCCCATGATTCGTCTCCCCATCAACAATAAGATCCGCGGCAATTGAGCCAATAACAGGCGCCATTTTAAAACCATGTCCTGAGAATCCGCTCACTAAAAACGTATGATCCATCTCCGGAATTTTGCCGATAATCGAATGATCATCCCTTGTATAACCATCC
The DNA here is from genome assembly GCA_014642895.1 of Lentibacillus populi. Taxonomy (GTDB): domain Bacteria; phylum Bacillota; class Bacilli; order Bacillales; family Amphibacillaceae; genus Lentibacillus_C; species Lentibacillus_C populi. The sequence continues at coordinate 40,672 of BMJD01000018.1, forward strand.
ATATAAACACTTGCTCGAACTGGATCTGGAATTAGTCCAGGCATTAATTCCTTTACTGCCTCACTAACTTCCTTTATTTCATCTAATAAAACATCCCGATTTAGATTACCCGGATCTGGCACATTGACTGGATTCTTTGTGTTGGAAGCCTTTACCATTGTCCCATCCAAAGTTGGTGCCCCCGTTAATCTGAAATCCTTCCTCATTCTAGCGAATATCGGAAAGTTTTCCGGCGTAAAATCATTGATATTTTTTGCAGGAAACCACGTTAACACTAGTCGTCTCGCCTCTATATTCGTTTCCAGTTTTGGTAACAACTTCTTCGTCCAGGCTCCGGTTGTAACCAATACTTTTCCCGCACGGTATGTCTTTCCATCGGCCACAACCTTAACGCCAGTGTCATCAGGAACGATTTCTTCAACCCTTGAATACCTGTGAATTACCGCTCCGTTCGCTTCAGCCTGATGAGCAGCTGAAATAACAGCTAGTTCTGGTCTGATAAATCCTGCATTTTTATCCAGGACCATAACTTCCTCGGAAAATAATTTAAATTGCGGGTATCTTTTAGCCGCTTCATTCCCCTGAATAATTTCGTGATCCAATTGAAATTCCTTAATAGATTGCAGAACGTTTTTTAAGGCCTTCATATTTGGGTCACCAATCATTAAACCGCCATTAAGCGTTAGCAAATTATTTCCTGTCTCCTTCTCTAATTGTTTCCATAATTGCCGAGCTTCCTGTAGTAATGGAACATATTGCTTTCCCTCCATATATGCCGTTCGAAACAGTCGTGATTCTCCTCCAACAGCTGAACGATCATTACCAATACCAAATTGTTCAAAACCTAAAACGGATACACCTCTCTTGGCAAGCTGCCAAAGCGCCATGCTACCCATTGCACCTACACCAATTACTGCCACATCAGCATCCATATGCACACCTCATTTTTTGTTTATTCAGTTAATTATATTTGCACTTCTTCTTTATCTGTTACGATTTCTTTAGACTTGCTCTTATCATCAAACATATAGGTAAATACGATAAAACCAACTAAAGATCCCAAAATACCGAACGCAACGTATGGAATCTCTGTACCAACGATTTGGGCAACTGCTGCACTTAATACTCCCAAGGCCATACTTCCTATCGCACTCTTGGCGCTTAATCGATTGGATTTTCTTAAAATAAACCCTCCGAAAATTGGCACCAACAACCCTGATGCAGAGTAAGCATATGTTGCAACAAGCCACCCGAGCGCTTTTGGATAATATAATGCTAATACAACCGCTAGTGCAATTACGACAACCGACATGAGCCGCGATAATGTTAATAACTTACGGTCACTTGCATTTGGATTAACATAAGATTGATAAATATCGGTCGTTATATTGACAACAACAGATTGGACAGCACTACTTACAGTTGACATGATTGTCGCGATAATAAACGATCCGTAGAGTGCCATAAACCAAAGCGGAATCTGGGTCAGGAACCATCCTGAAGCCATTTCCGGATCCGTTAAATCAGGATTCATTGAATAAACAGCAATCCCCATAAAGGATGCCCAAATACCACTTATGACTCCTACTATTGCAGCTATAATGAACCCTTTCTTGGCAACACTTGGACTACTAGCAGCATAAATACGCTGGTAGGACATTTGGTTTGTCAATGCCCCAGGGAAAATGGCCAGTATCCAGAAAACAATCGTCGTTGTTCCTACAGCACCAAGCCCTTCCGGAAGGTTAACCATATTTCCAGGTACTTTGGATGTTATTTCAGACCATCCACCAGCAAGATCAAGTATATAAAAACCACTAATTACCGTCATTATGATCATGAGGCAGCCAAATATAAAATCCGTCCAAGCTACAGATGCCAATCCACCAGGTAATACAAATAGTAAACTGATCGCCGCAAAAAATAAGATTAATAGTGTGAAGTTGATTCCTGTAATTTCTGTAAATAAACTCCCAAAGGCAACTAATTGCGTACACAACCAGCCAAATGGCACAACAATTGCCAAGAAAGTAACGATGCTCATCATTATTTTATGTTCACCGTATAACTTTTTAAAAATCTCCGGCATCGTCGTAAATTTTTGTTCTTTTAACCAATTGGCAAGTAGTACTAGCAGTATTATCCCGATGGAATACAAGACATTATACGTTACAGCTGACCATCCCGCACTATAACCAATTCCGATATGGGCAACTAACACACCACCGCCAACCCCAGTGGCAAATTGGGTTCCCGCTACTACGTATATTGGTAAAGACCTTCCTCCTACAGACCAGTTTTCACTGCTTTTATTTCTTCTGCCAATCCAAATCGAGAAAATCGCTGCACCTGACAAGACCACAATAGAACATAACAAAATTACGAAAGTAGCATTCATTATTTGCCCCCTTGTATTCTTAATTTTTTCAGCTGTCCTGGTGTGTAAGAGCCAAGTTGTTTGTACCTTCAAACATACGAGTTAGATTCATTAAAACGATCAAGTCTCAACTTTTTTAAATCAATTGACGTTTCCCCATGCATGAGAAGCTCGGTCATTACTGTTCCAACGATGGGAGAAAGCGTAATTCCACTATGCATCACAGCAATATAAGCGTTATCTATCGTTGGGACAGGTCCCAAAATGGGAAGCCCGTCATTTGGAATTACTCGAACACCCGCAAAGCATCGAACGATATTTGCTTTTGCCAGATCTGGTAAATATTCGACTGCCATTTTTGCTGTATCCTGAATGACATCCAACGTGGTGCGCCTGTCGTATCCAACCTCCTCTTTTGAATATCCAATCAGTACTTCTCCATTGTCAGCTTGACGCATCCCTCCTATTGTATGCTTGATTAGGGGTGCCAATGGTTCTGTAACCAGAATTTGGCCACGGACTTGTTTTACAGGGATATCTACTCCCAAAAGCTTCCCAACTTCCTTTGTCCAAGGACCCGCAGCCATGATCACTTGTTTTGCCATAAAAACATCATTTTTAGTGATAACTTTAAACATCCCTTTGTTTCTTTTAATAGCGATGACGGGATTGTAAAAAGAAAACTGGACATGATTTTTTTTAGCTGCTTTTATATAAAGTTCTACCAAGCGAAACGGGTTAACATTGCCATCAATCTTACTAAAGGTTGCGCCGGCAATATTTGGGGACAATGCAGGCTCCTTCTCTAATACTTGGTCACGGTTTAATACGTCAATTTCGATTCCAACCTCAGCTTGCTTTTCGGCAAGTCGTCGTGCACTATCCCTATCCGATTCGCTAAAAAATGGAGCGATTCCGCCGGTACGCTTATATTCTACATCGCCAATTTTCCGTTCAAGAAAGGGATATAATTCGGCACTTAACATACTTAGCTCCCCGTACCAGGATGGCGTTTTATTATGTACCCAAACCCAAGCCTGAGTGGACCCTGATGTTCCAGATAACGGATAATCTTTATCAATAACCAATATCTCTTTTTGCCTGCTTTCTGATAAATGAAAAGCGATACTGCTTCCCACTACACCACTTCCGATAATTACCACATCATATTGGTTAGACATGATCTTCATCACCTTCTTTTGGAGCTGATTCACTAAAAACAGAAATCACACTTGACGATTCTTCATCACCAACTAATGCAGAAATTCGCGTTGGTTTTAACGGCATTCTCATCCTGGGAGGTCTAATGTCACTTAATGGCTTATCTAGCGACTCACTAATGATTTGTCGTACTAAATTGGAACAAACTTTTGCCTGGCATGGGCCCATACCGCACCTTGTCAGCCTTTTAATGTCGTCAAACGTATGGGCACCTGATTTGATCGCCGTTTCAATTTCAGCAAGATTGATTTCCTCACATTTACAAACGATGGTTGAATCATCCATTTAAACACCCCCTACAAACATGTTAAAGAGCTGTGTTAATTGTGCATCCACATTATCTTGAAAAGACCGCATCAAATTAACTCTTGCATGGAAAGCATTTTGGGATTCAGCAGATTCTAAGCGATAAAGTTCCTGCCACGACAGTTCTCTTTTTACGTTGGCTTCTTCCTTACTTAAGCCATTTAATGTCTCTGCAACACTAACTGCAGCAATCTCTGCTGTTAGTAAAATGGGGCCCAAATTGGTGATCCCAGCTGCATTTCCAGCAACATAAATAGATGATGTGCTTGTTTCCATCATGGTTGAATACTGCGGCAGCCAGCCTCCAAGCTCCTTTTCATAAGTAAAATCACAATTTAATATTTCAAACGGCTCCAAAATCGGGGTTAAGCCTTTACCAATACAAACCAAGTCAATATCCATTTCCTCTTCGGTGTTGTTGTAGCTGATGATGACCTTTTCAACCTCACCTGAACCAGAGGCATGTTTGACAAAGCTATCCAGATAAACAGGGACACCAGCTTCTTTTAAAAAGTGAACCGTTTCCGCTTTTTTTCCAACTAGCTGTACTTCATTATCAACTATCCCTTGTAAACAAACACCATTCTCAACAAGTTGCTTTCCAACTTCTAATGCAAAATCATTAGAACCGATAACGAGGGCATTTTTCCCTGGGATAACATGTTCACGGTTCATCAATATTTGCGCGGCACCTGCAGTCATGACCCCGGGCAATGTCCAGCCGGGGAAAACGAACGCTTCTTCAGCAGCACCTGTTGCGACAATTACTTTTTTAGCCGCGATCGGAATCGTGTTCTGGCCATTCGATACACCAACCCTTCCATCTTTATACGTTCCAATCATCGTGTGTTTCAATAAAACAGTTACGTCTAAATTCGTAAGTCTTTCTATTAGAGTCTGTGCAAGCGCTGTACCCGTTTGGTCCCCGAACTGTTTAGGAAGATTGTTTAGTTGCTGTGTTTGCTGTCTTAATTGCCCGCCTAAAGAAAACGATTCATCAACGATTATTGTCTTGATGCCATTAGAGGCTGCGACATATGCTGCATGTAATCCTGCTGGTCCGCCGCCCACGATTAGTAAATCAGTTTCCATTTGCTTTCCTCCTTACATCGGGATCACCGTCATTTGAGTATATGTTTGCCCCTTCCTCGACTAACGTCATACAGCTAAGTACATGATCCAATTCATTTACGGAAACAAAGCAGCTGCAGCATCTGCCATTTGCACAAAATAATCCTCGTGGTTGCTGCAGCTTCCTGCTAACTCCCAATTTTTTAATACCGTTTGCCATAAGCGCGGCCGCTATTGTTTGTCCCTGCTTCGCCTTTAACAACTTTCCATTAAAATAAAAAGATATTTCCCCCTCAAGATAATTTTCTGAAATCGAATTAGGTGATGTTCCCATTATAAGCGCCCCTTAATAATATAATGTTATAATATTATAATCATTGTAGTAGAAATCTTTTTCACACTACTCTATTAATTTAATAATTAACCAGTAACGGCAAGCACATAACCACTATCCACGCTCAGGACGATATGCTGTTAAATCTACATCTACTTTTTTTCCCTCAGCTATCGATGCAGCTAATGCGCCAACATAAGGCCCCATCGTTAAACCAGATGCACCTAAGCCTGTTGCGACTACAACCCTTTTCACACTGTCAAACGTTCCTAATAAAGGCAAAACATCTGGACCCATTGGGCGAAACCCGATTCTGACTTCTTGGATTGTTCCGTTTGCAAGACCTGGTGCAACAGTTAAAGCATTTGTTAAAACTTCATTAATCCCACCAACAGTCGCTTGATAGTCAAAACCGGAACCCGTTTCTCTCGTAGCACCGGCAACAACCCGTGAATCATCAAACGCTAACATATAATGGCTGCTTTCTGGCAATACTACCGGCCAATTGGAAGTATCCGCATCTGGTAATTTAATATGTGCGATTTGCCCTCGCTGTGGCTCCACTTTAACATCAATGCCAATGGGTTCCAATAATGCTGATGCCCATGCGCCTGCTGCTATAAGTACAGTATCTGCATGAATTGTTTCATGATGGAACTTCACACCAGTAACTACATCCTGTTCTTTTATCAGAGATGCTTCACCATGCAGCACTTTTGCTCCATGTTTTTTTGCAGCCCGGATCATGGCGTCTCTTAGTAATTTGCCATCCACTCGTGCTGCGCCAGAAATAAAAATAGCCTCCAGTTGCGCATTTAAAGGTGGAAATAATTCACATGCTTCTTTAGCAGTTAACCGCTGGACATCACCAATTTCTGGTGCATTTTCATACTTATCGTTTATTTCTTTTTCAATTGTATGTAACTCATCCGGATCTGAACTTATACATAGCGCGCCTACCTTTTTATAACCGACATTTTCTTCGCCATCATTTTTTAATTGGTCAATTAGTCTAGGGTAAAACTGTGCACCACCTTTGGCGATCCGATACCAATCGTCATCCTTTACACTCGATACCCAGGGACAAACAATTCCAGCTCCAGCAGCCGTTGCAGCACCCTTATGTTCCTTATCAATCAGGATAACTTCGTGACCACTCTTTACTAATTGGTAAGCAGAGCTAGCTCCTACAACGCCACTGCCTACAACAATGATTTTCATATTATGTCACCTCTCCAAAATGTTGTACGTATTATTGTAACTTTCCTACAGTGATATGCCTTTCATTTTAAGTAACGATTTACATGTTATTTAAAGCTGAATCTCAAGAAAATATTTTGATTGGTCCTGTTTGACAATAAATCTGGAGTACTCAATGATATGATTATTTTTTGCAGAAGTATAACGTTCAAATACAAATAACTGTTCACCTTGTGGGATATTCAATATGTTTGCTTCATATTCATCCGCTAAAATGGTTGAAAAGTAAATTTTCGCTTTACCTAATTCAACACCGTATTTTTTCTGAAAAATGTTATACAATAAATCATCTTCAATATCTGTACGATGTAAGTTCGGAAATGATGCTTGTGGAATAAAGGAATATTCAATTGCAACCGGTTGATTATTTTGTATTTTAACACGGTGAATTTTATATACTTGTTCTTCCTCGTTTATTTCCAATAATTTCGCTAGCTTGCCACCAGCTTTCTCCGTTTTATAACTTAACGTTTTATGTGGGTGATGATGTGTTTCCCATGCTTCATTTTTTAAAGAAACAAACTTCGAAATATCTTTTTCTTCTATTTGCGTTACAAATGTTCCCTTACCACTTTGGCGTTGCAGGAAGCCAGCGTTTGCCAATTCAAGTACCGCCCTTTTTACGGTAATATTACTGACACCAAATTGAGTAGCCAATTCTTTCTCTGATGGTAATTGATATCCCACCCCCCATTCCCCTGAGGTGATTTTATCATTCAAGTATTGTTTCACCTGTTGGTATAAAGGTACCGATAATTCTTTATCAATCTTCATGTTGTTCTCCCTTTGATTACGAGTATTTTTATTATAATATTATAATGTTATAAGCTTTGAAATAATGAGTTAATTTAGAGTAGTATATAACCTAGTGGTTGTAATGTCAATGGTTAATTTCTGTTAGTTTTGATTGTTTGTAATAGGAAATTAATTCATTAAGGAGTGCTCTGAATCTTTCACTCTAAAATCAAACTCTTAAAAACTGTGCTTTTGATACAGTAATAAAAACCTTGAAAGGCATTTTGCCACTAAAGATTTTAAAATTGATGATCAAGATAAGACAATATTCTCATTCGTGCTGCATTCAATCCTTGCAAGTATTTTTAGCAATAAAATAGTTGCTTTATTTTTTATAAGGGAAGCCATAAGTTAATTAGATTATTAATAACTCAACTTTCGCAGGCTGAAACAGGCAGATACACCTTGATATAGTTAGGTAGACCTGTAATCCATTGTTGTAGTTGACTTTTGATTAACTTTTGTATTCTTTTATTGTTGTGTTTTAGGGTATCTTCAAGAAGCTCAATTAGCTGCTGTAATGTTACAGCCCAATCAAGTTCATTTATTTCATCACATAATTCATAAAACATGCCACCCAAGGTTCGATCATCGGTACTGCAACGATTTTGCCATGAAAGCGCGATATACCTTGTAAATACGATGGTTGTATGACTGATTAGCGCATCGTATGAACGGCTTTGGAATTCCTTCTGAAGTTTCAAAAGGGATTTCGTTGTCTTGAAAAAGACTTCAATGTCCCAACGCATGCCATAGATACGAATAATTTCCTGATCACTTAGGGTGCAATCGGTACTCAAAATGGCGAGCCAATCACTTTTCTTATTTCGATTGCGTACGAATACCACCTTAACTGACACACCATTGGCCTGTGTTGTATGGATAGAACGTAAAATGCCTTTTTTACCGTCAATTGGTTTAGCCAAACGATAGAGTTGGTCCAGGCTGACACGTTTGCCATCGACAAGGTAACGTTGTTTTAGTTTTTTGACCATACCAATCACGTCAAGCCCCTGTTCCGTGATAGCCTTAATTAATGGTTGTTGAGTGAACCATGTATCCATCAACACATAAGAGGCATCAATTCCGGCGTTCATGGCACGCTTAAGCATATCTGGGATTTGCTCCGGTGCTGCCTGTAACGCTTCCAGACGACGTTTGTATCCCGAGGTACGTTTGTCAATTGTTTCGGACATACCGTTTATTTGGCTTTTTTTCGAACGCAGCAATGAAAAATCTATCGGCATGAAAGTTGCACCATCTGACCAACCAAGGGTAAGCATACGAAACCCTTTATAAAAACGCATTTTTTGTGATGCATGATCAAAGCAACGAGCCAGAAGTTCGACATGTTTACTTCGATTCCGGTCATATGATGAATCATCTAAAATAAGTGCTTTTGGGCGGTTATGATGCGTAAGTTTTGACACCTTTGCAATCGTATAAGCAGCTAGTGAAAGCAGAAAACGTCGCCAGTTGAACGTGGATTGATTCAAAAAACGATAAACGGTATCTTTGGCCGGAACATCCGAAGATTTCTTGCTTTCAAGCATGCGAAACCAGTTTTTGTTTTCAAAGATTAAACAAAAGATCAACTTGAAAATATAGGCACAAGAAAATCCAAAAGACTTTGTAATACCCGCTTTACGTAAGTGTGTTAACACGTTCAATTCTTTAAAAGTTAGTTTAATTTCGTTTGGCAGTTGCTTGTTTTGGTCGTTTTCCGCTATCATAGTAGGAGCACCTCTTCTATTTTGGTAGTGATTCTCGTCAAATCAACTATACCAAATGTTGAGGTGTTTTTTCATGTTTAAACGTAATGTCAAGGATCATATTTCAACGACTACAAGCACTTGCATGTCTTGAACTAACTATGTTTTTGACGGTGCGAAAGTTGAGTTAATAATATTAAGATGGAACTTTATTTCATGTCCTATTTGGTAACTGGTCATCCAAAATCATCTAAAACGGAGAATTTGGACGTTGAGAAATAAGAGTAATTATGCATTCAAATACTTTAATGGAATAAAGCATCATGGATGATACGTCTTATTGCTATTAGATCAAGGTATTTAGAATTTTGGCATTGGGACGTAGGTAATCACTCCTTTTCATCAAGGATGCTATCGATTAAAATAAAATTTTCTCCCCTTTTCTTAACTTTTTCCTTGTCGAAGTAAAAATGATAAAATTCGTGTGCCCATATAAAGTTCCCATAAATTTTGGTGTACACCGAATTAATCTGTATATAAAAATGCTTATTGTGATAAAAAACCAATCCTCCGTAATCATTATTCTTGATTGGGAATTCTAACACATAGGCATTTTCATACATTCATACAGATAGGTTTTCATATATTCCAAAGGTTTTGAAGCAATTAGGGGATTGCCTGAAGATTTTAGTAGTTCTATTTTTGATTTAATGGAAGGTAAATAGGCATGTTTAAAATGAATGACTTTATAAGATTATCTTTACTGTTCAAGTTTATCCCCCTCCAACATAGCTGGTGAAGTTGTTAAAGGTTCAAGAACATCAATCAACAATACAAATCCTCTAAAGGCTTGCATCCCCTCCCGGAACGATTCATCAGCCTTTTAGTGTAACTGGGATGAATTACGATAGTGTTAACTTATGGTCACTTACATTTGGATTAACATAAGATTGGCAAATATCGGTCGTTATATTGACAACAACAGATTGGACGGCACTACTTGACATGATTGTCGTGTATCTACCAATGTTTTTTGATAAAATCCGATACTTTGTACCGTGTTTATATCCATATTACGCAACGTGATTTCACCGTTTGCAAACACCGACTGGATATCTGCAATATAATCCTTTATCGTTTCCAACTGTTCTTCTACGGATTCCAGTGCTTTTGCCTGGGAGGCATCAAAAAGCATAAAGGTGCTCAACGGTTCCTCGTTTTCTTTTTCCACGTTGGACGTTATGTGAAAATGCTTCCTCATCAATCTGGGTAGTGCCACAATATCTTTCTAGCCCTCTAAGACCCACTATGGGACAAGGACCTTCTCCTTGCCCCAACAATTATGAATATACAAGCTCACCACCAACATACACTTGATCGACCAATTTCAAATTCTTTAGATCTTCGAGCGGGTTATCTTTTAACAAAACGAAATCCGCCCTATAACCCTCTTCAATTTGCCCAACTTTTCTCCCCAAAATTTCACCGGCATTAGTCGTTGCCGTTTTTAAAATTTCCTTTACATTTGGTAAAAACTTGTACATCATTAATAATTCATCAAGCAAAGCAGTGTGAGGGGTACACGGTGAACCCGCATCAGATCCAGCTCCAATCAATATATCTCGATCAAAAAATGTTTTAAATGCCTTTTCGTGTTTTTCTACAATTTCCACTGCTTTTTGTTTTGCATACGCCGGTATTTCATCTAGTAATGCAATTTGCTGATAGACATAAAGCGTTGGCGTCCACGCTATCTCCTTCTCCTCCATCATTTCTACAAGTTCTTCATCCAGATCATGACCATGTTCAATGGTATCAATTCCAGCTTGTATCGAGTTTAAGATGCCCTGCCTGCCAATTGCATGGGAGGCCACCTTTAGTCCAAATTTATGTGCTTCATCGCAAATTACTTGTTGTTCTTCCATACTTAGTTCAGAGTTACCAACCGCTTCCCCTTCGTGTCTCCCATATACCCCGCCGGTAGAACTCAGTTTAATAACTTCCGCACCTTTAAAAATCTGCTCTCGGACACCTTTTAATGCCTCATCCGGGCCATCGACAAACCTTGCCCAGAATGGATCATGGCCACCTGTCATGGTTAACGTCTTTCCGCTAGCAATTATAGTAGGTCCTTTAATAAGACCTCTCTTTACACCCTTGGCAACATGAAGAGCAATATCATCTACGGAACCAATATCCCGTATTGTCGTAATTCCACTTTCAATATAGTTTTGGCAATAGACCACAGCACGTATAAGCATTTGCTCATAGCCCTCTTCTTCTAACGTCGCCACAGGATCCCTTGAGCCATCCCACATTATATGTACATGTAAATCTATTAATCCCGGCATGAGATACTTTCCTTCTCCATCGATACATTTTATATGATTTGGGTAATCTTCTTTTGGCAATAACTTATAAATTTCTCCATTTTTAATCCAAACTCCGTACTCGTTTTTTATTTCCAAATGAGGACCGTAAAGAATTTGGACATTATCCATAATATATTCCATAGTAAGTTCTCCTCTTTATGTTTTTTTAAAAAGAGAAGTGAGTACTTTGTTAAATACTCACTTCTATCGCTGGGTCTCATTCCAGTAAAACTAAAATATTAGTGACGCTAAATCCCTAGGGTATTCCGTAATCAGCCTGCTCCCGTCTGATGTAAGAACAACAGTATCTGAGTGTCTGAATCCACCTAAACCCGGAACATAGATTCCCGGTTCTACGGAAAAAACCATACCTTCCTCCAATATAAGATCATTGTCATATCTTAAATAAGGCTTTTCATGAGCAGAAATACCAATTCCATGACCAGTTCGATGAATGGCATATTCTCCATATCCATCTTTTTCAAATACTTCCCTTGCAATTTTATCAACCTCATAAGCCTTTACACCTGGTTTAATAAAGTCTAAAGCCTTCTGTTGCGCGATTCGCGCAGATTCAAATGCCTTTTTCTGCTCTTCTGTTGGGCCTCCAATAATGACCGTTCTTTCAAGTTCTGCTCGATAACCATTTAAACCTACCTGTCGGCTGTGGATCATTACATCGCCCGTCCGCAGTTTTCTAGTATTAGAGAAAACATGTGGCATATTACTTCTCTTAACACCGGATGGTGACATTACAAACATGTCAAGTGTTGCTTGCGGATATTGACTGGCGGTCGCAGCAAAGAGCGCGGAATTACCAACAGCATCCATTTCCATTTCTGTTATCCCCTCTTTACAGCTTTTTAACGATTCGCTAACCGCCAAGTTTACAAGTTCACCGGATTTTTCTAACAGGTCAATTTCATAGGAATCTTTGATATATCGCATCTCAACAATTTTTTGACCTATATCAGCTATTTTACACCCAAACTTCTGAGCAAATTGAACAATTTCCCCTGGAGTAGACGATAAATCTACACCGACCGTTGAACCGTTTTCATTTTCACTTATAAGATCCTCAATATATTCAAAATGATTTAATTTTGAATTGCTAGCATTTGGGTGTTCGTAATAAACTTCTATTTCATCCACTATCGCCTCATGTCGAGCATGCGCTTCTTCTAGTCCTGGTACTATAATACTAGCTTTATTAAAATCAATGTAGAGTACAATTGGTCTGGAATACAACAAAGCCTTGAAACCACTTAAATAATATTGATGATCCGGATTCATTACAATTATGCTTGAAATACTTTCTCTTTCCATATGAGATCTTAACAATTTTAAACGATTACCAACTTGCATTTAAGTTTCCTCCATTCCAAAAATTAAGATGATACTTTTTTCATATCGTCTATAGATATAGTTTTATTTGATGTGAACAAACTTACGACTACTAATGTGATAATTGAGATGGGAAGCGAAAATAATACACTATTCCAATCGAGTGGCTTGTCCAGTCCGATTTCCCAAAGCAATGTACCCAAGCCACCAGTCGCAATTGATGCCATAGCTCCAGCGGGTGTTGCCCGTTTCCAAAGAAAACTCGCTAGAACTGCTGGTGTTATAGCAGCACCATACATTGTATAGGAATACATCTGAATAGCAAGAACGGACGGAAAAAATGTCCCTAGTGAATAAGCTAAAACACCTAATACGACTACCGTTACTCGGTTGAATTTTAATAGTTTTTCATCGGCTATCTTTTTCTTGCTATAACGACTATAGAGATCGTAAACCAGATTCCCTGAAGCAGAAAGTAAATAAGAGTTACCTGTAGTAATGATGAATGCTACAGCTGCGGATAATATAATTGCGCCGACCGGAACCGGGACCCCGTTTGCTGCAATAGTTAAAATCGCCGTATCAGCTGTAATGTCAGGAAATAAAACTATTGCGGAGCTAGCAAGGATGATCGTTAAACCAACAACGATAAGATTTCCAAAAAAGAAGCCGACTGTTGATCTTTTTGCCGTTTTGGCATCCTTTGCTGCTGCAAATCGTTGATACATATTCTGATCTCCCAATATCAATAAGAATAACGGAAGGAAATAACCAAGAATTTGTGGGAATGTTAGACCACCTGTCCATGATAATGTTTGTTCTGGAAGATTTTCAGCCATGCCTGAGAAACCTCCAACCGCCATTAATACAAACGGTAAGCCAATCAAGAAACCTAAAACAATTAATAAAGAGCTCACAAAATCGGTGTACGCAACTGAAAATAAGCCACCTGTAAAAGCAAGAAATATAACTAAAACCGCAGAGATGATTGTACCTAATTCCACTGGCATCCCAGTTGTCACACTTAATACGTAACCTCCGCCAATAAATTGGTAAGCAACAATTCCAACATACGCAAGCAAAATAAAAATTGCAGCAATTAATCGAACCGCGCTACCGTAGCGGATCTCCAACATCTCTGGTATGGTATGCTTTTTTAATACCCTTGCCTTGTCTGCTATGAAGTAAAGTACAATGACACCGATTGGACCACCAATCAGATTGAAAATACCTGCGATTGGGCCATATTGATAGATAAAACTCGCACCACCTACAACCGTTCCTGACCCGACCCAGGTTGCCAGCAATGTACCAACTAGAACGAATTGCGGCAAGCGACTGCCCGCAAGCATGAAATCTTCACTGGTCTTTACTTCACGCTTAGATAAATATAGGCCTAAGACCACCATAAACAGAAGGTAACTCATAATTACGACTATGTGTACCGTATTTCCCATAATTTCCACCTCTTTCCTCTTTTTTCAAGCCATTACAAAGTTCAGTACAACTATTTGGAATTATTATATAACTTTAAATGCAAAGAATTCATTAGCTGCCTTCGACAAATAAATTCCTAAACTTTATGGTTCATCAACAAAATTTTGATTTTTGACTTCACCCATTTTAAAGGCAAAATACAACATCATATAATTGTCGGGATCATGAATGTTGATATTTAGAATTTCCATGATCTTTTTGAGTCGATATTTAATTGAATTGGGATGCAAAAATAATTCTTGGCCAGTTTCTTTTAAATTAAAAAAATTCCTTAGGTAGGAATGTAATGTATGCAAAAGGTCTGTCCCCTTATTTTTGTCGTAATCAATAATAGGGCCAAGTACCTCATTATCAAAATGATTAAACAATGAATGCTCGGTAGCTACATAAACAATTTTATCCAATCCAATTTCATCCCATTTTGAATAACTTAGTCCTCTCCTAATAGCATGGTTTAACGCGGTACGACACTGCAAATACCCATTATGAATATCCTCTATGTCCGGACTTACCAGCTTAGAGCTCACACCGATGATGACAGTTGATGATTCACTAATTATTTCATCTAGAACCCCTTGATCCACTTCATCTTGAGCAATTCCAATTATTTTTTTATTTGTTATCCAAACCAAACCTTCTCGATTGTTACGATTTAAAACATGATCCATTACCTGAAAAGACTGACTAAGATTTTTATTTTCCCTTTGTTCTACAAGTAAAAGATTCTTTACTTTGTTACAATCGAAGGCAGTGGTAGTTCCACCTCCCTTAAAATCACCTCTAAATATGCTCTCAAATATATTTATATCTTCCATTTTTTGCTGGTCATCAAGGGCATTTTTTCGATCTGCTATTAATCTAAGTACAGTTGTCCCGTGCTTAATTACATCCTGAACGAACATGCCATTTCGATTTTTATTAGAGGTTAGTAATATCCCATAATATTTTGCAGTTGAGTAAATGGGGGTTAATGTTATACTTAAACGAAAACCATCCAATTCATCCAGACATAGTTCCGTTATTTGATTTGAAAATCTAACCTTTGAAAGTGCACTGTAGTGATTATTAATTATATCTTTTACAAGAGAATCAACATCCCGGTCTAATCCTACCCGATTTTCCCAAGATGAAACTACGTTAAAATTCGGATCAAGATATACAACTATATTATTTATATAATTTCCAATTAAATTGACAATGTAGTCCGTATCCTTCTCTAAAAATACAGATTCAAGCATTTTTTCATTTAATTTGTTTACTTCCTCCTGTCTAATATTGTCCTTTTTATTTAATAGCTGATTAAACCGGTCAAAAATTTGGGAGTAGGATACGTCACTAGGAATGTAAAATAGGGGTAAAGATTGGGAAATGGCGAATTCAATTATTTCTTTAGGTACTTCCTTATAGACAGCTGTATGAAATCCTACAGCTTTTACTCCTCTCTTAACAAACCACGCCATATGATTTACGATGTGCTCGATGTCCTTAAACGCATTGAAGGTTGTCATAATAAAGCCATTTTCCTTAATACGAGAGGTTTTTTCCGAAAGCTCCTGAACACTTAAATATTCAATTCTACCATTTAACCCAATATCGCTGTCTCCTGCTATTAACTCAATATCTTCATTAAGTAATTCTTTTGCGAATTCTTTTACTGTTATCAAAATATTCCACTACTTTCTCGATTGAAATAATTTAATCATTATACCGGGATTGTCCTGATTAATAAATCTATAATCAACATTTTATACTGAATTTTGTGCTGATTCAATCTATTAGACTACTAAAATGTCTACCTAGAGACCTTATTATAAAAATTTCACTTTAAGAAAAAGACTGTTAGTTCTAATAGGTTCGATTTACACTAATAAAAACTAACAGCCTTAATAATTGGACAAGCTAAAATAATTATTATACGGGAAGAGTAACGGCCACGATGTAAAATACTGCGACTTCTTCAGACCATAGAAATTAGATGAATGAATGCTACGAAGCTCTTCAAACAAATAAACGTTATTTTCTTTAACTATTTTAAATGTTTATTTAACTCTTCGGTACTTGAAAAGAATCTTCTTACAGATTACGTGTTTCTTCAGCTTAGAAAAGTAATGGGTGTTCATAATGCAGCGAGTTAGGCGAAGCAGTATAAATACAAATAATTTTGGTATTTTTGGATATTTCCCCCAATCCGTAAAAAGTATTTTTCCTGATACTTATCAACAAAAATTTTCGCTTTATGAGCTTAATATTTCTGTTATCCAGCATATCCAAATTGTTCCAAAGTTCATCGTCTCCCTACTTCTAAAAGTATGTTCACATTACACTATTAGACAGGATCTTTTTCATACTTGCTGCTGCATCACGTGGGCTAGGCGCCTTCGTGATGGCACTTCCGACAATCACCGTATTTGGTCTTTTTTGAACAATGTCTGATAAAGTATCTTCACTGATTCCACCAGCTACTGTAACCTCAAAACCTAAATCGTCGACTAAGGAAAATAGCGCAGTATCAAATTTGCCCTCCTTCTGCTTATCCTTACCAACATGAAGGCTTACAAGGTCAACACCTATACGTTTGAGTTCATGCATTCTTCGCCTATTCGAAATCTCCAATAAATCAACCATTACACGCGCATCATATTGTTTTGCAACGCCAAGTGTATCCGTAATCGTTAAATCAGATGAGAATCCCATTACCGTCGTAATATCCGCTCCTGCCTCAAATGCCTGTATTGCCTCATGTCCTCCTGCATCACAGGTTTTCATGTCGGCAACAATCGTTTTTTCAGGGTAAAGTTCATGCATTTCACGAACAACTGTCATCCCATATTCCTTAATAATACCCGTCCCCATTTCAATCCAATCGATATTTTCTTTAGTTTCCTTCACAATCTGAAAGCATTCTTCTCTTGTTAAACGGTCTAATGCTAATTGTAATTTCATGCTAGTCCCTCCCATTTATCTCTCAATATTTTCCTTTTCGCCTAACTGGATCTGTACATCTTCTAAATCTGGTAATCCTTCGTTATCTCCCTTGATACTAACTACCATAGAACCAATCGTATTCGCAAATTTCATTGTTTTTTTAAGCGGCCACCCATTCAAATATCCATAAATGACCCCTACGTCAAAACCATCACCAGCACCTACCTTATCCACTACTTTTGATGGTTTCACTGGAGGAGATTCAATTAGTTCCCCATTGAAATAACCAACAGAACCTTTACTCCCTAGCTTGACCGCAATAAGACTGATGCCTAGTTCCTTCGCTTTTTCAATGATCACCCTTGGGTCCTTTTCTCCTAAAATAATTTCCATTTCCTCATCGCCAGCTAGTAAAATATCAACGTCTAGCAAGATATCAGAGAGAACTTCCCTGGCTTCCTCCTTGCTCCACAACTTTAGACGAATGTTGGGGTCAAAAGAAATTTTTAGCCCATGTTTTTTTGCCAGTTCAATTGATTTTTTAAAAACCGGTCTGTTCCTTGGATCAATCGCTGGATAAATCCCAGTAATATGCAAAATCTTTGCTTGTTCAAAATATGCCTCGTCTAATTCATCCGGGGTCAATGTAAGTGTAGGTGATTTGTCGCGATAATAGTATGTTCGGACATCGCCACTTTCCATGATTTCTTTAAAATTTAGTGATGTCGGATAGCCATCTGCCAATTTGAGCTGAGAAATGTCGATTCCCTCTCCACGGGCAAAATTACGAATGTGCTTGCCAAATTCATCATTGCCAAGCCGACTAATCCATCCGGCATTAAGACCAAGTCGTGCACATCCTATTGCAAAGTTCAATTCGGCCCCACCTATTTTTCTTTCAAATCCATTGACAAAGCGCATCGGACCTGTTGTAGCCGGGTCAAGTACAATCATCGCTTCACCTATTGTTATTACATCATTCATATCTGTTCCTCCTACGTCTCGTCTTGTAGATCCCGGTTAAAGATCAATCGTCATTTGACAATAGAAACACCCTCATTACAACCAACAATAACTAGTTCAGCCATATCAATAAATAGACCTGTTTCAACTACACCAACCAACGATTTTAGACTACTGTGCAGCTGTTTCGGATTTGATATATCACTGAATTGACAGTCCAGAATATAATTTCCATTATCCGATACGAAAATTTCGCCATTCTTCTGTCTAATTGTCGGTGTACATCCAAGTTGTGTAATATTTCTCGCCGTTACCTCCCATCCAAATGGTACTACCTCAACTGGTAATGGGAAGTTCCCAAGTGTTGTGACCATTTTTGACTCATCGGCTATAATGATCAATTTATCAGCTAGGGCGTCCACAATTTTCTCGCGAACAAGAGATCCTCCCCCACCTTTAATCAGATTTAACCGGTTATCAATTTCATCCGCTCCATCAATAGCCAAATCAATGGACTGGACGGAGCCAAAATCGGTTAACGGGATGCCGAATTCTTCTGCCCACCTCTCAGTACGGTTTGAGGAAGGAACTCCCTGAATCTTAAATCCCTTTGCAACAAGATCACCTAATCGTTTCATCATCCAGTACACCGTTGATCCGGAACCTAACCCAATTATCATACCATCTTCAATAAATTCTGCTGCTCGCTCGCCGGAAATCTTTTTGTAAGTATCAATTTCTTTCAGCATATAAATAATCACCTTTCCATAGCAGCCAATGACCCCAGTGTTTAGCTGGAGTCATTGGACACTACATCTTCACAATCATTAAATTAAGCTAAAATAAAGTTGGGTTAATCATCTTTGGAATATAGAACGCCACATCCGGGAAAAAGGCAATAAACAATAACACAACAATTATAATTGCGATATACGGAACTACCGCTGCAAATGATCGTTCAATCGACAGGTTTCCAATTTTCGCAGAGAGAAGTAAGCATAATCCATATGGTGGTGTAACAAGTCCGACTGCCAGTGTGATAACCACAATCAACCCAAGATGAATTGGATCAATACCAAATTGCAACGCTGTAGGCAAGATTACTGGTACAAACAGAATCATTGCCGGAATCGCATCCATAAAGGTTCCGATAAACAGGAAGAAAGCAATGATGATAAGGATAAAGACCCATTTTGCACCAATATGATTACTAAAGAAATCCTGCGCAACCGTGCCTAATTGGTAATAACTCATTAATTCCCCTAACGCACTTGCCGCCGCTAAAGCAAATAAGGATAGAGAACTTAATGCAAGCGTATCAATCAATATTTTTGGAATATCTCGGGGTTTCAATGTTTTATAAATAAACATACTAATTAATAAGGTGTATAAAGATGCTACTGCCGCTGCTTCTGTTGCGGTGAAGAATCCTGAAATGATTCCACCGATAATAATAACTGGTGTAAGCAAAGCCGGGAAAGATTCAACAAATAATTTGAGGAATTTTTTCAACTCTGCTCGTGTATATCTAGGGTAATTATTCTTTATAGCCATAAAGTAAATGAAAATCATCATTGCTAGACCAATCAATACACCAGGTACGATTCCCCCTAGAAACAGCGCACCTACTGATGCATTTGTAAGCCCTGCAAAAATAATCATCGGAATACTAGGCGGAATTACCACACCAATTGTTGAAGAAGCTGCAGTCACTGCAACTGCCGTTTCCGTGTCATAACCTTTTTTTCTCATACTCGGAATAAGGATTTTACCTACACCGGCCGTGTCAGCCTGTGCAGCACCCGAAACACCTGCAAACATCATCGAAACTAAAATATTCGCATGTGCGAGCCCCCCTCTTATCGGACCAACAATTGCAAGGGAAAGTTCGATTAGTTTTTCGGAAATTTTCCCAGAGTTCATCAAATTGGCTGCCAGGATGAACAATGGAACGGCTAGTAATACAAAGGAATCCAAGCCATTCAGCATTTTCATCGGGACTGTCAATTCAGGGATATACGGGATATTCATAATACCTAATAATGCGACAATTCCAATGACAAAAGCAATTGGTATCCCAATTAGCATTAATATGATAAATAAACTTATTAATATAAATCCCATTACTCACCCGCCCCCTTTTCTTTCCATGATTTAACGTGATTAACCAAATGGGAAAGCGTATAAATAATCATTGTCCCACCCATGATTGGTATGGAAAGCCAGACATACCCCATTTTCATCTCTGGCAATGCTGTCCAATTGTAATCCCAAAACTTCTGTACTACCTGTATGCCATAATAAAAAATAGCTATAGTAAATAAAATTAAAACAAGATCATTAAATATACTTAACAAAATTCTAGCCTTACCCTTTAACCTCTTTAGAAAAAAGTCGAAGTTAAAGTGTTCCCTCCGATTAACCATTACAGCTGCACCCATAAAGATCGCCCAGATAAACGAATAATTCGCCAATTCCCCCGTCCATATAACTGGGATGCCTAAATGTCTTGTTGTAATCTGGATCATAATGACAATAAAGAATATGGATAAGAAAATTACTCCTAATGTCAACTGAACTTTTTCTAGCTCTTTCACAAAACGGTTCACTACATTTCCCTCCTAACGAAAGACTTAAGGAAAGGACACAGCTCCGCGCCCTTCGCTTAAGGTTATTAACACTTTATTTGGCGTCTCTAATTTTTTGCAATAAATCTTCAACACCCATCTCTTTAACGGCTTTATCCTGTAAAGGCTTTGCTAACTCTATAAATGGTTGACGATCAATTTCGTTAACCTTTGCACCTTCATCAATTGCTTTTTGTTTTGCTTCATCCTCCTGTTTGTAAAGTGCCTCGCGTTCAGCTTTAACAGAAGCTTCTGCTGCATCCAAAATGATTTGTCGTTGTTCTTCCGTATATTCATCAAACTTGTTGCCATTAACTAATAAGAAACGTGTTGTATAGTCGTGCCCAGTTTCCGTAATATATTTACCATTATCAGTGGTATGATGGTTTTGTTGAACAAAGTACGGGTATGCGTTTTCAGCCGAATCGACAACATCCTGCTGCAATGCCTGATACAATTCACCCCAAGCTACGTCTGTAGGAACGGAACCTGTCTGTTTCCAGTAGTCTGCTACAACACCAGATGTTTGAGTTCTAATTGTCAATCCTTTTAAGTCATCCATTGAATTGATCGGTTTTTTACCATAATAATGACGTACACCAGCAGACCAATAACCAATCAATTTGAAATCATTATTTGACTTTTCATTGATGATTTTAGCCATTTTGTCTCCAACCTCACCGTCTACTACTTGCTCCCAATGATCATAACTGTCGAATAGGTATGGTAATGCAAATAAATCAACTTCTTTAATGCCTGTTTGTGTCATAAATCCTGGAGAAACAAGCACCACGTCAGCTGCACCAAGTTTCAGTTTCTCAACTAATTCTGATTCTTCTGTACCAATGGTTCCAGCATGTACCTCTAATTCAATATTTCCATCAGATTTACTTTCCACTACCTCCTTAAATTTCAATAATCCATCTTGATATGGGTTGTCCGGGTCAGTTTGATTGTGGGCTGCAACAATCTTGATTTTACCGCCATCCTTGCCAGAACCTGATCCTGCACTTTCATCGCTGCCACAACCTGCTAATGCAGTAAAAAGTACTAATGCAAGTCCAAATGCTAATAGTTGAAATTTCTTCATTTTAAATTCTCCCTTCGGCCATTTATTTTATTTCTTTCAATCTATTTACAAATTGTCTAGCCTTTTCGATTAATAGCCTATAATCACTAGGTTCTTTAAGTTCTTCTGCATTGACTAAATTGCTTCCTATTCCGACCGCTATACCTCCTTTAATAAGGTATTGATTCATATTTTCCAACGTAATTCCGCCTGTTACCATGAGTGGAATGTGTGGTAATGGACCATGAATGTTTTTGATATAATTCGGTCCAAACACATCTGCTGGAAATACCTTGACCATACCTGCACCATTTTCATATGCCGTTAAAATCTCTGTTGGTGTTAAGGCACCAGATATCATTAAAATGCCGTACCTGTTCGCAAATTTTATAGTATCAGCATTTAAAGTCGGGGAAACAATAAATTCTGCACCTGCCATAATAATTGATCGAGCTGTTTCAGTATCCAGAACAGTTCCCGCCCCCAAAAGTACCTTATCAGAAAATGTTTCTGCTATTTTTTCAATTAAGGTTGTTACCTTAGGTGTCTCAGCCGTAATCTCAATCGCTTTCACGCCACCTTTATACAGCGCATCGACGATTGGGATAATATTGGTTTCATCCGCTTTACGAATTACTGCTACAATCGAGTTTGCTTCAATCTTTTCAAGGATACTCATCCTTTCACCACCATCCTAACTGCTATTCCAAATTGGCATGCCGTTTGTTTAAATTTGTATTATCGCTTTCATCTGATTTTGCTTGCAAAAGATGAACCATTAATGCATCTAGCAATAAATGTGCTGATTGGTCAAACTGGCTTCCCAGCGGTTGAATCGTTCCAGGTTCATGTGATTCTCGTTTTTTGGTAGCAGCCGGAATAAATACAGTACAGTTTGAAAGTTGTCCAATCTTAGAATCTCTGTTCGTCGTAACTAATGCTAAATCAGTTCCAACATCTTTTGCTTTCTCGGCAAATTGTACTAATGAGCCCGTACTGCCTGATCCTGAAATAATGATTAATAAATCTTCTTTTCCAATGCTTGGTGTGATTGTTTCTCCAACAACATAGACAGAATAACCACTTTGCATTAGTCGCATGGCAAAGACCTTCCCAATCAAACCCGACCTGCCAGTTCCTGAAACAAAGATTCGTTTTGCGCTCGTAATTTGATGCCCTAATACAACAACCTGACTTTCATCTAAATTTTTCAAGACCTCAGCAACCTCTTCCGTAACTGTTTCAATGATTTTTCTCATTGCTTCAATCTCCTTTCCTATTTCGATATAGTGTTTTCATAGAACAACAAAAAAAGATTTAGGTCTTGGAGGAGGATACCCGAACGATTAACCTAGGTTTGAATCGGTCAATATTTGCTACCTCTTCTCTACTGTCCTTGTTGGTTATTTTATCTAACAGCACCTTAGCAGCCCGTTTCCCCATATCAAATGTTGGCTGTGCTATCGTTGTAATAGACGGATGATAAATACCGGCAAATGATACATCGTCGATTCCGATTAGAGCCAAATCTTCAGGTATCTTCATCTGGTTTTCCTTTGTATATTTTAATATTTCAATTAATGCCAGATCGTTTCCCGCAAGAATTGCTTGGGGAGGATTCGGTAATGACACCATTACTTGCAAATCTGATTGTATCTCATGAATTTCTGCACTCTTGATATATTCATCTTCCATTGGTAAACCATGTGCCTCAATAGCTTTCTTATAACCGCTTATTCGTTCAATTCTCGGTGTAATATTCCTAAAAGTTGATGTTGTTACAATCCCAATGCGTTCATATCCATTACGGACAAATTCCTCAATCGCCAGTGAAGACGCTTTCTCATTATCCAGCAAAATGGAACTAATCGCTAATTCCGGAACATGTCGATCCAGAAATACAATCGGATAGTTTTCCATAATCATACGTTTATACAATTCAACATTATCACCCGTTGGGAAAATAATAATGCCATCAATTTGCTTTGCTCTAAGCATATCGATATATTTCTTTTCCTTTTCAGGATCATCATCTGCATTACAAACAATGATATGGAAATCCAATTCATGGCAAAAATCCTCGATCGCCCGAATAATCTGTGTTGAAAACTCATGCAAGATATTTGCGACTATAACGCCAATTGTTGTGGTCGATTTCTGTTTTAGACTTCTAGCCACAATATTCGGCCGATATCCTAATTCTTCTATGGCCAACTCTATTTTTTCTTTCGTTTTCTTAGCCATGTAATCATACCGTTTATTTAAAAATTGTGATACGGTGCTTTTTGAAACACCTGCATGTTCTGCAACATCTGTAATTGTAACCGTTCGCATTTTTCGTTCTCCTATATTAAAATTAAGTATATTTTAGACTAAATCGGTTTAGTAAATCGATTTAGTAAGAGTATATAATAATTGAAAGCGTTTTACAAGCATTTTTTTATTGTCTTTGGAAAAGAATTAGGAACAAGTTCCGTGCTTTTCCTAATGGTTAGTTTTATTTAACAAAAGCTGCCAATGGTTATTTACAAAACTATATCCGCAGCTTTTTAGCCCACAATAATTCATTCAATCTCTGCTGCTACAAAGTATTTTTATTGTAACTGTTTTTATATTCTCGGCTACAGTACAAAATACACTGTAATTATCAACTAATAAATGTCCTATTCCCATCCTCATAAACGAGTATTTTGCACCAGAGGATTTCTATTTAGCATGTTATCCAGATTTGTAATTGCATCGGTAACTTTAATTTACAAACACGTGGTCTAACTCCACCGTCTTTAGACGGTATACGCTTTTAGCCTTATCTTTTTTGTCCATACTTAAAATGAGGTGAATAGTATGGACGGATATAAGAAAAGTAGCCACACGGTTTACGATATAAAATATCATATTATATGGGTTACAAAATATCGATATAAAATATTACATGGGCAAATAGCAATAAGGACCAGGGAATTAATAAGGCAAGGGTGCGAGGCAAGGGGTATTACCATTTTGCAAGGAAGTGTGGGAAAGGATCACATTCATTTGCTGTTATCGTGTCCACCAAGTTTAGCACCAAGCCAAATTCTTCAGTACTTGAAAGGAAGATCATCAAGACTCCTCCAGAATGAATTTCCTGAATTAAAAAAGAGATACTGGGGTCAACATTTATGGGCAAGGGGCTATTTTTGTGCAACAGTTGGAAATGTGACGGAAGAGATAATAAGAAATTATATAGCGAACCAGTCAAACCAGGTAAAAGATGACACTTTCAAGATAGATGATTGAGTTTAGTCAATTTTAGAGTATGCTTCAGCATAGTGTCTTTTAGAAGACTTCAGCCTTAAACACGACTTTAGTCGTCGTCGTCGACATTTATGTCAAAATCCACCTGCTTTAGCAGGTGGTCGTTTAAAATACTCCTTTATTCTGCATAAGTCCTGATATGTTTATTAAGTAGTTATCTAGATAATTGTTGCCAATAGAAAACCCTCGAACTTTATCATAAGATTCATTCAAGGGCTGAGCCTGCAAATTTTCATTCATCACCTTATCTAATTTTGACTATTCCTTTTGTATCTAAGGATCCCTAGAACGCAAAAAATCTAAGACAAAATCTTTTACAAGGAACCTATCCCTATTACCCTCACTAGCTAGTGTGACTCTTCCCCCTATCCAAGCTGCCCAATACCAGGTCTTCTGGATAGGCGGAGTTCTTCTCCTTCATAAGCGATGACGTCCGGTGTTTCGCTTAGCCATAATGGTGCATCCAGATCAAAGTAGATGACATTTGGATGTGCGGCTGCAAAATGGGCAGCTGCTCCAACCGAATGTGCCGGTTCCATCATGCTGCCAATCATGCAAGCAACGCCACTGATTTCAGCCATACTGGCAATTTTCCAGGCGTTGGCAATTCCCCCGCATTTCATCAATTTTATATTTAACAGATCTACATAGTGCCCACTTACTAACTGAAGTGCATCTTTAGGAGAAAATAAGCTTTCATCCGCCATGATCGGAATGTTGACATGATCGGTCACAAACTTTAATCCATCCAGATCCCGTGCTGCAATGGGTTGTTCAATGAATTCGATCCCAGCATCCATGGCTTCCATTTGATTAATCAGCTGAACCGCCTGTTTTGGGTTCCACCCTTGGTTGGCATCCAGCCGGAGCGTTACTTCAGCCGGTACTACATCACGAATTGCTGAGATTCGGGTAAGATCTAGTTCTGGCTGAGATCCAACCTTGATTTTCAAGCGGCTAAACCCATCCTTCACACATTTCTTCGCATCCGCTGCCATCTTATCTGGCGTATCCACTCCAACCGTCATTGATGTGTTCAGCGATTTGTTGCCGCCCAGCAAGTTATATAGCGGGACATGGAGCAATTTGCTATAAGCATCATAAAGCGCAATGTCTGCTGCTGCCTTGGCACTTGTATTGCCAATGCAACATCTTTGGATCGCATCAAGCAATAACTGAAAATGGTAAATATCCTTTCCGGCCAAAGCCTCCTTGATAGGACCTAATAACGCGGCCTGAATACTTTCCGTCGAATCCCCAGTAATCACCCAGGTCGGCGCTGCTGCACCCTTACCGGTGATCCCATTCTCTAATTGAATGGTCACCTCAATGCTCTCGATTTCGGTTGCCGTCCTTAGCGCCGTTTTAAATGGCGTTCGTAATGGTATGTTTCGATGTTCAACTTGCAAATCTCGGATTAGCATACAAATTCCCCCTCTTGCTAAGAATATAGATTTTCACTTTACATGATTCCAAGAATTTTCCCAACCAGCATGCCGAAATAGGTGCCCAGAAACGAGCCAATTAAGGCCATGATGACACCAACTGGAATCAAGGTCCGACTATATGCAGCCGCAAGCATCGGTGCTGAGGCCATGCCGCCAATATTGGCAAGACTGGCAATCCCAAGTGTGAATAAATCATATTTAAACAACTTCCCAAGCAGCAGCATGATAACCAAGTGAAACAGCATAATCAGAAAACCGGAAACGAGATAAATAGGTGCTTGAGCAATCTGAGAAAAGTCAGATTGAGAAGCAATAAGCGCCACGATAATATAAAGCATTACATTGGAAACATCCAGTGCCCCAGGAATTCGAGATACCGGCGTCTGGCCAAGAATCAGGCCAATTACTGAAGCAATCAAGATTGTCCAGGTTGTGGCACTAAATACATCTCCCAATTCCGGCAAATGATCACCTGCAAATGTAGCCAATGCAGAAACAAGTAGCCCAGTTCCAAGAAGATACATAATATGTTTAAATTGTAATCCTTGATCATTTTCCTCTACTGCTGCATCTTCTTCCAGTTCATTGTCTATAAAGGACGTATCTGCTTTTGTCCAGCGA
Organism: Lentibacillus populi; assembly: GCA_014642895.1. Classification (GTDB taxonomy): domain Bacteria; phylum Bacillota; class Bacilli; order Bacillales; family Amphibacillaceae; genus Lentibacillus_C; species Lentibacillus_C populi. Next base: position 67,908 of record BMJD01000018.1, read on the forward strand.
TTAAAAGCACCTGCAAATGGAACGAGCCAGAACATGAACATCACCCATACTCCATAATTAATCGTATCCATCATTAGAGCATAGCCAAAGATATTTTCCGGAACCTTAAGAATATCCTGCAAAGCAACCATATTGGCTGACCCGCCAGTCCAGCTTCCAGCAAGCGCACCAAACGCACGCCACGTATCCGCAACATAAAAGTGTTTGAAAATAGCATAGACAATGACAAATCCAAGCATGATGCTGACAACCGCTACAAGGTAACCGCCAATCATCCGTGGTCCAAGTTTGATAATACTACGGATGTCACATTTCAACAGCATGATCATCAACATCGCCGGAAGCAAAGCCCCTTTCACACTGGTATACGCCGTTTCCGTAGCATCATTGTCAAACAAGCCAATTGTCTGTAAAAATGCTGCCCCAATATAAATCAGAACAATCCCCGGAATAAATTTAAAAAAGCGATTGGAACTAAACTTATTTTCAACTCCTACCATGACGGCAGCCAGTGCCACCAGGACAGCGATATACATAAAACCATCTGTTATCATTTCGGTTCCTCCTCTAGTAAATAAAAATCCAGCCCAACAAATAATTGTCAGGCTGGATTTTGACTAGGTTTATTTAGTCAAAGCAGCTTTTGCTTGCTCATATTTATTTTTTGCATCATAGAATGCAACAATCAGCGCTTTTTGCGAAGAGCCCAGATACCGTTTGCGAATATCCTCTTCCACCTTGTCATCGTCTACCTTCCGTCCTATAAACAAGGAACGGACAAACTGATTCGTCAACTGGATGGTTGAAGAACATTCGCTATCAACAATTTCATCACTGGTAACGTCAATCACCAATGCCAGAAAAAATTGACTATACTTCTTGGTAATCGGATTATTCTGTGGTGACTTTGCATCCCCGATTACGTAGATCGTTTTCTGATTATACAATTACTAAATCTCCTTCACGTCATTGCAGACGATACAAGGGACCGGCAAGGGAAACTTGCAGTGGCTTGTATCGTGCGAGCGCTTACAAGTAGGTATAGTAATAATATAGCATTTCGGTAACTATCAGTCAATAGTAGATTGACGTTTTAGAAATTATTGTAAATAGTATTCATATTATTTATTTTGGTTCTATTGTCCAGCCAAGACAGAATTATTTATAAAAAGAAAATGGGAATATTCCATATATTATTACATGGGTTTACTTGAAATAAAGCCTTCTAGAATAAATCCGTCTTCCCTTTTCGCTAACCTTTTAAGTCAAATTTCCTATGTATTAATTTACCTTTTAAAAAACGTGACTATAGTTTCGTTCCTTTATTACCAAAATTAATAGTATTCACATTTTTCTATTGAACTATATTAGCTTAATGCCTATAATGGCTGTAATAAGTAGGAACGATTTTACATTAAATCTTTCAAATAAGTTCGATATTCACTTTATCATATAATAATCTATTTAAGATTAAAAATCTTGGCATATGTTAATTTATTCACAATTATCCTAAGTTCTCGTACATGTAATTTCCCCCTAGTTTTTCTTAAACCGGCTTTCATTTCCAACCTAGAGTAACCCAATTAGAGCAATCAAGGATACTGGAAAAATCCAAAAAAGAACATATTGCTAGAAGTATTGAATGTAAGGTAAGACTCCCCAAGGGCTCGTCCCTTGTTAATATATATTTTTATTCCAAGGTGCATACGGAAAATTTAATAACCCTACTATTTAAGAGCCATCAGTCCAAATACATTACAAGGAGGCATTTTTAGTGAGGATAAGCACTTTTTCATTATACCAGTGAAATGAATAGAAACAGGTTAGTTGTGCCCAAAAACAAGGAGGTTACTATGAGAAAAAATATTTGGAAAAAAATTGTACCTTTCGTTGCGATTTTATTGTTATTGCTGAACCCGATTACCGGACTGGAGATCCAAGCCAGTGGTAAAAGTGAGAAAGTGGACGATGATTTCATGAGCCACGAAGAGCTGGGTCAAAGGCTAGACCAAATTGAGAAGACCAGTTCAGGCAGGGTCGAGGTCGACGTCATCGGGCACTCACAACAAGGCCGTGACATCTATGCCGCTCGTGTAGGTACGGGTAATCAAGTATTGCTGATCAATGGTAATATACACGGTAACGAGAAGAGTGGTCCTGAGGCACTTATGCAAATGTTCGAGATTCTTGGGACTAGCGATAGCTCCCGTGCTCAGGCGGTTCGTGAGGAGGTTACAATAGTTGCCGTGCCACGGCTCAATGTTGACGGTGCTGAGATAACGCAACGGCAGAACGTCTTCCCATGGGATGAGGTCATTGCGGCTTACCCACATCTCGAAGGTGCTGAGCCCGCTTGGAACTATAGTGAAAGAAACGGTGGCTTTGATATCAACCGGGATTTTAACCCGGATCTGAGCTATGAACCTGTGTTGGAAGATCTCCCCGGCTCGAGTGCTGAGCCCGGTTTTTTCCTGACGAACGAATCCCGCATACTCAGAGAGCTATATCTGGATCTAAAGGCTGAGTTTGGTAAGGTGGAAGCCTTCGTAGACCTTCATCACATGGGCACCCCGAAGACCAACAAAACTGGTGAGGATGTCACGATTGCAATAGACTATCCGCCACTGGGACCAGACAACAGTCCGAAGTACGATGATTGGCCAGAATTGGATCAAGAAAAATCCATACGCTATGCGTTGGCTGCTGCTCTTGGCGTAAAAAAATTCTCAGATGATGAGGAGCCCGGTGTGGCCCGTTATTTACACCCAGAGGAGCGCGATTTACCTGGTCAAGCTAGGTCTTCATTTGCTCTTAATGGGACAGCGACCGTCCTGTTCGAGATGCCTGGCCAACAGCCTAGATATGGTTACGATCAGGAGCTAATAGATCGCGTAGAGAACGGGCTGTGGGGTATTGCCACTCGGATGGCGGATGATTCTATCAACAATCTCAATGGTGATGACTTCTTTAGCCTGCCCAAGTATTGGACCGAAAGTGCATCCGATATGAAAACACTTGTCGAGCGCTTCAAAAAAGAGGGGGAGTTCGATAGCGACGATGTTGCCCGTTCCTTATCGACCCATTTGACTGCTGTGATTATTTACGAGGAAAAAGGTTTGTCGGAAAAGATTGTTAAACACATGAAGATCTTTAAGTTGCTACTTGATCATCAGAAAGAAAAAGGATTGATTGCAGATAATGCTTATAACAGGCTCAAGGATGATGCTGATTATTTAATTGAGAAGTGGTAACGGTTTCGAAACTTGAAATACAAGATGCCTACTGTGGCAGGACAATAACTGCCACAGTAGGATCTTTAAATATTTAAATATCTAATTGTCGGAATGAAGCAATGCGCGGTTCCCATAAATGCCAACCCAATACTCCCATCGGCACCTCAAGATGTTCCTGTAAAAACAGCCACTACGGCATCTATCCATTCCTTCCATTCTTTATGGGTAAAGATGATTTGCACTCAAAACCTCACAACATCCATTCTTTCTTACATTTTCTCGTTTCTCCAAGGAAATCAGTCTATTGTTATCAGAAGGTTGCCCCATTAACATTGACTATAAATATTTTAATTGATTTAATTGATACAAACATGAATAGCAGGTGGTTACCGATGAGTCTGAATTTCGAAAGTCCAGAACCTTTACATATCCAATTAAAAAAAAAGTTAAAAGAAGACATTTTAAACGGATGTTATAAGAATAAAATACCGAGTGAACGTACATTAATGGAACGTTATTCAGTCAGTAGAACAACAGTACGTATGTCTGTTTCGATGCTTGTAAATGAGGGGATTTTACAAAAAAGCCATGGAAAAGGAACCTTTATATCGAATACCCCGGTACAGGATTGGCTTGGATCATTTAAAAGCTTTACTGAAACAGTGAAAAGCACGGGTATGAATCCAGGTTCTAAATTGATTTATCAGGGAAAGTCATCCTCCCCTGAAAAAGTAGGAAATATACTCGGACTGGATCAATTTTATTTAATTGAAAGACTCCGCTTTGCAGATGATATTCCTGTAGCAATAGAGAAGCATTATTATTCCGTGGAGATTGGTGAAAAACTTGAAAAATATGATTTGAATACAGTAGTTATATACGATTTGCTTGAAACTACACTTGGTATTAATTTGTGGAAGGCAAAACAATCAATAACTAGTGGGAAACCATTAAAGCAGGATGCTAAATACTTGGAAATCCTAGAATCATCAAGTGTATTGCTTAGTGAACGAATCATATATGATCCACAGGGTAATCCAATTGAATTTTTAAATAGTGTATTTAGACCAGATATGTACAGTTTTAATATTGAAATGATGAGAGCAAGGGAAAATTAGAAATCCCTCTAGTTTTTATTTCTGCAGGAAGTTAATTGGGGATTCAATAGAGTTTAAATGGATCTTAAAATTTAACTAACCAGAATGTATTGACAATTCTGGTCTCTTATGCTTTAATTATTCATAACAACTGGTAGTAACCTGTTGTTACATCCATAATATAATTTTTACTTTGAATACTATTTTGCTGTAAAGGAGGAAAAACATGGCTACCTTATCTTTACCGAACCGGATTGAGGTCGGTTCGGGAAGTATTAACCAACTGAGCAAGGCAATATTATCCTGTGGGGCTACTAAACCCCTAATTATTATGGACGCATTTCTAGCGACAGATCCGCTGAATATTCATAAGAAAGTACAAGACGTACTCCAAAACAACGGTTTAAAATTGACACTTTTTACCGATTATTCCGGGGAACCCACCATTGAGCACGTTCAGGATGCTCTATCAACGCTAAAAGATTCTCAAGCAGACTGTGTTGTTGCTGTTGGCGGTGGGAGTGCAATTGATATTTCGAAAAGTGTCTCCTTATTTGGGTTGAATTCAGATTTGGAATGGTCTGAAATTACATCAAAACCTTTCTTGAATCGATTACCTCTTATAGCAGTACCAACAACTGCTGGTACTGGATCCGAAGCAACTGGTATTATGGTTGTATCTGACCCTGAACTTGGAGTGAAACTAAATCCAGGCCACTCAGATTTGATTCCAAATATAGCTATCCTGGATCCTGAACTAACGGTTAGTTTGCCAAAGCACTTCACAGCTTTTACAGGTCTTGATGCACTGACACATGCCATTGAGGCATACGTATCCAATCGGGCTTCCATGTTGACGGATTCTTATGCGTTAAGAGCAATCAAAATGATAGGTGAAGCTCTTCCTAAAGTATATGAAGATGGTTCAAATTTAGAAGAAAGACAAAAGATGCTTTTGGCAAGTTGCTATGCGGGAACAGCATTTTTTAATTCCTCAACAAACCTGGTACATGCTGCCGGACGCGCGTTAGGAAATCGCTTTCACATCCCTCATGGTTTAAGTGTTGCAGCTTTGTTACCTTCCGTAATGAGGTTTGGTCTTAAATCGGCAGTTGACCGCTATCGGGATATTGCAGTTGCTTTAGGCGAGGAACCATCAAAAGATAATGATGAACTTGCACAATCATCGGTTGAAATTATAGAAAACTATAATAATAGGTTTGGAATTTGGGATGCATTGCAAAAATACATTCAAGATACCGGCAAGTTAAGTGATTCCATTCATGTGCTTGTAGAAGATGCCTTATCAGGAAATGGAATAAACACAAACCGAAAACTACCTTCAATGCAAGACATTGAATACATTTATAAATCACTCTTTAGTAAAATAACGGTAACGAACACTGTAGAGCCTACAACTAACTAAATTAATTATTTCAGGAGGGTTTATTATGGTAATGACAGAAAGCGCTTTAACGAATAAAAAAGTAAAAATGACACCAAGCGAGGCAATCGTTGAAACACTTGTCGCAGAAAATGTCAAAGAGGTGTATGGAATCGTAGGATCGGCCTTTATGGATATGTTGGACCTATTCCCGACAGCTGGAATTCGCTTTATCCCTGTTCGTCATGAACAAAGTGCCGGTCATATGGCAGATGCGTATGAACGTGTTTCCGGAACTGCCGGGGTCATTG
>BMJD01000019.1 GCA_014642895.1 Lentibacillus populi
GACGGAGCCATCTTTGATTGGACTTTGACTTTTTGACAAAAATCACAGGAATGACATTTGCAGAAAATTATAAATATATTTATGCAACGCTAGTGATTATAAACCTCATCGGCGGTTATTTTTGATTGACTTTTCCTGTGCTGTTATTGTTGCTCTCCTGGAATTGGCTTTTCCGGTAGCTGTACAGTCATTTATTGACAAGCTGTTGCCAAGTGGCGACTGGAATCTGATTGTACTTGTCAGTATTGGGCTGTTGGCAGTTTATTTACTGAGCACATTTTTACAATATATTGTTACGTATTGGGGACATAAGCTTGGTGTCAATATTGAAACCGATATGCGGCAGCAATTATTCAACCATGTACAAAAACAGTCATTTCGCTTTTTTGATAATACAAAAACCGGACATATCATGAGTCGGATAACAAATGATTTATTTGATATTGGTGAGCTTGCCCACCATGGGCCGGAAGACTTTTTCATTGCAATCATGACGTTTGTCGGTGCCTTTTTACTAATGTTTAACATTAACTTTCAACTGTCGGTGATTATTTTAATCATTGTACCGATATTAATTTGGCTGATTGCTTACAGTAATATTAAGATGAGCAAGGCCTGGCGCAAGATGTATCACGATATAGCGGATGTAAACGCACGTGTGGAAGATGCGGTTTCCGGTGTTCGGGTTGTCCAGTCATTTACCAATGAGAAATTTGAGATGAAGCGATTTACAAAAAATAATTACAGTTTCCGCAAAGCAAAAGTCGGTGCCTATAAAGTAATGGCATTCGTCAACTCCAATATCTACATGATGATGCGTTTTATTGTATTAGTTGTTCTCGTTTTCGGGTCATGGCTAACATTTAATGACAAGCTGGAAATGGGTGAGTTGGTAGCATTTGTTCTGTTTGCAAACGTATTATTTAAACCGATTGAAAAAATCAGTGCCTTGCTTGAATTATATCCAAAAGGCATGGCAGGTTTTAAACGGTTTACCGATCTGCTGGCAATTTCCCCGGAAGTAGTTGACCGTGAAGGAGCTCAAAACGTCTCATTTTTAAAGGGCGATATTTTATTTGATCGTGTAACATTTGGCTATGAAAAAACGAAAGCACCGGTGCTAACATCACTCAGCTTTGCCATTAACGCTGGTGAAACGATTGCCTTTGTTGGGCCCTCAGGTGCTGGAAAGACAACCATTTGTTCCCTGATACCAAGGTTTTATGACGTTGACGCCGGCCGCATAACCATTGATGGAATCGATCTTCGCGATATGACCAAAGAGTCTCTGCGCCGCCAAATCGGCATTGTGCAGCAGGATGTGTTTTTATTTACCGGCACACTACGGGAAAACATTGCATATGGGAAGCTTGACGCAACGAACGAGGAAATTGAGGAAGCTGCAAGGCGGGCCCATATGGAAGAATTTATTAATGAACTTCCTGATGGCTATGAAACACAGGTCGGCGAACGAGGGTTGAAGCTATCTGGCGGGCAAAAGCAGCGGATTGCTATTGCCAGGATGTTCCTGAAAAATCCGCCAATCCTGATTTTGGATGAAGCAACATCCGCACTTGACACGGAAACGGAAATGATTATTCAGCAAGCACTAACAGAACTGGCTAAAGACCGAACAACACTTATCATCGCCCATCGTCTAGCAACAATTAAAAATGCGGATCGGATTATGGTTGTAACGAAAAACGGTATTGAGGAGGAAGGAAATCACGAAGAATTGTTAAAACGGGAAGGGATATTTGCGCATTTGCATAGAGTGCAGATGCAGTAATATTGATTGAGGATGCTCCGCGGATTAGGTGTGGAGCGTCCTCTTTTGGTTGGCAGGCTGGGGCGGGGTGGATGCTGAATTTTGTTTGTTGGTGCTTGAGCAATGCGAGAAGACATCACTCTGATTCGTGGCCTGGTCACGGAGGCCCCCTTTTTATGGTAATGGGTACGGTTCCTGGCTGGATACTGAAGTTTGTTCAAAAGGTACTGAAGTTTAGTCAAAATTCACTGAACGATCTGATACTTTCACTGAACTAGGAAGGAAAACCGCCGAATAACTTATAAAAATCACCGAACCCAAACTACATTTTAAAAAGTCATCGAATTAATCCTGAATTATATACGGTGAAAACTGATTTTTCCACACACTTATGCACAAATACCTGTGGATAAGGTGTGCATAAGTTTTTTCCGGTTGATTGGGAGTGATAAGGAGAGAATTTCGCATCTGGATTTGTTAAACTAAATGTAACAGCAACAGCAAGATCGAAACTATAAAATTAGAAAGGAGATGGAAATATGGAACGTTTGAATGAAGAACAAATTAAACAAGAACTTGAACAATTACCGAAATGGAAACGACTTGATGAAAAATGGATAGCCCGGAAATATCATTTCAAAAACTTCCTGGCAGGGGTACGGTTTGTTGACCAAATTGCCGAGTATGCAGAGAGCAAGCAGCATCATCCGTTTATTTCGATCGACTATAAAGCTGTCACATTGAAGATTACCTCTTGGCGGGCAAAAGGATTGACGGATTTGGATTTTGAAATGGTAAACCACTTTGATGTGTTATATGAAAAAGCAGAAAAATAGGAAATAGTTTTGTCGATATTTCCCGGGAAATGTCGACTAACAAAAATAAAGCTCGCTGCAAAGGCGAGCTTTATATATGCAGAACCATGCGGATTGTCTTTAAAATATGGCCATCAAAGTTATCCTCAAACTCGGAAATAATTTTGAACCCTTTTGCCAGATAAAAACTTTTTCCGATTTCATTGTCTTTTTCAACGCTGATATAAACTTCTTTAAAATTCTCCAGTTCCTCTATTCCCCCTTTTCAGCAATGCGGATCCTATGCCGTTTCCCTGGTGCGCTGGAAGTAAATAGATGGCACCAAGCTCAGCCTTTCCCTCTTCATTAACTGGAGAAAATTTTACAAAGCCAGCAATTTTCCCATCAACCTTAGCTACGTATAGAAAAGAACGTTGCAATCGCATTTCCATCCGATCGTCATTATAAGCTGCCTGCAGGAAATTTTCCTGAACTTTTCGTGGTATGATCCCTTCATACGTACTGTTCCAGCTTGTTTTCGCGACATGTTGAACGTAAGGAATATCTTCTTTTTGCATACTACGGATTACGTAATCCATACCATTAACCTCCCCCGAAAATTTCTAATAGTATACCATTGATTGCAGAGGATTTGGCTGTTTTTTCATAAATTATTGGAGGGAAGAAAGAAAATAATCGTCATAAGTGGAACGGTTACGAAATAATGGCGCCAATTGTTTTTCAAGTATAGTATCTGGCCATTGATAATACGTGAAATAATGACGAGTACCTCGACCGCCAATAACATTAACGTATGAACCGCAGTGAAAAGACATGCAATGCCAATTATAAGAAAACAGGTATGGATTAATATAAATAATAGTAATGATAAACTCTGTCTTTGTTGAAGATCCTTGAAATTTTCCCGGAAATAAATCAAATTTCCTGTTATACTAAGAAGAGAATACAGAATTATCAGGATGGTGTGAATCATTTGGTCACCTCCATTCGTATCATTAGCATACATAGTGGGGTCGACCCCATATCAAGAGAAATTTTCAGGAGTGATTTTCCAGTGAAAATTGGTGCATTTGTAAAGGCTGTTGAAGCAACAAAAGACACGGTCAGGCATTATGAAGAATGGGGCATGATTAAGCCGGCCTGGAGCAACAATAGAAGGATTTATGAGGAAAAGGATATCCAGGATTTCTATGCGATTAAAGAGATGCAAGGGCTTGGCATGACCTTAAAGGAAATCCGGCTTATGTTTGACATAAAACGAAACCATGGCTGCGGATCACCTGAGTTGCTGGCAGGGATGATGAAAAAAGTTCAGGAAAAAAACAGGAACAGCTGATAATGGAGGAACAGGCCATTAAGCAGTGGACGGAATATTGGCTGTGCTACGTGAAGTAAATAATAGCTGATACATCGATGCTTTGGAATAAGAATATCAAAAGGAGCACCATATAAAATGACGATAAATATTAAAAAATGCACCCTTGAGGATTTACGGCTGCTTCAGGAAATTAGTTATGAAACATTTCATGATACATTTAAAGATCAGAACTCGCCTGAAAATATGAATGCCTACTTGGAGAGAGCGTTTCATATAAAGGAAGTGGAAAAAGAATTATCCAATCCTTCTTCGAAATTCTTCTTTATTTATTTTCATGGAGAGGCGGCTGGATATTTAAAGGTTAATTTCGGTGATGCTCAGTCTGAGGAAATGGGTGCGGAATCACTTGAAATTGAGCGGATTTATATAAAGAACAAATTTCAAAAACAAGGGCTTGGTAAACTTCTGTTAAATAAAGCATTTGAAATTGCGCAGGAACAGAATAAAAGGAAAATCTGGCTGGGTGTATGGGAAAAAAACGAAAATGCGATTTCTTTTTATGAGAAAATGGGGTTCGTTCAAACGGGTGCCCATGCTTTTTATATGGGTGATGAAAAACAAACGGATTTAATTATGAACAAAACGCTCAAATAAAACTTAGGATGAACAACATACTTCTAACAGTGGCGCAGCAGGAATAACCTGATTAAAAGTGAAAGGGGGTTCTGACATGGGATTTGTCATGGCAATTGTGCCTGTTTTAATAGCGGGAGGGGTTGCAGTATTCGTAATCGGAAGGCTTAAACATAAGTATAATCAAGGCAACTTGGGCAGGAAAAAATCAAAAGGTGCTCAAGTCCTGTTAGATAGTTTCATACCAATGGGAATGCTTTTGGGTTGCACTGTTGGTATAATTCTAGGCATGTTTTTCTCTATTTCTCTACTATCTACAGTCAGCTTAGGAGCTAGTATAGGATATTTAGCTGGATATTTTGCTTATGAAATTTATAGTAAGGAGAAAACGGTTGGGGACGGGTAACCCCGATGAAAACGGAGCTGATTTTAAATGGGACACTACGGACTGCAACCAGGGTTTTGGAAGGAATTTTTAATTATTATGGCAGTAGTTGTTTTTCTCGTAGCTGTAATTCCAGCCTTTCTTCGCCGCTGGATGGGAGCCGATAAAAGGAAGTGGTTCTCGTATAATTATATTAATGAATTTCATAAAAAAGGTGATTGGACATTACGTGTGATTTTTATTTTTTCAGTTATAGCCTGCGGGGTTATTTTTATAGCAAGGCCGCTTATCCTGATTCTGATATCAGCCTTTTTTACGGTAATTCAACTTGGGTTTCAAACATATGTTGAATGGAGATTTTCGGAGAATCGCAGCAATTACAAACTAACGCTAATCGAAATTAGTTTAATCACAGTTACTGTTGTTGGGGTGGTATTATGGCTTGAATAGATAGATGGAACGACATACACTTGTAAGGATATTAAAAGAGAATATGTCATTGAAATACCTAATGAATTTAGCAAAGTCAATGGAAAAATATTAGTTACTGTGGGGCAAAAGAAAAAGGTATTATGGAAAAATCAGCAGTTGATATAGTGAATAATAACCCAAATTGTACTGGTGTAGTAATTTCCGGGGTTGGTCACGGAGTGCCGCTGGCAGAACCAGATTTATTTAATCAAATTATTGAAAAATGGATATACGATGTAATAACCGCAGGAGGAATAGATGGATAACTATAAATTTAATGAATTTTTAAGGATAACCAGAAAATTAAATGAAATTAAAATTACACCATTGCTAATGGGTTCAGTAGGATTAGAAATTGTCACAGAAAGAAATTGGGATGCTCAGGATTTAGATATCCATGTACCTGGTGATGAAAGGGGTTGGGAAGTACCTGCTGAAAAGGCTATTTTTAATTGGAATCGTATTGTGGAGGTTATGGGCTCCTTTGAATATCGTTTAGTAGATTTACATGAACATGAATTTTTTAAAAGAGGATTATCAGTCGGGTTTGGTATCATTGATACTTTACCATCTTTCGCAGGAGTATCGTTAAAGGATTTGGAAATACATCAAAAGGAAGATGTAAAATTTTACTTGTTAACGCCGAATCAATATTTGCAGGTATATGAAGCCTCATATAAGGACAGTTATCGGGCGGAAAACAATAATCATAAGGATATTCGTAAAATCGAGTATTTAAAAACAAAACCATGACTTCTATTCCAATATCGTTCTCTTACCCGGAATAAGGGTCAGAGTCTTACCTTTAAGAAAAGGGCCATTAATTAAGGGAAGCATATTGAACAAACAGGCAGGTTACTAAAAAAAGCCTTACAATGAGTACCTTGACTATCAATGAACTTCAATCCCAAATGGAAATCCTTGATGCTTTTCCGGTAATGAATCAATTACGTACGCATCTTGATGAAAAAGCTTATCTCGATTTGGTAACGGAGGCCAAAGAAAAAGATATGTATCAATTGTATGCTTTGAATGATCAAGGAGAAGTTGTTGCGGTTACAGAATTCAAGCCTATGATCACCCTTTACTACGAGCGCTTTGTTTGGGTATGTGATTTAGTTACGGATAAGAATAAACGTTCCAATGGGTACGGCCATAAGCTTCTGTCGTATGTTCATGAATGGGCTAAAGAAAATGGTTATGAAAGTGTTGCCCTATCATCGGGATTAAAACGTACAGATGCTCATCGATTTTATGAAGAAAAAGCTGGTTATGAAAAAGTAGGCTATGTGTTTAAAAAGCCTTTGGGGTCCTACTCTGTCTGCAACAGGGATAAGACGTGTGTTCTTTCCAAATTAATACCCCCATTTTATGGAAGGAGGTCTTTAAAACGATTAAGGATTCGTGGTTTACCGTTCAGGAAATCGATCGCTTTACATTTGCAATCAGCGAATATGGTCATTGGGAGAAAGTGCATTCATTTTTATTAATTGGGAAGGAAAAGGCAGTGCTAATTGATACGGGTCTTGGTATTGATAATATAAAAAGAATAACCGATCAGCTTACGGACTTGCCCATCACCGTTATTACGACACATGCTCATGCAGATCATATCGGAAGCCATAGTGAATTTAAAAGGATCTATGTCCATGAGAAGGATGCTGACTGGCTAATAAACGGCATTAAGGGATTACCTATAGAGCAAATAAGAAAAAATATAAACCGGGACATTACCATACCTCCTCCCGAAATATTTGACCCTAATACATATACGCCGTATCAAGGAGAGCCAGCGGGATTTGTAGCAGATGGGGATGTTATTGATTTAGGAAATAGAAAGTTGACCATACATCATACTCCAGGGCATTCACCAGGTCATATATGCGTTTTTGATGAGAACAACGGGTATTTGTTTACGGGCGATTTACTTTATGATGAAACTCCTGTGTATGCTTTCTATCCATCAACGAATCCTGTTGATTTAGTTCGTTCCCTGGAAAGAATAGCAGGGATGGGAAATGTTTCCATGGTGTACGGTTCTCATAACACCTTGGGCCTTGATCCGGAAATTTTAGAAGAAGTAAAACTGGCGGTTACGTTTCTAAAAGAAAGAGGCCTTGTTAAATTTGGCACAGGGATTCATCGGTTTAACGGGTTTAGTGTTCAGTTCTAACGCTGTATAACGGGACAATCAAAAAAATGTGGTTTCGGGTAACAAATAAAGTAATGAAGTGGGGGGATCGGTCGTTTATGTTTTGGTTACGTCTTTTATAATTATATTTATGCTTCACAATTTGGAAGAGATTATGACGATTGAAGGATGGTTTAAGAAAATTTATCCTCGGATTAGCAGGAAGATTCCTTCATTTGCACAAAAAGAAATGAAGAAGTTTGAAGACATTACCGCAGCACAGTTTTCTGCCGTTGTTTTTGTGTTTCAATTGCTTCCTCTATCCTGATATTGATAGCGGCGATAACACAATATTATTTTTTGTTTTTCGGGTTAAACCTTTTGTTTGCTATAAATATGTTTACACATCCGTTACAAGCTTTATATTTATTATTCCTGATCATCCCCTATAATATTGTATTTTTTAATTACTTTTCCAAAGCCGGATTTTTAACCATGAATACGATTTTAGGTTCATTATTGGTTATGTTATTTCTTATTTCAGTATTCTTTCTTAGTCATAAAGTTGGGGAGAAATGGGGTTAGACAGACTGTTAGAACCTTAAAGGGCGCTTTTCCCTAATTATAAAGAAAAGTGCCAATATCGTATGTAATGGTCATATTGTTCAGCTATTATCTTTTGGCTAGAAGGGAGATGTGATTTTTGAATTGGCCCCTTCCTACAGGTTTAACAATCGGAACTTTTATAGGTACTTATATAGTAACGCAATCTTTTGTGCAAGCACTCTTTGGAGCAATAGGTGCATTAGCTGCTGGAATCGTGATTTCATTTTTAATGCGAAACAAAAAACGAAATTAACCGCCTGACAATAATCTAGTGCTTTTAATAAGGGTATTAGAAGAAATCGGCACTTCCGATTTATAGCAGCTAATTAATGCGATGTTGAAACATTTCCCGTGTAAGAATCGTATCTCTACAGATGTTGGAACAAATATTTGGAGTAGAACAATTGATTGAATCTAAAAGTGGTTATGCAAGGTATGAACCTCATGATTCCCCGGAACATGACGTAAGTAAAGCCGCCGTTATAAGATTAACAACTTCCCTATCAGATACGCTGTCACAAGGATGAAGAGAAAGACAACTTTCAGGAAAAGGGGGTAAAAAAGGTTCCGATCATCAAAAAACGATAATCGGAACCTTTTTACGTTATTTTGGCATGTCCCAGCCTTTATGCGTTTTGCTATTTAATTTCTTGTACAAGTTGTTTACATTGTGACCACAGACAGCAGATAGATGCACGTACCAATTACAGCTGCGCCACCGGACATCCATAGAAATTCAGCTTTGTCCATTGTGCTTAGTTATTTTCCGGGTTTTCAGTTTTCTGAGTGCGGGGGGTTGAATGAATAGTTTCTTCTTTTCCGTTATGCAAGATTGCGACGTTATGAATGTGTCCTTCCATTTTGCATCCTCCTAATAGCTTATGTTAAATTTTATAATCATTATTACGAATTCGTTACAATATTACGATTATGTTACATTTATTATCTCATTTTGAAATAAATTTGTAAAGGTTTATTTGAAATTGATTGATAGAACGGAATAAATGCTATATTCGAATTGGATTAAATTGTGAAATCAATAGAATCGAAAAAGGAAGCACCTATTTAAGGGGGGTTTTTGAATGCTGAAATGGTTTAAAAGCGATGGACAATAAAATGGATATAGTTGTCAGTTTCGGGGGTGTCGGTAATTATCTGTTCATTGTCAACAGGATGTATAAAGCATCTTGTTGGTGAAAACGGCTTTTGAGTGGATAATCACATCAGGTTGTTTACCAGATAAAGATTGCCTTTCATATTCCATATGAGGGCTTTATTTGTTGAAAATTAAAATACTTCTTTAAACTCCCGAAACAAGTGATATAATGAAAACAAGCAATGATCGCGTTTTCCTCAAGGGAGGTCGGCGCATTCCTGACGGTTGTAGTGCCATACGATACGCTGCAACGAAAGGGGGTGTTGCCTATGTCTGTTTTTGAGACAATGGTTTTAATGATCGCTTTCGCAACACTCGTTGTGACGATTATAGACCATAAAAAATAGACCTCCCTCGGATTACCAGGCCAGTGAGGTCTATTCCTTACTTGCGCCGACCCCTCTTGAAGGGGAGCGATTCATTGCCGACCGAAGATATTCGCGTATCTTCGGTCTTTATTAGCTTATGCCTTTTTCTTGTGTCTATGTTTATTATAACACGAAAAAACGATTTGCAAACAAAAAATATGTTGTTGTATGTGTGTACGTTCTTAACAGCCACAATAAAGCTAGGAAATGGATTTTGAAGAAAATTTGTAATTTATCCTGACTTTTCTATAATTAATGGGAACTTTTTTCGGGCACGGACGTTATACAATTAATAAACTAAAATTGGACCAAATGCTAAAGTGGGTTTATCGGATATATTGTGACTGGTAAAGTAAAAAAGGAGATTTCATTATTATGTTTAAAAGGTTTTTAATGGTTTTTCTAACTTTAATCATTGCTGTTGCGGCGGTTTTGCTGGCTGCCAAACATCCCACAGGTCCTAACACAGTTTCATTCGATGAGCCTGCTGGTTTATGGATATCGATTGGAATGATCATAGCACTCTTTTTACCGCCATTGATTTTATCGTTATTCACCAATCGTATTGTGATAATTCTTTCTGCAGTGTATCAAGCATTTGTAGTGATTGCATTTTTGGGAATTATACCAATCGGATTTCTTTTTCCTAATAATCTTGGAGTGAGTATTATTGTGGTATTAGGAGCTTTAGTTAGTATAGCCAGTGTTGTTGTAACCTTAAAAACTAATTCGGGTAAAGCAGTCAAATTTTGAATTACCGTAAACAGGCGCAATAATGGGCTTTCCGGGCGGTCCGTTTTCTATATCCTGTATTATAGCGTCTTATATTCACTGCCATCGCTATTTGTTGGCTCAACAACAACGCCCTTTTGAAGGGAATCTCTCAACATGTGAAAAATACTGCACCCCAAAGTTTTGCAAAATTTGCAATGGAATGAACAGTAAACAATATTGGAGGTTTGTTTGGTGTCTAACGTGATAATATTAGAAAATGTATCGAAGAAGTTTGGTAAAGTTCAAGCAGTAAATAATGTTTCTATTTCCATTGAAAAAGGGTCAGCAGTAGCGATTCTTGGACCGAATGGAGCGGGAAAAACAACAACTATTTCGATGATGTTGGGACTGCTTGATCCAAATGAAGGAAAAGTGGAACTCCTTGGGAAAAGTCCAAAACAGGTAGCTGTTCGAAATAAAATTGGTGCGATGCTGCAGGAAGTAAGCGTAATGGATATGCTCAAGGTTCATGAAGTTTTAACAATGTTTCGGAGTTATTATTCATCGCCGCTCTCTATGGAAGAACTGATCGCTCTGACAGGACTGGAGAAAGCTGACCTAAAGAAAAAGGCGGATAAACTATCTGGCGGGCAAAAAAGGAGATTAGGTTTTGCGATTGCCCTTGCAGGAAACCCGGATGTCATTTTTTTCGATGAGCCTACTGTTGGATTAGATACAACGGCTAGAAGGAAGTTTTGGAATAAGGTAGAATCATTGAAGGAAAAGGGAAAAACGATCATTTTTACAACACATTATCTTGAGGAAGCGGATGATTTCTCGGAGCGGATTATCCTGTTTAATAATGGGGAAATCATTGCCGACGGTGAGCCGGAAGATATTAAGCGCAATCTTACGACAAGGAGCGTTTCCTTTGAAACAGAGGATCAAGATGCCATTGCGAAAATGGAAACAGTAGATACCGTTATGCGATGCTATGAAAAAGATGGCGTGGTCTATGTCGTCACAGAGGATACAGACTTTGTCTTATCGGAATTGTTTCGTTTAAACATTTCCGCTAAAAATATTCGTATTAATCAAGGCAGACTGGATGATGTTTTCGAGCAATTAACAGGAGATAAAGAGGAGGCGGAAGCAGGGTGAAAGGAATTCTGACACAATGCAGGTTTGAAGTAATACGTATATTTAGAAATCCATATTATGTATTTTGGTCCTTAATGATGCCGATCGCATTTTATTTTATCTATACGAATGTTTTCAACACGGAACTCCCAGATCAAGATGAATGGCAGGCACACTTTCTAATGTCTATGACCACCTTTAGTGTAATGGGTTCAGCGGTCATGAATTTTGGCATCCGTATGGTTCAGGAGCATACGCAAGGGTGGGCGAGGTTCATGAAAATCACCCCGTTTCCTTCCTGGGCATACTTTTCAGCAAAGATGTTCGGTCAAATGATCATGCACTTATTATCCATCATCGTCATTTTTACTGTTGGGTCTATTATCAATGGAATTGCGTTAACGGCAGGACAGTGGATAGCTGCGGGCGCCTGGATACTCATTGCCTCCATCCCATTTTTAGCATTAGGATCATTAATTGGGACAATGAAAAAGGTGGAAACCGCAAGTGGTGTTAGTAACATTCTGTATTTAGGTTTGGCTATTTTAGGAGGTATGTGGATGCCAATGGAAGCATTTCCGCCGCTCTTACAAAATATTGGTGAGTGGTTACCGTCCTATTACTTTGGCAGCGGCGCATGGGAAATTGTACTTGGAAACCCGCCAGAATTGCTTAGTATTGCTATGTTAATTGTATATATGGTTGTTTTTATGTATTTGGCTATATTTATCCGGAGGAAGCGGCAGGTGTAGGAGCGTTCACATGACTTATGGGATTATTTACATTGTTTTGGTAGATTAAGCCCTGCTTGTTTTAGGGCAACAAAGTACTGTCCTTAATAATTTGGATGTTGTGCTGCAGTGTTTAGTATTCCTTCCTACTATATATTCTTTGCCCATTTACATGCCTATTTCTAAATGAAAGGCTCATACGATAATAGAAATAAAACAGACCCTGAAATCCCCCAATCATATAGGATCTTCAGGGTCTGTTATGGAAATACTGTCTTAGTGTGGGTGTTTCGTCAAAATGTTGGCGAGACCCAAACTCTAATAATACAAATTTAATTTACGAAACTATCTAGAAATTTACTCGCCTCACTATTAAATTTCCACATTACACCAAATTTATCGACTAACATTCCAAAACTTGCTGACCATGGCGTAGAAGATAACGGCATGATCACAGTACCACCTTCTGAAAGCTTTTCAAAAATTTGTTTATTCATTTCTGGTTCAGCATCAATGATACTGATTAAGACGGTATTCCCCTTTGTGACTTCGCCTGTCACAGCTTGCATAGAAGGCAGTACATCAGAGAGCATTAAAATATTCCCTGAAAACTCAATACGAGATTCCATAATCATATTTTGTTCCTCTTCCGTTAATGGAGTGTTTGGATCTTGACCAAAAGCACCAAATCTCACCTTTTTTACACTTGTTACTTGTAATGCCTTTTCATAATAGGTTAACGCTTCTTCTGCCTTCCCATCAAATTGTAGATAAGCTATTGCTTTCATAATTTATTTCCTCCTTTTCATATTTGAAGTATAATAGAACATAGGCGACAAGTGTATGTCGTATATGGGAGGATAATATGAAAAAAATTGAGAGACTTGTCTCGATAGTTATGATCTTGCTACAAAAGGAAGTTGTTTCGTCATCAGAATTTAGTCGACTTTTTAATGTAACTAGACGAACGATTCAGCGTGATATGGAAACATTAAGTTATGCAAACATCCCTATTTATGCGAAATATGGTGCTGAAGGAGGATATGCGCTAATGGAAGAGTATAAATTCGATAAACGATTATTAAATAACAAAGATATTGAAAATATACTCATAGCTTTAGGTGGTTTTGAACAACTGATTACGAATCAAGAAATTCAAACCACTATTCAAAAAATCAAAGGAATGACCAGCGCAGATATTTCTCCAAAACTTGATTTAACTTTTTATGATTGGCCAGGAAGAAGTCAAATCAAAGAAGATATTTTATTTATCAAGCAAGCAATTGAGAATAATTGGTTAATAAAGTTTGATTATGTGGATCAAAAAGGAAACAAAACGTATAGAGTCGTAGAACCCTATAAGATACATTTAAGCGAGATGCATTGGTATCTATTTGGTTATAGTTTAGAACGGAAGGACTATCGAACGTTTAAATTGACGAGGATATTAAATATCCAAAAAGACGGTTTTTTTGTCCCAAGGTCTGATAAGGAATTTAAAGAAGAAAAACAACACAATGAACAACAAAATTTGGTTAGTGTACAGCTATTGGTAGATGTTGCTGTAAGAGATCAATTTATTGAGAGATACGGAAAAAATGCCGTTACAAAAGCGACTACAAGAAGTTACCTTACGACAATTGAATTGCCTAAGAATCAATTTGCCTACCAGTTTTTAGCCGGCTTCGGTAATAAAGTTAAAATTATGAAGCCAAAAGGTTTTATTGCTAAATATTTAAACTTTTTGGAGGAAGCAGCGAAGCTTTACAAATAAAGTGTTCATAGATCGGCTTCGAAGAGTACTAGATGGATATCAAACGTTCTAAATTCAATTCTCATTTCCTTTCCTCAATAATTGATTAGGCGCTTTTTGGCATAGGAGCAGCTGGTGTAATTGTTGCAGTTGTAGGATTTGTTATCCTTATTGCAGAAAAAATTATGAGCCAAAAAAAGTGATGCAACAAAAAGTTAACGATCTTGAAAAGGAAATTAAAACTTAAAAAATAATAAATGCTGAGGTGCTTGTACCGATCGAGTGCCATTCTAAATACGATCGAACCATATAATGGAATAATAACGTCAGATTTAAAAAAGGAATTAAGTTGTTCCATAACGAATTATGTTTAAAATGGGTTTTTTACGTTCAGATGGAAGACCCAATACGAGGGAGGAAATAATATGGGACAAGCAAAGCAAATGATGAATGAATGGTTGCAACATCGGCATGTGTTGGAGGAATTACTGGAATCCATCGATGACGAACATATTGACTTCAGGCCATGGGGAGGGGCAATGGCACTTGGTGAACTGGCATTGCATATTGCTGGATGGAATGACGTGTTCGTTTCAATGGTCAAAACAGAAGAGTTTGCTTCACCGGACATTCCTGAATGTAAGACGATGGGAGACGTGCGCAAAGCTGTAAAGGACTTCACGAAAAAAACAAAGCTTACATACGAATCATTGACTGATGCAGAGTTGGAAGCCGAAAATAATTCATCGCACCCGAAACTTCAAGGGTCTAAGAAAAGGTATCTTACTGCAATGTATGATCACGAGATTCACCATAAAGGCCAAATGTTTGTTTACGCACGCATGGCAGGAGTGAAAGAAGTCCCGTTTTTTCGCTAATTATTTTTAACCTGTAATTGGAAGGATGATTTGGTGAAGGAGATATAATAATTGAAGAAGAGAAAAGCGGAAATATTACTTTATGATTATGCGGGTTTTAGGTTTTGCCGACCTGGCTTGTGGGAGGTAAGCATGTGACCACGATCCTTATTATAGAAGATGATAACGACATTCACCGAATGCTGGCAGATCTGCTGTATAAAAATGACTATCGTACCGTGTCCGCGTTTTCCGGCACCGAAGCGTTAAGACTTTTTGAAACCAATTCCTTCGACCTCGTGCTACTCGATTTAATGCTGCCGGGTTTACCAGGGGAGGATGTATTACAAAAAATACGGGTTATCTCTAAAGTGCCGATTATCGTGATAACTGCAAAAAAGGATAAGGAAACGACCGTACATCTATTAAAATTAGGTGCCGATGATTATATCGTAAAGCCTTTTTATCCTGATGAACTGCTGGCAAGAATCGAAGTCCGCTTTCGGCAAATTGAATCGGTACACGATAAGGATAAATTGAGCTACAAAGATATAACGCTAGATCCTGAAACACATATCGTCACGGTGAACGGAACGCAACTTTCATTCACCCGGCGCGAATTTTTAATCCTTAAACTGTTTATGCAACATCCACATAAAGTCTTCTCCAAGGCTAATATTTATGAAACTGTATGGGGAGACGAGTACTTCGGCGATGATAATACTGTCAGTGTCCACGTTAGTAAAATTCGCAGTAAACTGGAGCAGGCAAGTCCTGAATCGGAATATATTAAAACGGTTTGGGGAGTTGGTTTCAAGCTGGCAGATGACATTTAAGACTTTTTTAAAGGTTTCTTTAAAGTGTTTTATAAAATTTCCCATATCTTAAAGACATCACATCAAAAGGAAGGTGTCTTTCCATGCAGAACCACGTATTACGGACGTTTGATTTAACTAAAAAATACCGCGAACAGGTTGCACTTAACCATGTCAATATGACGATTGAAAAAGGAGATATTTATGGATTGATCGGGCGAAACGGCGCTGGGAAAACGACATTGATCCGTATGATTACCGGCCTTGTCGCGCCCAGCGAAGGATCAATGGAATTATTTACACAAACAGTAGAGAGTGCAATCCGCCATCATCGCCGAAGAATAGGGAGTATCATTGAATCCCCCTCTCTGTATCCGTCATATACAGCTTATCAAAACATGAAAGTTAGACAGCTAACGTTAGGAATACCTGACGAGAAGCGTATCACAGAGGTTTTAAACACAATTGGCTTGGCGGATACTGGCAATAAGAAGGTGAAGAACTTTTCACTGGGGATGAAGCAGCGACTTGGACTTGGTCTTGCCCTGCTTTCCAATCCGGACTTTCTCATTCTGGACGAGCCGACGAATGGACTTGATCCGGAGGGCATTAGGGAAATGCGCCATTTGCTTAAAGAACTAAATGAAAGCTACAACATTACTATACTGATTTCCAGTCACATTCTAGGCGAATTGTCCAAGATTGCAACACGTTATGGTGTGATTCATAACGGAGACCTTGTCGATGAATTTACGAAGAGAGAACTTGAAACACGCTGCCGTCAATATTTACGTGTACAGGTAGATCATATTGAAAAGGCGACCTTCGTTTTGGAAAATAAATTACAGATAACCGATTACGAGGTGATGGATGAGGAGACCCTTCATATTTACGAGCTTCTTGACAGGTCAGGAGATATTTGTCTTGCTTTTGCTCAGGATGGGGTGAAGGTAACTACAATTGAATCAAAAGGGGACGATCTGGAAAGCTACTTTTTAAACCTGATGGGAGGTCTTCAACATGCTTAATGTCATACGTGCGGACCTTTATAAACTCAAACATCTGAAGTCTTTTTACGTCGTCATAGTCCTGAGTGCATTTTTTGATTTTGTGATTCTTGCTGATCTGAGCAGCTATCCGGACAGCTACCAATCAACGTATGGCAACTTCCTGCAAATTGTATTCTATCCTTTTACTGTATGGCAGTTTATGCCGATGGTTTTACCACTTGCACTTGGTATATTAATTTGCCTTTTTGTTACCAATGATTTTTCGTATGGAACGATGAAAGATCCGGTGACACTCGGCCATAGCCGTTTTAGTGTATTTTTTTCAAAATGTCTTGTAGCAAGTATGGCAACAGTCATTATCCTTATCATCTGCATGATCGTGTCGATATTCACAGCCTTCTGGATGTTTGATGGATTAAGTAGTATACCCGGCATCCAAGACATTGTTCAATTTGGTACGCGTACCTTGCTTGAAATCGGATTATCAGTTGCTTTGGCTGTCCTGTTCACAACGCTTGCATTTGTCATTAAACATACAGCAGTTGTGATGGCTGTTCATTTCAGTGTTGCTCTGTTTGTTACGATGATTATCGGCGCCGTCTTTTTGCCAGGCAGTTCTTTTTTCTATGCATGGCTCGCCACTGCTATGGTAAAAGTCAGCAATGGCATTAGTATTGAAATGGCGGGAACAACACTTGCTGTCACTGTCATTTATCTGATGGTTTCATTTGTGGTCGGATATAGCGTTTTTGCAAACCGTGATATGAAATAAAGAAGGGAGGCGGATAACATGCTATTTGTCATCATTGTACTTGTGACTGCACTTGGGGTATTATCCGCCTACATATTGGTGTATAAAAAGCAAATAGAATCTCTTTCCAAGCAGCTTGATTTTGTTCATCACAACGATACGAACCAGCATCTCGAACTTTTCCTGCAAGCGAATGAACTGCAAAGGCTGGCGAAGCGCCTCAACGCCGTTTTGATACATTCACGGGATGAAAAAGTGACGCTATACAAAGCAGAACAAGCTTTTAGAGAGGCAATCACCAATGTTTCGCATGATTTGCGGACACCTCTTACCTCTGTCGTTGGATATATTGATATGCTTCAGGACGGAAAAATAACAGATGTTGAACGGGATGAATATTATCAGATTGTAAAAGAACGGATTCACCATCTCGTGCAAATGCTTGATAACCTGTTTGAGTTTGCCCGTATCGAGTCCGGGGAACACGCACTGGCATCTGAAAAAATCGATGTCGGTCAAACATTTCTGGAAACGATCTATCCTTTTCATTACGATTTTGCTGACAAAAAGGCAGAACCCCAGCTAATTCTTCCAGATGTTCCAATTTACATCATCGGTGATGCGGAGGTACTGCGGCGTATATTCGAAAATGTAATCCGGAACGCCTTAACTCACGGAGAAGGTGATTTTAAAGGGAAAATTGAAAAAGCAAACGGTAAAGCGGTGATTCATTTACAAAACCATGCTCCCAACTTGCAAGAACAGGAAATCCAAAATCTGTTCAAACGCTTCTATACAACTGATCCATCTCGCCATCGAAAGACAACTGGATTGGGACTGTCAATCACGAAAGGTTTGGTTGAAATGATGAATGGGGAAATCAAAGCAGAAAAGCAAGGGAATGAATTCGTCCTGACGATCCGGTTTGATCTCTTGTCTAGTCACAATGGCCACGTTCGGTTCTAGTGTTCAGTTGCTATTGTGCAGTACCTGCGTTCAAATGATAAGTCAACATCGGTTACTGGGGTTGATATAATTCTGTACGTGTTAAGATTCCGTGCAAGGGTTGAAGTTTTGCACACGGGTTGATAGTTTCCTGCACAGGCTGATGTTTCCCATACGCGTTGATATTCCCACACGACAGCTGAAATTTCCCTCTCCAGCCCAAGGAAGTCCCACTACAACCGCACCCTTGCACCTTTATTCCTCCTACACCAATCCAATCGTGGAAATAAAATCATCCTTCTTCCCGTGAAATCGTTCCACACCTTTAACAAAGTAAAATGAGGGGCAAGAGACGGGATCAAGCGCTTCTTCAGAATAAATGTAGACGCGCTTCCCTAAAGCAAGTGCAATACCAAGCTCGGTATGGCTCCCTTTGCCACCGGGAAGCAGCAGAATAAAAATATCACTGGAGGCAACGGCGTTTTTCTCTAGCTCGCCTGTCGACTGCAATGTAGCGGGTGTGTCGGCACGTACATTTTTCGTCCAGTCGTATGTTTGACGGAAGCCTTTTATAATAAGCTTTTGTGCTATATACCTGACCAAATTCTTATTCGAAAAACTTGACGCTATATAGAAATCCATCGAAAAAGCATCCCTTCTCTACTGTGCTTCCCACTCACTTGCCAGCATCCCGTAAACAACGTGGTCGACATAATGGTCATATAACCATTCAGCCTGACGAATCAGTCCTTCCTCCATGAACCCCAGCCGTTCAGGTATTGCCCTGCTTTTCTTATTTTCATATGCGGCACGGATCTCAACCCGATTCAAGCTTAATTCTGAAAAAGCGTAATCAATTAGTGACCGGACTGCCCGTGACATAATCCCTTTCCCTTGGAAATCCGTGGCCAGCCAATAACCAATCTTGCCAATTTTATTTGTCCAATCAAAGCTATTAAAACCAATAATACCTGCAAGTTCATGTTGATACATAATTCCTGCGTGAAGTCCTTTTTTGTCGTCGTATACCTGTAGTGTATGTTCAATGAAGGATCGGCTATCGTCAACTGTTTTTGTATTATCCACCCAGCCAAGCCATTCCCGCAAACTTTCCCGGGATTGATCCGTTAATTGAAATAATGCCTGTGAATCCGTTAATACCAATAATTTTAATGTAATTTCCTCATCAACCTCTTGATAAAACATGGAAACACATCCCTTACGAATAAAATAGGTTATATGATATTGTATCACAAAGTCCAGGTAAGATATTACTTTAATTTTCAAGATTGATGCCACTTCCTTTGGTGCTGTAAACGATTATATAGAAGAAGGCTTTTTATCTTTATGGCATTTCTTGCAGGAATTCCTCGGTGGTATGTAGTAATTGTATTGGAATGGCCAAATTTTGATGGTGACAGCAGGGGATTAGTTGGATATCGTTTTTGAAATGGGTAGAACAGTATTTTGTTATCGGGTAGCAGGATGATTGTTTATTAATGAGGTGGGGGCTATATGGGTTTTGATTTCAAGCTAATGACACAAAAACAAGCAGAAATTATAGCCTACCAGTGGCATTATGATGGTATTTATTCATTTTATGATATGGAATCGGATGAAGAGGATTTAGAGGAATTTCTCGACCAGGATAAGCGTGGGGAATCTGTATTTGCAGTTCAAAAGGGTAATGACTTAATTGGTTTTTTCAAAGATAAAGAAAGTATATAAATTTAGGCTCTATTCTGTTCTCGGCAGAGTAGGCCACGTCCGGCTCCAGCGCCCAGCGACTAGTGGACTTCCCTCGCCTCCGTACGATAAGTCAACATCGGTTCGGGGAAGGAGGAAGGCCGACTAAGAACGGACTTTGCGTCCAACGTCGGCATACCCCTATGAAGGGGCATGTTTCCTTTATCTCCTACGGCTCAGTCCAGTCCATACGTCGCTAAACGGGCGCTTGCGCCTTTGTTCGTTTTAACCAGGTTGATTCAGAGACCCTTTATATAGGATTGGGTATGAGACCAGATCTAACAGGAAATGGAAACGGATATGATTTTCCTTGTTGAAGGTCTAGAATTTGCAAATCACAGATATTCACCTGAAAAAATTACATTATCTGTTGCAACATTTAATCAAAGAGCAATTAAAGCTTATGAAAAGACAGGTTTTAAACCCATTGGAACATTTATGCAGGAAACGAATGGCAGCAAGTATGAGTTTCTAAAAATGGTTTATGAATGTTAGTGCCTAAGAAATTCATAGAACTTGATAAACTTTTAAATTACTGAAAGAAGATTATTTTTACTTTTTAAGGTGAGGATTAAATGGACCACATAAAAAACAGCTCACGACAGCAAATCGTTAAGGAAGAGCTGAAACAGCTGGAAGAAGCGCAATACATATCACCTGAATTATATACCCAAGTTGTAGAAGCACACAATCAATATTATGCAGATTTGGAAGCAAGGGAAGCAGAGACGTTTGCAGAAATGCAAGAGGCTGAATTGTTTGACACAGATGTCCCTTTGGAAAAGTTACCCGAGAAAGAACCTGTTATCGAAAAGAAAGTATTATCGCCACAGGAGATTCGGGAGCGGAATATTACCTGGTCACTAAATCTGGGGGTCGTTTTGCTTTTGATTGGCGGCCTGGTTCTTGCTACAAGCACATGGGAAACACTTGCCAATTGGATGAAATCCGGATTAATTGCACTCGTCTCCTTGCTGTTTTTTGGGCTTGCCCTATTTACGATGCGCATTTTGAAAATCAAAAAGACAGCATTTGCATTTCACGTACTTGGCGGTCTGTTCCTGCCGATCACTATCTTGTCTGTAGGCTTTTTTGAATTACTAGGCCCCTATTTTTCGTTTATCGGTGAAGGGCGTTATCTGTTTGGGGCTGCTGGCAGTGTCGTCATTCTGCCAATCTACCTTTTGCTTGCGAAAAAACTAGTATCACGGCTTTTTGTATGGTTCTCGTATGTTACGGTTACCGTTTTTACAGGCTTCTTGCTAGCGGCATTGTATTTGCCTGTGGATGGGTTTTATCTTGGCATTATGTTGTTTAATGCATTGCTTATCGTACTATACAAACGGCTTAAGGATAACCAGCGTATACAGCTGTTTATCAAAGAATTTGTACTTTATATCCAATTCAATTTGGTTTTCTCCACATTGCTGATGCTCGTTTTTTACAATCATGAAGTCGTTTATGGTTTTAATTTGCTGTTAACGGCGATTCTTTACTTTGCAATGGTATATGTAACCAAGCATAAGGAGTATCATTTTGTCTTCAGTGCCATGCTTGTTTACGGTGCATACCAGCTAATTGAATATTCCATTTTGCATGTGGTTGGGGCCATCGTCTACGCGCTATTAGGGTTTGTCTTTTTAGCGATACCGAGATTCATAGCGGATGATCATTCACTAAAAATTTCCTTTCGTTATACAAGTGCAGTCGTGTCTGCTTGTGCTTTTGTGTATATCAGTTTTGAAGGGATTATGATGAGGATGCATGAGCCGTCGTTAGTCATGCTACTGGCGTATGTGCTGATTGCCTTGAATTTTACGTTTCTTTCCAACATGCCAAAACAGATATTGTTTGCTTATTTAAGTCCTGTATTTTTGATGAGTGCTTTATATGAGGTTGTTTTGTTTGGTCAGGATTGGTTTGGTTATGAGGGATTAATACTGCCGTTATTTTTAATGGGTTTAATCATTTATATTGTCTTTGGTTGTTTGATGAAAATGTCCTTTTTCCAAACGATTAAAGAAAGCACGCGAGATGTCGGTGGAGTTATAATGCTATTATGCGTTTTGGTTGATTATCTGTTGATGAACTGGTGGCAGGTTGGGATTATGCTCCTGCTTGTAAGTATGACCGCATTAACCATGGAACGTTTTGAAAAAAGAGCGGTATTTACAGAAGGCGATTCTCCTTCTTGGGTCCATGCGCTATCATTGGGTCTTGCCGTTATGATGTTTTATGCTGCTATTGAGAATCAGGTAACAATCGAACACTATACTGGACCATTGCAAGCGGAGAGCTTTGTTCTGGCAGGCATTGTTGTTCTGTTGGCAAGCTTTGTGTGGTGGCAGCTGAAACGAAAGCCGTATGAGGAACATTCCTTTTATACTGCAAATGGCTTTTATTTGCTAGGGATGGTATTAACAGTAACGCTTGATTTTGATGCTGTGATACGTGCTGTAATTATGCTAGGTGGAGCAGTAATGGCTTATTTGCTGTACCGAAAAACAAACTCGACTTCTGTCTCGTATGTTGTCAGTGGCATATCTCTAACGTTTTATATAGCAGTACTTTTTGCTATTCACTCGCAAATGGATATCCAATCTGACCTTTTCAATTCACTACAATTCGTTATCGGGGCGGTGCTGCTCTTAATAGTGGGATATATGGCCCGAAAATATGACAGCAACCTGACGAACAGTTTCTGGTGGGCAGGACACTCTTTCTTGCCATTTGCTTTGCTTGCTAGTTTTTTACTTTTTGAGGAAAAAACTGTCTGGGCATTTTTCGTAGCTACAGTTGTTTATGGACTTAGTCTTCGGTTGGCAAAAGCGGAATGGATGATCTTAAGTTTTTTATATGCCGGATTTTCAACGTTTTGGATCGGTCTCAGTCTATTGTTTGTCTTGTTGGATCTGGACGAACACATTCATTATGCTGGACTTCTTACAAGCATCATGATTGCAATTGGATGGTACTTCAGTAAGGGAGCGTGGACAAGACGGATCGCATTTTATGTCATTCCTTTTTCCGTATTTGGCATTTTTGTATTCACGTTAGTGCGGGATTTTGACATTACGCTATTTCTCGTTACAGTGCTTTACGCAATGTTGACGCTATTCATGATGCATAAGGAAAAATGGGATATCTTTAATGTTGTCCCACTCATACTTGTCTACTATGTGCTATGGATTTATGAAGATGCGTTTCTATCGCCAGATTATAGCATGTTAGTTAGACTTGTCGTGTTTGCTGGTGTACTTATGGTGGTTGGTTTGTTATCGTATCCGGTTATTTATCAAGAACAAAAAGACAAGGAAATACCTTACATGATTGATTGGTATTCGATCATTGGCCTTATCGCACTATGTAATTTGTATATGGTTACAACAGAAATGTTATGGACAAAACTGTTGCCTGGGCTGCTCATTTCCCTTTATTTGCTGCTGCAACGGAAACGTATCCCATCTGTTCCGGTAAAATGGGTAATCTTTGCAGCATGTGCTTATCTGCTGCAGCCATATTATGTATTACTTGGAAATATTCGATTACCTAATTTAATCGAGCGGGAATTATATGTTTTACCGTGGGTGGTTGTTGTTATTTTCCTGAAAAAGGTTGCAGACAGGGAGTATAAAACGGTCGTAAATTATATACAGTGGGCTGTTCTGGTCATCGTTTCGCTGTTACTTATCCAGGATGCACTGGCAAGCTCGACTATCTATGATGCGTTAATCATGGGTGTGCTGTCTCTTGCCTCGATGCTTGGCGGCATGGCTTATCAGCGAAAGGCATTTTTCTTTGTCGGAGCAGGGGTATTACTGCTGAATGTTTTCTTGCAAACAAGGCCATACTGGGGAAACCTGCCATGGTGGGCATACCTTTTAATTGCCGGATCGATTTTAATTGCGGTGGCAAGCTATAATGAATGGCATAAGCAAAAAACGGCAGATGGGAAAGAAACATTAGCCTCTATTTTTTATAAAAAGGTTATTCAGAGGATAAAACGGTGGGAATGACAGGCACAAGTCTTAATTAAATTGTCAAATTATTTCCTCGAGGCTCGTGGTATAATAATATAAATTGTGTTATCCCATATTAAAGGAGTGGAGCAATGAATTGTCCAGTTTGTGATAATGTACGTATGCGCGAGGTTGAGAAGGAAAACGTGTTGATTGATATTTGTCCGAATTGCAAAGGTGTATGGCTGGATCGTGGTGAACTGGAAAAAATCACACAAGGCTTACGAGAGGACGAACAGTATAACGATCGGTCCCACAAATCTGATGATCGATACTATCGGGATGATCGTGATTATTCCCGAAAAGATTACGACTCGAAATACGATAGGCATGGTTACCCACCAAAGTATAAAAAGAAAAAAAGAATGACAGATATTCTTAGTGACTTGTTGGGATAGTTAAATATACTCTACTAAAGAGACAGGCAAGTAATCCCTGTCTCTTTATCATGATTCACTTGTTTTTAGACGCTTTAATTAAAACGCGTATCCATGAAGCGAATGTTGGATACGCGTTTTAAAATTAATAACCAACTTCAACAGCTGCGTTGACAATATACATCAAATCATTCTTATCCTGTTGGTCCTCAAGGAAAATACCACTTGTTGTTGCCATGCCGCCATCGACGACTTCAACCGTCACGGTGCCATATGGAATCATCATTTTGATTTTCTCCTCGTCTAATTTGTCATGATCGGCAGGGATTGCCAATTTGACATTTACTTTCATATTTTCTAAATTCTCATCAGGAAGCATTTTTGCAATCCCTGGCATGGAATTGTAATGAATTGCGTCTTCCACTGCCCGTTGTGAGGCGGTGGTAACATCCTGACCATGTACATCAAGGCCTGTCCCGGTTTGAATAAATAGTAGTTGCTGCATGTTTATCGCTCCTTATTGTGAGTCTGATAATGATATTCCCTTAGGTAAGATTATACAAACACGATTAGATAAATGCACATATAGTTTGGTAAACTATAGTAAAGAAATTTAAGGGGGATTGTACATATATGTAACCGAGCATAAGGAATATGACTTTGTCTTCAGTGCCATGCTGGTTTATGAAAGGACTTTATATATAGCTAACTTTACTTAGGAGTGGGAAGATGAGAGATATTTCGATATTAATTGCTGATGACGAGGAGGAGATTGCTGATTTGATTGCCATTCATTTAGAAAAAGAAGGGTACCATGTTATGAAAGTATCGAATGGACAAGAGGCTGTTCGTGTTGTTGAGACACAGGTCTTTGATTTGCTGATTTTGGATATTATGATGCCGAAAATGGATGGATATGAAGTAACCCGCCGCATTCGTGAACAGCATAATATGCCTATCATATTTTTGAGTGCTAAGACATCTGATTTTGATAAAGTACAGGGACTTGTAATTGGAGCAGATGATTATATGACTAAACCATTTACCCCGATAGAATTGGTCGCTCGTGTAAATGCTCAGCTCCGACGTTTTATGAAACTAAATCAACATAAAACAGATACAAATAATTACACTAGCGTGGAATATGGTGGATTAGTTATTTCTCCAGAGCAACGTACAGTTACTCTATATGGCGAAAGCATCGAGCTAACACCGAAAGAGTTTGATATTTTGTATTTACTGGCGAGTCATCCAAAAAAAGTTTTTAGTGTGGAAAGTATTTTCAGGCAAGTGTGGGGTGAAGCATACTTTGAAGGGGCTAATACCGTTATGGTTCATGTACGTACGCTTCGGAAAAAACTTGAAGAAGATAAACGGAAAGACAAATGGATTAAGACAGTCTGGGGAGTAGGGTATACATTCAATGGTTAAAATGATGCGCAGTTTTCGTTCAAAGATGGTGTTGTTATTTGGTTTTAGTATGTTTCTCTCTGGCACTATAACTTATATAATCTTTAAAATACTTCAATATTATTACCATACTTGGGTTGATTACGGCGATCCATTGACGCATTTCCGTTCATTTATGTACAAAATTGGCGATATTAATTTCTTTTTACTTATATTTATTCCACTTTCAATATTGTTTTTCTTTCTCTTTACGAAGCGCTATTCCACTTATTTCAAAGAGATTTCAAGGGGAATTCACTACCTTGCCCGTGGCGACTTTCAACATCAGGTTACAATCCAATCAAATGATGAGTTTAACGACATTACGAACGACATTAATCTTGCTAGTAAAAAGTTAAAAGAAGCCATAGAAAGAGGTGATTTTTCGGAAAGCAGTAAGGATCAGCTAGTAGTAAACTTAGCACATGATTTACGAACTCCACTTACCTCTGTTTTAGGCTATTTGGATTTGATCCTTAAGGATGAAAGCTTGTCTAAAGAACAAGTCAGACACTTTTTAACGATTGCCTTTACCAAATCCCAACGTTTGGAAAGGCTGGTTGATGAATTATTCGAGATAACTAGAATGAACTATGGAATGCTGCCAGTTGAAAATAAGAGAATAAATTTAACTGATCTACTTAACCAATTAAAGGAGGAATTGTATCCTTTATTCGAAAAAAGTCATTTGATTGCTCGGATGAATAGTACGACCCATTTACCCATTCTGGGCGATGGAGATTTGATAGCACGTGTGTTTGAAAATCTTATTACTAATGCTATTCGTTATGGATATGACGGCCAGTATGTCGATATTAACGGTTTTATTGATACAGATGAAGTGGTAGTTCAAGTTGTGAATTATGGAGATAGCATTCCTCCGGATGAACTTCCGCATCTCTTTGATATGTTCTATACCGGGGACAAAGCACGAACTAACCAAGAAGATAGCACAGGTCTTGGCTTGTTCATTGCGAAGAATATTGTGGAGCAGCATAATGGATCGATTACTGCCAAAAGTAGCGTCATACAGACAATTTTTGAAGTCCGTTTACCAAAGGAAAGTGAACGAAATAATTAAGATAGAAACTTCAAGCAAGTACATGATTTAAGAAAAATTTAAGATTTACCCCACTATTTTTTTAAATAGTTTTAGTTATTCTTTTGAGTAAAGAAGAATAAGGAGGAAACGTAAAAAATGAAGAAATGGGGATGTTTATTTTTATTACTATTGTGCTTGTGTCTAACCTATATATATATTGGACCGTTTTTTGAACCAAAAGCAGATTTGCCAAATGTAGAAGTACAAGAATATGATCAACATGAAAATGATAAAGCAGGGGATGGAAGGACTTCTGAAAGTGTCCAAATAGATCTTACAAAAGATCAAATCTATCAAGGAAATCTGCTCTTGGTCAACAGTGAGTATCCGGTTGACCGCGAAAGTATTAAATCAGATGTTGTCAATCTATTTAAGCACAATGAATTGGTAAAAGGATACGGATTGTTAGATAACGACACTTATTTGTCAGAGGATATAGCACGTAAATTTTCAGATATGATTGCTGCTGCGGAAAAAGAAGGAGTTTCTAATTTCTTCATTACTAGTGGATTTCGAGACTTTGATGAACAACGTGTACTTTATCAAGAAAAGGGCTCTGCCTATGCCTTGCCACCCGGCTATAGCGAACACAATTTGGGTTTATCGCTTGATGTAGGAACTACTCAAATGAAGATGGCTGAAGCACCTGAAGGAGAGTGGATAGAAAAAAACGCTTGGAAATACGGGTTCATTTTACGCTATCCAGAGGATAAAGCTGACGTCACAGGTATCAACTATGAACCCTGGCACATTCGCTATGTTGGTTTACCGCATAGTGCGATTATGAAGGAAAATAATTTTGTTTTAGAAGAGTATTTAGATTATCTCAAGGAAAAAAAGAAGGTTTCTGCTAAGGTTGATGGTCAAAAATATACTGTTTCTTATTACGCTTTTTCTGAAAACACGACCATTAATATAGCGGAAAATCACGAGTATGAGATTTCAGGTAACAATATGGATGGAGTAATTGTGACCGTTTATGAATGATAAGTGAAAAAAGAAATAGCTAATCGAATAAATGTAAGAGTAAGGTTAAAAGTAAAAGCTTATCCTACAATCGTATGCTTACCTAATATAGAAAGAGGCTTGTTGTAGGCCTGGTCTTTAAACGCTTTTAAGAAACAAAATTATGTTGGGTTGTACAAGTTATTGTGAGGAATTGCACTTAATTGGTGAATTCGTTCATATTCAGTTCCAAAATAATAGAATCGCATCTTCTACTGCACGCTGGGATGCTTGTATCACATCTTGTCCTTGCAAGTCAAGACCTGTTCCGGTTTGAATGAATAAGAGTTGCTGCATGGTATCGCTCCTTGTTAGAGATTTATGTAATAATGTTTCCCTTAGCTAATATTATACAAACTTGCTTAGCAAAATGCAGTATCAATGGTAAGCGACAACTGCCTCCTGCCCCAAGGAATGCCTGCGAAGAAAAATGAGTTAGGTGTATCTTCAGTTTAATTAACAGCCAATTTGTACGGGAATTTTGCTATGATAGGGTTAACAGTTTTTTTACGTATCGAGGTGTTTTCATTGGCATGAAGTTAAATCGTGATACACAGTATGTTAAAAACGTAACATTGAAAAAAGAAATGATACCTTCGTATGACACGTTTCCGTTCCATTTGCCTGTCATTAACATGTTTCAGGAATTGGTTCTTCATCCGAATGTGACGTATATTATTGGGGAAAATGGAATGGGAAAGTCAACGTTGCTTGAGGGCATTGCCGTGGCACTTGGATTTAATCCGGAAGGCGGCACACGCAATTTCAATTTTTCCAGCTATGACTCCCACTCCAGCCTTGATCAATACTTAAGGATAGCAAAAGGTGTCCAGCGACCAAAGGATGGCTTCTTTTTCCGTGCCGAATCATTTTATAATGTGGCGACGAATATTGAAGAAATGGATGCACAACCTGCCCCGGCTCCAAGGATTGTTGATTCCTTTGGTGGAAAATCACTTCATGAACAATCACACGGCGAATCCTTTTTCGCTGCTTTTGTCCACCGATTCCGGGGTGGAGGGTTATATATTTTAGACGAACCGGAAGCGGCACTATCACCACTCCGGCAGATGTCTTTACTTGCCCGGATCCATGAGCTGGTCAACGAGGGATCACAGTTCATCATATCAACCCACTCGCCGATTATCATGGCGTACAGTCAGGCAAAAATTATAGAACTAACAGAAGATGGTATGACAGAAAAAGCCCTGGAGGACACGAATCACTATTCAATTATGAAGCAGTTTTTCGAAGATCGGGAGCGCTTGCTGCATCATTTGTTCCAGTAGTCTTAGGAAAAGGAATGGTTGAACATGAAAATATCCATCGTAGCAGTGGGAAAGCTAAAGGAAAAATATTTAAAGCAGGGAATCCAGGAGTATTTAAAACGGCTCTCTGCATATGCAAAAGTAGATATTATCGAAGTTGCCGATGAAAAGGCGCCAGAAAACATGAGTGAGGCAGAAATGGCGGAAGTGAAGCGGAAGGAAGGAGAGCGGATCCTTGGTGCGCTTTCACCTGATACATATGTGATCACACTTGAAATCAATGGAAAAATGCTGACTTCCGAGCAGCTGGCAGCCAAAGTGGATGAGCTTGCAACATACGGGAAAAGCAAAATTGCCTTTATAATTGGCGGTTCACTTGGGATTAGTGAAACGGTGCAGAAGCGGAGTGATTTGGCGCTGTCGTTTTCTAAGATGACCTTTCCACATCAGCTTATGCGGGTGGTGCTGTTGGAGCAGGTTTATCGGGCGTTTCGGATTGTTAGGGGGGAACCGTACCACAAGTGATGGTAAAACAAAAAATAACAATGAACATTAACGAAAAACAAATAAATAAACTATTGAATTAGAAAAATTAAATTTAAAAAAATGGCAACTATATACTAAGTTGTCATTTTTTATTTGATTGCTTTACTTTTGATAATAAATTTAGATTTACTTAATTGAAACACCGTTAGAGAATATCCAAACAAGGTATTTAATCACAAATATACGAAAAAAGCAAATTAATAATTGATTATACCTCAAATTTAAAATATGATATAGGTGGAATACTTTTATATGATGTTGAAGAATTAATTTTGATTGTGATATTATTAAGGGTTGCCGAAAATACATAAGTTTTAGAGGTGTAATCATGAGTGAAGAATTAATACAAACTGAACCTGTAAAAATAGGAAGATATTTATATTATAAGTTGGGTAATACGACATTAAATCAGCTTAAAAAGTCGAATATTATTAGTAAGCAGAAGAAAAATTTGATGAATAAGAAACCTGACGGCTTAATCGTGCTTCCAGGTGGTAATGTAAAGGCAGTTATTGAATATAAAACTGCTGAGGAATTAAGTACTCCTAAACAGATTCAAAAAGCTATAGATCAGGAAATAGACGTCGCAAAATTGCTATGTAAAATATTGATTGTTACTGATGGAAATAAGAGTTTCTGGATAAATGCTTTGAACGGTAAAGAAATATTCAAAAATGGCGATCCTATCTCAATTGTATTTAACAGTAAAAACCTTATATCAGGTAATATTACTTCTGAGGAAAAGGTGGACTTGGAGAACTTAATAGATCAAGCAGAATATTCTTTAAATGAAACCAACAACAACATTATGGAACCAGAAGTTCTAGACCCAACGCCTCTAGCAAAAGAAGTATGGCAGAAAATATGGATCAATACTGGCAAAGAACCGGAAAAGTGTTTATATAACGTGGTAGAAATATTTGTGTTCAAGTTTTTAAGTGACATACGTGTTTTAAAATCTAACAACAATTTTCAGAGCGTATATCAATTAAAAGAAGAATTCTCTAATGAAGAAGCATTAAAGCACTATGCTGATAGGTGTAGAAAAGATATACAAGAAATGTTTCCCAAGGGGGAAGATGGTACCACAGTTATTAATGGTACCATCTTTGTGAATGAGAGCGGGGAACCTAATCTTTCACAAGCTACTTTATTTGGGCAAGTATTAGAAAGTTTCCAGAAATATGATGAAGAAAATGGTTCTTTCAAATATGTAAGAAAAGAATTTAAAACTAGACTATATGAAACATTTTTGAGACAAAGTGCTGGCGTAAAAAAACTAGGGCAATATTTCACACCAAGGAATGTTGTCCAAGCAATGGTTAAGATGTCAAATGCCAGTAATCTTAGAAGTGGAGCTAGAGTATGTGATCCTTTTTGTGGTGTAGGAGGGTTCCTTCTAGAATCAATTTTACTAAATAAAAATATATCTAGAGAGTTTGAACCAAAAAACCAAAAGGTTCAACCTGAAATTTCTCTAGTTGGATATGATAAAGGTACAGATGAAAAAGATGATGAGCGCACAATTATTTTAGCAAAAGCAAATATGCTAATTTATTTTTCTGACTTACTTTCTAGTTACCATTCAGAAGAGTTATTAAAGCAGTTTAGCACTAATGCTTTTAACAAAGTATTCAACTTAATAAGGTCTAATCTAGGTACTTTTGAATTAACTGATGAAGAACCATATGACCTAATAATCACCAATCCGCCATACGTTACCAGTGGTTCTAGTGCTCTGAAAGAAGCTATACAAGGCAGTGAACTAGCTGATTATTATTCAGTTTCAGGCAGAGGAACTGAATCTATTGCTATAGAGTGGATAATTAAAAACCTGAAACCTGGCGGACAGGCACTGGTAATTGTACCTGATGGTCTACTTAATCAGAAATCAATGTTAAAATATATAAAAAATCAATGCATTGTTCAAGGTATAGTATCATTACCAGTTCGAACCTTTTATGCTACACCTAAGAAGACTTATATTTTAATATTAGAGAAAAAACACGATAACCATATGCAAAATGAACCAGTTTTTCTATATTTAGCTAGCGAAATTGGCGAGACTCGAGATACAAAGAGGTTTCCAATAGAAGAAAATGACCTTGAAGAGGCAGTCAAATTATTTAATCTTTTTAAAGCAAATGTAGAGCTTCCGAATTCTTTAAGATTGAAGATAAAAGACTTCGATGATTTTAACAATTATAATCATTGGATGATAGATAGGATGTGGAGTGAAGAAGAAAAGCAAGTGTTAGGTATATCAGAGGAAAAGGAAGAATTATCAGAGGAAGAGTTCTTTTCCTTAGCAGAAGAAATTAGAGAGTTTTTAACAGAATATGTAGTAGGGGGAGATAGTGGTAATGATCAAGAAAACTAAATTAGTTCCATTATCTGAAATCTTCCACTTCCCTGCTATTAGAGGCGTGACCCAAGAATTTATAAGAAATCACGAAGGGAACATACCTGTTTATGGCGGAAGAAAAACTGAAACTCCAATTGGGTTTATAGGTGATGATATACCAGAGGTAACGTACTTTAATAATTGTTTAGGGTGGAACAGAGAAGGTTCAGTAGGTTATGTTTTTTGGCATAAGCATAAATTTACTACAAATGACCATCACAGACCCATGGTTTTAAAAGAGGGTTACCAAAACTCAATTCATCTTGGTTATATGCAAATAATTGTTCAAAAGAAATTACTAAGCTTGGGTTTTGAATGGAGTAAAACTGCTAGCAAGGAAAAAGTCAAAGAGATTGAAGTGGAAATACCAATTAACGATAAGGATAATTTTGATTTTGAAGTTCAAAACGATATATTTCTAAAATATAGAAAAATACATGGGATACAAAACCAGTTGAGTCAATACTATGAGACTTTAAAAGATGCCTATATTATTATTAATGATGAAAGCCCAAAGGCATCGGTTGCGTTATCAGATGAAAAGCTATTTTCTTTAGCTATAGGAAAACGTGTATTAAAGAGAGAAATAATAGATGAGGGTGTGCCTGTTTATAGTGCAAATGTATTTGAACCATTTGGCTTTGTGAAAAAAAGTAGCAATGTAGACTTTTCAACACCTTCTCTTATCTGGGGAATTGATGGAATATTCGATTGGAATTACTTGCCTCAGGATTATCCTTTTTATCCCACTGACCATTGTGGGGTATTGAAAATTTTGGAACCAACTATACTACCTGAATATCTTCTGTATGCACTACGAGCTACCAAAGAAATTTATGGATTTGACAGGACTTACAGAGCTTCCTTAAAGAACATTAAAGAAAATGTTACGGTGGACATACCTATCACTTCTAATGGCGAGTTCGATACTGTTAAACAACAAGAGGTTATTCAAAAATATAAAAAAAATGAAATGATCCGTACTACCTTATGTTCTCAGCTAGAGAAAATGTCCAGTGTAACAGTAGAGTTTGAAAATTAACATATATTATAGGAATGAAGCGTTTAGTGAAGATGTGTTAACAAAAACCAAATATGGTGTTAGTATATTTTTATACAGATAAAACAAGTATATATAATTTTTTCTTGTTTTATCTGTTCTCCTTTGGAACAGATTTACACTATCTGCATTTCTAGTTTGGTTGCCTTGGTAAAGCACCAGACAATACTTAAAAACCTTTTAGAAAACTTATAAGCCTTATCTCGCTTTATTAACTTTTAGCGAGGTAGGGCTTTTTTATTTCAATAATACTCTAGGAGGTTCTATAAATGGCAAAAAAGAAAAATACACTAGGAAAAATTCAAGCAGCAGAACTACAAGTTGAAGCGATTCGAGAAAAAATTGATGCGAATACGAAGCAATATAAGGAACTGTGGAAAAAGCATGTAGAGGCTTTAGAACACGGTGATGTTATAGAAGCTAAACAGTTGGAACACCGTTACTATCACCTTCAAGGTACAGTAGCAAACCAATTAGATCGCGAACGAGTAGAGGCACTTAATAAGCTAGAAGATTTGCAAGGCTATAAAGCACGATTAGAACAAAAGCTACCACGTGAAAAACGCAGTCTAGAACGTAAAAAAGAAGAATTGGAATCTGTAAAGGCGGAAGCAGAAAGTATGATACAACACCAAGAACAGTTAATTGTTAATGCAGAGCAAGTAGTAGCAGACACAGAACAGCAATTAAATGAACTAGGTGAAGAATAATGGCTATGAGTGAAAAGGCTAAAGAAGCTAGACGTAAGTATATGCGTGAGTATTTAAGAAAGTGGCGCCAGAAACCAGAAAACAAAGTTAAAATGCGTGAATATCAAAAACGCTACCGAGAAAGTATAAATGGCTTAGAAAAACAAAAGCAAGCACAAGAAAGGTTTTATCAACGTAAAGCTGAGGAGGAACAGTAATGCCTAAAACAGTTGAACAACTAGAAAAAGAGTTAGAGCAATCAAATGAAGATTTTGAACAAGTAGCAGATATAGCAGAAAGACGCTTGTTATCAGAACTAGCATTTAGAGCATTTCTAAGCAAAAAAGGACTAATAGAGGAATATAAGCAATACGAAAAGCACTTTAAAGAGAACTTTCAAGCATTTTTAGATGGAAAAATAGAAATATGATATTTATTGCATATAGGAAGTGTTGGAGCGATAACTGCTCCCCCTTTATTTGAAAAACGATACTCTATGCGCATGAGGAAGGGGGATAATAAGTGACTAAGAAAAATATTTGCGGTGCTAAAAAGAAAAAGAACGGAGAACCGTGCCAAAATAAAGCTCTTAAAAATGGTCGGTGTAGGTTTCATGGCGGTTTAAGTCGAGGACCAATAGACAAGAAAAAGCATAGTAATAGTCTAAAGGGAAATAAAAATGCAGTAAAAACTGGTGAATATGAAACAATTGCTTATGATACATTGACTGATGAAGAAAAAGAACTGTTTGGCAGTGTACCAGAAGAAGTAGAAAAGCAAGTAAAAGGGCGTTACAAGTTGCTAGAAATACGGACAAGGCGACTAATGCAACGCTATAACGAAGAATTGAGCAAGGAAAAGCCTAATTATAAATTTATTGATCGTTTAGAGGAAGCATTAACACGTATTGACGCTAGAGCATATGAACTTATAAGGGAAAACAGAGAGCTGTCAGCTAAGGAAACTAGCGAAGATACAAGTTCATTAGATGAGTTAGTAGATATTATTTCAAAGGCAAGGGAACAACGTAAACAGGCTTAAATGGTTGAATTTGCAATTTTAGGACTGTGAAGTATAAAACTACTCGCAAATAAAAATAAATACGCAGATGAAGGGACAACCACTTTTAAATGGTTGTTCTTTTTATTTTTTTATATTTTTACTTAAAAAATTCGCAGTTTGTTTTATAAGTCGTATGAAAGCAGAATTCAGATTTTAAAAAAGTGAGGTGAGAATAATGCAATTTGTCCGTTAGTATCACGGTAAAAAACTATGTCAGAACTTAAATAATTAAAAATTCAGGAGGTATATGTATGGCAATTGACACTATTACTCTACGTTCGCCATTTATAAGTGAGAATTTAGCGCATTGTATAGAAAATCAAAGTATCAGAAGACAAGGTTGGAGTATGGAATCGGGTGAGGTTTTGTATTCATTGACTACTGCAAAATTACAAGGTTCATATGATGCTCGTATTTCTGTGAAAATAGAACGTATGCAGAAAGGGTTTGAAAATAATAAACCATATAATAAGCCTTGTCAGCCGTTT
This sequence comes from Lentibacillus populi, assembly GCA_014642895.1. Taxonomy (GTDB): domain Bacteria; phylum Bacillota; class Bacilli; order Bacillales; family Amphibacillaceae; genus Lentibacillus_C; species Lentibacillus_C populi. Next base: position 35,583 of record BMJD01000019.1, read on the forward strand.
ATTACTTTGGAATGTAGTGTTCATAAAGCTATGGTAGGTCATAACGTCTATGGCGGAACAGAGGATTTTAAAGCTTCTGTTAGATGGTTGATTGATTTAGTTAGTGAGTTATTAAATCTCGAAATGCCAAGAGCGGAAGATTGGGAAGTTAGAAGAATTGACGTAGCCGAAGTTTTTGAACTTCCTTCGAAAGAAGCTATATTTGAGTGGTTTAATGGTCTTCAAATAGATACAGTAAGCAATAGTCATAATGTTCATAGATATGGTACACATGGTGTTCATGTTAATAAAACCGCTACATGCCTCAAGTTTTACCATAAAGGGACTGAATTTAAAAAGCATGACGCTAAACGTATTAGTCGGTTTCTTTCTTATAATACACAGGTTTTACAGGATAAAGCCGACAAGATACTGCGTGTTGAAGTAGAGCTAAAATCACGTAAATTAAAGCAAGATTTTGGCTTTTATCCAATGGTTGATGACATTAGCCAGGATTATCTTAGAAAGGCTTACAATGAGCAAATTAAAGGGTTTTTAAAAGAAACCGGAAATAATAAGGACTTAGTAAGGACAATAAGTAATGTGCAAGATAGGTTATGGCAAATGTACGGTAAAAAACGGTCAATAAGTCTATTTAGTACATGGTACCAAATGGCAACGTTAGGAGAAGCTTTTGTTAAGAAAAGCTTAAAACCATCTACCTTTTACGAGCACGTAAGATTACTAAAAAAAGCGGGTTGTTCTTGGCATAACGCAAAACCAAATAGTAATAGATCGATGCCAGAAAGTTTTACACCGATTAGAGATAACAAATACAGATTAGATAAAGAGATTCAAGTTATCACGCAAAAATTAAGTAAATACAGATTTTCTTACAACAGTATTAATGACGAAGAAAGCATTATTTAGAAAATCATTCTGCGTTGCATTATAGCTTTAATTTGACCGTTGTAATATCTGGCGGGAAGGTCGTATAGTGTTATTCATGCTAAAAAACGTTACACAAATTAAAGTTTTTGTAACGCAGGAGGTATCTGTAATGGAAAAAGTGGTGGGGTATGTTCGTGTATCTACCAAAGGACAGGTAAAAGACGGTTATAGCTTAGATTATCAAGTAGAAGAAATTAAGAAATTCTGCAATTTAAAGGATTTAGAACTAATTCACATCTATAAGGACAAGGGCATAAGCGGAGCAAAAGTTGATGAAGAAGCAATGACAATTGAACGTGATGGATTACAAGAAATGCTTTCAGATTTAGAACATCTGGACACGACAAAGGTTATTGTATTAAATACTTCAAGACTTTGGCGCTCGGATATTGTAAAGGTGCTGATTCAAAGGGAGTTAAAGAAAAATAAAGTTGACATTAACTCGATAGAACAGCCAAATTACAGCATTTTCAACCACGATCCAAGTGACTTTTTTATTAATGGCATGATGGAGTTGTTAGACCAATATCAAAGGTTAGAAATAACACTGAAGTTAAGCAGAGGTAGAAGACGTAAGGCTCAAAATGGTGGTTATGCTGGTGGAAGAGCAACTTTCGGATATGACGCTAAAAAAGGAAGCAAACAATTAAGGGTCAATAATAAGCAAGCGGAAGTTGTACGTGAACTATATAAGTTGAGAAGCGATTTTCCCAGTTGGTCATTATCAGAGTTGGCGGAAGCTTTAAATGATAAAGGGTACACCACTAGACACAATAAGAGTTTCACGAAAGTACAAGTAAAAAGAATACTCGATAAAGAGGACTTTTATAAAGGTTTTTACAAATACGGACAAGTTACATCAACTGGTCAGCACGTCTCTATATTAGATACCACAAGAGGTGAATAAATTGGAAGACAGAACAAGCACAGTAGTAATACCGACAGAAAAAGAAGTGAAAAAGAACGAAGCCATAAAGTTGTTAGCAGAAATGATTAGAAAATATAGTTTGTCTTTAAATACCAATAAAGAAAGCTAGGGGTGAAAATCCTCTAGCTTTATTCCAAGGGAGAGGTACAAATGAGTAAAGTCGCTGCTATATATACAAGAGTTTCGACAGAAGAGCAAAAAACTGGTTATTCATTAGATGCTCAAGAAAATACATTAAAAGAATATGCAAAAAATAAAGGGTACGAGGTTTATGATGTTTATAGGGATGGTGGATACTCAGGTAAGAATTTTGACCGTCCAGAAGTTCAAAGGATGTTCAAGGATTTAAGCAAGGATAGAGTAGATGTCATTTTAATCTGGAAAGTGGATAGATTATCCCGTAATAATACGGATGTTGTAAATTTGATAGATAATGAGTTAACACCAAATAATAAGAAGTTGGTAGTCACATCAATAGAAATGGATTCGTCTAGTCCAACTGGTTACATGTTTATTTCTTTATTAGGTACGTTTGCTCGTTATGAAAGAGCTACAATAATTGATAGGGTCAATTCAGGAATGAAGCAACGAGCAGAACAAGGGTACTGGAATGGAGGAGTGATTTTAGGGTACAATTCAAAGGATAAAAAATTGGTGGTTAATGAGGAAGAAAGCAAAATAGTAAAAGAGATATTTGAGTTAAGATCAATTGGTAAAGGCTACAAGGTAATAACTAATATACTGAATGGCAAAGGACTTAAAACCAAGAAAGGCAAAGATTTCAGCATAGCTGGTGTAAAAGCAGTATTACACAATCATGTCTATAGAGGTAAACTTGTTTGGAGGAAACATGCAGAGTGGAGCACTAAAAGAAGAAAAGGTAAAACTGACCCAATAATCGTGCAAGGTCATCATGAACCTATTATATCTGAAGAATTATGGAACAAGGTACAAACAGTAAATGAAGCACAAAAGAAATCATTTACCACTAATCGCAATTTTAATGGGAATCTGTTTTTAACTGGTCTTTTAAAGTGTCCTAAATGCGGTGCGGGAACAGTAATGAGTAAAGCTAAAGGGAGAAAAGGCGATTACATATACTACTATATGTGCCAAGCCTTTCACACAAAAGGGAAATCTGTTTGTACTTCCAACTTGATTAAAAAAGAAGTGATAGAACCAAAGGTATTAGAAGTTATTAAGCGAATGATTAACAATAAAGAGTTCATCAACGATTTGATTGGTGAATTAAAAGATAATCAGAACAACGAAAGCAGTATATACACCAAAGATATAAAAATCTATAAGCAACAGTTGCAGAAACTATATGATAAGCGAACTAAACTTGATGAGGACTATTTTAATGACGATATTGAAACTACCACTTATAATCGGTTAATGAACGGCTTACAAGAAAAAATTAATGAAGTTGAACATAGTCTAAGGTCATTAGAAAGCAAACTGGATAGCCATAATGTAGAGTTAGATGAAGAATCAATTATATATACTTTGAAAAATTTTAATGAGTTATTCGACCAAGCGGATGGAAAAGAGAAAAAGCTTTTAATAAGGTCTCTAATAAAAGAAATACATGTTGAGGATAACCGGAAGGATATTAAGAAGATAACCTTCTGGTTTTCTTCTGTAGATGTTTTACCAGCTAATAAAACACGCAGAGCCGTATCATAAGTCAATAAGGTTTGTGTTAACTTTCTTCATCACAGGTTTAACTGAACCAATTGAATTTTCATTCATGTTCATTGCTCAGTTATAAGGAATACATGCACTATTGACAAGTCTCTATGAAGGAATGCTGTAACTTGTCCCAAGTATTTTTTATTTAATTGGTAAAGCGTGTATAATAGTATTATGAAAAGAAAGAAATGGGGTAGATCAAATGGTCCAATCAATCAACACAAAAGTCGATTTAGTTATTGATGCAACCTCACATATAAGAATTTCAGATTATGGTAAGATTATGATTGGAGACAAAGGATTTGAATTCTTCAATAATCGTGATGCTCGTAAGTTTATTCAAATTCCTTGGGAAGAAGTTGATTATGTGATCGCTTCAGTCTTGTTTAAAGGGAAATGGATCCCGCGTTATGCTATCCAAACGAAGCGGAATGGGACATATACATTTTCCTCAAAAGATCCGAAAAAGGTCCTTCGAGCAATTCGTGAATACGTTGATCCGAATCATATGGTCCAATCATTAGGTTTCTTTGATGTCATCAAACGCAATTTCAAGCCTAAATCTAAAAAGTAATAGTTTTACATCCAAGACAGGTTGGAACTTGTCTTTTTTTTGTTGGGACATCTTCATAATTGGTAACGGAGAAACTGTTACGGAGGTGTGAACAAATAACTGTTTTCTTGAAAGAGGAAAACCGGTGTGTTACTCTACTTTATAGAAGCTTATTAAAGTAGTTCGGTTGATGGTTTGTTTAACGCTATTATTAAAGCCTTTTCAAAAAAATAACCATCGCAAATATTTTTTACGTGTTACTGATTCGATCAGGCATGAGTAAAAAGTAGTGATTAAAACGAAGAATGTAGGTCTTTTTATCCCGCCCTGCTTTCATTTAACTCACTAGTCTACTTTTGCTCATGCTTTTTTTATTACGAAATGTAATCGCCTCAGATGAGCTGAAAAAAATACTACTTTAGGAGCTTACCATGTTTATAGAAGCCTTAACAATAATAGAGGAGGTAAAAAGATGGTAGGAATTATCATTGCTAGTCACGGTGAATTTGCAAACGGTATCTTGCAATCTGGTGCGATGATCTTTGGAGAACAAGAAAATGTAAAAGCTGTTACATTGATGCCGAGCGAAGGACCTGATGATGTAAAGGCAAAAATGAAAGAAGCAATCGCTTCTTTCGACAATCAAGACGAAGTATTATTCTTAGTCGATCTTTGGGGTGGAACTCCTTTCAACCAAGCCAACAGCTTGGTGGAAGAACACAAAGATAAATGGGCAATTGTTGCTGGTTTGAACTTGGCAATGTTGATCGAAGCTTATTCATCGCGCTTCTCAATGAACACAGCGCATGAAATTGCTGCTCATATTCTTGGCACAGCTAAAGAAGCGGTTAAAGTAAAACCTGAAGAATTAGAACCAGCAGTTTCTGCAGCAGAAACTGCTCAACCAGCAAGTACAGGTGCTCCTGGTAAATTTGAATATGTGTTAGCGCGTATTGACTCTCGGTTACTTCACGGACAAGTTGCGACATCCTGGACCAAAAATACACTGCCTACACGTATCATCGTTGTGTCTGATGAAGTAGCGAAGGATGAACTTCGTAAGAAATTGATCCAACAGGCTGCTCCTTCAGGTGTAAAAGCACACGTTGTTCCTGTTAATAAAATGATCGAACTTGCTAAAGATGATCAACACTTTGGCGGCCAGCGCGCGTTACTTCTTTTCGAAAACCCGCAAGATGCGCTTAGAGCGGTTGAAGGTGGTGTTCCACTGGAGACAATCAACGTTGGTTCTATGGCACACTCACCTGGTAAAGTTCAACCGAATAAGGTGTTGGCCTTTAGTCAAGATGATATTGATGCTTTTACTAAGTTAAAAGAAGCTGGTTTGAATTTCGATGTACGTAAAGTTCCGAACGATTCACAAGGCGACATGGATGAAATTATTAAAAGGGCTCAAGCGGAGTTAAACAAACAGAAATGATCCTGATTACCAGAAAAAGGAGGATTAATAATTATGGATTTGACTATTATTCAAATAATATTGATTGTTATCGTAGCATTTTTAGCTGGTATGGAAGGCGTATTGGATGAATTCCACTTTCACCAGCCAATCATTGCTTGTACGTTAATCGGCTTGGTTACAGGGGATTTAGCGGCATGCCTTGTTTTAGGTGGTACCTTGCAACTGATAGCTTTAGGTTGGGCAAACATCGGAGCTGCCGTGGCGCCAGATGCTGCATTAGCATCTGTTGCATCTGCAATTATTTTAGTTTTAGGTGGTCAAGGTCAAGCCGGTGTATCTTCCGCAATTGCGATTGCAGTTCCACTTGCAGTTGCAGGTTTATTATTGACAATCGTCGTCCGTACCATTGCAACAGGAATAGTACATTTAATGGATGCTGCAGCGAAAGAAGGGAACTTTAGGAAAATTGAAATGTGGCATGTTATCGCTATCTGCCTGCAGGGGTTACGTATTGCAATTCCAGCTGCATTGATTGTGGCTATCGGTGCAGGTCCGGTTAGAGACATGCTCGAAGCAATGCCGAGCTGGTTGACAGACGGTTTAGCAGTCGGCGGGGGAATGGTAGTAGCCGTTGGTTATGCAATGGTAATTAACATGATGGCAACAAAAGAAGTATGGCCATTTTTTGCAATTGGTTTCGTATTAGCGACTATTCCATCTATCACCCTTGTGGGTCTGGGCGGTATCGGTGTAGCTCTTGCACTTATCTATTTAGCGCTTACTAAACAAGGCGGTTCGGGTAATGGCGGAAACGGAAACACTGGTGATCCATTAGGCGATATTATTGATAACTACTAAAGAAGGAGGAGGACATTAAAATGGCACAAGAATTGAAATTATCAAGAAGAGATCGTATTTCTATTTGGTGGCGTTCCACTTTCATTCAAGGTTCTTGGAACTATGAGCGTATGCAAAACGGTGGTTGGGCATTTTCCATGATCCCCGCAATCAAACGATTATATAAATCAAAAGAAGATCGTGCTGCTGCACTGGAACGTCACTTAGAGTTTTTTAATACCCACCCTTATGTGGCTTCCCCTATTATTGGTGTAACTTTAGCACTTGAAGAAGAACGTGCAAATGGTGTACCGGTTGACAACAAGGCAATTCAAGGGGTTAAAGTCGGAATGATGGGGCCTTTAGCAGGTATCGGGGATCCAATGTTCTGGTTCACGGTTAAACCAATCCTCGGTGCATTAGCGGCTTCTCTTGCTATGACCGGTAACATACTTGGACCAATTCTTTACTTCGTTTTATGGAATATCATTCGTATGGGATTCATGTGGTATACACAAGAACTTGGCTACAAAGCTGGTTCTAAAATTACGGATGACTTATCTGGCGGATTACTTCAGGATATTACAAAAGGTGCAGCAATACTGGGGATGTTCATCCTTGGTTCATTAGTTAACCGTTGGGTATCTGTAGCATTTACACCAACGGTATCTAAAGTTCAACTTGACGAAGGTGCTTATATTGATTGGGATAAATTACCTGCTGGGTCTGAAGGAATTAAATCTGCAATGGAACAGCAAGCTGAGGGCCGATCATTAAGCGAATATGAGGTAACTACTTTACAAGACAACTTGGATAGCTTAATTCCCGGTTTAGCTGGATTGTTGCTAACACTTCTTTGTATGTGGCTGCTTAGGAAGAAAGTTTCTCCAATTGTCATGATACTTGGATTGTTCGTGGTTGGTGTCGTCTTCCACGTTATACACTTGATGTAATAAGTAAAGATACTTACCCGAGCTTTTTTAAAGATTTAATATAAGTCTGTATCTAAATAACGTATATAAATAGAGAAGTGCCTCCTAGTATGATAAATTTATCCATATAAGGAGGTGCTTTTTCAACGATTCAATGAAAGAAGTCGAAGAAAGCCTTTCACTTGGCGTTCGGATAGGTACAGACTGTTTCTTCGGTATTAACAGAAGATATTGCATATAAATACATTTCAGGAGGCTGCTATGCTTACTATCGGTTATATTGGAAATGGGAAAAGTACGAACAGATATCATCTGCCATTCGTACTGCAAAGAGAGAATATAAAGGTAAAAACAATTTATCGAAGAAATCCTGAACATGATAGCTGGGATAGGATTGCAGGAGTAAATTATACTTCTGATTTAGATGAATTATTAAATGACAAGGACATTCAACTCATCGTGGTTTGCACAAGACATGACAGCCACTATGAATACACAAAAATCGTATTAGAACATAATAAAAACTGTTTGGTCGAAAAGCCTTTTATGGAAACATCAAGACAGGCAAAAGAAATATTTGCATTGGCAAAAGAGAAAGGATTAATTGTTCAGGCGTACCAAAATAGACGATTTGATAGTGATTTTTTAACCGTTCAAAAGGTCATTGAAGAAGGAAAAATGGGGGACTTGTTGGAAGTGGAAATGCATTATGACTATTATCGTCCCGAAGTACCTGAGTCTGTTCATTCCTTTGATCCTGCTTCGTCATTTTTATATCAACATGGCTGTCACACACTAGATCAGGTCATCAGCTATTTTGGCAAGCCTGATCATATACATTATGATGTAAGGCAATTATTAGGACAAGGAAGAATGAATGACTATTTCGATTTGGATTTATATTATGGCAGGTTAAAGGTATCTGTAAAATCCAGTTATTTTAGACTTAAAGAAAGACCCAGCTTCGCCGTTTATGGTAAAAACGGGTGTTTTGTGAAACAAACCAAAGATCGTCAGGAAGAACATTTAAAGTTATTTTACATGCCTGATAACAAGGATTTTGGTATAGATACAATAAAACATTATGGTGTACTGACATATATCGATGAAGAAGGTACAATCCGCGAAGAAAAAGTGAAATCCGTAAATGGTGATTATGGCAGAGTATATGATGACTTATATGAAGCCGTCATAAATGGTAAAGATAAAACCATTACAGATGAACAGACACTGCTGCAAATGGAAATATTAGAAACGGGAGTTAAAAACTTAAAGTAAAATGAAAGGCAAGGCTGATTCTGTTATAGACGTTCTTGATACATGCCTTTATTTATGCGTACGACTTTGCGAAGTTCTTCCAAAAGTGAGATAGTGTGTATTTTCTTTTTCATGAATAATGCCCACTTGTACGAGTTGTTCGGCTTCTCTCCGTAAAGCCTGCTTATAAACGAAGTAGCGATTAATGATGCCGTATTTTGGATATTCCCTTAAACCGCTGAAATTCCGATATTAAAAAGCCCAATTTCTTAGTATTATATTAAGAAATTGGGCTTTTTTCAACTACGAAAAGGACCGGGCGGGGTTTGCCCAGTTTTTCTTAAAGATTGCGATATTTTTGGATAGGATTAGCTGCCTGTGTCGGACTTTCCCGTATTCGGGGTAGGTGTTCATTATCCAGGAGATGTCCTTGCAGCAGCAATTCTAGGTATTTTTGCATCTGCAGTTGCTTGCCGATTTGTATCTAAGCTAATTTTAGTCAAGAAACTATTAGGGATTTATGAAAAAGGGGAACAAATCATTTTGCCATCCAAAAAGAAGGCGAGAGGAGCTTAACGAATAGATCGATTCACCAACTAACGGATAAAGTCCCCCTTCCAAGAAAAGAATAAATATTATTTGGATAAAGGGGGAAATTATGTATAATAATTATCTATGTCAACCTATTGGAGAAAAGGTGAGGCAAGTAAAGAGTCAAGGTTACCAACCGGTGTTCAGTGCATACTAATACTCCGAAATTTTCCATGCAACGACTAAGGGGAAAATAATTAGCAGTTGCAGACATTTAAGGAAATGTTGTATAATTAATTTGTGAAATAAATCACATATATTTTATCTTAAAAATAGGTTGGAGTAATTTCCCTTATTTTTGACTCACCTATGTAAATATTATCACAAATAAGTTTTGCTGGAGGGAACAATATGGGTATTACAGTTGGAAACAAAGTAGTTTTAGTTGGAACGGGAGCTGTGGGTTCAAGTTATGTATATGCGTTAATGAATCAAGGTTTATGTGATGAATTGGTGCTTGTGGACGTAAATCAAGAAAAAGCAAAAGGCGATGCGATGGATTTAAATCATGGAGTTGTCTATGCACCTAGTACGATGACGATCAAATATGGTTCTTATGAGGACTGCCAGGATGCTGCAATTGTGGTAATAAGTGCAGGAGCGGCCCAAAAACCAGGAGAAACAAGATTGGATCTCGTAAGCAAAAACATGAAGATATTTGAGTCGATTGTAGGAGACGTTATGAAATCTGGCTTTAATGGCATTTTTCTAGTGGCAACGAACCCAGCAGATATTTTGGCGTATGCTACTTGGAAGTTTTCTGGTCTACCAAAAGAAAGGGTAATAGGATCAGGGACAATATTAGATTCCGCGAGACTGCGTTTTTTATTGGGTAAAGAGTTTAATACGGCACCGACAAGCGTTCATGCTTATATTATTGGTGAACACGGGGATTCACAGTTTCCAGTTTGGAGCGCGGCTAACATTTCTGGAGTATCGATAGCGTCCAGGCTAACAGATGAAAGAAGAGAGGAACTTGCTGTAGAAGTGCGTGATGCAGCCTATAAAATTATTGAATCAAAAGGAGCCACCTTCTACGGAATTGCCATGGGATTGGCTCGGATCACGAAGGCAATTTTAAAAAATGAACAGGTTGCATTACCGGTTGGTGTGTTGTTAGAAGGCGAGTACGGACATCAAAATGTATATATCGGTACGCCTGCTGTTATTGATCGTTCTGGTGTGAAGAATATTGTTGAACTTGACTTGGATGACGTTGAAAAAGAAAAATTTAATCGTTCTGTTGATACGCTTAAAGGTATTCAAGCTCATTATTGGAAATAATGCCAGAATCCTGCTTAAGCGAATTACTACACAGCTAGCAGTAACGTGGAGAACGGTTTAGCGATGCCTTTAAAATCTTATCGTTTTATGTGAAAACACAATTTTTTGATACTCGGGCCTTTGCTTTAGAAAAGAGTTGAAAGGCCCTTTTTAACTGGTTTTGGTTGCTTTTATTTTGCGGCGTTATGGAGTAGCCTTCTTGAGTCCTATTTTGACAAATTAATGTCGCATTAACCGTTGTTCATGCCCGTATCATTTGATAATTTTGAATAACCTAAAATAGGCCAATTCACCAATTTACAGATAAATGTACCCCCTTTCCGGGATATTGAATAAATTATATTGTGACGGAGGGGGGTAACTATGTATAGTCATTATCCGTATCAACCAACTTCAGACTACGAGGGGAAAAGGGAGACCGGTAATGCGTTACGGCGTCCAACCGGAGTTCAAAGTGGATACAATGTACCTTCATCAAGCAGCCAATTTTCTGAAACACCTAATCATCAACAATACCCTAAAGGTCTCCATAAAACACCTAATGGCTACGAAGGATCTCATACATTCACCGGACAGCATAATGGAACAAATGCAAATGGTTACTATTATAACCCAATAACGTATACACCATATAGTGAACCTGGGTTCGATATGAAAACGCAGTTAGACCATATGCAACATCTGCTTGTGCAATTAGTAGAACAAAACAATGAGATAATCCGGCACCTGCAAAATCCGCCAGAACAAACTCAAACTGTTTCAACCCCGTCTGGAGGAGGGGCGGTTATTGTACGCATGTAATTGCTAATTTATTTTTGGTCATACTAGACATCATTTTAGAGTTGTAACTATATATATGAAAAACTCATTTATGAAGCATAAAGCCCTTGGTACCCTATTTTGGGAATACCGAGGGCTGAAGTATTTATTTCATGAAACCTTGAATTGACCTCAGATAAAACTATCACAAACGGTGAAAAGGTTAGTCATTCCTCCTGCCCGACTAATATGTCACTAGTACATACTTCCTGCTAAATGATGTGACTTTAGACAGCATACGAACGGAATAAACGGCAGTACAAGAAAACGAACAGTCATGCAAACGACATCTATCCAGCGAAATCTGGTTCGGAATATTCCGCCGGCCGGTCCACAATTACAACTGTAAAAACAACGAAAATTTATTGCAGGTCAAACAAGCCGAAAAAAATGAATATAGAATTTTTTGTTGATATACAAAAGGTGGAAGCTGTAGGATACCGCCCTTGTAAAAGGCGTCAGGCAGAAACTATTCATCAAAAATATAAGCTCATTTACATTATTCACTTTGTCTTAGCAAATAATAGTAATAAAAAATGTGAGTTGAGCTAGATGTATTCGCTTCTTTTTGTTTACCTGACAATCCTATATATCATCGCCTTTTCTGTTTCCGGGAAAAAGTTAAACGTGTTTGAGAATTTGTTTATCTTTATGGTATTGGAGTTCTTGATCACAAGCTTTTCTGCAATTTTATACGTTAATCTGCAGGTATGGGATATTACGGGGAGCCTTGAACTGTTTTTTGTTTACCGTTTATACGAAGTTATCGTTCTTCCATTACTATACCTGACATATTTTAATTTGCTGGCAGCAATTCGCGGGCGATTATGGAAGGTTATGTTTACGTTTTTTTCCATTGCTGTTATATATGGTACAGAGCTTTTGCTTGTAAAAGGAGAAATAATAGCTTATCGGGACTGGTCTTTTTGGCAATCACTTATCGTTATTTCGTTGGTTTTATTCTCAACGTATATATTATATCGGTGGTTTAGACGCGTTTTACGGAAGGAGGGAATCGGCTAATGACTTTTTTACCAATAGCTTTCGATGAAAATGAAGTCTTTATCATCATTGGGCTAATCCTTTCTTTTTCCCTCTTTTTTTTACTCCCCAAAAGGTTTCCTTTAAGTATTACCATTGTTATGATGCTTTTGGGAGCAGTCATTGCCAGGCTGTTCGATCATTTGTTGTCATCGCCCGATTTGAATTTTTACAATTTGATGGACACAGATAAATATGAATTGTTTGATATTATCGCCTATTGTCTATATGCACCGTTTTCCTATTTTTTTATCTATTTTTTTGAAAAATTTCACATTCGCGGGGTGGGGATTTTCCTGTACATTTTGGTCTGGTCATTATTCGGGATGATGTTTGAAGGGATATCCGTCATCTTTCATTTTTTTAATTACCATGGATGGAAGTTAGCTTATTCGTTTGGTGTGTATCTAATTACACAATTATTGACCTTGCTTTTGTACCGTCTTCTTATGCATGTTCACCAGCGGGAAACAAGGACGAAAGCATAACTATTGTACGGTCAGATAAAGTAATACTTCATCCAGAGGGGTTCCGACAAACAGGCGAGCTAATGCAGGCAAAGGCATACGGACTCTGCACGCTTTAGGGTGATTACAGCCCGTTAATGCCTAATAAAATTATGGACTGTGGTAAAATAATCACAAGAAATTTTAGGAAGAGAAAAACTGTTAAGAGGTAGATAGAGATGAAAAAAGTTGGATTACTGATGCGGAAAATACAATTTGCCGAAGCACAGGGACCTCGTGTTTTTGCCGATAGACTAAAGCAAATCGGAAAGGAATTGGGGATCGACATCGTTTTTATCTCCCCGGAACGGCATGTTAGCGGGTATGACCACTTGTCAGGCTACGAGCACGAAAAAGGGGATTTGGTAAACTACGACATTGTGCTTGATAAAATTTACGCGGAAAATATTGATCATGTTATTTATACCGTTTCAGGCTTTACCTATTTAAAAATGTTCATTAAAAATAGTGTGCTTTTCCCGCACAGTTTTCCGGATCCGGCACTAACCGGTTACGAGATGATGAAACCATTTTATTACATTGTGGATAAGGCTATCGTCCAAACCGAATATTTAAAAACGCAATTACATACAGTATTTGGAGTTGATGATGTTACGGTAATCCCGATTGGTTTTAATGAAGATTTAGCTGACAAGCATTTTGACCCGATGCAAATCGTTCCCAACCGCGTGCTCTGGATTGGCAGGGATGAAGCAAATCGCAGGCCCGAGCTGGTTCTGGAATATGCCCGGCAAAATCCGGACAAGGAGGTATTTATGGTATTCGGGGGAGAGCGGTACAGGGAAAGTATGAAACGATATTCCATACCAGACAATGTGAAATTACGGTTTGCCTTAACACAGGATGAAATATTCTTGCTCATGAATAGTGCCAAAGTATATTGGAGCTGTTCTATATTTGATACGTTTGCCATGCCGCTGACGGAGGCATTGGCAATGGGAAAAATCATCGTTAAACCGGAGCATCCGTGTTACGATCATATCAGTTCCAAACATGCATTTTCCGGTAATGAAAAGAACTGGTTCGAGCTGGTGAATATGGCTTTGGCATCAGCAAATAAGGTGTCGCGGGAAAATAGGCAATATGCATTCAACCATTTCTCAAGTACAGTTATGAAACAGGGTTATCGGGACTTTTTCGATAAGTGGCTGCGAAATTAGGGAAAGCTCCTTGTCGAGTAATAATCATAGCACCTGTACTGATCTACCTGTCAGGATGGTGAATTGGGCCTTATAGGACAAGCATGAAGCAAAATACTTTTCAAAGAATACTAGAAAGTGTAATATAGACTCTTCTAGTATATTTTTTAATCCCCTTTTATTAGAAAGAAGTGTCATCATTGTTGAAATTATTCAAAATATTTTTACAAATTGCAATTTTATACGGCGTTTGTTTAATTGGTAATGGAATTCAGCATGTTTTCCATTTATTTATACCGGGAAGTGTCATCGGCATGATCCTGTTGTTTGTTCTGCTTTCAATGAATATAGTGAAGGCAGCATGGATTGAGGATGGTGCAAATGTCATCATTAAAAATTTAACCCTGTTCTTTATCCCCGCTACGGTTGGGATCCTGGATTACATGGATGTTTTTACCGGTAAAGGATCTCTTCTCATTTTTATTGTTCTTGTCAGCACGGTTTTGGTAATGGCCGGTTCAGGTTTTGTAAGTCAATGGATGATGCAGCGGAGGGAAGTTAACCATGATTAATGTACTAATCGGAATGGCAGCAATTGGTGGTACACTACTTATGTATTTGGCAGCGGTAAAGGTTCATCAACATGTTGATTTTACATTTACTCTGCCAGTCATTATTGCAACATTTATGATTGTTGTTGTGCTGTTAACGTTCCATATTCCTTATGACACATACATGATTGGCGGTGAATGGATCAATAAACTGTTAGGTCCGGCCGTGGTTGCACTCGCTTATCCACTTTACCAGCAACGTACTATCCTAAAGGAACTGATTCTTCCCGTTTTCAGTGGAACGATGGTTGGTGCAGTAGTCGGGGTGTCCACAGGTATATTGCTTGCCAAATGGGCAGGTTTTGACGACTTGATTATCTATTCGCTCAGTCCAAAATCAGTAACTACGCCAGTCGCCATGGCCGTCGCCGATTCAACCGGAGGAATAACTCCGTTGGCAGCAGTATTTGTCATGATTGCCGGAATTGGTGGCGTGATGGTTAGCACAATCATTTTGCGGTTTTTTAAAATCAACCACTATCTTGGACGGGGTGTTGGCATGGGCTGTGCATCCCATGCCATCGGAACAGCAGCTGCGATGGAGCATAATCAGCTTGAGGGATCAATCAGTACCGTTGCCATGGTCGTAAGTGCAGTAGTGGTATCAATTATTACACCAGGGCTGATTGTTTTGTGGTTGTAGATAGAACGGAAACGGCTAGCCTGCCTATGTTATGGTAAAAAGCTGTTCGTTGATGTGTCAGTTTACCTTCACCGTAGTAATGTAGCTTATTTACAGCATCCAGCGTTTTCCACTTGTATACATGTTAATACGGAATGGTATTTCTTAATAACATTTAGCATAATAAGAAAAAGTTATCTCATTGCGAAAAAGTATACCGTATGGCTTCTTATGAAGTGAATCGCTACGTTTGGGGAAATATAGTATTATATCGGATAAGATAAAGGTGGTAGGTGTAATTGGATATTAAACATTTGCAGTATTTTGCTGAAGTAGCTCATACTGGCAGCTTTACCCATGCGGCGGAAAATTTGTACATTACCCAGCCTGCCTTAAGCAGAATCATTAAGTCATTGGAAGACGAACTTGGTGTTCCGCTTTTTATACGTTCCCGGAAGGAATTGATTATTACAGATGCTGGCCATATCTTGTATAAACATGCCAAATTAATTGAAAAACAAGTTCGCCTTCTTGAGACAGAACTTGGTAATTTATTTACATTGAAAAAGGGTCATATCCGTATTGGACTGCCAACGATCATCAATTCCTTTTTTTTCTCCCAGTTGATCGCATCGTTTCATAACGAATATCCTGAGGTGACGTTTCAGTTGGAAGAGGACGGTTCCAAGCGGATTGAAGAGAAAATCGTCAGTGATAAATTGGATTTTGGTGTCGTCGTGTTGCCTGCCAAACATGATGTTCTCGACTATTTTACATTTGTGAATGAAAATCTGAAGGTTGTCGTACCACCATCGCACCCACTTGTAAACAAAGCAGAAATATCCTTAAAGGAGCTTAAAGACGAGAAGTTTATACTATTTAACCAGGATTTTTCTCTCAGAAATCTTATCTTGACCGCTTGTGATAGTACTGGTTTTCGACCAAGAATTGTATCCGAAACATCACAATTGGATTTTATTGAGGAAATGGTGGCTTCCGGTTTAGGTATCACACTACTACCTGAAAGTATAAGTCAGGAATTGACAAGTGATGTACAAACGATTGCGGTGGCTAATCCAATCATTGAATGGAACCTTGCAATTATTTGGAAAAAGGATGCATACTTATCTCAGATAAACAAGGAATTTATTCGCTTTGCTAAAAAGAAATTGATTCGAAATATTTAAAACCGTGGTTGAGGCTCCCTTTAATAGGGGAAGCCTTTTTGTTTTACCATGGCGAAGCGTTTCCATAACAATTTGTTATGCAGGCTATGTACGATTAGCATTGTACAGCATTGAGAGAGGGGCGTATACTATTTTCTGTAATAAAATAAGCTTGGAAACAAATGAACGAATAGATAAGGTGATGGGACATATGAAGTCAAAAACAATTAAAGATACACGTGTTGTTCAAACAGATCAAGTGCTGATTAATGATTTGAATAATTACCACACATTGTTCGGCGGTGTACTGATGAAAAAGCTTGATGCATGTGCGACGCTTTCTGCCCGAAGGCATGCGAGGGTGCAAGAATGTGTTACCGCATCAACAGATTCCGTTAATTTTATCGAACCAATCCGGCAAAGTGACTCTGTTTGTATCGAATCATGTGTTACCTATACAGGAAAAAGCTCTATGGAGATATTTTGCAAAGTTATTGCAGAAGACATGATAACGGCAGAACGTAAAATTGCAGCTACAGCATTTCTTACCTTTGTAGCTTTGGGCGATAATAAAAAACCAATTACTGTACCTGAAGTTGTCCCGGAAACAGAGGAAGAAAAATTTCTTTATCAAACAGGTGCAGAACGGGCAAAAATGCGTCGGCTTAAAAGACAGCAAAATAAGGAACTAGTATCCAAACTTACCTTGGAAAAACCTATTTTGTAAGTAAAGAAAGTATAAAAATTTAGGTTCTATTCTGCTTACGTCAGAGTTGGCCATGTCCAGCTCAAGCGCTAAAGCCTAGCAAACTTCACACTCCTTCACTACGATAAGTCAACATCGGTTCGGGGAGAAGGAAGGCCGACTAAAAACGGCCTTTGCGGCCAACGTCGGCATACCCCTGTGTAGGGGCATGTTTCCTTTATCTCATTGCGGTAGGTAGGAGTGTTCGGTTAAAACCGCTGCTCCCGGCAGCAACACCGAACCACCCGCGTTGCGCGGGCGCAGTTTGTACGTTGCTAAACGGGCGCTTGCGCTTTTCTTATAAGGAGGGATAATATGCTAGTAACGCCGAGTATCAGTGATTTACTAAGTGCACAACAGGCGATTGAAAGTTTTAAAAGGACAAAACCGATGTTATATCGGAGGTTTATGAACGTTATTCATTTGACACGTCAGCTGCAGTATGGATATCAATATATGGGTTGCCTGATTATGAATGAAGACCCAAGCAGGTTTCGGCCAATGTCACAGGATGACTATGTATTGGCTGTTTATCAACAAGAAATTGAAAAACTAAAAGAAGATAGAAATGCCCAAGACTTGAAGCAATTGCTGGATTCCTACAGGCAGATTGGTTATCCTGCTATTTGCAAGCTAATACTTGGGACAAATCCGAAAATATTAGTTGGACCGGTAGTAATCCGTTAAAGAAGCATGTTTTTGACGGTTAATATAATGATGAAACCATAGGACTCCCCTGTGGTTTTTTCTTTGAAGAATAGGAAAGCAAAGAATTGGCAGGCGGTAAAGATATTGAAATCGGCGAGGCAGCCGATTTCTTCCAATCCGACATCTGGCCATAAAAATGCGTCAGCGTTTTTCTTATAAAGGTCCCAAACGGATAGGCCGCTAACAGAAATTAGACTTTTGTCACGCATTAACGTGCTGTAATTCTCCCGCCTCCGGGAACCCCTCATTGAACGAAATTTTCACTTAATGCTTAAAAAATCATTCTGCTACGAATACTAGTAATGGATTCTCAACAACTATCGAAAGCGGGAAGTGGAATGATTCAGCAATTGTTAGATTGGCTCGGCGCGATTGGAAAGCCAGGATTGTATATTGTCATGCTCTTGGAAGGTTCATCACTGCCATTTCCAGGGGTTATTTTGGTGCTTTCTTTTGGTTATATATTATCCCCCGGTTATTGGAATACTGCTTTATTAGCGGTTGAAATGAGCATGTGTTATAGTCTGGCAAGCCTGGTTCCGTATTTTCTGGCGATGAAGCTAGAGGGCTATTTTCCTGAAAGGTTTAAAAAGGGGCTTGATAAAGCAAAATCATTTTTCAAACAATACGGAATTTGGAGTATTGCATTATCCAGACCGTTCGGTATCGGGAATTATATTTCCTTTGTGGCGGGTATGAGTAATGTAAGTGTCGTCAAGTATGCTATCCTCACGTTTGTAGGAATCTATCCATGGGCATATGTCATGATTATGCTGGGGGATTATTTTAACGGCAACTATGAACGATTTAGAAGCTTTTTTAGCTCCAGCAGTGTGTATGTATACATTGGTTTAGTCATTGCTGTTATCGGAATTGCGTTTATTTTATATTATAAAAAGGTAAGAAATTGAATCCCTGCAACGTGAAAAACGGCTATTCTTACCGGATGAACGAAGATAGCCGTTTCCAGGGGTATACTAACGCCAGCGAAGGGACATAGCCAGTTTACAGCAATCCACTTTTTCGACCTTGGAAAACATGTTAAATGTAATTCCATCCGGATTGTAGTCTACATCTACTTTTTCTTTGATTCCGGTTGACTGGATCAGCTGTTTAACCTTCTCTTTATCACCACGCTGTGCTGCGTCCATTACTTGCTGAGCAAATTCCTTTGATGCGGTAAGTTTGTTTAAAAGGACAGTACCAACCTTCATTAATTGCTTAAACGCCCCAGCTGATTCATGAAAAAGTGTTGGATCAGCTTCCGGATATTGTTGTCTGATTGCTGGGAAGTGTCGCTGCCCGGGAATAGCATAGTGTCCGGGAACCTGATAAACTGCTTGACCTGAGGGCAGACGATATACTGGATAGAGAGGAAGGGGATAATACATCAATATGACGCCTCCTGGTTTTAAATTCTATACACTATATGTCTGTTATTTTGTAACGTGTTTGAAAAAATCACTTCCCTAAATTGTTGGCAAGTGATTTTTATCCTATTCAATGACTTGATTAAAAAGCAATCCGTTGTCAAATTCTATAAGCTTCATTCTCCCTGTTTTCTTAATGAAGATGCTTTTGTATTTTTCTTCACCCTGCTTATTTTTCAAAATGACGATTCGTTTGTGTGGATTATCCTCTTTGACGTCAAGCTTATATGCTGACATATCGATATTATCGTTTAAGATTGGATACTCAGGAATTTGTTCCGTATTAGCAGCAGTAGTATTTTCGTCTTCACTTGAATTTCCAGTTGCATTTTGTGCCATACTTCCATTAGCATTTGTTTGTCCGTTCTACCCGATATTGTCACTGGTTGTCCCGCATGCTACAAGTAAAAGTAAGCCCATAAGTAAAACAATTAATTTTTTCATCGCTTTTCTTGTTCCTTTCTTTTGATCTAACTATATAGTAACGCTGTCAGGTAAGCATAGCTTGTGAAAGAAATCAAAATTTGATGAGAATATCAGGTGAATATTTTTATACCTTGCACGACATTCCAAATTAGAAAAATGACATATAAAATACCGGCAATTAGGTACCCTGAAATAATTGTGCCCGTTGCTAATCCGAATGAATTGGAAAAGCTGAAGGCAATACCCAAACCGATAGCTAACAGGAGAACCACAAAAGGGACAATATGTGATAGAAAAGCTCGCTTAGCATGATATTTAACATCGTACTCAGTAACTACAAAATAAACGATAATGGGAAATAAAAAGGGTGCAAAAAAGATACTAAAATAGTTTAGTGATGCTAATATTTTACTGCTGGAATCCATGGTGGTCATCCTTCCTGTCTCAGCTGTCCTTAGTATAGTTTACCGCATTAAGAAAAAATTATAAATAAGGATGTAAGTCCATTACATATGGGAGTTCCCGAAAATTTTTGCATTGAAACAGTTGACATTTTGGGAATATTTATTATATATTGTATTCAACAGTGTTGAATCAAAATAAACTAAATTGAATATTATGATATGAAGGTATAACCAACGTATATGTTACGCACACACAAAGCTGTTTTCGGATATGTAAATAGTGAGCGTTTTATATGCTTACCAGTTGTTTGGAAGCGCATTCAATAAATGGTGATTTTTAAAAGAACTACAATGATGTTCAAAATAGAAGTGGAGGGGGAAAATTATGCGTTGGCCAAATGATGTGCAGATTAAGGAAGTTGGACCACGTGACGGCTTGCAAAATGAAAAGAAACGTTTAGCAACAGCTGACAAGGTAAGTTGGATCAACATGTTATCCGAATCAGGAGTCAGGGAGATTGAGTATTCTTCGTTTGTTCATCCGAAATGGGTACCACAATTGTCTGATGCACACGAAGTTGGCAGGAAAATTAAACGGAACCCAAATGTTCGCTACTCTGCACTTGTCCCAAACAGGAAGGGACTGGAACTTGCACTCGAGGCAGGAATTGATGGAGCATCGGTATTTATGTCCGCAAGTGAGTCACATAACAAGAAGAATATTAACAAAACCATAGCGGAAACGTATTCGGTCTTAGGGGAGGTTATCAAGGGGGCGAAGCAGGCTAATAAGCATGTAACCGGCTATATTTCCACCGTTTTTGACTGTCCCTTTGAAGGAAAAATAGTACCGCAGCAGGTTATTCGTGTATGTGATCAATTGTTTGAATTTGGGGTGGATGATATTTCGCTTGGCGATACGATCGGTACGGCGGTTCCGCTACAAGTGGATCAGTTACTGGAAGTAGTATTGAGTCGCTATCCTAAGGAAAAGATTATTATGCACTTCCATGACACAAGGGGGATGGCTATTGCCAATATAACAAGATCACTTGAATACGGAATCACCAGATTTGACAGTTCGATCGGCGGATTGGGGGGGTGTCCGTATGCCCCGGGAGCTGCCGGTAATGTCGCGACAAATGACGTTTTATATTTATTGCACGGTCTTGGTATCAAAACAGGAATTGACGAGAAGAAGCTTCAGGAAGCGGCATTTTTTATCCAGAAAAAATTGGGAAAGGCACTTCCTAGTAAATCACTCGCATATGCCGAAAGTCAGCATTGAAAGTGTGATTACGAACGGAAAAAGGAAGACTGAATGACGGGCTGCCATTTTATATTTGGCAGCTTGAATTTTAAATCGCCTGTTTTTTCCTGTCTTGACGTAAATAATGTGCTATTCTAATATAAAAGCACATATACCTGTTTCGGTGGGAAAGGGGAGAATGATCATAAACCTGCAGCATATTGGCCAAAAAATTAAACAAGCCCGTTTACGAAGCAAAAATACCCAGCAACAGATCGCGGATCAATGTGGTATTTCCAAAAGCCTTTTGTCCAAAATTGAAAATGGACAAACGGCATCTGCGGTTGCAACATTATCAAAAATTAGTGAAGCGTTGGATGTACCACTATCCTGGGTGCTGGACGGCCATCCGGAAACAGATCTTGTACTCCTTCCAAAATCGAAAAGGCAATTTAGTGTCGGTGATGAGAGCATGGGATATTCGTACGAACTGCTCGCCAGATCCCGCTTTTCCAGCGTTGAACCTACCATTGTTCATGTGACGCCAAAGGATACCAATTTGCGGCACGAACCATATACCCACTCACAGGACGAATTTATTTATATTCTTGAGGGGTCGATTTATTTACTTTATGATGGGCAAAAACACTTTATGGAAAAAGGTGACACCTCCTATTTTAAAGGAGTGAAGCCACACTTGTTCATCCCGGTTGATAATAACGGGGCAAAGGTACTGACGGTGTTTATTGACAGTGGGGTTTAAAAACAAACGAACCAAAAACAGACATTTCCTTAGCAGAAAGTGCCTGTTTTTGGTAGTTTGAATAGAATCTGATGTCTTGGTATCCTATCATCTAAGCAATAATATAAAACAAATACTCCTGTCCATTTTTAACCGGATCCTTAGCAAATTGATAGCCATGTTTCAAGACCTCTTCTGGCACATTGCGAAATGAGGATGGACAGTCGGTAATAACTTGGAGAAGCTCCCCTTTTTGCATGCTTTGCAGTGTCTCCAATGTATAAATGACAGGATATGGACACGATTCTCCTCGCAAGTCCAATGTGTAATCAGCTGACATGTTTTTGTGCTCCTTTCTTGAATCCAACTCCAAAACGATAATGTTTTTGCCAATATGCTGTAACGGCAAAGCAAATTCCAAGTACTATAAGTGTTGCTATTATTGCCTTAAGTGGTCCTATGGCGGTAATCAGATTTATTTTGTTGCCACTTTCGACAAGTAAACTGTATACACCAAGATGATCCCATGCATAAGCAAGTGCTGTTGCTCCAATAATATTTCCGATAAATACAGTCAAATAAAGGATTTGCCCTTCCATTAGCCGATACATCATCCCGGTCTCACAGCTGCTTGCCAAGACAATGCCAAGGCCAAACAGGATGCCGCCAATAAATGTACTTGGTGCCGCAATCTGCGTGATCGGTTCGAGTCCGTAAATCAACATAATAATTAAGGTGATCACCGAACTCACTGCCATTCCTGCTATAATTGCTTTAGCCATAATCCCTCGTCCACTTATCCATAAATCACGAAATGCGGAAGTGAAACAAATCTGCCCTCTTTCAATCAAAATACCAAAGAATGCTCCGAATAATGCGGCAACACCAAGCATCGGTTTGCCTGTCAGGAAGAAGTAGAAAATAAGTCCGGCATACACTAGTGTAATAATCCCGCCAACATAGGGCTGAATCTTTCGGTCCTTTTTAGCTGATGGCATTGCATTTCCCTTTTTTAACGCAGGTTTCCCTTTCCACCAGGATTTCTTGGTAATTTTTGTGCCAAAATAGGTACCAATTGCTGTTGCAACGATAAAAATCCAGGAGTGGAATGAGAATTGCGGCATCCCCGTGAAAAATGCGGCCAGATTACACCCCAACGCAAGGCGTGCACCGAATCCGGCGATGACCCCGCCAATTAATCCTTGAACAAGACGTCGCCTTTGCCTTGGGATTCGTATTTTAAAATTATTGCTGAAAAGAACCATTACCAAGGCCCCGATAAACATTCCCCAAACAATCCAGCCGTCCGTCCGGGTGAAGGTGCTCCCTTGCATATGCACTAAATCAAAGTACGCCCAATCAGAAATATCTACACCGAAAAACTGTAAAATATGGCCTCCTAAACGAGTGAATTCACCTGTTACAGCCCAAACACCTTTGGTAATGCCAAAATATACCGCACTGAGAATTCCGCAGGCGACAAGCGCCAAATACGGATTCCAGTAATGTAAAAATAATTTGTTGATCATTGGTTTCATCATTGTGACTCCTTACCTTCTAATAAAGTGGAACCTCATTTAGTGGGGGGTTCCTTTCCTTCCTTACCGTTAGTTGTTGCCCATATGATGTGGGGGTATTACAGCCAGTTAATGCATGATAAAGTAGTAATTCCAAATAGATATATTCGCCTTCCTAATGAACATATGCCCTTATTCATTTTAATACTATTAATTGAAATCGCAAACTATTATACTTTCATTTACTGACAGTCGGTTATTAAATTCCTGTATATACGGAAACCCAATTTCGGCATCACAACCTCTTTTTTTGCATAGGCTATATAAACCTTGCCCTGAATGGAGGAGACAGAATGGATATACTTGACAAAGTGAGGCATCATCGGGAAGAGGAACGACAACTGAAGTGGGAAGGTACATTCGCCGAGTATTTGGAAATTGTAAAGGAAAGACCAGAAGTTGCCCAAACAGCTCATTCACGCGTTTATAATATGATTAAAAGCTCAGGATTAACGGAAAGAGACGGTAAAAGGATGTATCACTTTTTCGGCGAGGAGATATTTGGGCTGGAGGATGCAATTGAGAGACTTGTAGAGGAATATTTTCATCCAGCAGCCAAACGTCTTGATGTCCGAAAACGGATTTTATTATTAATGGGACCTGTCAGTGGGGGGAAGTCGACAATTGTAACAATGCTCAAGCGTGGGCTTGAAGCATATTCAAGAACAGAGGAAGGGGCAGTTTATGCTATTAAAGATTGTCCGATGCATGAGGACCCACTCCATCTTATTCCCCAACATTTGCGAGCCGATTTTTATCAAGAATATGGTATTCGTATCGAAGGAAGTCTGTCACCGCTGAATACGATGCGACTTGAGAAGGAATATGACGGAATGATTGAGAATGTGAAAGTGGAGCGGATATTTTTCTCCGAGGATAAACGGGTTGGAGTAGGAACATTCAGCCCATCTGATCCGAAATCGCAGGATATCGCTGATTTAACCGGCAGCATTGACTTTTCTACGATCGCTGAATATGGTTCAGAATCCGATCCGCGTGCATATCGGTTTGACGGTGAATTGAACAAAGCCAATCGGGGGATGATGGAGTTTCAGGAGATGCTGAAATGTGATGAAAAATTTCTTTGGCATCTATTATCGTTAACACAGGAAGGTAACTTTAAGGCGGGCAGGTTCGCGTTAATTTCGGCGGATGAACTTATCGTAGCCCATACGAACGAGGCGGAATATCGCTCTTTTATTTCCAATAAAAAAAATGAGGCGCTGCATTCAAGAATTATTGTTATGCCTATTCCATACAATCTGAAAGTGAGTGAGGAAGAGCGAATTTACCAAAAGATGATCAATGAAAGTGATATGAGGCATGTCCACATTGCCCCTCATGCATTAAGAGTAGCGGCTATTTTCTCCATTCTGACGCGGCTGGAGGATTCGAAAAAGCAGGGGGTCGACCATGTTAAGAAGATGCGGCTTTATGATGGGGAAAGTGTGGAAGGGTTTAACCAGCTTGATGTAGAGGAACTAAGGAAGGAATTTCCGGACGAAGGAATGAATGGAATTGACCCTCGTTATGTTATTAACCGGATTTCCTCAACGATTATTCGTAAAGAAGTACCATCCATCAATGCTCTTGATGTGCTGCGTTCCTTAAAGGATGGGCTTGATCAGCATGCATCGATTTCCCGGGAGGATCGGGATAAGTACTTGAATTATATTGCGGTTGCCCGTAAAGAGTATGACGAAATTGCCAAGAAGGAAGTGCAAAAGGCATTCGTATATTCCTATGAAGAATCTGCTAAAACATTGATGGATAACTACCTTGATAATGTAGAGGCGTATTGCAATAAAAATAAACTGAGAGACCCGTTGACCGGAGAAGAAATGAATCCGGATGAAAAATTAATGCGATCGATTGAAGAGCAAATTGGTATATCAGAGAATGCGAAAAAGGCATTTCGAGAAGAAATCCTTATTCGTATTTCCGCCTACGCAAGAAAAGGGAAACGTTTTGAATATAATTCACATGAACGTTTGCGAGAGGCCATTCAAAAGAAATTATTTGCTGATTTAAAGGATGTCGTTAAAATTACGACGTCTTCCAAAACACCGGATGAATCACAACTTAAGAAAATTAACGAAGTGATAGCAAGACTTATCGATGAATATGGCTACAATTCCATTTCTGCCAACGAGCTATTAAAGTACGTCGGAAGCTTGCTCAATCGTTAAATTTGCTAAAAACAAGGCTAATTCAATTAGTCTTGTTTTTGTAATTAAAATGTTGTGCAATAACTTGAAAAGGTTGCATAGAATATAGAAACATTTCGTTTAAATTTTCAAACAATAACAGGAGGGGATAGCATGCAGGAAGGTAAAGAGAATTTTGTCGTCTCCAAGGAAAATTGGTCCCTCCATCGCAAAGGTCATCAAGATCAGCAGCGTCACATGGATAAAGTAAAAGAAGCAATTAAGAATAATTTGCCGGATTTAATTAGCGAAGAAAATATTATCATGTCAAATGGCCGGGATGTCATTAAAATTCCTATTCGATCTTTAGATGAATATAAAATCCGTTACAATTACAATAAATCAAAACATGTCGGTCAAGGGAATGGTGATAGTCAGGTCGGTGATGTTGTTGCACGTGATCCGAGTGGTCAGGGGAATAAGGGTGCTGGCAGAGGACAAAAGGCAGGTGACAGACCAGGAAATGATTATTATGAGGCAGATGTATCCTTGGCTGAAATAGAGGATGCTCTGTTTAAAGAATTGGAACTGCCAAACCTGCAGCAAAAAGAACAGGCAGAAATCATAACGGAAAAGACAGAATTTAACGATGTCCGTAAGAAAGGATTAATGGGAAATATTGATAAAAAGCGAACCATTTTGACAGCCCTGAAACGAAATGCAACGGAAGGGAATCCGGGCATTACGCCCATTTACAATGATGATCTCCGCTTTAAAACATGGAATGATGTAGTGAAGCCAGAATCGAAGGCAGTTGTGCTGGCGATGATGGACACAAGCGCATCGATGGGGATTTTTGCAAAATATTTGGCCAGAAGCTTCTTTTTCTGGATGACAAAATTTTTGCGGTCTAAGTATGAAACGGTAGAGATTGCCTTTATTGCCCATCATACAGAGGCAAAGGTTGTATCAGAAGAAGCCTTTTTTTCAAAAGGAGAAAGCGGTGGAACGATTTGCTCATCAGCTTATTACAAGGCGTTGGAACTTATTGAAGAAAAATTTAATCCATCCCGATTTAATATTTATCCTTTTCATTTTTCAGACGGGGAGAACGTAACCTCTGATAACCCGAAATGTTTGGAGCTGATCAATGAGATTATGGATGTTTCCAATATGTTTGGCTATGGAGAAGTGAACGAGTATAACCGCCGTTCCACATTAATGAATGCGTATGGAACAATTGAAAATCCGAAATTCCGTCACTATATCCTGAAAGAAAAAAGCGATGTATACTATGCCATGAAAAGCTTTTTCCAAAAAGAAGCTGCTGTAGTTTAAAACCCCCAGGCTTCGGGGGTTTTCCTTTTTCCTTAAGGCAGGCCTGTGTGCCGGAAAGTTTAAAAGGAGTTGCTGATCGTTGATAAAACCCGGTTGTCCTGCCTATCTCTCCTGATCGTTTACCAGTTCGATTTTATAGACCCCTCTTGACGTACTTACTAAAAAGCGTGACCCATCAAATTCATATAACGTATTGTCTTCCAATGGTATTTCATATAATGATGATGGTAAGGACTGAAGATCATTTGTGTCAGTAATAATGCTTCCGCTGCCGTTTAACTGTAGTGCATGCTTTGCTTCATAATCATCGATTCTTCTTGTATTTGTTGAATAGGAAATGTCTTGTAATTCAAGTAACGTTTCATCAAAGTCATTCAGTTCATGCTTGGAAACCTTTATTGTTTGGCCATTCCACTGATGTAGAAGCTGATTGAATTCCTCAACCGATAAAAAGGCATGTTCCATGAGAAATCCCTCCTTGTAGTTTAAACTTTCCTTTCATATAAGAATCATACAGCCGAACATGTGGCAACTGGATGGTAATTTCTGTCCAGTTCAGAAGAAACCCCGAACAGGTTGTTAGATATCTTGATACTTTTTACACAATTGGTAAGCATCAGTTAGTTTAACATAAATATCCCAGGTTCATCATTCCATCCTCCGTTCATAAACTATAAAAAGTACACTTGGAGGGATCATGTTGACAGAAACAAAGAAACTGACACATGCTATTGATGAAATTACCGAAATTGCATCCGGATTTGGACTTGATTTTTATCCAATGCGTTACGAAATTTGCCCTGCTGATATTATTTATACCTTTGGTGCATACGGTATGCCAACAAGGTTTAGCCATTGGAGCTTTGGCAAGCAGTTTTATAAAATGAAGCTGCATTATGATCTTGGGTTGAGTCAAATATATGAACTTGTGATCAATTCTAATCCTTGCTACGCCTTTTTGCTTGATACAAACAGCCTGATTCAAAATAAATTAATCGTTGCCCATGTACTTGCCCACTGTGATTTTTTCAAAAATAATGTTCGTTTTTCCAATACACGAAGAGACATGGTGGAGAGTATGACTGCAACGGCGGAACGAATTGCCGATTATGAGATGATTCATGGAAAAGATGAGGTGGAGCAATTTTTAGATGCAGTTTTGTCTATTCAGGAACACATTGACCCATCCATCGTCAGACCGAAATTAACGTCGTATGAAGTGAATGAGGATGAGAAGAAAAGTCCGAAAGTAAAAACACCGTATGATGATTTATGGGACTTGGATAAGGAAGCCGCGGACCAAAAGCCTAAGCAAGATAAAAAGAAGAAAAAATTCCCTCCAAGTCCCGAAAAAGATCTTCTGTTGTTTATCGAGGAATACAGCCGCGAGCTGGAGGACTGGCAACGTGATATTTTAACAATGATGCGTGAGGAAATGCTTTATTTCTGGCCACAACTGGAGACAAAGATCATGAATGAAGGCTGGGCATCCTACTGGCATCAGCGGATATTAAGAGAAATGGATTTGACGCCCGATGAAACGGTTGAGTTTGCAACATTAAATGCGGGAGTCGTGCAGCCTTCGAAAACACAAATCAATCCATATTACCTCGGTGTTAAGATGTTTGAGGATATTGAAGAACGTTATAACCATCCGACAGACGATATGAAACGCATGGGAATTGAACCGGGATCCGGCAGGGAGAAAATATTTGAAGTACGGGAAATTGAATCAGATACTTCATTTATTCGGAACTATTTAACGAAGGATCTCGTTCAGCAAGAAGATATGTATTTATTTGAAAAGCAAGGCAGCGATTATCGGATTACAGAGAAGGATTATGAAAACGTGCGCGATCAGCTTATTTCAATGCGGGTAAATGGCGGTTTTCCGTATATATGTGTGGAAGATGGTGATTATCTGCGGAATGGTTACCTTTATTTGGTGCATCGTTATGAGGGGATTGAACTTGACCTCAATTACTTGGAAAATGTCCTTCCATACATTTTCCAATTATGGGGGCGGTCTGTGTATTTGGAAACGTGCGTGGAGGATAAACAGACGCTTTTTTCCTTTGATGGGAACAAAATAAATCGCCGTTATATTTGAGGTGCATACGAAATGGAGCGGGCTGCTTAATATTCCCGCTCTTTTTACCGGGCATTAACAGGCTGTAATACCCCCATCTCTAGGCATAAGTAAACCAAAAAAGTGAAGGTGGGGGATAAAGTCTGAAAGAAATTATATTTCATAACGCTTTGTGTCTTGAGTAACAGCCGGTATATTCTTGACTTTAGGAACAAAGACTGTCCATATGCCTTCATCCGCACTAGCACGTCCTGTGCGTCGGAAACCCCACTGAAATGGAGTTTCACTTTATGTTAATTTGACAGCAAGTGACACGATGTCATTTAATTTATTGACAAATGACGTTGTGTCATTTATTATAGAAATATAGCAATATGACACAATGTCACTTAATGTATATTTATGGAATTAAATGGAAATATTAGTGTGTAATAAAGGTGCTTTTTAGCATGTTCCAGATCTTAAAAAAGCTGAAATAAAAAAGGTAGGGTATGTACTATGACAGTGACAATCTATGGATCACCATGTTCATCCACTCGGCAAGCAAAGAAATGGTTTGACAATTACGATATCCCTTATGTGGAAAGGGATATTATAAAAAATCCGTTAACCGTTCATGAACTACAAACCATTCTTAGTAGAACCGAGGAAGGAACAGATGAAATTATTGCAAGGAAATCCAAGATCTACAAGGACCTAAATCTCGATATGGATTCACTGCCACTCCAGCAATTGCTAGGGTTAATTCATCAATACCCTAAATTATTGCGAAGTCCAATCATAATAGATGAAAAAAGGTATCAGGTTGGCTATCATGCTGATGATATCCGTAAGTTTGTCCCAAGAAAAACACGGGAACGTCAATGGTTACAGTGGAAGAAAAGCCATCTTAGTCCTTTGGAGGGAACGATTTGATGTGTTTGTACAAGTTGTTTTCACTCTTAGCAAACCCTATATAAGAATAATAAGACGAGGCGATAGATCATGAACTTTATGACAAATATACCGAATGCGGCGAGAAAAGAACTGAAAAATTTAGCGGAAACCCTTTCGCCATTCACAAAGAAGGTTTCCATGTATACGTTATGGTCTTTACCGTTATTGAGTTATTCTATCTTCAGTCTGTTTTTTTCCCTATTTCTTGTTTCCGATAATGAAATATCGATAACTGCATTGGTCATTTATGCTGCAATTGGTGCTATTGGTATGGCACTCTCAAAAGAGGCGAAATGGAAACGTAAAGAGGTTCAAAAAGTAAGTATGAACTATATAACAGATCGGATAAACCGGAGTGATATCGTTTCTGAAGGCATCAAAAAGGATTATATTGCACGAATAAAGGAGCAGCCTGTTAGCGCATTGAATTATTTCATCAAGTTTTTGGAAGAGGAAGACAGGCTGGCGTAGTGCAGCAGAGATTTATAGTAACTTCGCGGACGTGTGATAAGGAGCTTTACGGGTTAATGAATATACTTGTAACTTTAAATTCAAATTATGTGAAGCCATTAATAGTTATGCTTCAATCGTTGTTTATGAATAATCCCCATGAGGAATTTCATATCTATCTGATGCATTCCAGTATCAAGGGTGAGGAGATTTCCGGAATAAATAAATATGTAACCGGAAAAGGGCATCAATTGTCTGTTATTCACGTCCAGGAAGAGACTTTTGCTGATGCACCAATTGTAAAACACTACTCAAAAGAAATGTATTTCCGATTATTGGCGTTCAAATTTTTACCAGCCTGCCTGGACAAAATATTGTATCTTGACCCAGATATTCTTGTTATTAATGGAATTAAAAAAGTTTATGAGATGAATATTTCTGATTATCTTTATGCCGCAGCCTATCATGATCGAATATCAGTAAAAGAAATAAATAAATTAAGGCTAAAAAAATATGATATCGATGCATATTATAATTCCGGTGTTCTTCTGATGAACCTGCAACTGCAAAGAAGTATCATGAAAGAGGAAGAAATTTTTGACTTTGTTGAGAGAAACAAGAAAATAATGATTTTGCCGGATCAAGACATTATTAATGGGCTCTATTCTAAATATATAAAGAATATTAATGAGGTCTTGTATAATTTTGATGCCAGGTATTATCGTTATTATAAAGCTATCAGCAATGGAAAAGTAGATATGGATTTCATCATCCATCACACTTCTATCATTCATTTTTGTGGAAAGAAAAAACCATGGCATAAAAACTATACAGGGAATTTCCATTCTTTGTATAAGCATTATGAAAAAATGGTATTTCAGTAAGTATATTTACAATTTGATTAAAAATTAAAAATCCCGGTAGACATTTCCCTTAATCGTGATAAGATAATAGTAGTGACAAATAAAGGGAGAAATATAGCATG
Organism: Lentibacillus populi; assembly: GCA_014642895.1. Classification (GTDB taxonomy): domain Bacteria; phylum Bacillota; class Bacilli; order Bacillales; family Amphibacillaceae; genus Lentibacillus_C; species Lentibacillus_C populi. Next base: position 67,164 of record BMJD01000019.1, read on the forward strand.
AAGCTTTGGATCAGAAAAATAGCGGCTATCTGTATAACAATTATGACGCTGGGAATGTATATTCCCCCAGCTTATTTACATACGGATGCTGAAGAAAGCAAGGAAGCTGTTTCTCCAAAAACGGATGTTAATAAGGCTGTAACAGAACCTGTTGCAGCAAAGACTGAAACGCTAGACACGCTTGATAATGAGATCGATGAAGAGGTAACAGACGATCTTTTTATTAGCGAAATAATAGACAGGGCAAAAGAGCAGACGATTACCAAATTAGGGCCTAGAATTATTGGACAAGTTGAAGATGAGTTCGAGACAGTAATTTTACCAAATATAGAAGAAGTTATTAAAATGATTTTGACGGAAGGAGGAGAAGACGAACTCCCATACTATGCAATTACGGAACAGCCATCGCAAGGTTTTGGCGAAAGGATTTTTAACCTGCGTGATTACAGAATGAAAAAGGATGTTGCCAAATTCCATGTCAGACGTGATCATCGGCCGTTAGACGGCTACTGGTTTAATTTCCACTATCACTTAAGTAACGATAACTTTGAAAAACATTATGAAATTGGAGAGATTTACTGGGATAAAAATACGCCACCAAGATGGATGGCTTAAAAAGGAGCACTAATACCTCCACAACAGGTATTGGTGCTCCTTTTTGGGCTTACACCCAATTTTCTATCTCTCTTACAGGCAAATGTCCCAACTGAATGAAACGCGCATAGGATAAAGTAAAACTTCATTTCGTGGGGACTTTCTTTGTCTCCCTTTTTTGAAAATAAGAAGGTATATAAATTTAGGCTCTATTCTGCTCTCAGCAGGGTAAGCCACGTCCGGCTCCAGCGCTAAAGCTGTAGTGGACTTCCCTCACCTCCGTACGATAAGTCAACATCGGTTCGGGGAAGGAGGAAGGCCGACTAAGAACGGGCTTTGTGCCCAACTCACGTCTACCCCTTTTGCAGGGGCATGTTTCCTTTATCTCCTACGGTAGGGATGTGGTTAAAACCGCCGCTTTGCGCGGCAACACCGAACCACCCTGCTTGGCAGGGCGCAGTCCATACGTCGCTAAACGGGCGCTTGCGCCTTTGTTCGGATGTTAGTTGAATAAATCTCGTCTTAACGGACAGTTGCCCGCCCTTATTCTCTTGTTATTTCTTGAAGTGTAGGATCCTGCTGTCCGTTGAAGCGGGAAAAATGAACAATATTAAAATGGGAAGTGAGCATAACAATGGGGTTATTTATCAATACAGGTGTGCACCCGGATGTTTTTATGAATCAAGGTACCATTAAGGAACCCAATCAAGGATATTTTAAAATAGACTATTTTGCTGAACTGGTGAAGTCACAAAAGCAAATAAACAATTCTTTAGCCGACTCCTTGCAAAAGCTTCAGATTCTCTACCAGCAGCAGAAAAATACGCAAGTACGAGAGTGGCAGGAGATTGGAAATCAGCTGAATTCGTTACGGGAAAGTAATCTGCAGCATGAAAAATTTGAAAGGAATGCAATGGAATGGTTAACCATGTTAGATGAAAATAATAAAAAGCTTTACGGTATGTTGGAAGAGGAAGGGTTATTGAAACAAGAGATAGCAGATAAAATTAACAGTGTCAGTCAATCAAATCAGGAAATCAAGGACCAGATAGGAAACTATGAATCCTTAAATAAACAGCTTGTAACAAAAATGGATGAACTTTTTGATTTGCAAAAGGTTATGGCTGATAACATTACTGATCAGAATGAAAATCAGCACAAAACATTAAACCATTTGGAAAACCAGGAGGCATTGCTGGAAAAGACGTTGAGACAGGTTACCAATATTCGCTCCGCATTGTTTGAACGAGCAAATTTTTTGGCAGAAAAAATTGAAAACAGTTATAAGCTTACATCCTCGTTTGTTTACAATTTGGTTACTGGAACCGATCAGCCACTGACGTTTAGGATGAATCAGAAAAAAGAGGAGAAGTCAGAAAAGCCTTAAAAAGGGACTTTCCCACTAAAATGAAAGTTATTCCTGGCTCAGAGAGGGAATAACTTTCTGTAGAAAATCAGCTCATGACAGGCTGTTTACCTTTTTTCCGCGTTTCTGTTTTACTAATGATTGCTGTGCCGACAAGATCACCGGTCACATTTAATGACGTGCAGCCCATGCCTACCAGTGCATCAATCGCTGTCAGTAACCCCACAGCCTCCATTGGCAGCCCTAATTGGGCGAAAACGGTTGCAATCATAATAATCCCTGCCCCTGGAACGCCTGCTGTACCGACAGAAGCTAAGGTTCCGACTAATACGACTTGCAGCATATCGGTAAAGCTTAGCGGATCGCCTACCATATTGGCGGCAAACACGGCTGAAATGGCAATTCTGATCGCAGCGCCATCCATATTAATTGTGGCGCCAAGTGGCAGGCTAAATCCGTACAGACTTTTGGATAACCCCATGTTTTTGGCTGCATCTAGTGTAAGGGGTAATGTACCGGAGCTACTCTGCGTAACAAAGGCGGTAACTATTGGCGTTCGTGCATGTTTGAAAAAATTCTTAATAGAGACCTTGGTCAGCAGCATAAAGAGAATGTAGATTCCAACATGTACAAGCAATGCAATGTAAAGAACGAGAACCATATCACCTAATGCCAACAAAGTATCCATACCTTGATTCCCGACCGTTTTGGCAATGATCGCAAATATTCCAATCGGTACATACTGCAAGATAACGTTCATAATGGATAATGTTGCCTCGTTCAGCCCCTCCATTACCTTATAGACATGGTCGCCGAGTTCGCTATAGTCCTCGGAAGACCGGAGCGACGCTATGGCTATTCCAAAAGCAAGTGCCGTGAAAATGATTCCCAACAAATTAAGTTCACTGAAAGCAGTCACTATGTTATCCGGTACGACACTCAAAAGAACACGAATGACGCCAGGGTTTTCCGGAACATCGAATTTCTCGTTCGTATCAATTGTCATGCCGATTCCCGGTTCAAAGATGCTGGCCACAGCAATTCCCACGACAATGGCTAAAGCGGAAGTCAGCAGATAGTAAAGGAATACTTTTCCACCCATACGCCCCAAGTCACCAATCCGGCTTTGATTTACCCCAACGATTAACGTAAATAAAATAAGCGGGATGATGAGAAACTTAAGCAAATGCAATAAAAGATCTCCAAAAGGTGCTATCACACTTGTAGCTTCACCAAAGATTAAACCGGCAATAATACCAAGAATGAGTGCAACGGTAATTTTTAAAATAAGCGAGGCATCGATATAGCCCCTCCAGATTGTTTTCATAAACTAACCACCTTAATAACAGGATACCCCAAAAGGATGTTCTTCATTGCCATTTACCCTCATTCCTCTAATAAAAAACCGATTGCTTAAAAGAACAATCGGTTACTGATCTGTTATTCATTCAATTTTTTATTAACGAGCTCATTTAAAATATGGTTAATACCAACTGTTTTTTCAACCTCTAAAACAAAGGAGATACCTTTTCCTGGTTTATTCAATTCTGCATCTTTTTCGATCGTTTTTAATACATTGCTTGTTTTATCCCTGCTGATTAGTGTTAACACCACTTCTTTTTCGGGTTCGATGAGGATGTTAAACAATTTTGCTTGCTCATGGATACCGGTCCCACGCCCATTAAGAATGGTTCCGCCTTCAGCGCCTGCTTTCTTAGTCGCATCAACTACATTTTCCGAATCTCCCTTGTTTACGATTGTAACGATAAGATCATACAGAACGTTTTGCTCCTCCATTGTGCTCGTAACACCTTCCTTATCCATGTCTTCGCTTTCCATTTCCAATCCCATCATGTGGCAAATTCCTGTAACATGTTTTGTATCTATCACAAACCCAATCCCTTGTCTGGGCTGGTTTAATTTTACAGAGTCAATAATTGCATTCATAACCTCAGGAAGGATTTTATTGGATACAAGTGTCAATATGATTTCTCGTTCCCGTTCTACTGGGATTCCCAGAATTCTTAGTTTTTCATTTAGTCTGATCCCATTGCCAATCAGCGTGGTGCCCCCCTTTGCTCCGGCACTTTTGGATGCATGGATGACCTTTTTGGCTTTTTCCTTTCTAACGATCGTGACGATTAACTTTTGCCCCGGCTTTGTCATTGCCATATCGACCCTTCTCCTTCCTACTGTATAAAATTCCTAATGTCAGTACGGATAATATCGGAGCAAGTGCTACCAGTGCAACCATACCAAAACCGTCAAGCAGCGGATCACGTCCCTCTATTTGCGTGGCAATTCCTACAAACATCGCTAAAATAAACGTAGCCGTCATTGGCCCGGTTGCAACTCCGCCTGAATCAAAGGCAATAGATGTAAAGGTTTTGGATGAAAATTTCACCATAATTAGTGCTATTATATAGCCTGGGACAATAAAATACCATAGGGAAATTCCAAAAAGTATACGTATCATTGCTAGTGCTATGGATATTCCGACACCAACCGAAAGTGTATAGAGCAGAATTTTCTGTGGAATGTACCCTCCAGATACTTTTTCTACCTGCCGGATTAAAACGGTAACAGCCGGTTCAGCATATATGGCGAAAAACCCGAGGATAAACCCAATTGGAATTAACACCCATTGATAGGATAGAGCGCCCAGGCTTTTTCCCATTAATTCTCCAATAGGCAGAAACCCGATATGCACACCCTGCAAGAAAAAGGAAAGACCAAAAAAGGTTAAGAGAAATCCGACACCAATATCCCTTAGCTTTTTCATCGGCAATTTTAAAAAGACAAATTGAAATAGTAGAAATAAGATGAAAAGCGGTGACAATGCTGTGGCAACTTCCAGCATGATCTCGCTAAAACCTGCAAATATATGTATGTTCAACCGTAGATCACCCCTAACAGCAGCACGGATAGAATTGGCCCAATAGAGGCGAGAGCTACAAGACCAAAGCTATCACTTGACGATGATTTACCACGCATAACAGATGCTACTCCAACTCCTAAAGCTAAGATGAACGGCACAGTTAAAGGTCCTGTCGTTACGCCCCCGGAATCAAAGGATATCGGAACAAATTGAGGGGGAGTAAACGCAGCCAGTAAAAAGATGGTTCCATAGCCAAATGCCAATAAGTAGATGATATTAATATTAAAAATAATCCGGACCATGGCGAGTCCAACAAAGATACCGACCCCAAGTGCAACAGCAAGAATTAAAATACTTCTGGGAATCTCCCCGTTTGAAACCTGATCGATTTGATGAGAAAGAACGCGTACATCAGGTTCTGCAACTGTCACAACAACACCCAATATAAAACCGAAGAGGACAATTACCCATATTTTCTTTGTCTTTGATAATGCGGAACCGATCATTTCTCCAACAGGCAATAATCCAACATTAACACCTAATAAAAAAAGTATTAGTCCGATTCCAACCATGACGACCCCTGCAAGGAATTGTAAAAAGGTCTCTATTGGCAGCCATACCAATGTGAACTGTAATACGGTAATAACCAATGTAATAGGTAAAATAGAATAAATAACTTCAAATATCGTATCTTTTATGTTGTTCATCCAAAACCACCTTAACTATAGATTTTTAACGTTCTAAGCTAATCCATTTTCTCAGAATTAATAATAAAAGGAGTGAACTTGAAAACAATTGGCTGGCTGAAATGGAAAAAAGCATAGGAAATTGCGTTACAGCTTAATGGAGGATAAGCTTGGAATGGCATACTTTAATATATTAAAATTATAGCATGATAATCGTCAATTATAAAATAATTTGCAAGATTATAATCGGGTAAACATGAGATACTGTTATTCCTCATTAAATGGATATTAAGAAGCGGGAGTTTGACAGTTTCACTTCCAAAAAAACACTGTAAGCCTTGTGAGGGCTTATTTTTTTTGTCAAATTTTTAATTTTATTATTGAGTACTATTT
>BMJD01000020.1 GCA_014642895.1 Lentibacillus populi
TTCGATTGTCTGTATTTACGTTGTTTGTCGAGAAGTGCAGAGTTGTATGTTAGCCGACAATAGGAAAGCCAGGTCTCCAGTATTTCTATTTGTTCAGATGAAGGGAAAATTTCATATTTTTGATTCAGTAACATGAATGCACCTCCTAACCCTATTATGGATCATGCGTTTGGGGTTTGCAAGCATCTTACTAAAGCAAACCGAAATTCATCTCCCCCTTAGCCTTTAGGGGTTGCCAGTAACAGGCTTGAAGAGGGAGACTTCTTTCGGAAGGCAGTTAAAATTAAGTAACAGGTGTGGCTTTCCATTTATCTGGAAAGCTGTTTTATAGGTGATAAGTGGAAAGACATATGTATAAATAGGTAGTTTAACCGTAGTTAACCGATTTCCATGAATATTGTACCATTTTCAAATAATTACAAGCTTTTCCAATTGTTTTATTGTATAATGGAGAGGACAGGTAACGCAGGGTGGGCTTCACTGAAGCTGCATAGGGAAGCTTCTTTAATCGGCGGCTTTTATCCCCTAGGAAAGGGGCTGAAGCAATTGATTCCAATTGAGAAAGCGATTGAGTTGATGCTGATGTTCTCAACTCTAATATTGTTAGTTGTCAACAGCCGAGAAAAAAAGTAATCACCCCTGTCGATGACGTAAACGGGATAATTACTTTTTTCGTTCCCTATAACAAAGTCGTCGCGCCTTGCAGTACTGTCAGAGTCGCAAGTTGCCGCTTGCGGCTCACCTTTTTATTCTATTCTCTTTATTTCAAAAAAACAACAACAAAACAAAATACTTCGAAATTGAGCCATTTCTACTACATTAAATGCTTTGACTTCACATCTACCTTCTAAGAATATTATACCACAAAAGGTTAACCATCCGTTCGATACATGATAATCTTCATAAATATGTTAAAATCCTGCTCCACTCTTCTACCTTACCAGCAAATGACTTTGTATATCGTCCTGGTACTGGACTTGTTGATGGCAGTTTAATCACGTCAACATGTTGCAACTTTACCCCACCAAAAAACTTCTTAAACGTTTGAAAGGATTTTGTCCCATTGCATGCAATTAACCGGACACTCGAATGCTTCTTTACTAAGCCGATGACATCATTCGGTTCTTCATTTGTTATGTTTGCATCCAGACTGCCTTCCCTGAAACACGTTCCAATCGTGTCCCACAAAGCGATGTGATGCTGTTTTACAAAGCTTCGTTTTTCATCATAAGTGGCAAGCGGTGCCTGGTTAAATAATTCATAAAGTATATCCCAGAAATGATTCCTTGGGTTTCCATAATACTCTTGTTTCGCTAGTGACATTCCCCCAGGCATTGAGCCAAGAATAAGCACTTTCGGATCTGCAGGAAGAACAGGAGGAAATGACGTTAATTTTTCTTTTATTTTTCACAACTCCTTCCATGTTTTTGGAATGATTATAACGGGAAGTACAATGATAGCATTATTTAATACAAATTGGTAACACTACAGGTGTGTGTTCACCGATTAGGGCTTAAAGATCAAGGCAGCGCAGCTCCCGACATCTGGCTTGTACAGGGACAAGCTGATTTCTGCTATTTACGATTACTGAGCAGTTTCAATCGGAGATCCCATAACAGTGTTTGTAGTGACTTCTTGAACATCCTCTAAATATAAGTATCCATTTTTTGATATATTACGCGGAAAGAAGGTATTTTTGATGAAGGCAATTGTAATTGAACAATATGGTTCAGCTGATCAGCTTAAGGAAAGAGATGTGCCTATACCTGAAATTAAGGATAATCAGGTGTTGGTTGAATTATATGCTACATCGATTAACCCCATTGACTGGAAAGTTCGGGAAGGCTATTTAACAGAAAGACTTCCATTTGATTTTCCGATTATCTTGGGATGGGATGCAGCAGGAATCATTCAAGCGGTTGGTGACAATGTTTCCAGCTTTACAACTGGTGATCGTGTTTTTGCCAGACCAGCTACAACTGCAAACGGAACATACGCTGAATACACTGCTGTCGATGAAAACCTGTTGGCAAAAATCCCGGAAAATATAAGTTTTGCGGAGGCGGCTGTGGTACCTTTGGCTGGATTAACGGCATGGCAATGTCTAGTCGATTTTTGCGAGATCAAAGCGGGTGACAATGTGTTAATTCATGCCGGTTCTGGTGGTGTAGGAAGCTTTGCGATCCAAATTGCCAAAAATTTTGGAGCATACGTGGCCGCAACAGCCAGTGGAAAAAATGAAGCATTCCTGAACGAACTAGGTGTGGACAAATTTATTAATTACAAAGAAGATGATTTTGCCGAACTTATCGATGATTATGATATTGTTGTTGACACGATGGGCGGTGCTATTCAGGAAAAGAGCTTTGACGTGTTGAAAAAAGGGGGTAAGCTGGTCTCCATTGCCCAGCCTCCTGATGAAAGATTAGCAGCAGAAAATGGAGTGAAAGCTGGCTTTCTCTGGCTAGAACCGGATGGAAAACAGCTAACCGAGCTCGGAAAGCTTCTGGAAAATGGCAAGGTAAAGGCGAATATTGGTCATACCTTTCCATTGAATCAGGATGGGCTGCGGTCGGCGCATGAACTTAGCCAATCCCATCATGCAAAAGGGAAAATAGCAATAGAAATTAAATAACAACCTACAGCCTGAGTCAGCACGGTCTATTGTAACCAAAATACACAACCATCCATTTGCTGAATAAAATAGGCTCCAAAACAAAAGCTACAAGCATATGCTACGTTTCGGAGGGCAAACAAATGAATGGGAACAACTGTATCACAAAATATATGAAACAAAAGAAGATCTGCAAAACCTGGTAGGACAATATTGGCATCAATTTTCCGGTCCTGATACATGGTACTTTTGGTTTAATGTTGCCAGTGTAATAATACCACTTGCTATTCTTTATATCGTGATCGATAAGCAACGACTATTTGAAATTTGTTTCTACGGCTATACGGCACATGTTTTATGGCTAAATCTCGACAGTACGTTATCCGCCGGGAATTTTTTCGTTTATCCTCACAGTCTTACTTATCTAATCCCAACTGGCATTAACATAACAGCAGTTGTTTTCCCGATTACATTCATGTTGATCTATCAGTATTGTACAAACAACAGGAAAAATTTTTATTTATATTCCATTATTGGTACCATCATCTTTACTTACGGATTTGCGTCATTCTGTCTGGCGGTTGAGCTTGTAAAAATGGATAAGGGCATGAATGTAACCTATTTATTTCTAATTGATACTGCCGTTGTCTTTATTTCATTTTGGTTTACAAAGCTGTTCATTTGGATTAAGGAAAAGCATTTAGGACAAAAAGCAGAAAAATAGCAATGCGGAAAGTACATTGCTATTTTTCTTTATGATTCATTAGCTTGTCAATTTTATCTTCAAGACGGTTGTACTGCTTTTTTCTTTTGAGCCGCAAAACGATTAGACTGATGATAACAACGGTAAACAAAAGAAAAACAAGTTGTGCAATTATATCCCCAAGGAAAATATTAAAAAACAATGGATATCCCCTCTTTTCTCCCATGACTTGCCTCGGATAATGCGAAGGCGATACGGTTTCAGATAGTTTAGTCATTATTCTTTTCCATTTCTTCAGCAAAATTTAGTAGCCGTTCTGCCGCCAGTTGATAAACCTTATTCTTATCCCTTGGCCCAATTGCTATTATTTCCATTTTTATGACACCGCTATCACTTTCCGTAGGACGGTATATTATTCGAATGTTTAAAGCCCTTAGTTTAAGTTTCACAAACTTGTTCAAAGGTGCTCGAAGTGGTTCACCAATTCCCCTTGGCTTTATTAAAGGACCATTTTTTGCCCTTCTTACAATTTCCAACAGCACAATAGACCTGTTTCCTTTTTTGATTTTCTTTATATCTTGCGCAGCACTTCTAGAAAAACGAATATCAACATTATAGGATTGCAACACATACTGCTTTATCTTTTCTATCTCTCTCATACGACTACCTGTTATTTTCTTTCAGTTGCTTTATTAATTTTTCATAATCAAAATCACCATCATCGAATACCTCATCCAAGGTCAGTTGCGCCTTTTCCTCTTTTCTTTCTTTTGCGATATGATACATATAATCGTCTACAGCATGATCAACAACTTCCTTGTATTTTAATAAACGCTCGAAATACTCAAAGTCTACGATAACAGCTTGTGAATTTCTTTTTTTGCTGTTTTGGATGACATAGACTTCCTCACTTTCCCTGCCAACATATTGATTCAAAATATCGGATAGCTTATTGGTACGGGTTAGATCCGTAACGTTCAATACATTATCTTTTAAAAAGTTTAGTGTAGTACTCGAGATCGACTTATTGTTTTGTGAGTTCTTTTCCATTTTACCTTTTCCCTCCCAGGTTTCTAAGTGTAAGGTATGCAAAACATTATTTTTATGTTCTTATTATATCACATAAAGTGTGTTGTTTTATACACATATTAGGCCAATTTCACACCTCCTTTCCGGGTTCTGTTCGTTATATGCCTAGTAACATAATGTCCATAAATTATTTTTTACTTTTCGGATTATATTTCTGGTATGATTACATAAACATACTTATCAAAATAAGGGGGGAGACAATGAAAGCAACTGTTATTGGTATTTTGGCGGCTTTGTTTTTTTCCGTAACGTTCATCCTGAATCGGGCGATGGAGCTTGAAGGGGGCAGTTGGGTGTGGAGTGCTTCACTACGATTTATCTTCATGCTGCCAATGCTCCTTCTCATCGTTGGTTATCAAAAAAATATAAAACAGGTTTTGTCACACATGAAAAAAGCGCCTTTTTCATGGATCTTATGGAGCACAATCGGATTCGGATTATTTTATGCTCCGCTAACCTTCGCGACCATTTATGGACCAGGCTGGCTCGTTGCTGCAACGTTTCAAATTACAATTATTGCTGGATCATTGCTTGTTCCATTTTTAAATAAGGGAAAAAAACAGCGTATCCCGATACAAAGCGTCTTCATTTCCTTAATCATTCTATCCGGAGTTGTTATGATGCAACTGCAACATGCAGCCTCGGTACCGGTCAAAGCTGTCTTGTTCTGTGTAATTCCGCTAATCATCTCAGCATTCAGCTATCCGCTCGGCAATCGAAAAATGATGCAGGTTGTTAATGGTGAATTAACTACCTTACAGCGTATTCTTGGAATGACTATCGCAAGTATGCCATTTTGGCTCATTCTGTCGATTTATGGAATAACCTCCCAAGGTCTTCCTAGTTCGACGCAAATAACGCAAACATTTATTGTAGCCGTAACATCGGGAATTATTGCGACAGTATTGTTTTTCTATGCAACAGAGCTTGTTAATCACGATAACCAAAAGATGGCGGCTGTTGAGGCAACACAATCTGGTGAAGTCGTATTTGCTTTATTTGGGGAGCTAATTTTTTTGCGTGCACCTTTGCCAAGCTTGTTTTCATTCGCTGGTATGGCGCTTGTTATGATAGGAATGATGTTACATAGTGTGATATCCGCACTAGCAAACCGAAAAAAGATGCAACTATATAAGAAGGTTTCAGAGGGGAGTGAATAAAGCGCTATGGAAGCGAGCTAAATTACTCGTTCCATAGCTAATCCGCGCATTCCAAAAACTCCAGCCTGTTCCCAAATGGGTCATCCAAATAAAACCTGGTGGCACCAGGCAATTTATCATCCGTTTTAAACGCTACATTTTTTTGGCGTGTAAATATGCTTCATGGCTTCCAAATTTTTTACCCGAAATGCTGGATGTGCCTTCTTTGCCGGGTGAAAATCGTCTTCCACACCAATATGTACATGAACCGTTCCAAATTGAAACCAAACACCACCTCGATTCCTTAATGATACCGGTTTGTAACCTCTTCAAAACCCAATAAATCCCCGTAAAACTTGCGTGCACGATCCTCTCCACTGATCGGTGCTGCCAACTGCACATGATCGATCTGTTCAACCTTAAATAGCATTTGCTCATCTCCTTTCCCTTTCCATGATACTGTTCCTGATAAGAAATGCATAATACTATTTTGAATCGATATGTAAAAGGTACATTTATTGCAAAAACTAAAAGACCAGCTCTAATTAGAACTGGTCTATCACATTTAGTAGTTAACAGCCACAATTGCCGTAATTGTTATACAAAAGTTTTAAACCACCACTTCACAAAGTGGGTGTTTGCAGAAGCCTTCCTGTCTTCCGCTCTATGGCGGCCCGACATTAGAGCTCCGATCTAAAACTCCCTATTCTTACATTAGAGGTTAAAACTTATTATGATTACGAACATCGTAGCTTGTATTTATATAGTACAACTTCTCCCACTACATTTCAATGGTATTTTTGCCCATTTTTTATTTATCACACTAGGTAAATAGGATTATTAAATTTTCTAAAAAATGTTCAAATGTGATGTTTTCCTGAATCTCCACTAAAATAATAGTTCATATACCTCGTTCAGTTCCTTTACCCGTTCATCATGCTGCACATTTTTAGCGTAAGCGATTTCCCTTTTTAAGATAGCATCCAAATATCCAATTTCATCATCATCTAAATCCTTTACAAACTCACCTTCACCTGTATAATTTCCAGATTCCAGCATGTGATAAATTTTTTGGGCCATGTCATTTTCTATATAGTTGGATACGGATTCACGCAAATAATCTAGTGTGTGATCGATTGCCTCCACCTTCTTGCCTGTCTATTATAGTTTCGTGTTGCTTTTTTTCGCTCTTTGTTCGAGCTGGGATTTAGGCCGCTGTTCTTCCATATCTTCCGTGAGCCCCTGTGGATTAACGCTGGATCTAACCCGCTTTTTATTCCAATTATCCTGCTTCTCACTCATAACAACACCTCCAGTACTTAGTGTTGCAAAAATTTGCGTTATTATACAGCGCTGACAATTGAGAATGCAAAAAATAACGCTGCATTATCGCAACGTTATTTCTAATCTATTTAGAACTTAATTTTTCATACTGTTCTCTCAACGACCGCTTCAGAACCTTACCGCTCGGATTCTTCGGCAATTCATCAGTAAAATCTACGTACTTCGGCACTTTAAATTTTGACAGTCTAGCTCGGCAAAATTCGATTACTGCTTCTTTCGTTAAATTTGCTCCCGACTTTGGTACGATAATCGCTGTAACGGCTTCGATCCAATATGCATCGGGGATGCTGACGACTGCTACTTCGGAAACACCGTCCATCTGGTAAATCATTTCCTCAACTTCCCTGCTTGAAACGTTGACACCGCCTGTATTAATCATATCCTTTTTCCGGTCCACAACTGTCACATAACCTTCTACATCCATTACTCCAAAATCTCCGCTATGGAACCAGCCGCCGCGAAACGCTTCAGCCGTCTTTTCCGGATCATGCAAATAGCCTTGCATTGCATGTGGAGTGCGGTGAACAATTTCGCCGATTTTTCCGCGAGCTACCTCATTATCATTCTCATCAACAATTTTCGTTTGAACGTTTAATGTTGCTGTTCCTGCAGAACCCAATTTTCGCAATTGGTCTTCCGGCTGCAATGCAGTCGCAAGAGGGGCAACTTCTGTTTGACCGTAAAAGTTCCAGAAACGTGCATTTGGCAGCCGTTCAGCAAGTTCTTTTAAAATTTCCCGTGGCATAATCGCAGCACCATAATAGCATTTTTCCAACGTTGATAAATCACGCCGATCGAAATCCGGGTGGCGCAGCAGGCTAATCCAAACTGTTGGTGGAGCGAATACCTGTGTTGCCCCCTCTTCCTCTATTGTTTTTAAAATAACTTCGGGACTTGCAGCACCTAAGATAATTCCGCTTGAACCAACATAAATACTTGGACCTAAAAATACATGAAGTTGGGCGCTATGATAAAGTGGCAATGCGTGAATGGCGATATCACGTGATTCCATTTTTCCATCTACAATACTGCTGACATATTCACTTATCAGACTTTTATGGGTCAGCATCACCCCTTTAGGCCGGGATTCTGTTCCACTTGTATACAGGACATGGGCAAGATCATCGTCCATATTATCTGCTTCAACGAATGTTACTGGCTGCTCTTTACGAAGAGCCGACAATAGTTCCCATGCAGCCAGCTCATTTTCATTATCTGCTGGTACGTCCATCAAATACCGGTGCTTAATTTTAGCGCTTCCTGCTGCCTGATCAAGTACAGGTGCATATTCCTTCGAGGCAATGAATCCGGTTACTTCGGCATGCTCAATAATATATTGCACGTCTTCACCAGTGAGCATGTAATTAACTGGGATCATCACAGCGCCTATCCGTGCTAAGGCAAAATTCACCACAACAAAATCCAAACTGTTTTTGGACATCACCGTGATCATCTCACCCTTATTCATTCCTTTTGCCAAAAATCCATGTGCTGTCTGGTTCACTAAATCGTCCAGTTCCGCATATGTCAATCGTTTATCCTCGTATTTCAAAGCAAATTTTTCCGGAGTCCTATCCCTGGTCCTGGCCAATAAATCTCCTAATGTATTGCGTCTTGCCCTTTGCAGCATACTTGATAACTGATCATTTACATTTACTGAACCTTCCATTTTCCCATCCCCTAACATGGATTTTTGCTCTTTCCTTTCATCGGCCGAATATTCTACCTCTTATTTTATTTTAGATAATTGTAATTAGCAAGTACATAATTGATAAATCTTCAGTGCGTTCCAATTGTGTCTCATACCTTCGCAAACAACGAATCAGACTCTATTACACCATCCTTCATATGAATAATACGATTGCCATATTTCGCCGCTTCCTGGGAATGCGTAACCTGAACAATGGTTATTCCTTTTTCCTGATTAATTTTGCGAAATAGCTCCATGATTGCGGTTCCCGATTTACTGTCTAAATTTCCAATCGGTTCATCTGCCAATATTACCTTAGGATTAACGATCAAAGCCCTGGCAATGGCAACACGCTGCTGCTGCCCTCCCGACAATTCTCGCGGTGTAAAGTTTCGTCGATCCGTTAAGCCGACAATTTCCAGTTTTTCGTTCAGTTCGTCTTGATAATCCTTGCTCTTTTTTCCATCCATTGTTATTGGCAATAAAATATTCTCCGCTACTGTGAGATTCTGTACTAAATTATAAAACTGAAACACAAATCCTAGCTGTCTTCTTCGTATCATGCTTTTCTTTTTATCGTTCATTTTGTTAATATCTTCCCGTTTAAAATATACACTTCCTGAAGTCGGGACATCAATACCGCCAAGTAAATAAAGCAGTGTACTTTTCCCGCAGCCTGATGGCCCCATGATCGAGACAAATTCACCTTCTTCTATGGCTAATTCCATACGCTCAAGGACCGGTATCTCACGTTTGCCAACATAATAGCTTTTACATAATTGTTCTGTCTGAATAACACTGCCCACAAAATTAACCCCCTAGTAAACTATTCATACCGTAATTCATCCAGTACATTCATTTTGACAATCTTCCTGACGATAGACAGTGTTGATAAAGCCAGTAACACAAACACGAGTCCACAAAGAAGCGCAAATAATGAATAATTAAAATCAAACTGGATGACCAAACCAATTGCATGCAGAAATTTTGTTAACACAACATTCATTAGCAGCCCACCGGCACACCCAATCACGACAACGGCGATAAACGTCATGACCATTTCATAAAATAGCATTCTGACAATCTGATTTTTACTCATACAGACAGAGTAGAGTACTGCAAGCTCTTTCCTTCTCTGTCTGTATGACACGGTAAGATTGTTGGTAATTCCTAATAAGCCGACAATCAATCCCATTAAAATAACCGCTTTTATACCGACTAATAATGTATCAACCGTAGCCTTCTGGGATGCAAGAAGTTCATCAAATGTGTATATATCCATATTTGCATCAGCATACTTATCCTTGATGGTTTTTTTTACCTGATCCGCATCATATCCCTGACTAACCTTTAAAGCTATTTCATTATGGCTGCCGTTAAAGTGATCATTGAAGAGCTCCAAATTTACCAGCACCGATGATCTGTTTGATGTAAAACTTGCACTGTCCATTAGTCCGGCAACAACCATTTCCACATAATCTCCATCTTTATGAAGCGGTTTCCCTTGTTCAGTTAATGGCAGGAACTGGATGGTATCGCCAACAGCTACATCATATTTTCCTGCTTGATATTGATCGATAATGACACCATTCGGCAATGTGGCGATTTTTTTCATGGCATCATCTTTAAATACTACGCCCGAATAAAATGAATTAAATTTTTCAATGTTATCAATGCCAACTACGCCAAACTCACCATGATCCCGGTTTATTTGATAGTGGGCCAAGCCGATATATTGTTTTGAAATATCGGATACACCATCTACTTTTGCTAACTCTTGCTCATATGCGGCAGGGTCCTTCTCTAAATTGCCGATCATCACATCCGAGTCCCGTTTTATGATATCGCTTATATAATGATCAAGCCCGGCACTCGTAATCCCTACCACCATCAGTAACAGGACGACGACAATGATCATACTGGAATTATTGGCAACCATCTTATTATTTGCAACACTTTTGATTCCCAGCGCCATTTCACCGTTTGCACTACCCGCAACTAGTGTACTGCATAGTTTGACGATCATATTTATGAACAGCTGCATCAGGAGTACAATCGCAATGAACAACATTGCTAAGGCGACCAACCCGAAGGAAAGACTATCCTTCGTATTGAAGAAATAAACAACGAAGGCACCGACAAAGAAAAATACCCCAATTATTTCCGTTATGATAGATCGTTTTTGAACTGTATCAGGAGTATTAAGAATAATAGCTTTCAATGGTTTTCGATTTGCTTTTAAAATAGGCAGCATACTGACAAAAGCTGGGAAAAACATTCCAAAAACCAAAGCTGCTGTGATAAAGCTAATCCGGTATTCCACTACAGTTGCGACACCAAACTCCTTATACTCATTGAAAAAGTCAGCTATCGAAGGCAATAAGAAACATCCCAGCCCAATCCCTAAGCCAGCACCTATTCCCCCATATAAGATAAATTCCAACAAAAGAATTCCATTCATCTTCCGTTTACTAGTTCCTAAACTGCGAAACGTTCCCACAACAGGCATCCGCTCAGCAATGATAATTTTAGCTAGCGATGAAATGACATATGCGCTAATTAAGACAATAATAACAATAGCTAGAATCATTGCGGTCATGAATGTTTCGTCATCCCAATTGGCAGAAGATAACGAACTTGCTTTTTGGATAGAGAAGGCTGGATTTTGATCAGATAAACGGCTAATCTGTTTATCTAAATCTTCATCAGAAATCTGCAACAATGTACTCGATAGCATATCTTCTTTACCAAAAACCTTGTTGAGCTGACTTTTGGAAACAACTAATTGAATAGTATCGATTTCCGAATAAAAAACTCCATTCGTTTCACTTATCGCTCCAACTGTGTATTTGTATGTTTTGTCCTGCAAGGAAACCTTAATCGTGTCACCTAAAGATAAGTGAAAATCGGATGCTGTTTTTTGACTGATCATTGCGGTGTTATGATTCAGTTTAAAATCTTTTACCTTGTTTATCGGTTTGACTAATTCCATTGTCGATGCTTCATTTAAATCCATGCCAGTCATGGAAACCTGCAAATTCTCACTATTTAATTCACCTTTACCAGTTGCGTTAATCATATCCACCCGTTGTTCTACTCCGACATCGCTAATGTCCAGGTCAGCCACTTGATAAAACGGTGATCGATCATCAGAAGCTTTTGTAACAACAATATTGGCATTTCCATAGCTTCCCTGTACCATTGTTGTATATGTATCGTTCAATATCTGATTTACACTAAGTCCAATAAATAAAACAGCAGTTGATAATAAAATGGCCAATAAAACAATTGCTGTTCTGAGCTTCTTTTCGATAAGGTTTCTAATGATATGCTTCACGATACTCTGCAAATTAACCCCCCCATTTCTTATGATTTTGTAATGTTGATCTTTCAATATTAATTGACTTTATTGTAATATCCTGAAGATTTACAGTGCTCTGCTTCATGGCGATATCGGGAATGATCTCATTAAGCTAAAAATATTGCACCATATACCAACGCCCCAAGCACAACATATACTGGACTAATGCCCCGTTTTTCCAACAATATGTATCCACTAGCAACTAAGATGGCCGTGTGGATCCAGCCAATTTCCGTGTAGGAATCAAAAAAGAATTCGTACGTCATTACGCCTAATAACACAGCAATAGTGGGGCGGACAATTTTCGTCAGCCTTTTTACTTTTGGTGAATCTTTATATTTTAGTAATAGCCCTAATAGTGCAATCATCATAATTAATGACGGGGCTACAGAAGCAAAAAGACCAACAAATGCTCCAAGAATTCCCCCTTGTTCATAACCTATGTAGGCAGCCAGCTTCGTTGCAATCGGCCCGGGCAGTCCGTTGCCAAGTGCAACCATTTCACTAAATTCATTTGTAGTAAACCAGTGATAGCGATCGACAACCTCATGTTCCAATAACGGAATTGTTGCGGGACCACCACCATACCCCAGTATATTTGACGTAAAATTAGCTATAAATAGTTGCCAATAGATCATGATTCACCCGCCTGTCTTTCCTTCTCGCTGCTCTTCGAAAACAATGCTGACAAGATTAAGGCAATAATAAGAAACGCCGGATGAATTCCCAATACTTGCATTACAACAATACTAATGATCGTCAAAATAATGGTGGCACCCCAGCCCATCAGTGTTCTCGATTTTTTTATAAAGTCCCATGCCAAAACACCAATCATGACACCGGCAATTGGCAAAACCCCTTTAGCCATTCCCTGAACCCAGGGAACATCCTTGTAGGCGTTTAATACAGTTAAAAGCAATATCATTAACAATGCGGTTGGCAAAACCGTAGCAATAATGCATGTGATGAGTCCCCAAAAACCTTTCAGACGCCAGCCAATATAGCCGGATAGCTTTGTATTGATCGGTCCGGGTAAAGTATTGGCAAGTGCCAGTATGTCCGAGAATTCATCATCCCCCATCCACTTGTACGTTTTTACAACTTCCTTATGCATTAATGGTACAGCCGAAAGTCCGCCGCCATATCCAAGCATTCCTGCACGGAAAAATCCAATAAATAAATCCTTGTGCATCCCCTGATCACGACCTTTAGAAAGTTTCCAGATTAGTTTGGTATTTGTTCTTTATGCTATATTACCAGAGCGGCGGAAATTAATCATCGGTAACGGGGAAATTTTTTTGTGGAAATGATTATTGAAAATTTGGTTCGGATAGTATTTTACCGAATTCGGACAGTATTTGATCATAATTGAACAGTAATTGTATGAATTTGGACAGTATCTTACGAGTTTTGGACAGTAAATGACTCTTGTTCAACAGTGAACAAACCCTAGAACACTAATTCCCGTTACAGGATAAGCACAAACGCATAACAAAACCTGGCTCTCTTTTTGATCGCCAGGTTTTTGTCCATCATGTCATTTATAATTAATCATTGATGCATACGTATCCGCATCAAGCCGTTTAATAATCTCTACAAGAAGCCTCACACCATTTTCAATATCCTGTTTACTTGCCAGGGAAACGTGGCTATGCATATAACGGATTGGGGCTCCAATTACGATAGTTGGGACACCCTCTTTGTACATATGGATTTTCCCGGCATCAGTCCCACCACCAGTTATCACTTCAATTTGATAAGGGATATTATTGTTCCTGGCTGTATCGATAACCAAATCACGAAAACGGGTATTCGGAATCATGGAGGCATCAAGAAACGTAACAAGCGGTCCTTTTTGTAATGCCGGATGCTCAATATCACCACTGCTTGTCCCCGGGGTATCCTGGGAAACACCGACGTCGAGGACAATCGCGATATCAGGATCGATTGCATATGGCGAAGTTTCTGCTCCTCTCAACCCTACTTCTTCCTGAACATTTGCTCCAGCAAAAAGCGTATTTGGATGATCCATACCATCTAATTGTTTCGCCACTTCTACGGCCATATAGCAGCCAATCCGGTTATCAAGCGCCTTCGCCAGAACCGTATCATCATCAGGTAATCGTTCATAAGGGCAGATAGGAACAATCGGATCACCAACACAAACACCCCACTTTTCAACCTCTTCCTTACTATGTCCCCCAACATCAATATACATTTCCCGGATTGGAAATACTTTTTTCCTCTCTTCCGGCTGCAGCAAATGCGGTGGCTTCGAACCAATGACTCCGGTGAATTTTTTTCGCTCAGTTATAACAGTTACACGCTGTGCCAGTAATACTTGATCCCACCAGCCGCCAAGCGGAGTAAAGCGAAGAAATCCGTCCTTTGTAATACCGGTAACCATAAAGCCAACCTCATCCATATGACCAGCAAGCATAATACGCGGACCACTGGTATTCCCCGTTTTTTTTCCAAAAATACTCCCTGTATGATCGTACAGAACCTCACTGCATACTTGATCTAGCTCTTTCTTCATGATCTGTCTTACTTCATTTTCATAACCGGAAGTACTTTGCGCCTGTGTTAACTCTTTTAATAGTTCCATCACTTCACCTATTCATATCGTTTTAGGTTTAGTATGGATGGTGGTACATGGATTATGCATATCTTCAAAGTCTACTACCGATGCACCTGGAAAAAATCCTATATACAAAAAATAAAAAATATGGTATATATAAAGAAATAAAAAAATCAAGAAAAAAAGAAATAAGTATAGTTTTTGTTTGGAGGGAATAGAATGAATGTAACGAAATATGAAGTGGAGAGAAGGAATATGGACTACTCTGAACGCAAAAAGCAAATAAAACGGATTCGGGTTTCATCTGCCCACCAAATTACCATCCCGCAAAAATTTTTCGAAAAACTGAACATTACAGATGAGGTTTATGCTGAGTTTACCGGTGATGCCATCATCATTCGTCCTGTACAAGAAGAAGTGGATTTTTCAAAGGAAATCATTGAGGATATGATTCGTGAAGATGTACCAAAAGCATACTTTGCTGAGGAATTTGAAAAACGAAAAACAGCAATCCGCAACTCTGTCCATCAAATTAAGAAAGATGCACAAGAAACACTTGATGATATAAGAAAGAATGGGTATAAAGATCTAACCGATGAATTATTTGGAGATTTGAATGATGGGAAATGACTTATTACGGGCAGTTTATATGAATCCTATCAAAAAAACTATTAAAAAAGAAAAAAACAAAGAGTTAAAGAATATTTATCTGTAAACAATCAATTTAATCAGACATGATCCCTACATCGGTGAAATGAAAAGTGGGGATCTCGCTGGTATATACTGCTTTGATTATAAATATCAGGGAACTAATTACGAACTTGCCTACCGAATTGAAGAAGATGAACAAGGGGAAATCATTTTCCTTATTATGACTGGAACCCGAGAAAATTTTTATCATCAGCTGAAAACGTATTTAAAAAATTGAAATCGTCCCCCACTGTTAATAAGATGAGGGACAGGCCTTCAAATAACCTTATCCGGATTCAAAACACCGTCCGGATCCAACGCTTGCTTAATCTTCCGCATGACAGCAAGTGCAGGACCGTGCTCTTTTTCCTGATATTTTCGTTTACCGACACCAACACCATGTTCCCCGGTACATGTGCCGCCGCGGGTAAGTGCATAGTCCACAATCTGTTCGTTAACAACGTTCGCTTTTTCAATATCTTTCGGGTCATTCACATCGATCATTAATAGAATATGATAATTTCCGTCACCGACATGGCCAACGATTCCGCCGGCGAGACCCGATTTTTCAACAGCCTTACGTGCATCTTTAACTGCACCGGCAAGTTCCGAAATCGGCACACAAACATCGGTTACCATCTGTTTTTTCCCAGGATGGCCATGTATATAGGCGTATGCAGCATTATGCCTCGCCTCCCAAAGACGATTTCTTCCCGCTGTATCGGTTTCAAATTCGATATCCTGACAATTTCGATCAAACACGATTTCTCTGGTAAATTCAACATCCTGCTTAAGCCCGGCTTCATTTCCGTGAAACTCCAGGAACAATGTTGGTACCTCTTTATAGTCCGTATCACTAAAATGATTCATTTGCTTAATTGACTGTGCATCGGCAAGTTCAACCCGGGCAATCGGAACGCCAGCCTGCAAAATAGCAATAACCGCCTCCACCGCATCCTCAACACTAGTAAATGAAGCTCGTGCAGCCATAATATGTTCTGGAATTCCGTAAACTTTTAATGTCAATTCCGTGAAACAGCCTAATGTTCCTTCTGAACCAACAAAAATACCATTCAGATCATATCC
Source organism: Lentibacillus populi (assembly GCA_014642895.1). Lineage (GTDB taxonomy): Bacteria > Bacillota > Bacilli > Bacillales > Amphibacillaceae > Lentibacillus_C > Lentibacillus_C populi. Next base: position 16,298 of record BMJD01000020.1, read on the forward strand.
GGATGACGATTTCGCTGCCAAGCTACCGGTATGTATGATCGATCCATCCGCAAGCACGACCTCCAAATCTCTTACCTGATCACGCATAATTCCATATTTGACCGCAGTTGTTCCACTTGCATTTGTTGCTGCCATTCCGCCAAGCGTCGCATCTGCCCCAGGATCAACGGAGAAAAATAACCCGTATTTTTTCAGCTCTTTATCCAACTGTGATCTTGTTACTCCTGGCTGTACGCGAACTAAAAAATCCTTCTCCCTTACCTCCAAAACCTTGTTCATTAAGGAGAAATCCACAACGATGCTTGACTTATAAGGAATAACGTTTCCTTCTAAACTCGACCCGACACCAAAAGGAACAACCGTTGTAGTATACTTGTTTGCCAATTTTACAACCTCGCTCACCTCTCGTGCACTTTCCGGAAATACAACCGCTTCCGGCAAATGCGGAGTATGGTAGGACTCATCCTTGCTATGCTGCTCTAAAATTGTTTCGTTATCCGATACCCGATCCGCATCCAATGCTTGCTGTAATTCTTCAAGAAGTTTCAAAACAGACATCCCCTTTTTGATATGTGAATAATCTAATATTCTCTATTCTTATCATATCATATTACCGCTTCTCTCGGACACTTCTCATTTAAGTTATGAGTATGTATTCAACCCTGACATCTGCCCAAAATCATTTTTTATAGTACCCATTTTTATTGCCCTGAATATAGTGAAAATGACTAGTTTAAGGTGAATGTTTAAAAGTACTGGTAAAAATGATACACCGAATTTCTTCTCGGTCCTTTTTATCTTCATTTTAAACACATATTTTAAAGGAGGAAAATTAAAAGAATGGAACAATCACGGAAGCACCGCCCAGAGCATCTTGCTTGGCATGAAACGCTTGAAATACATGAACTTGTCGCTTTTCAGTCAATTGGATTGATGAAATTAAAAAGTTCAGTAGGCGAAGTAAAAGACAACATGCTCCGAAACCTTTATGTCCAATGTATTAAAGATATAGAAAATAATATTAAGGAGCTTGTCCAGTTTTATTCGCTGGCACCTCGGGAAGACGATGAAGAAAGAGAGTTCCGAAACCTTGGAACCGGATTCTATGCAGGTGACCTGCTAATTTTGGCAAAAACCTCTGTAAAAAACTATGCAACAGCAATCACCGAAACGGCAACACCAATGTTACGGGAAACATTAATTAAACATTTGCAAAAAGCGATTGAAGCCCATGCAAACGTATTTTCCTATATGTATGACAAAGGCCTTTATCCCGCATATAATCTAGAAAAATTGTTAAAAAATGATTTAAAAAATGCCAATATGGCGTTACAAATGCATTATAAATAGTTTAGTTATGTCCATGTTCATTCAATTTAGGAGGTCGGGGGCAGTTAAGTTCGTGGTTGCAAGCATATAACTGTCTTCCCCCTGCTTAGTTAAAGAAATTGCATTGTGACAAAACAACTTTAAAGTAGAAATTGATCCTAATGTACGTGACAAAGAGATAATTAGTGCTGTACTTAACTCCTTGAAAACTAAGGGGGAGTTACAGCCCCTTAATGCGTGACTCCCCTCTAAAATAATTATAGAGGGGACTTTAATTCTATATCATGATTTATACCATGTTAATTTTAAAAATAAATCCGCTTCCTTTGATTTGTCCGTCTCATTTTTGGCGCCGTATAACCATGCTCGAAGATCCGACCCTTGCTCATTTTACAATAGGCAAGTAATGAATCGAGAATACCATCATACTGGTTAACAGCATGTTGAAACACGGTTGCTGCAACACGTGCATCCTCCAATGCATGGTGATGGTCAAATGCTATCCCATGATGGGCCGCAACCGTGTTTAATTTATGATTGCTTAAATCCGGCCACACGCGTCTTGAAATATTCGCTGTACAAAGATAATCCAGCTCCGGATAGGCTAAATGGAAATAATCCAGTGTGTTACGGATGACACTCATATCAAAGCTGGCATTATGAGCGATTACCAGATTATCGGCAAGGTATTTATGTAACGTCGGCCACAGTTCCGCAAATGTTGGCGCACTTGCAATATCACTTGGTGTGATACCATGAATAGCGATATTAAATGAACTGAATTCCATTAACGGATTGATTAGGGTGTAATACTCATCAATAATTTCATGTTCATTTGCCACTACAATACCAACCGCGCACGGACTGTGACGTTTGGCATTTGCTGTCTCAAAGTCAATAGATGTGAACTGCACAATTTCGCCTCCTTATTAATCATTGGTATATGATCGGCCGCTTCATACGTTACATGTACCGGCCGATTTCTCATTCTTCCCGGTAAACCACTCTCGTTCCACATATTATATCATGAAGTGCTTTCTTTTCCTTATTCCAGCCTGCCATCATGAATCCAATCAACAACGGAATTGCAGAAATAACATAGGCAAATGCTCTGCCAATCGATTTCAATAAACTGATCTGTGTCATATCTCTGCTGTTCAACACTTGAATCTGACATATCAGTTTTCCCAGTGAACCTTTGAATTTACTACCGGTAAAAATGATAACAAAAATAACAACATAAATAAGATTCGCGATGTCCTCTGATCTTGAGGTTTCCTCCAATCTATTGTTAAAAAACTCCTGATCGTTAAGCAGAAGCGCAATTAAAAATGCCATTAGCATCGTGATGACACCATCAATGAAATTAGCAAAAAACCTGATCCAGAATCCTGCTGGCTTGTAATCTTCCACGTTCAACACCTTCCATTGTCAGTAGTACCTTTCATTAAAAATCCAATGGGTATCATATTATTATTATTATAACAGTCTTGAATTGGCTAACGAAATGATAGCTTCTTTGGAGAATAAGCTTTTTTACTTTACCAATCCATAATTTTTTCTTGACTTTTTAAAATAGGGATTGTAATGTATTGATTAATATTAAAAAATTCCATATGCAAGATTCTTATCCAGAGAGGTGGAGGGACTGGCCCTTTGAAGCCTCGGCAACAGACTATAAAGGATGTTCAAAAAGTTACCAAAGAAAAAGCGAACACCCACTTATACAAGTACTGTGCCAATTCCAGAAGCATTATGCTTGAAGATAAGAAGAGTGGTCAAATCAAATCGTGAAGCCTCTTCTTATTTTCAAAGGAGAGGCTTTTTTACGTTTTAATTAGGTTCCCTTAATTTTTTCCAGGAGATGATGACATGACAGAGAGTAGTATTGAAACCAGATTAGTGCAATTAGGTAACAACAGTGACGAAACGACAGGCGCCGTCAACCCACCGATTTATTTATCAACGGCCTATAAGCACCATGGGCTTGGCAAATCAACCGGATACGATTACAGTCGGACCAAAAACCCTACCCGCTTTCTTTTAGAAGAAGGGATTGCAAACTTGGAATCTGGTGAAAGAGGTTACGCCTGCAGCTCCGGTATGGCAGCAATACAATTAGTACTTTCCTTGTTCCGTTCCGGTGATGAGCTAATAGCTGTTGCGGATATTTATGGCGGTACCTATCGTTTGCTTGAGCACTATGCCGATACCTACCAAATCCAAACAACATATAGTAATTTTACAGAGATCCCGGAGACAGAACAGCTTATTACAAATAAGACAAAGGCAATATTTATCGAAACGCCTACAAATCCCTTAATGCAAGAGATCGACATTAATCTGGTTGCGGAACTTGCCCGCAAGCACGATCTTTTACTCATTGTCGATAATACATTTTTAACGCCTTATCTACAACGTCCATTAGAACTAGGAGCTGACATTGTGATTCATAGTGCCACCAAATATATTGGCGGGCACAACGATGTGTTGGCTGGGTTAGTTGTTGCAAAGGGAAAAGAACTTTGTGATAACTTGGCTACTTTTCATAATGCATCGGGTGCTGTACTTTCCCCTTTTGATTCGTGGCTGCTAATAAGAGGGTTAAAGACCCTTTCCTTAAGAATGGAAAAACATCAGGAAAATGCCAGAAACCTTGCCACATTTTTAGATGATGAACCTAACGTAACTGATGTGTTATACCCCGGAAAAGGCGGAATGCTTTCCTTCCGTCTCAAAAAAAGTGAATGGGTTGATCTATTTCTACAGCGGTTAAAACTCATTACTTTTGCGGAAAGTTTAGGCGGAGTAGAGAGTTTTATAACATACCCGGCGACACAGACACATGCTGATATCCCAATCGAAGAACGAACAAAGCGCGGAATTGATGATCGCCTGTTACGTTTTTCCGTCGGGATTGAGCAAGTGAATGACTTAAAAAAGGATTTGCAGCAGGCACTTACTAAATTAGCAGAGGTGGAATGAAGTTATATATTCTGGAGGATCGTTTTAAGAAAAGCGCAAGCGCCCGTTTAGCAACGTACAAACTGGAGCACTCCGCAATGAGATAAAGGAAACATGCCCCTGCAAAAGGGGTATGCCGACGTTGGCCGCAAAGGCCGTTTTTAGTCGGCCTTCCTTCTCCCCGAACCGATGTTGACTTATCGTAATGAAGGAGTGTGAAGTTTGCTAGTTGCTGGGCGCTGGAGCTGGACATGGCCTACTCTAACGTAAGCAGAATAAAGCCTGAATTTTCATACTTTTATTTACTTTTAAACATAAGAAACAGCCTGCATTGGAGGCTGTTTCTTTTATTATTTATTAATAAAGCTTTTGTCAACGAAACCGGTAAAATCAGGTTTTTCTTTAAGAAATTGCAGATCATAGGAGGAATCTCCGAATGCCTGGATTGCCTCCTGGTCGATGTCATACACGAAATCTGTTCGCGCCCACGCACTTTCCATTACATCATGATCCAGTTTTTGACCTGTTATTTCATCAATACTTTTAATTGTGATATCAATCGCTTCTTCTGGATTTTCATTAATGAACTCAACTGATTCCTTATGCGCATCAATCAGGTTCTGGATAAGTTCCGGATCGTTTTTAATCATGTCGGAGCTGGTAACGAACACTGCTGCAGGTAATGTCTTGCCAAATGAGATTTCATCTGAATCAACGACAACGTTCGCACCCACCTCGGCTTCTAAAACAGATGCCCATGGTTCCGGGGCAGTGGCCACATCAACATCACCCTTCTCAAACATCGTTGTATATTGGGCCGGCTTCCCGGTTACATGCTTCATGGTTCCACCAGTTCTATCAGAGGTAATCCCTAATTTTTTCATGTAGGTTTCAAATTGAACATCATGTGTACAGCCAACACGGGGAGAAATAAACGTTTTCCCTTTTATATCTTCCACTGTTTTAATACCACTGTCTTCGCGGGATACAATAACTGTTCCGCCGGTTGATGATGATGCAACAACCGTAACATCTACACCGGAAATGAAATTATTCATTGCAGGTCCTGGACCAACAAGACCGCCCTGTATTTCTCCTGTTGCAAGTGCCGTCATAAATGCGGATCCATCGGGAAATGTCCGATATTCTACCTCGACATCATCACCCAGTTGATTTTCGTACATCTGCTTTTCTTTTGCAATCATTGCTGGCGCATGATTCAAGTTAGGGAAATAGCCAATGACGACCTTTTGCTTGTCACCGGATGAACTGGAAGCGTTAGAGCCCCCTCCGCACGCACTTAAAATGAGTAATACACCCATCATGAAATATACAAACCCTTTTTTCACCATCAAAACCCCTCTCCACTATTCATTTTTGATCTGTTATTATGCTGCTTCTTCCAAACCCCAACGTCTTAATACCTTATTTTCGATCCGGTGAAAGACAAGCTGATCGACAATAGAACCAATTACACCAATGATCATAATAATTCCAATGACGAGACTCATGTTATTAAAGTCGGATGCATAGGAAAGTGTATATCCTAACCCCGGACCTGTACTTAAAAGCTCGGCAGCCATTAAAGCACGCCAGCTAAAGGCCCACGCCAGACGTACACCGGTTACGGCATGTGGAACAGCGGCCGGAATGACCACTTTGAAAAATAAATCCAATCCTTTTGACCCCATTGTTTTAGCAGCTTTCAAATAAATTGGCGAAACATTTTTTACTCCAGTCCGTATGTTCATCGTCATGACAAACGTTCCACCAATAACAACGACAAATATGATCGATGTTTCTCCAAACCCAAACCAGATAATGGCTAATGGAACCCAGACAATACTTGGAACACTTTGGAGTGCCAGAATCATTGTTCCAAGCGTCTCATCGGCTGTTTTCACTTTTGCCAGTAAGACCCCAAGCCCTGTTCCGATCAAAATAGCAAGAAAAAGACCGATGAACAAATGTCGGAAACTTGCCGTAATATCGTAGACAAGTGTCATATCCTTGAAGCCTAAATACAGTTCGTTTACAACCGAAAACGGGCTGGGTATCATTGACTCCGGCCAGATACCTAATAATACAATTCCTTGCCAGACTAAAAGAAGAAAGACGAAAAACATGATTCTTTTAATGACTACCGGCATAACTGAGCTCCTCCTGCATCACTTTGTCTATTTCTGATTTTAGAACAGCCATTACCTTTTCCTCTAATTTTGCCATATCTGCTTGTAATCGCGGCCTGCCGAGATTTACATTAAAATCCGAAATAATTGTTCCTGGTCTGGCGCCCATGATGATAATTCGATCAGATAATTTAATCGCCTCCCGAATACTATGTGTCACAAAAATGACGGTTTTTTTCGTGTCCAGCCAAATCTTTTCTATTTCGTCCTGCAAAATGCTTCTTGTTTGTTCATCCAATGCGCCAAACGGTTCGTCCATTAATAACAATTCCGGATTCATCGCAAGTACTCTTGCAATCGATACACGCTGTTGCATGCCCCCGGAAAGTTCATGCGGATAATGTTCCGGAAACTTACTGAGCTGCACCATTTGCAAATATTTATCGGCAACGCTTAATTGCTCTTTTTTGGTCATTTTTTTTCGTATCGGGAACATGACATTTTCCCTTACATTCATCCAAGGGAACAAGGCAGATTCCTGAAAAACTACCCCTCTATCGGGACCGGGTTTGCGTATTTCCTCTTCTCCCAAATAAACAGATCCCGACGAAGGCTTCTGTAAACCGGCAACCATCGATAACAGTGTTGATTTTCCACATCCGGAAGGTCCTAATAAAGAAACGAACTCCCCTGCTTTTATTGTTAGATTAATATTGTCCAAAACTAACAATGGAGGGTTTGGTTTATTTTCAAATTGCTTTGATAATGCATCTATCTTCAAATCCATTGAATGCAGCTCCTTATAGATAATAATTCCTATCAAATTAATATGAATTAAAATGTATTTTAGCACGATATTCATCTTTTTCCAATAGGTAAATGCCTAATAGCCTAAATATTTTTAGATAAGAAAAGCGCAAGCGCCCGTTTAGTGGCGTATGTGCTGGACTGAACCGAAGGAGATAAAGGAAACACGGTGAGCTGAGGCCTACAGGACGTAGGTCAGTTCGGTGTTGCGACAGGACGTCGCGGTTTTAACCGAACTTCCCCTTTTACCGATGTTGACTTATCGTACGGAGGCGGGTGTTGTCCACTAGCCGCTGGGCGCTGGAGCTGGACATGGCCACTCTTGATCATGAATTAATATCGCTAAAAATTATACTTTACTTATAAAAAGGAGACAAAAGGTTATGAATATCGGGATGAAATTTGTTATCATGGAGTAAACCACTAGGAATTATTATGTAAAAATATATGTACACAGGGAGCTGTTTTATATGAAAGTTGCTCAAAACATGACAGAACTGATTGGCGAAACACCTGTTGTCAAATTAACCAAACTCGTCCCTGAAGGAGCTGCAGATGTTTTCATCAAATTAGAATCGTTTAACCCGAGCAAAAGTGTGAAGGACCGTGCAGCCTATAGCATGATCAAGGTTGCCGAAGACATGGGGTTAATTAAGCCTGGGGATACAATTATTGAACCAACAAGCGGCAATACCGGGATTGGTCTGGCGATGAATGCTGCAGCAAAAGGATACAAAGCCATCATGGTCATGCCGGATAATAGCACTTTGGAAAGAAGAAATATCTTAAAAGCCTATGGAGCTAAGGTTGTCCTGACCCCTGCAGATGAAAAAATGCCTGGCGCAATTAAAAAAGCACAGGAACTACAAAATGAAATTCCTGGCAGCTTTATCCCACAGCAATTCGAAAACGAGGCAAACCCGGCTATTCACCGGACAACAACAGCACTAGAGATATATCAACAAATAGATGGAAAATTGGATGCTTTTGTTTGTACAGCCGGAACAGGAGGAACAATTACAGGTACAGGTGATGTTTTGAAAGAGAAAATTCCAGGGTTAACCATCACCGTTGCCGAACCAAAAGGATCACCTGTTTTGTCAGGAGGTAAACCAGGCAAACATAAGCTAGTTGGTACAAGTCCAGGATTTATTCCGGATATACTTAATACCAACATTTATGATGAAATTATGCAAATAGATGACGGTGCTGCGGTCGATATGTATAAAAAACTTCCACGGGTGGAGGGGCTCTTTATTGGGTTATCTGGGGCAGCAGCCGTTTATGCAGCAATTGAGGTTGCCAAGCGTTTAGGTGCTGGAAAGCAAGTACTGTGTATGGCACCGGACAGCGGGGAGCGGTATTTAAGTATGGATTTGATAGAAGATAAAGACTAAGTAAATAACTTCGAGCCATTATCGGTGTTCTGCGGGAAAACTTAGGAATTCTGATGTTGTAGATTTAGTATATTTATAGCGAACAGAGAGACAACTGTTCGCTATTTTGTAAACAACATAATTAAAAATGGGTAATTTGATTAAATTTTCTTATGGAAGCGGGAATTGTTACCTGTTTTTCTTCAGGATAGATGGCTGCCTTTTTAATTTTCTCCATCCGCAATGTTGTTTCCGAATCAAAATAACTTTCCCCACATTGTTCGCAAACCAAAGCAGGCACATCTTCAATGATAATCTTTCTTCCTTTCCACTCGCGTTCTACAGTAATTTGTTTTTTTTCGATGCTGCCTTGGCAAATTCTGCATGTATTCATTCCCTTTCACTCCTTGTTCTTTCATTTACCCATTTAGCGGTTCCGGATAATATGCAGTTATAAAAATAGCACTCCCATCTTTTATGGCACAAACCGTGTGAACAGACTGATTCTTAATATAACTTAATATTAAGCAACTATGGCCTCGGGGATCATCAGGATAATCTTCAATTATTTCTCCCTCAATGAGCGAAATAACTAATTTTTCAATATCTATTTCCCGTTCGTCACATTTTTTTAAAGCATGAGCACTGAACCACCATTTTCCTGTTATTATATTCTTTTTTATCGTCTTTAGAATATCCAGTTTTTTATCCCCCTTACCTTTTACGTTTCCTTTCCAATTATTCCTTTGAAAATATTTTATCACGAAATAGCTAACTTTACAGTAGTCATTGAATTTTTGTGAATTAAATAACCATGGCTGTCACTCCCTCACTAAATTTTTGCTAAAATTTCTCTTGACATTCGTTCGTTTCCCCGATATAGTATGGATTAAGTTTTTAATTAAATATGAATTTTCTTATCCAGAGAGGTGGAGGGACTGGCCCGTTGAAGCCTCAGCAACAGACATTTGTACTGTGCTAATTCCAGAAGCGTTAGGCTTGAAGATAAGAAGAGCTGTTGATGTAATAACGAACCCTCTTCTTACTGACAGAAGAGGGTTTTTGTTATTGGTAAAAACCAACTAAACAGGGAGGAATAAGAATGAAGCGAAATTTGGAAGAACGTCTACGTGATGGAACCGTCATTGCAGGGGAAGGCTATTTATTTGAATTGGAACGAAGGGGGTATTTACAAGCTGGTTCCTTTGTTCCCGAAGTAGCATTGGATAATCCTGAAGCGCTTAAACAAGCATACAGGGATTACATGAATGCGGGTTCCGATGTTGTATTGGCTTTTACATATAACGCGCATCGGGAAAAGATGCGCATTATCGGTAAAGAAGAATTGCTCGAACCATTAAATAGAAACGCAATCCGTTTAGCGAAAGAGGTTGCCAAGGAGCATCCGGTTGAAGAAGCATTGGTTGCCGGCAACATTTCCAACACTAATCTGTTTGATCCGGAAGATCCGGCATCAAAGGAACGGGTTCGGGGCATTTTTGCAGAAATGGTGCAATGGTGCAAGGAAGAAGGAGTTGACTATGTTAACGGGGAAACATTTTATTACTATGAAGAAGCGTTAATCGCCTTGGAGGAAATTACGAAACAAGGATTACCGGCTGTCATTACGTTTGGACTGATGGGCGAGAATATTTTAAGAGATGGCTACACGGTAGAAGAAGCATGCAAATTCCTTTCCGCAAAAGGGGCGCTCGTTGTCGGGATGAATTGTTTCCGTGGGCCTGATACGATGCAGCCATATCTTGCTAAAATACGGGAGCATGTCAATGGCTATATTGCCGGTTTACCGATCCCTTATCGAACATCAGAAGAGCACCCAACGTTTTTCAACTTGCCTGATGGCGGATGCAGTTGTCATTTACCGTTAGAAACGACTTTTCCGACCGCGCTAGATCCGCTTTATCATAATCGCTATGAGTTGGCGACATGGGCAAAAGAGGCAAAGGGTATTGGCCTTAATTACATTGGCCTATGCTGTGGGGCATCCCCAGCAATGCTGCGTGCCGTAGCAGAAGCTGTTGGTGTTGAAACCGTTAATTCCAAATACTCGCCGGACATGGAGAAGCATTTCTTGTTTGGAAAAGACAAAACATTGAAACAGCATAATTTGGACTATCGCTTAAAGGCCTAATAGGATGTTCAAATTTTACGAAGCAAACATGGGGTGATCTTTTTGACAAACGAATTACTGAAAGCTGTTCAACTTATTAAAGAAAAAGAGTGGGTTGACCTGACACATGCTTTTGACCCGGAATCGCCACACTTTTCCGCATTTGAAGCGGCTAAATTTGAAACATTATTCGATCACGATGACGGATTTTTTGCCCAACGGTTCACATTTCCCGGGCAATATGGCACACATCTTGATGCGCCAATTCACTTTGTCCGCAACACTAGATATTTAGATGAGCTGGATTTAAAGGAATTCGTTCTACCGCTCATTGTGATCGATAAATCCAGAGAGGCAGCGGAGAATCATGACTATACGTTAACGGTTGAGGATGTAGTAGCGTTTGAAGCGGAATACGGAGAAATCGAACCGGGTTCATTTGTCGCATTGCGGACGGACTGGAGCAAGCGCTGGCCTGATCAGGAAGCGTTCGACAATAAAGATGCTGATGGCAATAATCATGCTCCCGGATGGTCATTGGAAGCTTTGCAATTTTTATACGAAGAAAGAAAGATCAAAGCGGTTGGTCATGAAACTTTTGACACTGATGCTGCTATTGATTTTCAAAAAAATGGATCCCTCTTAGCGGAATATTATGTACTTGACCAGGACACCTATCAGGTAGAGCTATTAACCAATTTAGATAAAGTGCCTGCAACAGGTTCCATCATTATTAATATCGTGCCAAAGGCAAAAAAGGCATCGGGATTTCCGGTACGTTCGTTTGCGATTTTACCTTAGGAAGATCTGATTATTCGTGTGAGGATATGATAACAATTAAAGACATTTTCCATTCAAAACCGGCTTTCTTAATAAGAAGGCCGGTTTTTTATGGAGAGTAGTATTCATTTGAAATACAAGTTTGTATTCCGCATTCGGGTTGATATTCTCACTCCCTGGTCTGTACTTCTTGCTTTCGAGTTGATATTCTTAGCTCCTGGGTCGATAGAAATCTAAACCAAAAATCCTCATTTTTCTTCTGTTGTTTTATACAACTAAGTTTTCAGGTCTGCCATCTATTCTTTAAGCACGAACTTGCCCATTGCCATAGATGAAAAATTTGCTTGATGTTAATGCATGTAACCCCATAGGTCCTCTGGCGTGCAGCTTCTGTGTACTGATGCCGATTTCTGCACCGTAACCGAACTCGGATCCGTCTGTGAATCTGGTAGACGCATTGTGATAGACAGCTGCCGCATCAACGTTTTGTAAGAATCGACTAGCGTGTTGGGCATTTTCTGTGATAATTGCCTCGGAATGTTTTGTGCCATATTTGTTTACATGCTGGATCGCCTCTTCACATGTCTTAACCTGTTTAACACTAACAGATAAGCCTAGGTATTCCTTGTACCAGTCTTCTTCCGTAGCTGCCTTGGCATGAGGAAATACGGAACAGATCCAATCGTCCCCGTAAATTTCCACATTCTTTTCATGAAGTTTCTGCAAAAGCTCGGTTCCATACCGCTTAAACCACTTCTCATGCAGCAAAAGCGATTCCACTGCATTACAAACAGATGGTCGCTGTAATTTCGCATTTAATACAATTTCCTCCGCCATTTGCTGCTTGGCTGTTTCATCGATAAAAATGTGGCAATTGCCTGCACCAGTTTCAATGACCGGAACACTAGATTCACGAACGACTGTCTCGATTAAATTTTTTCCGCCTCTAGGAATCAAGACATCCAAATAATCATGTAAGTGGAACAACTCTTTTGCCATCTCTCTGCTTGTATCCTCGATTAATTGAACGGCAGCAATGGGCAACGCACTTTTTTCCAGTGCCAAATGGATGGACTGAACGAGTGCCCGATTGGAAAACTTGGCGGAAGAACTTCCTCTTAGAATTACTGCATTTCCCGTTTTCAGGGTAAGTGTTGCGGCATCCATTGTCACGTTAGGACGTGCTTCGTAAATCATCCCGATAACACCAATCGGAACCCTTCTTTTTTGCAGTTGTAAGTCATTTTCTTTTTCAATCGTTTCCAGTATTTCACCGATCGGATCTTTCTCCTGAACCAACTGGTAAATCGCCTGTGCCATGTTATGAATTCGATCTTCGTTCAGCATAATCCTATCAAGCACTGCCTCAGGAAGTCCATTTTGTTTTCCTTCGTTAATATCCTTTTCATTTTCATTAAGAATCGTATGTTTGTCTGCCAGCATTTGCTCCGCAATTAGACGCAGTGCTGTATTTTTTTCCTCTGTGGTCACTCCTGTTAATACAAAGCTTGCTTCTTTAGCAGCTTTGCCTTTTCGTTTTACCTCCGTCACGATGTTTCCCCTCCTATTTTTTGTGCTTTTACCCAGCCATTTCGATGAATAACCTCGACAAATGGTACATCAGATCCTGCTCCATCAATTACCTTTTTTAACACTTCAGAGGAACAGCTTACCTCCCCCTTCCCCAACAACCCCCTTGAACCGTATACTTTAACTACATCTCCTTTTCGAAATGTCCCAGTTACTTTAAAAATACCCGCAGGCAATAGACTTTTTCCATGAAACAGGATCGCCTCTTCTGCCCCCTGATCCACGTATATTTTCCCCAACGTCTCCGAATGCAGCGCGATCCATTGCTTCTTGGTATTAATGGTTCTTGAGTTGTGGTCGGAAATATACGTACCATCCCCTTTACCATGTAATATATCAAGTAGCTTATTACCCCCCTTTCCACGGCCGATGAATACCGGGACACCAAGGGAAATTGCTGTTTTAGCTGCCTGTAGCTTAGACTTCATGCCACCTGTTCCAACTTTTGAACCAGTATTATCAAAACCGGCAATCATGTCATCTGGAATATTTTCCAAAAAGTCAACCCTTTTCGCAAATGGATTTGTTCGAGGGTTTACATTATAAAGACCATTAATATCCGTTAAGATCATTAACTGGTCCGCATGAATAAACCCGCTGACAAGAGCAGAAAGCATATCATTATCGCCAAAAGTCAACTCTTCAACCGCTACCGTGTCATTTTCATTAATGATCGGTAATATTCCTCGCTCCAGCAGCTCTTCAATAGTTGCAAATGCATTTCGATAGCGGTCCCGGCTGGAGAAGTCACTTCTGGTTAAGAGAATCTGGGCCGGAATAAGATGAAATGCGCTTAATTTATCGATGTAAGCCTGAATTAATAAACTTTGCCCAACCGCTGCCGCCGCTTGTTTTCCTTTAATTGTGACCGGTCTTGAGGAATAGCCTAATTTGATAAAACCTGCCGCTACTGCTCCAGATGATACTAAAATCACTTCATGTCCTGCTTGACGAAGTGCAGCAAGTGCATTGACATGGTCAGTAAATTTCTCTTGATCAATTTCTCCTTTATCATTTGTTAATGAACTGCTGCCGATTTTTACAACGATTCGTTTTTTCATTTTCCATTGCTCCTGCTTACCATTTTTTCAGATATAAAAGAGCCCTCTCATCCTTTATTAAAGGACGAAAGAGCTCACGCTTCCGCGGTACCACCAATATTGAATGTATGCACATTCCACTTTCTCCTGTAACGCCGGAGCCGGCGCCCATGTTTAAGATGGGACTCTGAAGGCAGGTTCTGTGACTTGGCTGTTGCGGCATCTTCCAGCTTCTAAATCCCGCTCTCTGATACATCAAGGTTCACATACTAATCCTTCGTTAACGTTCGTTTATTATATTAATCATATTATGCAAATGAAACCAGGGAATGTCAATAAGGTATTGAAATCCTCATTGAACAATTTCCAAGAATTATAAATATCTTAATAAAAAAATTCCCTTCAACCATAGACATTTGCCTGAAATTGTTTTACCATATTCCTTTGTGTTTACTATTCACAGCAAAGGGGTGGCATCATGACACGTTTACAAGCATCTAGAAAAACTGTTTTAGCTGTTTTTATGATTTCGACATTTGCAATTGGGATGACCGAATATGTCGTAACCGGCTTGCTTACACAATTTGCCGCTGATCTGAATGTTGCTGTTTCCACAACAGGATTACTTTTAAGTGTTTACGCAATCAGTGTTGCGATCTTTGGTCCCATCTTAAGCATGATTACAATTAAAATCTCAGCTAAACCTTTACTCGTTGGCTTCATGAGCCTATTTATTATTAGTAATATCATTGCAGCAACTGCTCCAAATTTTGAAGTATTGTTATTGTCCAGGCTATTTTCAGCGATCATGCATGCGCCGTTCTTTGGTCTTAGCATGTCTATTGCTGTTAATATATCGAAACCAGAAAAACGTCCTAGCGCAATCGCTGCTGTCCAAGGCGGGCTCACCATTGCCGTGATGCTCGGAGTTCCTTTTGGTTCCTATATTGGAGGCATGTTTTTATGGCGGTACGTATTCTGGTTTATTGCATCACTTGGCATAATTGCCTTAATCGGTCTTATCTTGGTTACACCTAATCTGAAACCCGAAGTAATACCAAAATTACGGGAAGAGCTGCGGATTTTCAAAAATAAGAATGTATTGTTCGTGATTGCGATTATTATTTTTGGATTTTCTGGCGTCTTCACGGCTTACACATTCATCGAGCCGATGCTTCATGAATTTTCCGGCTTTGGGGTTAAAGGTATTACGATTGGATTCTTGTGCTTCGGAACCGGCGCTGTTATAGGCAATTTTATCTCTGGTAAAATCAGTCCTGCTCTATTAACAGAAAGACTTATTTTGGTACTCATCATTTTAGCTTCTGTGTTAGCACTGTTTACCTTTTTAATTCAGATTCCGGCACTCGCCTTTGTTATGTGTTTTTTGTTTGGTGCAGGGACGTTCGGCACAACACCGATTCTCAATTCAAAAATTATTCTTGCCGGAACAGAAGCTCCGACATTATCCGGAACGATTGCTGCATCTGTTTTTAATTTAGCCAATTCAGTTGGAGCAACACTTGGATCCTTCTTCCTAAATACAGGGGTGAGCTTTATGATGATCACCCTAATCGCTGCCGGGATGATCACATTTGGTGCCATCCTTACCATCATCACGCATAAGGTTGAGGATAAAACCCTATTCTTACCAGTAAATGGCTGATGATGTATTTGAAACATTACAGAAACGTTACGCTGCAAGTTTTTGTTCCTATTCAATTTCCCGCGATAACCTTATTCTCCATCCTTCCTATCCCTTCAATTTCCAAGGTAACAACATCCCCATCTTGGAGGAACTGTGGTGGATCCATCGCGAAGCCTACGCCATTTGGTGTTCCGGTTAAAATGATATCCCCTGGTTTTAATGTGATTAAATTAGAAATGAATTCAATTAGGTAAGGGACATCGAAAATTAAATGCTTTGTATTGGAATCCTGGCGTTTTTCTCCATTCACAAACGAGCGGATCGCTAAATTACCTGGATTACTGACTTCATCTATTGTAACGACCCATGGCCCAATAGGTGTGCTGTGATCCAATGTTTTTCCCTGCAGCCACTGTGGAGTTCTTTTTTGTAAGTCACGAGCGGATATATCATTGCCAATTGTGAACCCAGCGATGTAATTAAGCGCCTCTTCCCTTTTCACCTGTGATGCTTCCTTCCCGATAATCACCGCTAATTCTGCTTCATAATCCAGCTTGCTTGTCGAAGATGACTTTTCAATCGCATCCTCCGGTCCAATCAAGGCATTACTGAATTTTGCAAAAAGCACGGGATTGTCAGGAATTTCACTTTTCATTTCCGTCGCATGCTCCGCATAGTTCTTGCCAACGCAAATGATTTTGGATGGGGTTGAGATTGGTGTATGTAACCGTACTTCTTCTCGATCATACATTAAAACCTCTTCCATATGTCCTGCCAAATAGTCATAGGCAGCTATTGCCCGTTCGATTGCCCGATTCCCCATTGAAAAAAAGATATTAGGATCTGCCGGAAGAAGGTATTCAATGGAATGGATGGAATCCTTATCCTGTTTGGAAGAAAGTAAAGCGTGATAACTATCCTGTAAATCAGCTATTTTCCCATTGATCACACAACCAATCCGATATGTACCAGCCTTGTCTATGAATTTATAACTTACGAGTTTCATATCAGCCACCTCTTTCATTTGTTATGACTATTTTAGCATTTTATATCCTACTCTGAAAATAACATAAATTTTTCCGCTAATGGACATTTTCGTTACCTATCTTTTATACTTAAACCACATAATTGATGCTGGAGGAAGATCGTATGGGTGAATGGAAAGTACAGGTAGCCAGAATATTGGGCGAACCTACTACATCTATATTGGAGAATTATTATGGAAGTGAATCAGCTGATTTATTAGAGGTCAATGATGAGCGATTGTTGACATTTTATGATTACTTACGTGATGAGCTGAAGTTTCCATTTATGGCACGATATAAACAAGCGAAAAATGCTTATGAGTTAGTTTGTACGCGGTTGGATCAAGAAACAAATGTAAATGAGGCAGATGGAATTAAGCTAGCATGCAAACATGGCGAAACAAAATGGATTATCCCACTGTCTGAAATGGTTGTGGATGAGAAGGATGTGAATTTCTCAACGATTATGCTATATCAGAAGTGGTTTCTGGGTTCCAAAGGAATATAAAAAAAGTCCAGAAGCCGCCTAGGCAGCTTCTGTTCAAAGGGACTTACTGTTACTCCTTCGTACCCCTTACCGTCCAACCGGATGCACCATTTTTTCAATTTGTTCCCACTTTGGGTTCCAAGAATGGTGTGGTGATAATTTTTCCCAAGGGTGTCATACGGTTCATCCCCATGAATCCAGATTCGTTTGGTGCAACACTAACGATAAAGGGCTTAAGAAGGAATCAATACACGATCAATCTCTTCACTAATTTCCCTTGAACGATTTGTCGCGTGACTTACAGCTTGTGAAATAGCTTCGCCGCCATGATACTTTTTAAGCGCTTCTAAGCCTGCCGCGGTAGTACCATTTGGGGATGTTACCTTTTTCCGTAACTCAGCCGGTGATTCATCACGATCCATAATCATTTTTGCAGCACCATAAAGCGTTTGTGCGGCGATTTTCCGTGCCATTTTACCATCCATTCCACTTACCTTTCCGATATTCTCCATTTGTTCTATTAGATAATAGAAGTAAGCAGGTCCACTTCCGGCAAGCCCCGTAAAAATATCCATTTGTTCTTCCTCAATTACGTATACTTTTCCCATTACCGATAGCAGTTCTTTAACCATCCTACTATCACTATCATTGGTATCCGTTCCAAGTGACATTGCTGTTGCCGATTCCTGGATCATACTAGACGTATTCGGCATTACCCTTATTACTTTCTGACCAGCATTTAAACGCTCTTCCATATAGGAGGTGGATATACCTGCCAATACAGAAATAACGACCTGATCGGGGCGGAGCAGATCTTTAATGGTAGCAAGAGTTTCCTCTGCTCCCTTGGGCTTCATTGCCAAAATAACGAAGTCTGCTTCCCTGAATGGCATTTCCGAAAACGTAACTGTTCTTACTCTATATTTATCTTCCATCCTATTTAAGCGATCCTGATTACCTTTATTTGTAACAATGATTTGGTTAACTGGCACTTTATCCGTTTTAATCATGCCGGAAATCATCGCCTCCGCCATGGAGCCAGCCCCTAAAAATGCAATTGTTTTTTGGTTTAACATGTAAATCTCTCCCGTTGATTAGTCTATCTTACATATACAACATTATGTAGGATAACATCTGTACATAATCTTTCAAGGGAGAACCGCAAATTAATGTGCATTTGAATCAATTAATGAGGGAAAACGGTACCATTGGATGCAAAGGAATAGTAAATCAAGTCACAACCGATTTAATTCCGGAATATCGGTATATATGACGATAGAGTCTTATACAAATGCCTTACGCAGTTTCACCATTATTTTTTTAACGATATTAAAATGATGCTGCTCCTGCATTGCTAATAATTAAATACATTCTATGCATCTGTAAACCCCAAAATTTTGGCTAAGAACAAAAGCAGTTTTGAAATAATGGTTAATTTGTTCACTTTTCAAAACAACTTCTCCCATCTTCTATAAGTATATTTTTTCCTTTTTAAAACAAACTAAATGACATCAAACTACAATGGAGGCAGTTCAAAAATGGAAAAACAAACGCGAGAATATCGAACTGGTCAAGGGGTACCGGCAAAAGGCGAATACATTTGCCAATCTGGTGAACGAGTTAAGTTTAATGAAAATGATAGTTTTCCTGTCTGTCCAATTAGTGGTGAAGAAACTACATGGAAACATGAAGATCGTTGAATGATCCGGGAAAGACAGGGGGCGTTTTGTGCCCCCTCTACATGCTTCAACTTATTTCCAAACAGACTTATATTTTTTTCGATACTTGTTCAATTCTTCGGTTTCAATCAAATCCAAAGCTGTATTCCTGATAAACGCGTTTTGTACATAATCATATAAATTTTCCAGGCCCTGAATGATGTCAAAGCGAATGTAATTTGTTTCTTGAACACAATTTTTAAACCGATCCACCAGATAATTCACAACCATCTCCTTTTGCTCTTCACCTGCAAGACCGACCTTCCAGATGGATTGTAAACTATGTCTGGCAGTAACAACCTTTTTATCCTTGGTAACTTCCCATAATGCAGGGAAATCGGAAAGCATTCTATTTTCAGAATCGCTTATTGCCAAATTAGCAAGAACTGTGCTGCCCTTGATCTTTTATGGTTATCTGGAGCTGTCAAATCCCCCTTTAGCCGATCCCGCACATCGTAAGCCCAGTCCACTTTTTCTCGGTAACAGCGAGAATAGTTTTGTATGCCTCATACTGAACGTCCTTATTGTTAGATTCGAGATCATCGAAATGAGATTGTATTCTACTATTGGTCTGCCAAAGCTTTCTTTAAATTTGCCAGCTCTTCTTCAGTCAGTGTAACACCTTTTCCCATCTTTTCTTTATTTGGAGCCCAGTCTCTAATATCATATTTCGGATCGCGCCCATTCCAGCTAATGAGATTAAGCTCCTTTGTCCAACCTTTTGGTGATTCAGAAAGTACGGCAACTGTTTTGAGAATCTCATATTTTAAATCTGCCATATTTATTTCCCCTTGTTATTTTTTATGATTATAGTCCATTATAGAGAGTCTTTCATTTTATGCAAATAAGGAAAATACCTTTTTGTTACTTCAAAACAAAGAAAAATACTCATTTTATATAACATTTTACAATTTCCACAATTAAAAGTCCTCTATTTTCCATTATTCATAGCAAAAAATAAAAATACTATTAAATCAAAAAAACATTGGAAGACATTGTGCGTCATTACAAGTAACACTATTCATTCGTAGCTAACCTTCCTTGACTTATGTACCATTTATCCTGAATGGACAATTGATAAATAGCCATAATAAGAAAAAAATAAGGAGTGAAACAACATGGGTGAGTACAGTCACTTTCGCTTTGGACAAAAAGCACCAAATAACGGTATCTATCGTGAAATTGGGGAAACAGGAAACAATGTAAATGATCCGAAAATCATCAAGCTTAAAGCTGGCGAGAAGTTTCCGCAAAACTCGAACCATGACCGCGTTTGGACATACGAAAATAAAGAACAGTAAAAAAACGAACAGTGCCCGTCACTGTTCGTTTTTCAATTACTAATCGGAGATAGTTCCTCTGGAAATCTGCAAATAATGACCATCAGCCACCGTTACACTGAAGCCGGCTTTCTTCTCTTTCGATATCTACAATCTACAATCAAGGTAAATGTAAAACTTATTTTCAAAAATCATATTGACATAGTTGGAATTTTCATTATATACTGTTTTCAACAATGTTGAATTTTATTAAACTTTGTTGATTTAAGTGGATGTTGCAAAAATTTAATACACTTTCTGTAAGCGTATTCTTTTAACAGGAATTAGCATCAACCTTTCATACAACCATAAAACATCTTTAAGGAGGATTCATCATGACATCATTTATTTCCGGATTTTATAAATTAACCCCGGAAAAGCGACTAAGCAAATTAGCGTCCCTTTTAAAATTAACAGATGACGAAGTAAAAATAATCAGAGGGGAACAGGGATTTACCACACAAAACGCAGATCGAATGATTGAAAATGTGATTGGTTACTTGCCGGTCCCACTTGGCATTGCGGTTAATTTCAAAGTGGATGGGAAAGACTGTTTTGTTCCTATGGCAACCGAAGAACCATCCGTCGTCGCCGCTGCCAGCCATGCTGCAAAGTTAACTTATCATACAGGCGGATTCACTACTTCCTATACGGGTTCCATTATGCGTGGGCAAATCCAAATTATCAACTTGCGGGACCCTTATGGTGCCTTGGCTCGGATATATGAACATAAGGAGGAAATCATCCAGCTTTGTAATGAGCAAGATCAAACACTAGTTTCGTTTGGTGGTGGTGCAAAAGATTTAGATGTACAGATTATCCAAGGTGAAGATGGTCAAAAAATGGTTGTTGTGCATTTATTGGTGGATACAAAGGATGCAATGGGAGCCAATGCAGTAAATACAATGGCTGAAGCGACTGCCCCACTAATCGAAAACATAACAGGCGGGAATGTTGTTCTAAAAATTTTATCCAACCTTGCGGATCAGCGAATCGTCAGGGCACGGGCAATATTCGAAGCTCCATTTCAGGATAATCAGGAGACTTTAAAAAAATTTATAAGTGCACATCAGCTGGCACTTGTCGATCCATACAGAGCAGCAACTCATAACAAAGGAATTATGAATGGTATCTCTGCCGTTGTACTGGCAACTGGAAATGATACGAGAGCAATTGAAGC
The DNA here is from genome assembly GCA_014642895.1 of Lentibacillus populi. GTDB lineage: Bacteria > Bacillota > Bacilli > Bacillales > Amphibacillaceae > Lentibacillus_C > Lentibacillus_C populi. Next base: position 37,821 of record BMJD01000020.1, read on the forward strand.
TGGAGCACATGCCTATGCTGCCTTCTCAGGAAGATATCGTTCCTTAACCCAATGGGAATTAGGAGAAAACAATTCAATCATTGGTACAATTGAGCTTCCATTAGCCGTTGGACTAATCGGTGGTGCAACACAGTCACACCCTGTAGCCAAGTTAGCAACAAAAATTTTGCAGGCCGAAACTGCTGAAAGACTGGCAGCAATTATTGCCTCAACAGGGTTAGCCCAAAATTTTGCAGCTATAAAAGCACTTGTTAGTGAAGGTATTCAAAAGGGCCACATGAAATTGCACGCCAGGAATATGGCTGCGATGGCGGGGGCAAACGAAAACGAAACGGATCAAGTCGTTGAACTTGCAACAAAGCATGAAAAATTTCGCTTTGATGATATTAAGCGATTTGTACAATTAATCCAAAAGCAATAACATATAGCAAACTATGACTCTATCATTCACCTTACTTTTGATCATCATCCACATCTGTTATACAGTATAATGGAATGAGGGAGGTGTTACCGATGAAGGAAGAAGATAAAGGGTACGTCGACATCTGGGGGGACAATGTAAAAATCAAAGATCTTGGTATTTCCATGATCCTTTGCATTGGCCTTGCACTTGGCGGCTACATTTTAGCTCCAGACAACTCTACTCAGCCTTTACTTTTTGGTCTATCGGGAGGAGTACTTGGGTTTATCATCAGCAGTATTATCATTAAACCGAAACGAAATATTACAAAGGTGAAAGGAGATGATTAGTCTTGGATATGTTAATTATCATTCAGATGATTTTAGCAAGTATTGGCGGTGCTGTCCTGTACACACTGATCGGAATCGCGCCAGGGACCGATGAAACGGCAGTACTTGCTCCTGTAACAATTGCACTCGCCCTTACAGGGATATCACCATATGTTATTCTAGCCTTTTTCATTTCGGCCATTGTAGCTAAAAAATTGACCGACTCGATTCCCGTCGCTATCGCAGGCATCCCGGGAGGCGTCATGGCTGCTCCAATGGTAGAGCATGCGATGGTATTAAAGTCATATGGGCTGCCGGATGTTAGTATAAAAAAAATGTCTTCCGGTTCCGTCATTGGCACAATCATTTCTATTCCTGCAAGCTTCCTGATTGCCAATTTGATTCTGCCCTATGCCGATAGGATTAGTCAGTATGCGGGCTTAATCTTTTTCTTAGGAGCCGTATTCCTGGCATTAATGACAAAAAATAAAGTCTTATCATTAGCCATTATCATCCCATTTGCCTTACTTATTCAAGGTTTACGCCACTTATACTGGGGCCTGGATATTATCCCTGATGATAGTACTGTTTTTATTTCTTTTTTCTTAGGAATTACGATTGGCCCAATTGCATTTAAACTATTTGAGCTGCTAAATAAAGAATATCGTAGTAACCAGCCTAGATTAGGGAATAAGGAAATCACGTTTAAGGAATCGGAAAAGGAAAAAGGCATTCCCAATCCTTTTAAAATTTTAACGAAAAAAGAATCCGCAACATCTGCATTAGGCAGCTTTATCGGATCTGTTACATTTTTTCTCTCCCCGGTAGGCATGACGGTATTTTTGGGGGAATTTTTAACGAGACATGTGAAGGATCCCGTTCAGCGCGCATCAAGAGCAATTTCGACGATGGATGGTTTAACAAATGCTTCCTATATTTCGGGAACCTTAATACCGTTAATTGCGATTGGACTGCCATTGTCACCTATGGCGATCGGACCTGCTGCGGGATTATTTAATGCACCACCCGTCTTTACACCAGAGCATAATATTCATCATCTACTTTCGATGGGTGAGATTATGACGGCAACGATTATTGGTGCTGTTATCGCATTATTAATAACATTTTATGTAACCATCAAATATGCGAGCCAAATTTGCGCTTTTGTATTTAAATACATACCACATGAAGCCCTAATTGGACTTTTCGCCGGCCTCGTTGTGATGCTTGCCTATATGGATGCTGGATGGCTCAATATATTCGGGACGATTTTAGTTGCACTTGTTTCCGGCCTGCTTCATAAAAACGGAGTAAATTATGGGGTGCTGTTTATGATATTATATGCTGCCCCTTGGCTTTTAGGGGTGTTAAGTTAAGTGCTGTTGATACGAACAGAGCCTGGCACTGTTCGTATCACAACCAATAGGTTTATATTCCGTTTGATGTTCCAAAAAATGTGAACTTCGTTTCAGTCTGGAAAAGAAATATGGTTTATTAATCTGGATGGCCTTGCCGAATAATCTAAAATAACAAAATGTTTTGTTGCTTGTATCCAAGATACTTCCCTACACCAGATCATTAATACCCCCTAAATGCCTCAATAAATTCGTTTGGAGATGACTTCACCATAAAGCTATACAAACCTTTAATGGTATGTAAATACAGAAGTCCGCCTTGGTCTCCCATTTTTCTAAACGATACGTCCAGTACTTGATGGACAGGGAACTCATTTTTTGCCGTTACAATTCGATCTTGATATAAATACATTTTATTCTCTTGTTTACGTTCCTTTTTTTCTACACTGTTTACTTCTCTTTCTACTACGGTGTACGTTTGAACAGCTATCGGATCCATCAAATTCCTCCAATTAGGTAACATAAGTTGTTTCCGAGTCATGACTACATATTCTGGAAAAACAACCGAATAACATCAGCACCGCCGATAAAGGTTCCCAATGAGCTTCCTATATTAGCTAAAACAACAATCAAGAGAATTCGGGTTACTTTATTATGCCAAAAGCCCTTCACACTAAAAACATCTTCCGAAAGGTTTTCAAAGTCTCTAACGTTAGGCCTGCGGATAAAGGCTTGGACAATTCCAGCAAACCATCCCGCGGCAATTAGCGGATTCAACGACGTGATTGGCGCCGCTATAAAAGCAGTAATAATGGCAAGTGGATGTCCTAATGCGATTACCACCCCAAGTGCTGAAAGGGACCCATTCCATATAACCCAACTGATCGTCTGCTGCCATCCAGCTGACGGGTTAGCAAAAAAGGTATATGCAATAAGTGCAATGATTAGAACAGGGATTGACCAGCCGATAATTTTGGGCACCTTGGATTTAGGTGGACGCTCTGATAAACGCTCCAAATCATGATCCTTCTTAATTTCTTTTTTTATTCCGGGAACATGTGCCGCTCCGAGTACAGCTACAACCTTTTTACCTGGTGCTTCTTTGATTTTCTGTGCTAGATATTGATCACGTTCATCAATCAATGGCGTTTTTAACCTTGGAAAGCTCTCGGTGAATTCACTTAAGATGGTATTGATCGTATCCTGTGACTTCATCCTTTCCAGTTCTTCTTCAGTAATACTTTCCTTACTAAAAATACTGCCAATAACTTGCATGAGCAGGGTGGCTTTCCCTTTTAGTCCGATTCCTCCCCAAATGCGGGAAAAGGTTATCTGGATATTTCTGTCTGCTAATACAAGGTTAGCACCAGTCGCTTCTGCTGATTTTATTCCCTGAATCATTTCCTGACCAGGATTGATTCCGAATTGCTTTGCCATTCGTCTTTGAAACGATGATATGGCAAGATTCATTAAAAGTAATGTTGCTTTCTTTTCTTTAATAACCTTAAAAATATCTGTTTCCTGCCACTTATTTCCATCGACAATCGATTGATAGCGTTGTTCGTCCAATTCAATACAAACTGAGTCCGGTTTTTCCTGTTCAATGACTTCCTTCACCTGTTCTGCGCTATGCTTTGAAACATGGGCTGTCCCAATAAGTATATATTCTTTATCGTCTAAATACAGTCTTGTAATATTTTCCTCCGACATGGCTACCTTCCTTTTACTCCCAGCATAACAAACAATATTTCTTCTATTATATAATGATAAACCAGATCGGACGAAAATAGAATTAATTTCTATCTTTTCACATGCTTTTTATAGTGAGCTTCCTGAAGATCAGTCTTTATTTAACAACTCAGCATACACTAACATTAAAAGCTAAACTGACTCTGGATACCAGTTTAGCTTTTATAATCATTTCTCCGGCGTCTTTTGGCAATAAATTTACGAATGATAGGATAAATAATTGGCCCATACTTAATCAGCCTTCTTAGTAAACGTCCGATTCTAATCTCCTCCATCTTGAAATTAAAAACCTGTAATAGTTATAGTCCCTCAAAATGGAAAAAATTAAACAAATATACTTCAGCTCATTCTTGTGTTATCCTACTCTTTCCGCAACAGCCCTGCCTGTCTCGCGGCCGGTAAAAAGACAGCCGCCGATAAATGTACCTTCCAGTGAACGGTAGCCATGAACACCCCCGCCACCGAATCCAGCAACTTCTCCGGCTGCATAAAGACCAGGTATGGCTGCCCCAGAATCATTCAAAACACTGCCCGATAGATCCGTTTGTAATCCGCCGAGCGTTTTACGACTTAAAATATTTAGCTTAACAGCGAAAAGTGGACCGTTTTTCCGATCTAGTATTTTGTGCGGGGCTGCAACACGAATTAATTTATCACCTAGGTAATGACGGGCACCACGCATTGCAGTTATTTGCAAATCCTTCGTAAATGGATTATCCATTTCCCTGTCTCTTGCCAAAATCTGCCGTTCAACATGCTCAGCCTTTAATCGTTTTTCACCGATTAGTTTGTTCATCCCGATCACAAGGTTATCAATATTGTCAGCTATTACAAAGTCTTCCCCTTTATCCATAAACGCTTGCACAGGAGATGGTGCACCTGGTAAAATCCTGCTAAATACTTTTTTGATACTTTGTTCTGTTAAATCGGGATTTTGCTCGGAACCGGAAAGAGCAAATTCCCGTTCAATAATTTTTTGCGTTAAAATGAACCAGGAATAATCGTAGCCAGTCTTTTGGATCGCTTCCAGTGTACCCAATGTATCAAATCCGGGAAAATTAGGTGCCGGGAAGCGATTTCCTTCTGCATCAAGCCAAATAGATGACGGACCGGGAAGTATTCGAATACCATGGTTAGGCCAAACGGGATTCCAGTTTTTAATTCCTTCTGTGTAATGCCACATCCGATCCCGGTTAACGATTCGGCCGCCTGCTTCTTCGGTAATCTCCAGCATTCGGCCATCAACATGTGCAGGAACACCGGAAATCATTCTTTTCGGGGCCTTACCAAGACGACTTGGCCAATTTTTTCGAATCAGATCAAAACTAGCGCCAATACCACCACTGGAAACAATTACTGTCTGAGACCGATATTCAAAGTCATCCACTATTTCTCTGGAACTTTTCTCGCCGCGTTCAACGGTGCTTAGAGCAAGAACAGAGCCACTCGCACCAACAATTGCATCGTTATTTGTTATTAGCTGATCAACACGATGACGGGGTTTGTATGTAACGATTCCGTTCTTTATATGCTCCCGAACACGTCGTTCAAATGGCGCAACAATTCCCGGACCTGTCCCCCAAACGATATGGAAGCGAGGTACGGAGTTTCCATGACCTTCTGCTAGATAACCACCCCGCTCTGCCCAGCCAACAACCGGAAAAATCCGAACACCCATCTCATGTAACCAGGCACGTTTTTCCCCAGCGGCAAAATCCACGTATGCTTCTGCCCATTTTCTCCCCCAATAATCCTCATCTTCTTCTCGATCAAAGCCAGCCGTACCCAGCCAATCCTGCCATGCCAATTCTTTTGAATCCTTTATCCCCATCCTGCGCTGTTCCGGGGAATCGACTAGAAATAGACCACCGAACGACCACCATGCCTGGCCACCAAACGAGCTTTCGGGTTCTTGGTCAAGCAGCAAAACTTTTTTACCAGCATCAGCTATTTCTGCCGTCGCTGTCAGACCGGCAAGACCAGCACCGATTACAATTACGTCATATTCCATGAAAATATCCCCCTTTGTCGATATCGCACGGACTTCCGTCAATGTTGTGCTTTAAACACATTCTCTTCAAAATCCTTATTACTATAATTCAACATAAGCTGGCATTTCCCTTTTTAAAAAAGAATTGTATTTACTTTTACCGGTACATTTTACCTGTGTTTAGAGGATGAATGGTCTTAAAATATAAATGAATTGTATAATAAATAGGTAGTTAAATCAGTATGGCGCCTTCTGCAAACGAAAGGCGCCATAACCGGTTAAAACGTATGGTAAACCGCTTCACACTCTTCACCTGTTGGCTCATAGAAACAGTGCAGCTTATAACGCCCTACAAGTGGCTGATCATACCAAGTTGGCGGGCAGTCACCTTCTGGTCTAAAATACCACAAACTGTATTTTGCCGGCCAATGACTGTATCCGTCTATTACTCTGCGCGCTAACCGTTTATCGACCTCCCGGGCTCTTTGATAAAAATAGCCATGAATAGTAGCCTCAAACGCATGCGGCTGGAAAACCATATCCCGGATGCTGCGTAAACCCGTAAAATCTGAACAATTAGCCCTTACCCGGTTAATGCCAACGTTACCGACAAGCAGCATACCGAGTTTTCCTTCCCCTTCAGCCTCCGCCCTAAGCAATCTCGCTAAAAGGTCAATGTCCTTTTCTGTAGCTCTCACAACGGCCATGACTCCACCTCCATTTTTGTTTCATCTTTATTAATGTTGCGGATTATCCATATCAACAACCAATCGATTCAGCTGTCGGAAAGTTGAGAACCTCAGCCTTACAGAAGTTTCCGGTGTGTACTTCTGCCCTTTTTTACACAATACAGTCTATGGATATTTCTCGAGTAGGTGCAAGCGTTTATTAAATTTGCGAATTCTGACAAGCATTAGGGGACATTCTACAAAATAAAATAGTTTGAATACGTATGAATGCTTTGATACAAATAAAACTATGAACAGAAGTTTTCTATGCAGATAGGGGGAAAGGCGGAAGAAGTTTCCTTGGCTTACGATGTCACTGTCGAAAAGGTCGCTGCAACCTTAAATATAAAAGGGGTTATCAATCAAAGCTTTACCTCTAGTGAATAAGGATCGGTCACCTTTACACCATCAAAACGGATCAACACAGAGGTAAGTTGTTATGTTGAAGTAGTGGATATAAAAAACAGCCTGAATTAATTGGAGAGCATTAGAGAGAAATTATATCGCTAATAATTTCTCGCTGTATTCACGGCGTACAGGATCTCCTACTTACTTGCCTGCCTCAAGCCTCTTAATTAAAACCCACACCATTTTACTAATTTGTCTTACATTATGTTCTTCGATTGATTGTTCACAAGCCTTTCCTAATGAGATAAGTACACTTTCCAACAAAAAGAGGCGGGGTTTATCCGCTTGCAGCTCGTTCTGTAAAAACCGAATGTATTCCATTTTTTTTGAATCATCCTGTTTATTCCGATCCATTTTTTTAATAAGCTTTTCCAGTTGAGCGATGACGTGTTTTTTTGTTTCTGATACATCAAATACATCAAAGTTCTCACAACTCATTGACATACCGAGCCAATTTTCGGGAAAAAATACATTGCCGCTTTGCAATTGTTCCTTAATCATTGGTTTTAAGCGATCAAGTGCAAACTGAATCACATCTTCTGAGGCGATCGCTTCGTTCGTTCCCAGCTTCCAGACATGCATAAGCTGATGAACCATACCAAGGAGGATCGTTGCATGATCAAGAGCATACCGATTTGTATCAACCTTAAAAATTTCGGTCAATCTTCTCGCTATCCATTGTAGCTCCGCAGCATGTTGTTCTTTTAAAAAGATCTGTAAATCAATATCATCTGAAAAGGAAACAGAAGTAAAGAGTGCCATGATATTGTGCTCCCGGTTCATATTCATGCGGACAGCTATTTGGGCAACGAAAACTTTCTCATCATCTTTTTTCTTTCCATGAGCAAGCTCTCTCCGTTTTTGATCACCCTCTTCTTCTACAAACTCCAATATCGCCATTAGGCATTCATTTTTCGATGTGAAGTAATTATAAAACGTTCCTTTTGCTACCTGTGCCTCCTCCAAAATATCCTGTATCGAAGTAGATGCAAACCCTTTTTCGATAAATAAATGGTGTGCAGCATCAATGATTTGTTTTTTTCTCAAGCTCATCATATCACCTTTTTTATAATAGTGGTCTACTATTAAAATAGCTCTATAACGCATATATATCAACAAATATTACTTAATTGAATTTTTATGTTGCAAAAACTAGACTGACGGTATAGAATATATTCTATGCTTAATTTAAATACTGAAAGAAGGAAAACAAAATGTCTGAAACCAATTCTATCCAGAATAAAGCCCCCTATGGCATGATCATCATCTTATTTATTGGTGCCTTTGTCGCCATTTTGAATGAGACACTTTTAAATGTTGCACTTCCATCCATTATGGAAGAATTTGATGTTAATGCTACAGCCGTTCAATGGCTATCGACGGGTTATATGCTAATCAATGGGATCTTAATTCCCGCAAGCGCATTTCTAATTCTGCGTTTTACAAACAAACAATTGTTTATTACAGCAATGGCTTTGTTCACTGCTGGTACCTTACTTGCCAGTCTGGCTCCGACATTTGGTGTACTTCTTGCAGCACGGATGATTCAGGCTTCGGGTTCTGCAATTATGATGCCTTTGTTAATGAATGTGATGCTGACAGCCTTTCCGGTTGAAAAAAGAGGGACCGCGATGGGGACATTCGGACTCGTCATGATTGTAGCACCAGCATTAGGACCAACGCTATCCGGCTGGATTGTTGAGCACTACAGCTGGAGAACGCTATTCGATATTGTATTGCCATTTTCCATTTTAACACTTGTTCTATCTGTGTTTAAATTGAAAAATATTACACCACAACGTGCGATAAAACTGGATATTCTATCGATCGTCTTATCCAGTATCGGTTTCGGCGGCCTGCTTTATGGCTTCAGTTCTGCTGGAGACAAGGGCTGGGATAACCCCCTTGTATATGGAACGATAGCAGCTGGAGCAATTGCATTAATTGTTTTTACCTTACGTCAGTTGCGGATGGACGACCCAATGCTGGAGTTCCGGATTTTCAAATATCCAATGTTTGCTCTATCATCCGCAATCGCAATTGTAATAGCGATTGCCATGTTCTCCGCGATGATTTTAATGCCAATATATGTGCAAACCATTCGCGGAATTTCCCCAATGGAATCCGGTTTGCTTATGCTTCCGGGTGCGATCGTGATGGGGATTATGTCGCCAATTACAGGTAGACTTTTTGATAAATATGGTGCACGCACACTGGCTGTCATTGGTTTAACGATTACGATTGTAACGACGTATTATTTTAGTCGGATAAATATGGATACCTCCTATACGAATCTTGTATTACTTTATACATTCCGTATGTTTGGAATGTCCATGGTAATGATGCCTGTTATGACAAATGGTTTGAACCAGCTGCCGATGAAAGACAATCCGCACGGGACTGCTATGAATAACACATTACAACAAGTTTCCGGCGCTATCGGTTCTGCCTTGTTAATTACTGTGATGAACAATCGTACAGAATCAAAAGCTGAAGAATTGGCAGCCAATGCGATGGCAAATATGGATCCAAGCGCTGCACAGCAATCCGCACAAGCAGCAGCTGAAATGAAACAACAGCTTCTAAATGAGGCAATGCTAGATGGAATCAACTTTACCTTTTTCATCTCTACACTGATTGCGGTAATTGCGCTTGTATTAGCATTTTTTATTAAGCGAGTAAAACCTCATCATGCAGATAAACATGTGGATGAAACAGTTGTTAAGCCATCAGAAGTGGTAACGGAGTAGAATAAAAGCAGATATAAAACCCCAAACGTCGGTTGTGGTTACTTCCGCGTTTGGGGTTTTGTATTTTTAGATTAACTCATATTGGGTATCAATTCATGGCTGCTCCAATAATTAATGGCAAGATTAGTAATGACAGGGCCAAGCAAATTAATATCCACGATACTTTCTTTGGCAACTTCTTTCTTCCTGCCCCCTTATACCAGCCGGAAAATTGCAATCTATTTTTATATAACAGATAGAGCAACATATAAATCCCAATTGCACCAAGCCATTGATACTTTTGGACATTTTTTTCTGTATATATCTCACCTATCAGCAACCACGCTAAACCACCAAGCAGGATAAAAATGAAAATGATTCGAAGTAATTCCAGGAAAATTCTCATGTTTACACACCGTTTCTCACTTAATATTTCTTTTAACAACATATGTAATCGAATTGTTTTTTGTTGAACTCTACCTCCATTTATCAAAGCTCTCAACCAACTCTACACCACCAGAAGGGACGGACCAAAGCTTTCTCTCCTCTGGCCTCCCCTGTTTCACCATAAGGATTTGACCATTTTCATTCACACAAACACCAGCAGAACCAAACCACTTTTTCATCCATTCTATTTCCCCTTCAAAATTTTCTTTTTCCATTCCGTATTTAACATCGAACATATTAATGCATCATGAGACTGTTTATTTTGGTATAAGTAGCCTCTTAATTTCCCTTCAAATACAAAACCGATTTTTTTCAGCAGATTATTTGAAGCTGTGTTATCAGGGAACGTCACTGCTCCTATCCGGTATAACTCCAAATCTATAAAAGAGTATCCTAATACTTCATTAACCGCTTCTGTTACATACCCCTTCTGCCAATAAGAAGGATGCAGCTCAAAACCTATTTCTGCTTTTTTTCCTTTAATGTTCAGATTGTTTAAACCGACCGTTCCAATAAATTCTTGTGTGTTTTTTAACACCATACCCCAGCGAATCCCACGCTCGCTTTTATAATTTTCCCGGAAATGATTAATTATTTGTTGCGCTTCCTCTTCGCTATGCAAACTTTCCATTCCGTAATATTCCGTTACGTCGTCCCTAGACATAATATCGAAAAAACTTTGTTGATGTTGGTGACCTTTTCAACTAAATTTAGCCTCGCTGATTCGAGTGTTGGAAATGACATTTAACTTCGCTCCTCCATTCTTTCTATGAACATTTATAAAACCTTCAAACCCACTTTATATCCCGCTTGTATTCCTAAGTACAACTCTCCAGCCATCAGGATCTTCAATCGTAATACCTTTCTCTTCCCAATAAGGATTTTCTGGTGCCACTTCTTCATATCCCATCCGAAACAGTCTCGCAACAATTCTATCAACTTGAGCTTTATCCGGAATATAGAAAACTAGTAAGTTATCTTCGGTTGGTGCTGGGCACGGGCTTCCATTTTCATGTGTAGTAAATTCGAGGTGATAGGAAGAACCAGGGAGTCCATAAATTACCCCTTTATATCCCCGGTGGCCAGCAAAATCGGTCAAACGGGGCAGTCCTATTCCGTTTTCGTAAAAATTAATTACTTCTTCAAATTTGTCAGTTGGTCTAGCAACTCTAATTTGCGCTACTGAAAAATCATTAAATTCCATTATTTCACTCCTCAATTTCAAATGCGATTCCATCAATATTTTTAATTTCACCTAGTAAATATCTATCATCCGTGTCGATATAAGCTTCTGATTCATGTGCAATATTAACCAGCCAGGGCTTTCCTTCTATGAAAAAGGACAAATCCTCTGGCAAATTATGCTGTTCCCAGGAATATAATGATTTGGATACTTTTTTAATAACTTGTTTGGCGTGGTCATCCGTTCGATAATAATATACGTATGCCCACTTTCCCCAACCCAATAACTTTGTACTTGGCCATTCTTTTTGTTTTTTCCTTTTTATTAGAGAACTACTCAATTCCTCAAGCACGTGGTCAAATTCCTTAGTTGACCCCATATCTTTTCTGACTACCAGTATAAACATATCACTGGCAGAAAAAGCTAAATCAATCAATTTTTCATATGATTCATTCTTCACATCTTCCAGGAAGTTAATTATCATAAGAAGCCCCCATTCCCTTTTCCATTTCACTCGGCTTTTTCAATAATTATTAAAAATATAAAAAGGGTAAAACAACCAATAATCATCGATAAAGGTAATCATAAAAAACCAAGGATTATTCCAGAAACAGTAAACCCGATTACAACATCCCATCTGTTTTTGATTATATGAAACCATATTGCAACAAACATAAAGGTTAATCCAACCGTTAACTGCCTGATCGAAAGACCCGCTAAATAGCTAAAAATGTAATTGCTTAACGCAGTAAGCCAATAGTATGATGCCTCCCTCTAATGGCAAGTATATGTGTTATTAGATTATAATCTGAAGTATCCATTCTTTCAATCACATTTGGACAAATTTATTACCATATATTATAATTATTAAAACTATTTTAAAGGACGCTAATTTATGACAAACAATAAAACTCCAATCGGAGAAAAAAGCATTGTACTAATTGGTTTTATGGGTGTAGGAAAAACAACTGTCGGTCAATTGCTCGCTGATAAACTAAACCGATCCTTCATCGATATTGATGAAGAAATTGAAAGAGAATATCAAATGCCAACTACAGAAATCTTTAAAACTATCGGTGAAAAAAAATTCCGGGAAAAAGAAAAGGAAACCGTCATTTGTTTCGCAAATCAACGTGGTAAAATCATCTCGTTAGGCGGCGGGGCATTTATGCAAAAAGAAATAAGGGATGCCTGTCTTCAGAATTGCATCGTTTTCCACCTTGACATTTCCTGGGAGTACTGGAAAGACCGCTTCGGAACATTAATAGAAAGCCGGCCCCTTTTACAAAATAAAACAATGGAAGAGGTTGAGGCTTTATTCCACGAACGAAAAAAGACCTATGCTGACCACCATTCAAATGTAATGACGGATGGCTTTACTGAAGAAGAAGTTGCTAAACAAATCATAAACTTAATAGAGTTGCCGGAGAATTAAACGATTAATTGCCGACTAACATAACCGGTCGGCAATTTCTAACCCCATTCCCCCACAATCTCTTGTGTGGATCTTATCAAACTTCTTAGTTTTTCGATCGGCACCTGACCCGGTGCAGAACTTTCCTTCCCTACACTAAACGTAATAACCGACCCATAAGCCCAGCCCATAATTCTGCTTAAGCTTCCCATTTTCCCCATCGACATACTTACAATCGGAATGTCTAAAGCATCATCAGCCTGTTTAGTAAATTCCAATAATCGTAATACATCCTCTTTGCTTTTTGGCATTACCGCAATTTTTGCAACATCTGCACCAAAAGATGCAGTACGTGACATATGCTCCATCATCTCTCTATTAGATGGAGTACGATCAAAGTTATGATAGGATAAAATCAACTGTTTATTATATTCTGTTGATAGCTTTCTTAACTGCATAATATGGTCGGGGGCATTAGATGCCTCGAAATCGACCATTTCCGCCATTGTACTTTTACATATTTTACTTAATAGATTAACTTTCTCTTCTTCGGTAAGTGGTATTTTTTCGCCACCTTCCTTTTCCGAGCGAATAGTAATAAGAATCGGGATATCACTAGCGGTTGAAATTATGTCCGCAATTGATAAAACATATTCTTCATCCTCGATCCCTTCCAGGAAATCGGCCCTCCATTCGACTAAATCAGGTTTTTTAGGAAGAATTATCCTTAATTCTTCCGTTATTTCTTCCTTGTTTTTACCGGTTAAAGGGGTACATATGTAGGGGATTTTTTTATTCTGGAATAATTTCATTTTCTTATCTCCTCGTATTATAGTGGAATGTTCCTTTGTTGTTTGTTAATCAAAGACTTTAACGATTAAACTGTCATTTCCTGAGACCGATTTTGGCTACCCGGGAACGCTTCTGTCTGTCAAGTATCAATGTTACCCGCAGAAAACAAAGGTTTCAACCCCTCTCCTTCCATAATAATGGCTATCAACCCTTGCTCCGTTATAGTTTCATGTCATTCGTCTTTACTCCAAAAAACGGCGTTGCCTTTCTGTATGTTTAAAAACTCCTCATTTTCTCCGCGCACCTTCCCCTTTCCATCCAGTACAATCAACAATTGCGGCACTGTAGCCTGATGATATCCAATAACTCCATTTTTCTCCAGATGTACATACCCAATTTGCATTGGCAAATCCGTTTTAAGTATTCGGTTCATGATGAAATTCGAATTAAACTCAGTAATCCTAATGCCCGTTTCCTTAAAAATCCGGAAAATCTCCACAATACCGCGCCCCTGTCATAAGTAATCCCGCTCATCAACCTTATTTTTTTGCAATGACGGCGGACAGGCATAATTATAAGCTTTAATTTTCTTATTCATTTCCTTGATTAATTTACGAATCTCCCCGCCCTCTGCACTTGCAAGCTTTTCCTTTAACCCGTCAATTTCCTTATTTAATTCTACCCATTTTGGCAGTACATGGTTATCCTTTAATGTCTTGTTAAACTGTTTGTACGTGCTGCTGAAATAATTGTTATCCAGCTTTAGCGGTTTTCCTTTGCCAGGCAAATTATCGAACTGCCCGTCTCTTTCCGCCTTTCTGACAATTTCCGATAAATGATCGGTATATTCAAACCGTTCCTTTATTTCTGTTTCCTGCTTCTTGGCATCCTTTTGTGAACCATCATCTTTACACATTCCATCACCCGCTCACCTATATTTTTTCAAACCATTCACAAGTGCTTCATTATCATTATTCTCCACACCGTGCAACGCTTCCTGCAATGCGAATGTTTTTTGATAAAAAACTGCCCGATTTGCAACTTTATCGCCATTCGGATATAAATCAATACATCTTGCAAAGAAGTCGTGTCCGTAGCTTGCTAAAATACCGGCAAAATCATATGCTGGATCACCTAATCCGGAACCACCGAAATCAATGATTCCCGTTATCTCCATCTTGGCAGGATCCCATAAAATATTGGATGCACCAAAATCGCCATGAATTAACGTTGGTGTAAAGCGAAACTCATCAATTGCAGCAAAGAAATCCTCAAACAGTGCTGAAACTTCTGCTTTTGCATCAGTGTGCATGTAGCAAAAGAGTTTCATTTGAATTCGTTTATACATATTTTCATATTCCTCTTTTAAATCGATGGACTGGCTCGGTAAAAGCTTTTTCACTTCTTTTTCCGAAACAGCATGCAGTTGGATGAGAAAATTCACCAGCTGCAATGACAGTTTCTTCTGTTCAAGATCACTACCAATCTGCTTTAACTGCTCATTCCACATCGGAAGCCCCGGGATCATTGGGTATCCCACAAATACTTTTCGTACTTCCAGTTCATCAAACGATTGATAGATTGGCTCAGGGATTGGTTGTGAACTATAGCCTCTTACTAACTCCAAAATTTTTGTTTCATCTAACAATCGATCTATTCCAGCTTTATATTTTGGAAAGCGAAATACAAAGGATTGGTTAATAATGAAAACAGAGTTATTTTGACCTATCTCATTAATTTCAACGTCCTGAATCCTCAATTCTGGATAAACCTGCTTAATTCGGTCAATGTAGGCCGCTAACATGATAACACCTCCATTTACGTAGGAATCGTGTTAATATTATCCCAGCCATAGGCAATCTCTGTAAACCTTTTTCCGGCAATCTTTTCTTCTTTTGCATCTACCCTTTTTCCGCCAATTGCTTTGTAAAAATTACTGGCATTATTTTCTTCCAACACCCAAACCAGCATCGAACTGATCTGCAATTTCTTAAGCACCTCTACTACTGGTTTAACGAGCAGCTTACCAAGTCCCTTACCCTGATACGCTTCCAAAATATAAATCGCATATAATTCACCAGTATAATTTTCATATCTTCCTGTTCTTTCTTTCCCTCCAGTCGAAAAACCAACAATTTCCCCTTGGTTATTCTCCGCAACAAACACGTGTTGTTCGGCAATATTTCGTTCCCACCGCTCCGCCCGCTCGTCACATGATAGCTTATTTAAAAACTCCTGCGGAAAAATATCTTTATATGTCGTTCGCCAGCTGTCTACATGTACGCTGGCAATTGCACCAGCATCAGCAACCACAGCTTTTCTGACCAGCATGCCTCCAACTCCCTTTTATAATTTTTAGTTCAAGCTTGCTCCAACAACGATCTCCACTCAAATTCTGTTTTACTTGGATCCGGTTAATCCATTCATCACATCAATTACTTCTTCTAAATTGGAAACGACTTGGTAAGCATCCTTTTGCATCTCGTCATTTGCTTCAATTAAATCTGGAACAATGATACACGGGATATCCGCTTTAACCGCTGCCCGCAATCCATGTAGTGAATCTTCCAAAATCAGTGCCAGCTCGGGCGGTACATTGGCCCGTCGGCACGCTTCCAAAAAAACATCCGGTGCCGGTTTCCCATTTTCTACTTCTTGGCCGCTTACATAAAAATCAAATCGCTCCATTAATCCTGTCATCGTTAAATACTTTTTAATCGTTTCCCTGCTACTTGACGAGGCGATACATTTTCTCACACTGTTTTCATCCAAGTTATCGAGCAGTTTTTCCACCCCGGTTTTCATTATAATACCTTCAGTTTCCAATATATTTTTAAATTCCTGATCATACCCCTTAAAAATTTGATCGATCAGAGACTTCTTTCCACATATTTCTCTGATTATTTCCTCACTGCCTTGATCGCTGATACCAATCATACGTTTATATGTTTCTATTGGAAAATCAAACCCGGCAGCTTCCATCGATTTACTCATCGCTTTAAAGGAAGTCCGTTCCGTATCAAATAATAACCCGTCCATATCAAATATTACCAGCTTTACATCTTTCATTATCCAACCTCCATTTACAGTGCTTCCCCTGCATTTTATCCAGCTTTGAGAGCCCATTTAAAATGGCAGAGAAGAAACTCTCTGCCTTGAATTATATCATAATGTTTCGTGCTTAATAGTCGAATTGACGATAGTAACGGCGGATATCTAAATCGTGACCTGTATATTTTTCATAATGGAATGCCAGTCGATCAACTAATAAAGTTGTTGAAATTGTTGGCGCCAATATCCAGCGGAAATCATCGTCAATTCCTTCTAATTCATAGTCTTTTGTATCAATTACTACTAGTTTTTTCGTGTATTGCTTACAGAACTTTTCAACGCGCTCATCAAGCACACGACGTTTCCCCTCCCCTTTCACAAGGAAAACAGGTACATTATCACTAACCAATTCGAGCGTCCCATGGAAAAATTCCGAAGATGATACTGCTTTTGTGCGAATCCATTGCATTTCTTCCACAACACACATGGAAAAGAGATAAACTTCTCCCCACATTTCGCCATCGCCGACCCAAATATTATATGGTTCATTGTAATAGTTTTTGGCAATTTCGTCTGCAATTGGTTCAAATTTTTGTTTGGCTTTTACTAGATTTTCAGGTAGTTTTTCCAATTGATCAGCAAATTGGTTATATTTCGGAAACTCGTTCCGGTTGGCGAGAAGTCTGAATACTAGCATGAACAATTCCATGTACTCAAACTCAACGCCGTCTTTTGCTCTATTTGGAATGACCCAGCGACTCAATTTCTCCAAAGGTGCATCTGGAGTACCAACAAGGGAAACAACGCGATATCCATTTTCCTTGCACCATTCTGCAGCACGTACCGTTTCTTTTGTGTCACCAGATTTTGAAGACATAATAACAATGGAATCCTTTGTTAATTGCCGATGACCTGTAAGGACAACTTCAGCTGCCTGCTCAGCGTATATTGGTACATCTGTTAATTGTTTAAGCATTTCTACAACAGGTAACATAATGGCAATGGAACCGCCTACTGAAATAAAGAATATGTTTTTATATCCTTCCTTTGAAATCTCATCCGCAATTTGTTCTATTTTCCCACGTGTTTCATAGGTAGTTTTTCCATCTTTCAAATATAATTGTTCGTCAAATTTCAACATGTTATTTTCCCCCTAAGATGTTTGGTTTAGTTTGTTATATTTTACTTTTTAGAACCTCATCGAAATCTACAAAAATATCTTTTTCAATATCTATTCCTCTGCCTGAGGTAATTCGATATGCAAGGATCTGAAAAGGGATGACCAGCAACAAAGTGCTCTTAAATTCATCAAGTTCAATTCCGACTGACATCGTTTTTTCATTATCTTCCGTCCCGGTAGTGATGGAAAAGCAATGATCCGTGTATTTCGAGAAATAGGCTTTTAGCTTTTCAGCTCTTTCCGAATGCTGACTCTTTGTCTGGATAAAGACTATTCCATATGATTCGTCCACTTCCAGATATGGACCATGCATAAATGCTTCCAATTCAAATCCTTGCGTTGGAACGCGAACAGTTTCGGTAAATTTCGTTTCACTCTCTTTTGCCGTTCCGACTGTCGGTCCATAACCAATCGTTGCAAAGCGTGGAATTCGATTTAATTCCTCGGCAAATTGACGGTAAAAGCTCTCCGATCGTTCAATAACATACGGTATTTTCTCAATTGCAGTATTAAATTCTGCTATTTCCTGCAATTCCTCCTCTGCAGTCAGGCTTCCAAGCGCATTCCCTGAAACAAGCCCCATCAGCATCAATGTTAAAACAGTAGCTGAAAACCCTTTGGTAACATAGCCAACCTTTTCTATCCCACAGCCAATATCAATGACCAAATCCGCATCGTTTGTAATCGGACTATTCAAATTTGCTGTTAAGACAGCAGTAGGGATATTCCCGGTCGTATTTGCTTTTTTCAATGCTTCAATGGTTGAAGAGCTATGCCCGCTCTGTGAAATGGCCAGAATAAAATCTGTCGTTGATTTCAACTTTTCATAATGCACAAACGTGAACGGTTCTATCACATCTATGGATACACCGGCAACCTTTTCCATATAATACTTGGCACTTAGAGTTGCATTCAAACTTGATCCCGTTGCAAGGATAAGCCAGTTTTTGGGCCGCTTCCTATCAATAACCTGTTTAAACGATTCGAGATTTTCCTCGTATTTGCCCATGATGTCCTTGCATGTTTTTCCTTGTTCATTAATATAATCCATCATCGTCTCTTTCAACTTCAACACCACCCTGCTTATTTAAAATCCTGAAGCTCCCCTGCATACACAGGAGAATCCAGCATTTTTTCTATCTTTCAAACCATTACTAATTGCATCAACCAAAAATACCTGCCCATGCACCAAGAATGCTAATCACAGCCATCCCGACTAAAATGGTAGTTGCCTTAACCTCCTTGCCAAGTAACCAATAGATAACCCCAAATGCAGCTAAAGGCAACAGTCCTGGCAAAATACCATCCAAAATATCCTGTACAGCAGTTGCGGAATCCCCACTTCCAATGGTTAATGGAACATTCAGGACGATCATGTCTGCACTCATCCCTCCAATAACCATCAACCCTAAAATGGCTGCTCCGAACGTTAAATTACCCATTGTTCCGTTTTCCTGCAGTTTTTTCAAAAATCCTGTTCCCATGTTATAACCGACCTTCGTCAAGATATAACGTAAGGCAATATGCGGTACATTAAATACGAGTAGAAATAGAATCGGCCCCAAAATATTTCCTTTTAACGACAGGGATGTACCGATGCCGGTTGCGATAAGGCGGAGTGTTCCCCAAAAAAATGAATCGCCGATACCGGCTAATGGTCCCATTAAGGAGGCTTTAACTGTATTAATGGATGATGAATCAAAATTCTTATCTTCTGCATTTGACTTTTCCATCGCAGCAGAGACTCCCAATATCATCGTTACAATATGTGGAGTCGTATTAAAAAATTCCAGATGCCGTTTTAATGCAGCGGAAAGGTCACCTTTTTTCTTATACAGTTTTTTTAAGATTGGAATCATGGCATATGCGTAAGCCAGACTTGCTTGACGTTCATAGTTCCAGGAAAACTCCATTTGAAACGAGCGCCAAAACAATTGATTTAAATCTTTTTTGCTTATTTCTGGCGTTTCTTCTACCTGATCAACCATCTTTTCGTTTTTATCAGAAGTCTTCGTCGTCATCATCCATCACTCCTCCTTCATTCGTAGCCAATTTCGGTTTTTGCATAACATTTACCATAATAATTGCCACAATTGCTCCGAGCAGGGCAATACCTGTTACCGGAACCTTTAAATATGCAACAATTAAAAATCCCAGGAAAAAGTATGGTGCAACCTGCTTATTAACCAATAACCTTACCAACATGGCAAAACCTAGTGCTGGTATTAGGCCAGTAGCTACTTCGAGACCCGTTTGAACGGGACCAGGGATCGCATCCAAAACCTTTGTAACAGCATCGCTTCCAACAAAATATGAAATACCTACAATGGCGCCAATCATGAGAGACATTCCAAAGCCACCTAATAAGTGCATGGTTGTAATCCCTCGAACATTGGCATCTTCGGCGTACCTATCGGCTTTGTGTAGCACAATTGGTAACACTAAAGCCAAATACAAATTCTCAAAGATAAGTGCCAATGTAGCAATTGGCAAGCCCAGCAATAATGCCGTTTCTGGACCAGCCCCCGAAGATATTGCAAATGCTACTCCCAACACACCCCCAACTACTACATTAGGCGGAATTGCTGCCCCAACTGAAAATACCCCGATAAATGCTAGTTCCAAAGTTGCCCCCATTATAATACCGGTTTTAATATCGCCCATTACGATACCGGTAAATAGGCCTGTGACAATTGGACGTGATATCAAACTCGTCCCCAAAGCATACTCACTTTGTGCGACAAAAGCGACCAAACCTAATAATAATGCCGTAATCATCGTAACCCCTCCCACCGTTTCTAAATTAAATTACAGTGCTAGCAAAAATCTTTTTATCATTGGGAACTTGTCTGATTTCCACCTCTGCCCCTTGTTCAATCATTTTTTTAACCATGATTTCTTCTTCGGGCAATAAATTTACTGCTTTGGAAATATTTCTCGTCCCTTCTTTTGCTTTCACACCTCCTAAATTCACTTGTTTAATAGCATGGTGAGCTGCAGTCAATTTTTGTGCGTCGGCAACAGATTCAACAATGATGAAAAGCTTATATTTATCTGTCACTCCACTTTCCAGTGCTTTGATAGAATCCTCGATATTTTTAATAACTAATTTTACACCCTGTGGTTTCGCAAGTTTAATCGTTGTTTTACGCAATTCGTTAACAGGTACATCATCGTTTGCAATTAAAATACAATCCGCTCCTAAATTTTGTGTCCATGAGAAAGCTACTTGTCCATGTAATAACCGATGGTCAACACGCAGCAATTTAATCATATTTATTCATCCCTTCATTAAAAATCCTCATCCTCCGGTTCACTTCGGATAACCTTGTTACAGTAAATTATCGTGTCCTTGGCATTTTTTAATGCCTTGTTAATTAGCTCATCCGTATCCATTTGGAAATTAACCTGTGTAACCAGTTCAATCACCAATGCCAGATTTAGTCCGGCAATCAAATGAATTCTGGTATCATGTAATAATTTAAGGCATTCATTGTTAACACTGCCACCGAATATATCCGTAACGATAATCAATTCATCTTCCTCATTAATCTGCATCAACACGGACTCCAATTGCTTAGTTAAATCCTCGTTCTCATTCTTGTAAGCACTGATTGTAAATATATTGTCACGCTTCCCGGTAATCATTTCTACTGAATCAAGCATTCCCTCCGCGAGTCTCCCATGCGATGCAAATAATAAATACCTCATCACCTATCCCCCTTTCATTTTCATTTCACTAATATTAAATGCAAAAAGCGTGCCAACTTAGTGGCACGCTTTTATTTATTGGTACAACCTTATTTAAAAAACGCTTTCAGATGAGGGTTCCGTGACTAAATAATCATAAATATAACCAATTTCGGCAATGTTGATTTCGACACTATAAATGGATTCGACGACACTAAACGCATCCCTTATCATTTCAATCATATCTTTTTGATATTCCACAAACGTATCCATGTCATGGTACGTTTCTATTGGAGCTTGTCTAATTAAACGCTCTACCAAGCAGCTTGTATGGACATATAAAGCTACTTTTTTATCATTGGGCAGTCGTTTATTCATTAACATTTCCAACCGATTTAAAAATTCCTCGACATGAATAAGAATTTTTTCTGTATCCAGAATGGTAATGGATTCAATTACCTGTTCAATCGAAAAGTTTCGTAATAGATTGTTATTGATTTCTTCAATTTGATCGTCATTGATCACCGACTGAAAAATTTTCCGCAGCTTTCCTTCCCCCTGCCCCGAAATTAAATCTTCAAGCGAAATATAATCCACTTCTCTTATTCCTGGATCGGCTGTTCCCACTATTGCCAGAACATCATATAACTGAAATAATGCATCGGCATAACCAAATTCCTCCAGACGGCTGTAATCATGGGCAATGATTTTCATTTCCAAATCCTGTGGTATACTTTCTTCTAACAATTTTTGGATTTGCAAAGCTGTTCCCATTCCGGTAAAGCAGGATGTGACAATCACTTTTTCCTTTTTCTTGTCCGGGTAAATAATACTATATTGTGTTTCATTGGAAGTTTTTAACTTATCGATCATTTCCTCTAAATAAATACCTTTTCCCAGCATTTCACCTACAAATAAAGCCATTTGCGTAGAAACATTGTTAATGATTGCTAATGGCCCATTCATGTATTTGGTGAATTGGGAAGGGATGTCTTTCAAGGAGCCCATATCTACTAAAATAACCAGTCCTTTGGAAACATCGGTATGTTCAACATAATGCAGTACTCGTTCTACAATATCATCTACTGATGTGTCCAATGGCATGTCAAAAGCCTCAAAGATATTTTTATGGAGCAAACGGTTTGCCACATTTGCGATACTGCTGGCTGTTGCATAGCCATGTGCAAGAATGATAGCCCTTACCCGCTGCTCATTGGCCGGTTCAATTGACAGGCTCCTTAAATAAAATGTCAGCATCGCTTCATCCATCCTGCTCATGTGGACATCCAGTTTATTGTTTAATAGCTTGATAAATTGCGTTACCAGCTGGCATTCTGATTGATAATTTTCTTCTGCAAAATGTACAATCTGGTTGATGACTTTTTTCTGTTCACTCGACCATTCTATAACAGCGTTCCCCTTGTAATAAAGAAAGTGAGCCATGGTAAATACACTGTTTCCATTGAATTTGACGTTGTTGGTGTTCTCTAAATAACGGATAATTTCCTGTACATTAACCGTAATGACTTCCATCATTACGCCAGTACTTTTTTCCGAGTTAAAAATAAACTTGTCAAATAAAGCTAGAATCTCATTGAAAACCTGTTGTTCCAAAATCGTTTTATCCAATTTGCGTTTCTGATTATCGTTAAACAAACGCAGAATTGTTTCATATGTTTTCTTGATATCGTCCGTATGCGACATGCGTGATTCAAATAGCTGATTTAACGTAGCGGTTGGCTTAATGATAATTTCACTGTTTTGCTTAAATTTATGATCAGTAGGTTGAATCGTTTCTCGTAAAATTTTTTCAGGAAGATCATGTAATGAAATCGAAACACGATCTGATTCTGGATCTTCGGCAAAGGACGAGGCGATCAAATATTTTATCGTGTTTTTCAAATCTCCCAGATTACCGCTATAATTATGCTTCGTAAGCGCATCCAAAGCTCGACTCGTTATGTGGATCGGCCGGTTAATTTTTTGTGCTTCATGAATCAAAAACAGATACACAAATTGTATTTTCTCTTTGTCTCCCCGCTCGTCAAGACTTGGGATTGTTATCTGAATGGGAATCCGGCGCAAAAATGTTTTAAGAAAGTTCCCTTCCAGGTTTAAAGTTGTTGCAAAAATAATTCGCACATCCGCTTGGTGCCAGCCATTCGTCTCTCCCATCCGCCGATAAACGCCTTGATCAAGAAACGTAAATAATTTTTCTTGCCCCTCTTCATTTAGCCGATGAACCTCGTCCAAAAATAATATGCCGCCATCTGCGGCTTCGAGCATTCCATTTGTCGTTTTATCGGCTCCGGTATACGCCCCTTTTAGATTACCAAACAAGTTACTGGATAGTAGCTCTGGGTTATTCGCATATTGCGCACAGTTGAAGCTGATGAAAGGTGCATCTTTTGCCAATACTCCCCTTTCTACACTGTATTGATAAATAAGACTGGCGGTATAGCTCTTTCCAGCTCCTGTCGGTCCACATAAGATGAGCGGTAAACCGCCATCAGGATAAAATACTGATGATTTAATCTGTTTGATCGCTTTTTCCAAACTTCCATCTGCCCCAATTAATCGGTCAAAAATATCCCCATCATTTCCATTCTCCGCTTGCTTCTTAATAGATTCGAAGCTGTCAAACAAGCACATTTGAACAGGAAAAAATTCCTTTTCAAATATGAATCGGCTCAAGAAATAAACTGGACGTGTATTGATCTTAATCACTTTTTCTTCTTCAACCATCTGATTCAGATATTGACTAATCGTATTTCGCTTAACTTGAAAAAATTCCGCCATACTATTTGCCGTAAACATGTCTGACGGAGTATCTATTTGAAACAAATGCGTCTTTTCCTCTAAATAGGAAAGCAAATCCTCTTTCAGCATTTTTATCACCCCTGTTGATGAAACCTTGATGTTGCTCTTCTTCAGTATAAAACTATTTCTCTAAGACGGGCAGTGTTTTTACCCACTTTTCTGATATTTATGGGCACCAGCAGCACTTAAAAAAACGCCACCTCTTTGATAAACCTATTTTAACAGTTGCATCGTCTAAAACAAAGTCAGTTTCATTGATTCAACATTATAATCGTATCTTCCACTTACTAAGGTGGCATTGTAAGAAATGATGCCAAAGTGCCCCTGTCATGATCATTTTTTCGATTATCATTGTAGTAGATCACTCCAAAGAAAAAGCCATTCCAACATAACGGAACAGCTTTATTTGCTCATATCTACATATCATGATTTGCGTCGTTCTTTTGCCGTGAATGATTGCGATTTTTTACTTTATGTGAACCATCGAGTGGCTCGCCATATCGCTGTTTCGGGCTTTTTGGCAAATTTGGACGTTCCTGCTGTTTAGGCCCTTTAGGGTTTTCACTCACCATATTCCCCTCCTTTTTATCGTACGGTTAGCTTTTGGAGAAAGGCAGGATTCTATTCGTTCGTCAATCTGATGCTAGCATCAATTTCAGCGACTCATTAATGTCTATCGGTTAATCATTGATCTACTTAGTCTCGTGATTGAAAAAAACTATTACCAAGGCAATAGCCTCTATCATTAATGTAACTGTAAGTTATAGCCAGCCTGACTACTAAAAATCGTTTGGCAGCGACAATGGCAACCAAAAGATCGATTTTTAGATGAACAAATCCAAAATATAATAAATAATTCCGCCTATTACTGCAGTTATCGGTAATGTGATCACCCAGGTAACAACCATCCGTTTTGCTACACCCCAGTTAACACCCTTTACACGGTGGGAGGCCCCGACCCCGAGGATACCAGATGAAATAACATGGGTTGTGCTCACAGGTAAATGAATGAGCGTTGCCCCAAAGATGACGGCCGCACCAGTAAGATCAGCAGCAACCCCATTTACAGGGCGGATTTTCATAATTTTTCCACCGACCGTTTTAATGATTCGCCATCCACCAACAGAAGTTCCAAGCGCCATTGCCGTTGCACAAGAAGCCTGCACCCAAAATGGAATAGCTGCCGTTGTATGCATGCCTCCGACAATCAATGCCATCGTAATAATCCCCATCGATTTTTGTGCATCATTCGTACCATGGGCGAAGGATTGCACCGATGCTGTTAATACTTGCACGAGCCGAAAGCGTTTATTTGTCTTAGCCAAATTACTGTTTTTAAAAATAACTTTAATAATGCCGTATAAGATAAATCCGACTATAAAGGCAAAAACCGGGGAGAAGAACAAACCTTCAAGAATAGAGAGAAAACCATGATAATGAATCGCGTTATATCCCGCTGATACAATGACCGCACCTGTAATTGCCCCAATAATTGCATGGGATGAACTGCTTGGGATCCCTGCATACCATGTAACCAAATTCCAGACAATCGCCGCGATCAAAGCTGCTAAAATGACCGCCAGCCCGTTTTCCAGGTCAAACGGATTTGTAATTCCACTAGTAATCGTTTGGGCAACACCAGTAAAGGTCAATGCTCCAACAAAATTCATTACAGCAGCCAATATGATTGCTCTTCTAGGTGTCAAGGCTTTGGTTGATACCGATGTTGCAATGGCATTGGCCGTATCGTGAAACCCGTTAATAAAGTCGAAAAGGAGAGCAAAAACTACAATTAATACGATTATTACAGAAAGAAAGTCCATTTTTTTAATCCCTCATTACGCATTTTTCATGATGATACTTTGTAATGTACTTGCTACGTTTTGACAATAGTCTGCTATTTCTTCCAGAATTTCATAAATTTCTTTGTATTGGATTACTTTAATTGGATCCTTTTCTGATTGAAATAAGTTCCTAAGGGATTCACGGTATAAATCGTCACAATTACTTTCGTAGTCTTTAATCCGGATGGCATGCTCTTCCACATCTTTTAATTGATAATTTGCGATTAATTCCATTGATGTTAAAATTTCCTTTGAGCATTTTAATATATAATTCGTAAATTGATCGATATAATCATCTGAAGACAATATATGATAAATATCCATCGTAGCGGAGAATTCTTCCATTCCATCCATAATATCATCCAGATTCATCACAAGCTGGAGAATGTCCTCCCGCTCAATAGGGGTAATAAAAGCCTGGTTTAAATCTTTAATGATTTCATGAACCTTATCATCGGCAAGTGATTCATGCTCCTTAATTGTACTGGAAAATTGTTTCAGTGTCTCAGTATCTTTCACTTTAAAATGAACAAAATAGTCTGTTGCTTCATGTAAATGCTTTGCGAAATCAACTAGATAAAGGGAAAACTTATCTGGTTTTTTCTTGAACATATTTTTTTAACCTCCATTAAACGAACGGAACTTGGTATCCTTGATTATTATATATTTTTCATCAGCTATTTGCACGAAATAAATAAATAGCTGTCCGATTTTGTCGATTTTTTTCATCACAAATTCCATTATACACGTTCGTTCGCTGCAACTAAAGTAGGTGCTGAATATTTATTAGAGATTTTTGCATTATTTGATACCGGCAACTTATGCTACCAGCTGTACGTTTACTTGTTATTGGCGATTTTCTAGCTCTTATCAGCGGGATTTGCCACTTTAGTGGCGCCCCAATACTTTTAGGAAAATCCCTCCTTTTTATCGGCGATCAGCTATTTCCGATCATGCATACATTAGTCCTCGCCTGCACGCACATTTCCTCCCTTTAATAAACAGCAATAATAGGAAGGGAGGTTTTTAAACTTTGCTAAACAAACGCTTTCTATACATGCTTATTGGAGTAGTGGTCTTGATTACCATTCCGATATTTTTAAACATGGTAGTTTTTGATACGAAACCCGACTCCTCCAACGAACCCTCGACCGATGAAAGCAATGAAGATGGTTCGGATTCCAATGATGGCAAGCAAATTTACTGGGGTGTTGATTCTGCGAGTAGCGTGAATAACGATTTAAAACAGTGTGTAGAGGATAACTTTGGCAAGCCAGATGTTTGGGGACGCTATTTAGGGGATAACAAAGGTGTTTCTAAGGGGCTTGACGCTGACGAAGTCACATTCCTGTTATAAAAATGATATACGTATTCTGTTAATTTACAACCATTTCCGTGATGCAACGGGGTATGACCATGGTGCCCGGGAAGCGAAACAAGCAATTTCCTTGGCTAATGATTTGGATGTTCCAGATGGGGTTGCGATATTCGGGGATATTGAGCCGAAGTACCCGGTCGATTCAGCCTTTATCCAAGGGTGGTACGACACATTAGCCGCTTCCGATTACCAACCAGGTTTATATGGTGTTTTTGATGATGGAAGTAATTTGGTTGAAGCCTATCATGCAACAAAACGGAAGGCACGAGAAAATACAATCGTTTGGACATCCTATCCCCAGCAAGAAATCACTACAAAAGAAAATGCCCCGAAATACGCCCCCGAAGGACCGGACGATGCTTTACTTTACGGCTGGCAATATGCAATAGAATCGGACAAATGCAATATTGATACCAATTTATTTACAAAGGAACTGCTGGATGCTTTGTGGTAAAAGTTAATTGGAAAAGGCTGCTTCAACACGCGATGCGGCTTTTTCCGTATCAATTCCTTTGCTTTCGTATGAAATGTATCTTAGGAATACGAAACGCGGAGGCAATAAATTGCAATAGTCCCACCCTTATTAATTTCGGATATAAGTTGGGCTGATCGGGTACATAAGCGACAGCTCTTTTCGCTTGAATGGGATTTTTCCAAATGTTGATACGTAACATTTGCCATGTTACGTCCAATAATCCGGATCCGCCATCCTTAACTCTTCCACCACATCATCCAAATCAGCTGGCGTGATCGAATAAACAGGATAGTTGTCCCATCCCTTTGCTTCCAGATAAAAAAAGCGCCCGCTTCCCGGAAATTCTTCATCCATTACGATAAGGCACCCATCACTTTTATCGATAAGCCATTTATTTTTTGCCTTGAATTGGAAGGCACCCTTGTAGTACCCCACATAAAGCGGTTTATAAAAATCAGCAATTGATACAAGTTCCTGATACTGTTGCTGGATGGGCTCTGGAAAGCGTTCTTCCTGACTCTCAAAAGGGGGAATGATGGCAAGCTTCACATCATACTGTTCCCGTAATTCCCTAACAACCTCAGCCGCCCATAGTTCAACTCCCATTTGCCCTGAGATCAGTACCCATTCCAATCCTTCCTCGATAAAGGCTATTAGTCTTTTGCGAATAGCTGCTTTAATGAATGTTATTCGATGGTCGTCAACCTTAAATATATTCAGTTCCATTGGTTTATATCCGGTAACCGTTAGTACTTTCATATGTATGTTCCTTTCTTAGAAAAACTGGGAGCTGACCTTTAAGCCTGCTCCCTAATAAGATTAACACCATTTATTCGGTTTTTTCCAGTTATGCATCTCTTTATAGTTGTTCCCACAGCACCCTTTTCCAGCATGACCATAATCCATCATGCCTGCAACTTGATTACCGTTATTCATCCCCGGCGACATGGCACCTGCAACCTGACTTCCAGGTCCATAAGCTGGAGAAACTTGTGGTGGTGTGTTAAAAGCTCCGCCAAATTCATCTACACTATTGCACGTATTTTGGACGGATGTGGAATGTGGATAAACATGTCTGTTCCTTACCAAATGATGATTCATAACTGTAGTATGGGAAGGATGTATGTGTTCTACAACACTTTCCGTACAGTTTTCAACACAATTATGCTTTGTTGGATGGACAATGCGCTTCGGGCATCCACAATCTGGTCCATGATGATGTCTCATATAAAAGCCCCTTTCCTGTGATAGGTTCACTACTAACCTATGATAACTGCCTGTAGATTGTATAAGACATGAACCTATTTTCCGTGTCACTTTTATGCTATACTTTTCTGAAAAGGGGGGAAAATAATGGAGCAAACAATTAAAAAAGCAGTTCAAGATGAATATCCGGAAGACTTTTCCTGGTGTTATGGCTGTGGGCGACTAAATGAAAATGGACATCATTTTCGTACGGGGTGGGATGGTGATAACACCGTAACCATTTATACACCACGGCCAGAGCATACTGCACTACCCGGTTTTGTTTATGGCGGGCTGATCGCTTCCCTGATTGACTGCCATGGAACCGGCTCAGCATCCCTTGCATTACATCGGAAAAATGGGCATGAACCAGGCGATGCTGTGGAACCGCCACGATTTGTGACGGGGTCATTACACGTTGATTTCATTAAACCTACTCCACATGGCGTCCCATTAAAAGCAGTTGGAACAGTGGAAGAAGTCCATCCGAAGAAATGGAAAGTACATACGGAGGTATTTGCAGGCGGCAAGGTTTGTGCTAAAGGAGAAGTTGTTGCAGTTGTAATGCCAAGTACGTTTTATGAGAAATAAAAGAAATCAAAATGCATGTTCATACTAGTTGATATGAACATGCACTTTTTCAGTTATAAAACTTTCCCCAATGTACTTCTTCTGATTAATATCCTTTAATAATTTATTTCATTCATTTTGCATGGTTTAGTGATAAGTTCAGCACCCACAAATCTCTTTAACCAAATTAAAATTCCCTCAGAAAAGTCATCTTTACCTGAAGGGACTTGCTTTATAGTACCCACGATATTCAATATTGTAGTGGCGTTTCTATTAAGAAACAGAGCAAACCTGTTTGTTAAAATAAGCAAGTGCTTCTTTCTCTTCACCATTCTAAAATCAATGGATGAAAACTTGCTCCTACAGCAGGATTTTGACAGCCGTAAGCCAAAAGGAAGTTTTTAATTATTACACTGTTAACAAGCGATAAAATTCAATCGTGTTTTCATATAGACGATGATAAACGTCTTCCTTATCCAGCCCTTTCAGCTCAGCAATTTTACGTATGGATTGATGGATCATTTTCGGGTCTGTTTTTTCGCCTGTGAACGGCCCCGTAAACGTCCAAGGACCATCTGTCTCTACCATCATGTTCGCTAAAGGATAGCGTTTAACCAGTCGTTGAATTTCCTTTTCATACAACACATCCGGCGTGATCGATATGTAATAACCATTTTGCTGCATACGCTCAACCGTTTGAGGATCCCCTTTGAACCAGTGAAAATGAGCTTTTTTCACCGAATACTTCTCGAGTAAATCACAGACAATGGGAGCATCCTCATAGACAGCATGCAAAACAATCGGCTTATCTAACTTTACGGCTTGCTGAATAAACAGCTCCAGTACTTCCATATAAGGCTCTACTGGAATGCTAGGTTTTTCTTGCCGCAAATAATACGGTAAACCAACTTCCCCAATGGCCACCATCTCCTGCTGATGTCTATGCATGAATAATATAATTTCCTCCAACATACGATCTGATGGTAATTCCTGTTCCGGATGGTAGCCAAATGCCGGTTTAATTCGTTTATCGATTCGGGAAAATTCCAGATTCATTTTAGCAGATTGCAAATGATATGATACTGCAATTAATGCAGCAACATGATGATGCTTCAGTTCCTTTAGCAGCATATTCCGATCCGGTTCATCGTACATGTCCAAATGGATATGTGCATCAATAATCTGATTTTCCATATTATTCACCTAGTTCCTGATAAATTAGCTTTTTCCATTGCAAAAATTCCTCCGACAAAAGGATGGCTTCTTTTCTTGGTCTTGAGAACGGGATGGTAATTTCTTTTTTTACCGTTGCAGGCTTATTCGTTAACACAATCACTCGATCAGAAAGATAAATGGCTTCCTCAATACTATGTGTTACAAATAATATAGAGCGTTTATCTTCCTCCCAGATTGATAAGAGCCATTTTTGCATCGCCAATCTGGTAAACTCATCTAATGCTGAAAATGGTTCATCTAAACAAATAACAGATTGTGGACTTAACAAGCTTCGGATAAAGGCTGCACGCTGCTGCATTCCACCTGAAAGTTCATGCGGATATGCATTCTCGTACCCCTTAAGCCCGGCACGTTCAATCATCTCCATTGCATCTGCTTCATCTCCTCCCCCCGCTATTTCTGCACCCAGCAATACATTTTTTAAAAGACTTCGCCAAGGAAGCAGAGATGGAGATTGGGGTGTATAACTAATGGCTCCTTTTGTGCCGTTTATCAGCCTGTCATCTAAATAAATCTCACCGGAATCAGGAAGCCGGATCCCGCCTATTACATGGAATAATGTGCTCTTTCCACTGCCAGATGGACCTAGGATGGAAACAAATTCACCATCATGTACGGTAAATGATACATCGCTCAGTATCACGTTTTGGCTATATGACTTTGTTACGTTTTGAACATGTAGTTTTCCCATATCAGTTCCCCTCTGATTTCCAATTAAGTAGTCTTTTTTCGATAAAAGCGATCAGTGAAAAGAACAAAAGACTCAGAACCATGACGAAAAATATCGCAACAAAGACACGATCGGTTCGGAATGATGAGGATGCTAATGTCATATAGACACCAATTCCTTCATTCGCACCGAGCCATTCAGAAATAACTGCTCCCATTACACTATAAGTTGCAGAAATTTTTAATCCGGAAAATAATGATGGAAGTGCACTTGGAATTTCCAATTTCCTGAAAATCTGCCTTTTATTTGCCCCGGCCATTTGCATATAATGAATTAAATCACGATCGGTTTGCCGAAACCCATCCAATGCTGCAACAGCGATTGGAAAGAAACAAACCAATGTGATGATGATAATTTTGGGCAGCATCCCAAATCCAAACCAGATCACTAAAAGCGGTGCCAGCACAATAATCGGGATATTTTGTGATAAAATCATCAAAGGAAAAAATGCTTCCCGAACAAATCGAATAAGATGCAGACAAACAGCAACCAAAATCCCGATGCTTGCACCAATCAAAAAGCCCATAATCGATAATGTAATGGTTGAGATTAAATGATGCTGATACATTGGCCAGGCTTCTATTCCTGTTTTTCCAATTTGCGACGGTGCAGGCAGGAGCCAATCCGGTATGTCAAACAGTTTACTGGAAAGCTCCCATGCACCGAACAAAAGGAGGAGAACCACAACCGGTTTCCAGCCTTTTTCCATGATCCCTTTCATTAGCGATATTTCTCCGTCAGTTCTGACATCGAGGCTCCATCCGGTTTATGAAACACTTTTACCTGTGAAATAATACTTTCACACCCCAGCTCGGTCATTCTGGTATTCATTTTTTCAATAATTGACAGCAATTCCGGCAAATCTCCTTCCATCGTTGTTTCGAGCGGATGCACTTCATATTTCACTCCTGATTGATCGATTTCCTCTATCGCAGCATCTACATATGGAATCGTATCTTCCCCGTTTTTTGTCTTTGGGATAATTTGAATACTTACTAAAGCATTTGCCACTTGAAACCCCTCCTATTTTTTTGGTAAAAATTCATTGGTAAAAGCTTTCTCGCTATCTAGCTGTTTTTCTAATAAATTATTGTCGTACATCCAGCTTGCATAATTATCCCAGACTTCCAATTTCTGTTCACCCCAGCGCATTGCATCATCCCGATATTTTGGTGAGAGCCATTCTTGACTTGCCTTTACCAGTTCTGCATCAAGATCTGGAACTTCATCTAGCAAAATAGTAGCCGCATCTTCAGGATTATCAATGGCAAATTCATACCCTTTTGAAACGGCTGCCAAAAACTTCTTAACTGTTGTCGGGTTTTCCTCAATCGTGTTCTCATTCGCAGTAAGAACCGGTGTATAATAATCAAGTTTTTTCGAGTAATCGGTCAGATACAACATATTTAATTCCTCACCACGCAACTCGGCCTCTACGCCTGTCCAGCCATAATAAATCCAAGCAAAATCAATATCACGCTGCACCGCTGTAAAGAAATCGGTGTTCCCCATATTGACAATATTCACCTTGTCAGCGGAAGCATTTTCTTGTTTCATAAGGGATGCTAGGACAGCCTTCTCAACTGGTGCCCCCCAGCCACCATACGTTTTTCCGGCAAAATCCTTCGGTGATGTGATGGCTTTTTCCTTTGGTGAGGCAAAACCGGATGTATTATGCTGGATCACCGCCGCAATGGAGACAACCGGTACACCTTGCACACGTGCCTCCGTAATACTTTCTTGGTAGCTAACACCAAAATCGGCTTTTCCTGAAGCGACAAGCTGATCAGCCCCAACCTCTCCCGGCATTATGATTTCCACATCCAGTCCCTCGTCATGAAAGTATCCCTTTTTTTGTGCAACATAAAGGCCAGTATGATTCGTATTTGGTGTCCAATCCAGGACAAGCTTTACTTTCTGCATACCGTCCCTATCCTGTTGATCCTGTTCCGTGCTTTTGGATCCGTTGTTACTGTTACATGCAGTAAGAACGGTAATCATGATAAGTAAAAATAAAAGCTTCTTCATTTCTTATCCTCCATGTGATGGTAGTTTTGTTTAGGAAAATGATCGGCGAAAGGGCTGCGGAAATTGCAATAAAAAAACACCGCCATTTTTAAACCTGGGGTGTTTACGAAAAAGATAGTTTATCTTTCCTGTTCAACATGTTCCCTACGCTGGTTTCAGCCAGATCAGGTTCCAAGGGTCAGTATCTATCGGATACAATCTCAACCAGCATCAACTGGTCCCCCCACAAAATCTATTCCATTTTTATCTTACATGTTCAAAGGTACTACATTACGGTATCGTTTGCAAGGTTGGAATTTTGAATTTGATATTTAAACCTGCTTCCTAAATATGGGCCCATCAAATACACGGGAGTTTGACAGTTTCACTTCCAAAAAAACACTGTAAGCCTTGTGAGGGCTTATTTTTTTTGTCAAATTTTTAATTTTATTATTGAGTACTATTT
>BMJD01000021.1 GCA_014642895.1 Lentibacillus populi
AGTCTCCCTTGGAGAGGCGATTCATCCCCTACCTACTCATTTGGTTTTACCCTATACATTCCTTGAGGAAGGGGTCTTCTCGCCAAAGGAAGATAAAACCCGCTAATTTTGTCATAAAACATTTTTGACCATATTGAATCAGGGCTCCCTATCCTATGCAAAACTGATGAAATATTAAAAAGGAGTGGCCTCGTTCACAGCCTGCCACTCCTTCACCCATCATTCCAAACAATCACACCACATTGTTCATCATGGTCAATTTTCACATCAAAATCATGCTTGCCGTAAAAATGTTTTAGCCGGTTAACATGATCAAAATCACGTTCCACAATGTCACCAGTTATATATTGAACATTTTCATCACGGGCAACTTCTTTCAGATGTTTCATAAGAACAGATCCGTATCCTTTATTTTTCTCCCCTTTTATATCCGCAATAAACAGGGTATCCTCCCCTTTAAATTCCGCTTGAATTGCAGAATGCCATTTACCACGATACGGTGACTCGCAATCATGCAGCATTAGTTGGAGAGTGTCTTCCTTTTTATCCGCATAAACTACTACCAATTGCTCATCTCCAGCCCGATCAATACTAATCACTGCTGATTTTTTAGCGATTTGTTTAATATTATTTTGCATTCTCGCCAATTGTATTTCCAAGGCGTCCAATTCTTCTTTTAGTTCCGCTTTACCTTTTTCTTGTTGCAAAAAGGCTGAATAAACCATCGTTACACCCCCTTCTCTTTCCTCCGTTCAACATACACAATTTGCTATTTTACAAGAAAGACAACCTTGATTTCAAGTGTTAGAAAATTCTTTTTCCCAAAACAAGAATAGTACTTAATACTTAGACGAATGATGCCGATATAATAGAAAAACGCGTTTCAATTAAATGGGGGATATAAATGAAGAAAGGAAAATCGGCTAAGCCAAAAACAAAGAAGCAAACGATGAAAAATCGGCGGTGGCACAATATAAAGATTGGTCAAAAATACCTAACTGTATTTATGATCACAGTAGTTTTATTTATTGTTGCTGGCGCGGTTGTCTATTTTCAACTGTATAAGAGCCAACAGGATATTGATGCAATTGATCAAAGAAGCGATCGGGCCAATGATATAGCAAAAATGGCCGAATTAATCCAGACCAAGGATGTGCAAATTGCCGATTTTATCGTTACTGGCAATGAAATGTATATTGCTGAATTTGTTGAATACCAAAAACAATTCAATGCTTTGGAAGAAAAAATAGAGCCGAAAATGGATACTGCCAAGCAAAAGAAAATATTTGCTGAGGTTAAAAAAGCGGATGAAAAAGTAAACGATATGTTTTTAAACGATATTGCAGCGGCTGTACACACGGAACAGGCTTATATGTCCCAATCACTGAGAGACCAATCGAGCACACTACGGATGAAAAATACAGAACGCATGGGTGAGCTAATGGAAATTGTTGATCATACCCAAAAACAAGCTGTAGAAAATGCAAAGGCCGGCATAAACTACAGTATCATCTCACTGGCGATTGCAATCATTGTTGCGATTGGGATTGGCGTTTTATTGATGTTTGTCATCAGTAGAAGAATCACCGCTAATTTGCAGAAGGTTGTTACCGTTACCACCGAGGTAGCAAATGGAAATTTACTGACTGAATCCGTCCATTATCAAGGGAAGGATGAGGTTGGGCAGCTATCCGCTGCTGTTAACCAAATGAAAGAAAACATTCGTACTATTTTATTTAAAGTTGCCGAGGCTTCTGAATCTGTATCCTCCAGAAGTAAAGAACTAACGCAATCGGCAAACGAAGTAAAAGAAGGAAATGAACAAATCGCAACAACGATGGAGGAAATTTCAGCAGGCGCGGAAACGCAGGCCAACAGTGCTTCTGATTTATCAGAGAACATGAATGATTTTGTCCAAAAAGTGCAGCACTCGGAACAAAATGGTAAGGAAATCGCTAAAAAATCTGATGATGTACTGGGGCTGACCTATGAAGGTACAAACCTGATGCAAAGGTCCGTGACACAGATGAAGCAGATCGATGCAATCGTCACAGAAGCAGTTGATAAAGTTCAAGGATTGGATAAACAGTCGGATCAGGTTTCCAAATTGGTTCTTGTGATTAAGGATATTGCAGATCAAACCAATTTATTGGCACTAAACGCTGCAATTGAGGCTGCACGTGCTGGTGAACATGGAAAGGGTTTTGCCGTTGTAGCAGATGAAGTTAAGAAACTCGCGGAACAGGTCACTGCATCTGTAAAGGAAATCACAAAGATTGTAACGAATATACAAAATGAAACGGATCAGGTAGTCGAGTCCCTGAATTCCGGATACAATGAGGTTAAAGAAGGTACGAAACAAATTCAGACTACAGGCAAAAACTTTCAATCGATAAATAATGCCGTCTTAGATATGGTTGAAAAAATCTCAGAGATATCCTCTAACTTAATGGATATAGCTGATAACAGTAATGATATGAATAACTTAATCGAGGAAATTGCTTCTGTTTCCGAAGAGTCAGCGGCTGGCGTCGAACA
The DNA here is from genome assembly GCA_014642895.1 of Lentibacillus populi. Classification (GTDB taxonomy): domain Bacteria; phylum Bacillota; class Bacilli; order Bacillales; family Amphibacillaceae; genus Lentibacillus_C; species Lentibacillus_C populi. Next base: position 2,539 of record BMJD01000021.1, read on the forward strand.
AGCGGCAGCATCCGCACAGCAAACCTCAAGCTCAATGGAAGAGGTTTCCAATAGTGCAGATGAACTGGCAAAACTTGCAGAGCAGCTTAATGAGGAATTGAAGGTGTTTAAACTATGACCTTTGGAAAACAGCTACTTCAAGTGAAGCAGCTGTTTTTATTATTTGTTATTCCCGTGATACAAAAAGCAATCCTGCGTATGATCATTCACCATGCCAGTTGCCTGCATAAACGCATAACAAATGGTTGGTCCAACAAATGTAAACCCGCGCTTTTTTAAATCCTTGCTCATTAGCTCTGATTGCTTAGTCGAAGCGGGAACCTCAGTATGTGTTGCCCAGTCATTTAATATAGGTTTCCCGTCAACAAACTGCCAGATATAGGAGTCAAATGAGCTGAACTCCCTTTGCACATTCAAAAAAGCTTGTGCATTCGTAATAGCCGAATGGATCTTTCGTTTATTCCGGATAATTCCTTCATCTTGCAGGAGCTCATTTATTTTATGTTCATCATAAGCACTTATCAGCTCCGGGTCAAAATTATCAAACGCGGCACGATAATTTTCCCGTCTTTTTAATATCGTAATCCAGCTTAAACCTGCCTGTGCCCCTTCCAAACAAAGCATTTCAAACAATTTCTGATCATCATGGGTTGGTTTTCCCCATTCGTCATCATGATAATCAATGTAAATTTGCTCTGAGGTTGCCCATTCACAGCGTGTCTTCATTTGCTAACTTCCCCATTCTTTATATTACTCAGCATCCGTCTCCACTTCGTTTTCCTCATAGGAGATCCAGTCACTGAAACTTCCCGGATATAGCTTCACATTTTCATAGCCTGCCATTTTTAATGCCAGTACGTTTGGACAGGCTGACACACCCGATCCGCAAGAGACAATGATCTCATCGTCTTTGGATAGTGCCTTAAAATGAGAAGCTAGTTCCTTCTCATTTTTCCACAACCCATTTTCATCAAGAACATCTTTCCAAAAATAGTTTTTAGCTCCTGGAATGTGCCCAGCTTTTGCATATAATGGTTCTGTTTTACCCAAGTACCGATCTCTTGCACGCGAATCCAGTAATACAGCTGATCCGTTTTTCAACCTCTCTTTTACGCCATCGATGTGAACAACTTTATTGGCGCGTACCGATGGCTTAAATTGCTTCACCTCTGGAACCGGGATTTTATTAGTCGTTACATGGCCTTGTCGCATCCAACTTGCTAAACCTCCATCTAAAATGTAGACATGCCCATGGCCAGCATAGTGCAGCAACCACCATAACCTTGCAGAGAACATATCATTATCCTGATCGTAAATGACAACTGTCGTTTCGTTGTCAATACCGATCTCACCCATTTTTTCGGCGAAGTCATTGATATCTGGTAATGGATGGTTTCCACCATGCGTTTGAACAGGGCCTGACAAATCTTTGTTCAAATCCAAATAGACCGCACCGGGGATATGCGATTTTTCATATGCCATTCTCCCTGCTTCCGGATCGGCTAAGGAAAACCGGACATCGATGATTGCTGTGTTTTCCGGCTGATCCTTCAAGCGTCTAGCTAACCATTCTGACGATACTAAAACAGACATCCAAATCCCTCCATTTCTTATTTCCATCATAACAATTTCGCCATGCAATATTCATCCACAAAGGCTCCGTCAATGAACAGAGAATGTTTTTTTACACCCTCCATCTCAAACCCTGCTTTTTTATATAAGCCAATTGCCGCTTCGTTTTTCGCAACAACTGTTAGCTCCAAACGGTGCACCCTCTGCTTCCGTGCCCATTGCTCTGCCGCTCGAAAGAATGCTGTTCCAATTCCTTTCCCACGAAAAGCCGGCAAAATACCGATAACTATATAGGCACTATGTCTTGTCCGATTCACTTTTCCCCCAACTGCTAAAAAATAGCCGACCAATGTTCCTGCTTCCTCCGCAACGAAAATGACCGAGTTCGGTTCAGCTGTAAATGCTGCTATCATTTTCTTTATCGATTCTAAAGTCGTTTTTCTTTCATTCGCATCATGGAGCATATAAGCACTTTCATTATCCACTTGTTTGAGCAACTGTAATAATGCCTCTGTGTCGTTTTCAGTAACTTGTCTGATCATGTTTTCACCTTCATTGAATATTCCTTCTACAATAATTCGACAAATACGCTACTGATACCTTTTCATTACGAAAAATAATTCGCCTTGTGATATGCTTATGTAAATATAAAGTGTTCAAAAAACACCAAATTAGCAGTAATTAAGTCGAGGCACCGTAGTGTGAGCACAATGGAGAACTTACCAAAAGTATGTATCGGCACAGAAAAAAAGTAATATTTGCCAAAAAGCGAAGAAACTAGTAAGGGATTATCATTTGGTGGCTTTTTGAACATCCTTATCAGAAAAAGGAGATGGATTCGTATGAAAGACGAACTTATCAAACGGTTCACTACATATGCCAAAGTGGATACACAGTCAAATGAAGACAGTGAAACAACACCATCAACCCAAGGACAATGGGATCTTTTGAACATGCTTGTCGATGAATTACGGCAAATCGGCATGACCGATGTCACAATCGACGACAACGGATATGTAATGGCAACACTACCCGCCAATTCGGAAAAGGAAATTCCAACGATTGGGTTTCTTGCCCATGTGGATACCGCAACAGACTTTACCGGGAAAAATGTTAATCCACAAATCGTTGAGAATTTTGATGGAAATGACATTGCGCTTAACAAAGATGTTGTTTTGTCAGCCAAGGATTTTCCGGAATTGCTAAGCTACAAAGGTCATACATTAATTACAACTGATGGAACAACATTGCTCGGAGCTGATGATAAAGCCGGTATCACTGAAATTATGACGGCAATGGCGTATCTAATTGAACATCCGGAAATAAAGCATGGAAAAATCCGTGTCGCATTTACACCTGACGAGGAAATTGGTCGAGGTCCACATAAATTTGATGTCGATCGATTCAATGCAACATTCGCCTATACAATGGATGGTGGCCCGCTTGGTGAACTGCAATACGAAAGCTTTAACGCGGCCGCTGCAAAAATTACCTTTAAAGGAAACAGTGTTCACCCAGGTACAGCAAAAAATAAAATGGTTAATGCAGGACGAATGGCAGCTGAATTTATTAATAAATTCCCAGCGGATGAAACACCGGAGCAAACAGAAAAATATCAAGGATTTTACCATTTAATTTCCGTAAAGGGAGATGTGGAAAGCACCCAGGTTTACTATATTATTCGTGATTTTGACAAAGAAAACTTTGCCAAACGAAAAGAAACGGTAGAAGCGAATGTCCAAGCAATGAAAGAAAAGTATGGTAAAAGCCGTGTCGAATTAACCATGAAGGATCAATACTATAATATGGGTGAGAAAATTAAACCGGTAAAAGAAATTGTTAATATCGCCTATCAAGCAATGGAAAATTTGAATATCAAGCCAATCGTTCAGCCGATTCGCGGTGGCACGGATGGATCCCAGCTCTCATACATGGGACTGCCAACCCCTAACATTTTCACTGGCGGCGAAAACTTCCACGGTAAATTTGAATATATCTCTGTTGATAATATGGAAAAAGCAACAAATGTGATTGTGGAGATTTGCAGGTTGTTTGAGGAACGGGGCAAGGGAAACAGCTGAGGATTTGCCTCTTATAACATATAAAACACACAGAATGTCAAAATGAACTTCTGTGTGTTTTGGTTTATTCCGCATTAACGGGCTGTAATACAGTTTACTGCAAAAACCTGGAACCCGCATGTTTATGAATATATCTATAATTTAATACTGCCTCCCCTATCCTCATACCTTACCCATAGATTGAACTTTATCCATATGAAAAAATTTCTCATAACGTTGTGCCCCATCCTCGTGCTATAATAGTAAATGGCAAATTCAACATGAAAAAGGGAGATTTAATTAAGATGGTTAAAAAGTCGCTGCCCGTCATCATCACGATGATCATGGGTATTTTCATTCTGACAGCATGTACGAATCAGCAATCAGATCAGAGCGGAAAGAAAAATAATGAAAGCGGAGAAACGGATAATACAAAACTAGTACTGCCAGATCCCGAACTTAAAGAAGGTTCCAAGAGTGATGATGTAAAGCAATTGAAAAACATACTTACTAAACTTGGCTACACGGTCTCGAATAACAGCACATTTGATTCTGATACAAAATTGGCGATCAAGGATTTTCAATCGCAACAGGTTAAGCTCGCAGCAACCGGTATTTACGATCAAGATACGAAAACGTGGCTAAAGAAAGCATTGGATGGGGACTTTAAAATAGACCCTGGTAAAGGTTTTTCACAGGAGGATGTGACAGCAAGTAAAACAGAATCGATTACAGTCACCAATCCGAAAGATATGCTAGTCTTAGTTAATAAACGCCATGCCTTACCAGCCGATTTTGAGCCGGACGACCTGGTAATTCCAAAAGTCCGTTTTCCGTTTACAGAGGATATACCAAAGAAATATATGCGAAAGGAAGCAGCTGATGCACTTGAAAAAATGTTTGCCGCCGGAGATAAGGAAGGACTGGATTTATTTGCACAATCCGGCTATCGCCCCTATGACAGGCAGCAAACCTTGTTTGATGCTTATGCAGAGAAGGACGGCAAGGAAGCGGCAAATAAATATAGTGCACGACCTGGGGAAAGCGAGCATCAATCCGGGTTAGTAATGGATATTACAAGTCCTGATATAGACTATCAGCTGAACATTGAATTTGGCGAAACGGACGAAGGTAAATGGGTCAAAGAAAACGCGCATAAATTCGGGTTTATTATTCGTTATCCAAAAGGAAAAGAGGATATAACGGAGTACCAATATGAGCCGTGGCATTTACGATATGTAGGGAAAAATGCCGCAACGGTTATCTATGAAAAACAGCTCACGCTTGAGGAATATTTAGGTGCCGTGTAAATCAAGAAGCATATATAAATCCTGTATCCCATTATGGTGCAGGATTTTTCTTGTTAATTTTAATTCAATTGCAAATGGATAGGACGAGGAGTTAACTTTGAAAATAAAGATTACCATTTGTATGCCATCCGTGTTATCTGGGTGTAATACGATCCTATTTGGTGTCGCTCGACCGACTTTATCCGTGGCTCGAACGAATTTCGGTGTCGCTCGATCGATTGCCGGTACCTGGATCGATTTTGCCCTTCTTTCGATCAACTTTATATGATTTGATTATTCTGCTCCCCACTTCTATTACCAATCCGCAAATCTAACATGCGAATCCGCTCCAAAGCTTCTGTATCATCAATTTCCCGGTAATGGTGCTTGCCTCCTAATTCCTCATCCGCCTCATCTGCCAGTGCTACAACGTACTGTAATGGTTTTAATTTCAAATTCCCTTCTGGCAAATAGGAATCGGTATGAAGCAGTATCGCTACCGCAATTTCCTTTGCAGCATGCCGATCCTCACCAATTCGAATTAACAATTTATGCGCACGGCTAGCCCCTTTGATCGCATGAATATCATTCTCACGGTATAATTCATAATCCCATTCACCGTCGCGATACCAAGTATAGTGCCCCACGTCATGAAGCAGTGCCGCTTTTGTCGCGAGATCCGGATCAACATGATATCTTTGGGCAAAGCTATAGGCATGCTCCGCCACCGCGACAGCATGAGCAACACCCGAACGCCCCAAATATTTTTGGGTGATTGGATGGATGAAAATCTGTTCTAATGTAATTCTTGCCATTTCAAATCTGCTCCTTTCTAAAATATATTGTTATATACAATAGCATGCTATACCTTCTATTGCAATACGTTTTAACCGAAACTCCATTCTATGAAACTTCTTCTTCCAAAAAAGACTGTTTATGAATTAATTTGATTGTTTTTGGTTGATTTGTGTAATCGCTTCCCTTATACTAAAGGTATTAAAGGAAAAGGGTGCTGTAGAAATGCTCACGACAGAACGACATGATATCATTCTACAATTACTGCGTGAAAAACAAACGATAACACTTCAAGACATAATTAGTGCTACGTCTGCTTCCGAGTCAACCATCAGACGCGATCTGACAGAACTTGAAAAACGCCATGAATTGGAGCGTATTCATGGTGGGGCAACACTGACAGAACGTAAACTGCAGGAATTCAGCATTTCCGAAAAATCAGCCAAAAACCTTCAGGAGAAAATAGCGATTGCCAAATATGCCGCTTCGCTCGTTCAAGAAGGAGATTGTATTTTTCTTGATGCTGGAACAACAACATTACAAGTTATCCCTTTTCTGCAAAACAAAGACGCTGTTATCGTAACCAATGGGCTAACTCACTTGGATTCACTAGTTGAACATGGGATTACAACCTATTTAACCGGTGGATTAATCAAGGCAAAAACCAGTGCACTGATCGGCCAGCAGGCAGTACAATCACTGCAAAATTATCGGTTTGACAAATGCTTTCTCGGTGTAAATGGTTTCCATTCAACATATGGGTATACTACACCTGATCCCGAGGAAGCACATATAAAACAAAGTGCAGGTTCCCTAGCCAAGGAAATTTATGTGCTAGCTGACTACACAAAACTCAATAAAGTAAGTTTTGCCAAAATCTTTGATTTAAATGTTGCTCAGTTGATCACAAATAAACTTGACCAACAGATTTTGGCGGCAATATCACAAGAAACAGAGGTGGTCACAACATGATCTATACATGCACGATAACACCATCAATTGATTACACCGTTTATCTGCCGGAATTTCATGCTGGCGAATTAAATCGCAGCAAGGAAGTGTATTATTACCCGGGCGGCAAGGGGATTAACGTTTCACGGGTCCTGAAAGGACTTGGCGAAAGCAGTATCGCCCTAGGGTTTGCCGGTGGTTTTACCGGCAAATATATTACCGACTTTTTAGAACAGGAAGGAATTCGAACTGATTTTATTCATACTCCAGAAATCACACGTATTAATGTCAAAATTAAAGCAAACGAGGAGTCAGAATTAAACGGTCCAGGGCCGGTGATTACTCCGGAACAACAAGAAGCTTTGCTAGTAAAAATGAAGACATTTGCTGAAGGAGACTGGTTTATTTTAGCGGGTAGTTTGCCAAGTTCTATCAACCGTTCCTTTTATTTGGAAATAGCGAACGTATGTAAACAAAAAAATGTCCATTTTGTCCTTGATACATCTGGACCTGCACTCAAAAATTTAATACCCGCAAAACCATTTTTAATCAAGCCTAATCAACAAGAACTTGGTGAATTATTTGATACAGAGGTCACAACTATTGCTGAGGCAGTCCAGCTTGCAAACCAACTTGTGGAAGAAGGTGTTAAACATGTGATTGTCTCGATGGGTGGTGAAGGGGCTATTCTGGCTACAAAAGATCATGCCTTCGTTGCAAAAGCCCCGCAAGGTACTGTTGTTAACACGGTAGGTTCTGGTGACTCACTGGTTTCCGGTTTTATCGCTTCATATATAAACAATGGGGATCCAGTTCAAGCATTCCGATATGGTGTTGCAAGCGGCAGTGCAACAGCATTTCAAACAGATTTATGTAAAAAAGAAGACGTAATGAAACTTTTCACAAGCGTGCAAATTATTCCATTCCAAGAATAGGATGTGATCAACATGAAAATCACGGATTTGTTAAAAGAAGATACCATTAAATTGGATTTACAAGCAACCTCCAAAACGGATGTGTTAAGTGAATTGGCCGACCAGCTGAACAATGCTGGCAGATTAAACGATAAAGCAGCATTTATTAACAATATCTTTGAACGTGAGGAGCAAAGCACGACCGGTGTTGGCGAAGGGATTGCCATTCCCCATGCCAAGTCGGAAGCGGTAAAAACTCCAGCAATCGCATTCGGCCGTTCGCAAGCTGGTATTGACTATGATTCGCTGGATGGCCAGCCAGCCCATCTATTCTTTATGATTGCTGCAAGTGAAGGTGCAAATAATGCCCATTTGGAAGCATTATCGCGATTGTCAACATTTTTAATGGATCCGAAGTTTCAAGAAAAAATGTACCAGGCAACTACTGAAGCGCAAATTTTGGAAGCGGTAAATACCAAAGAAATGGAATTGGATGGCCCAGAGGAGGAAACCGACCAAACTACTAGTAAGGTTTTAGCGGTAACGGCTTGTCCAACCGGCATTGCCCATACCTATATGGCCGCGGAAAAACTGGCGGAAACCGCAAAGGAAATGGGAATTACCATTAAAGTGGAGACAAACGGATCAAGCGGTGTAAAAAACCGCTTGACAGATGAGGAAATTGCTGAGGCAGATGCGATCATTGTCGCTGCTGATACTAAGGTAGAAATGGATCGATTCAGCGGAAAGCCTGTGATTGAAACAGGCGTCGGTAAAGCGATCCATGAAGCGAAGGACTTATTGAATCGAGCTGTAAATCAGGATGCTCCTATTTATAAAGGAGAAGGATCAAAAAAGAAATCCGATGATAAACAACAGCGAAGCGGCTTTTATAAGCATTTAATGAATGGTGTTTCCAACATGCTGCCATTTGTTGTTGGTGGCGGGATATTAATTGCCATATCTTTTTTCTGGGGAATTAACTCAAGCGACCCGGACAGTCCTGAGTATAATGCGTTTGCTTATATGCTTAACACTATCGGCAGCGGGAAGGCATTCTTCCTGATGGTGCCAGTGCTTGCCGGCTTTATCGCTTCCAGTATCGCTGATCGCCCAGGTTTTGCACCGGGTATGATTGGCGGATTAATTGCAGTCACGGTCACTGGTGTAGAGGGTGCTGCAGGTGGATCCGGTTTTCTAGGCGGACTGATTGCTGGTTTCCTTGCTGGTTATGTTACAGTGCTTATTAAAAAGGCGTTCGAGAAATTACCCGATTCATTGGAAGGCTTAAAACCGGTTTTGTTTTACCCTTTATTTAGTATTGCTATTACTGGATTAATCATGATGCTGATCAATCCACCGTTAACGACCATTTATACAGGTCTAACATCATTTTTGGAAAGTATGAGTGGAACAAACCAAGTACTGGTCGGAATTATTTTAGGTGCAATGATGGCACTTGATTTGGGGGGACCGGTCAATAAGGCTGCCTACACATTCGGGATTGCCATGCTGGATGCACAGAACTATACCTTTATTGCAACAGTAATGGCAGCAGGTATGGTACCACCACTCGGTATGGCACTGGCAACAACATTATTTAAGCGCCGCTTTACCAAACAAGAACGTGAGGCAGGAAAAACAGCATATGCACTTGGTGCGTGTTTTATCACAGAGGGTGTTATTCCATTTGCCGCAGCCGATCCAGCCCGGGTAATTCCATCCGCCATGGTGGGAGCTGCTGTTACAGGTGGACTATCGATGTTATTTGATATTGGATTGCGTGCACCACACGGCGGGATCTTTGTCATTGGATTGGTAGAAGGTGGCATTGGCAAAATACTGCTTTATTTACTGGCAATTATTATTGGCGCGATTGTAACAGCTTTGCTAGCCGGTTTATTGAAAAAGGATATCGAAAAAACAGCATAACAAAACGGGCTTCGTCATATGATGAAGCCCGTTTAACTTATTAAAACGGTTTTGTTATCATTAACGCGATGACTATTAAGAAGATCAGATTTTCGATCCGTTCATAAAAGAATAGCTTTTTTGCTAAGGTGTAGTACCTATCCGGAATATCATCGCCTGCATAACTTTTTAATAATGCTTTGATCGGCTTTGACCTCGGCGACAAAACAATTGGTCCAAAACCGAGTGCTATCAGGAAAAGAATCAGACTTGTTACATACCACCCAGCATGGAATAAATACGGATTCAGTGCTCCCATCCATAACCCGGTTATTAGCAATAACGTTCCCCCTACCATCACAAAAATATGCAATCGATTTCGTATCGCATAAGCGTGACGTAATTCTGTCATCGTCGTTGCTTTCGTTACAACATAAATCATTACAAATCCAGGTCCCATTCCTATTATTGCGGAAAAAACATGAATAAAGACAAGAAACTTATAGAATGTCACAGGCTACTTACCTCCAACTAACAAAATCTCCCTTTGTAATTTTAGTATACCTAACCGAGATATATGACGCTGTGACATTCGCCACGTTTCATAGAACTTTTGTAGTTGAATTTGAGTCTGATCTGCAAATTTTGTGTCTGTTGTTAGCGGCTTTCGTTTCTATCGGCGGGTTTTATAGTTTAATCGGCGCTTTTTTCTCTTCTATCGGCGGGTTTTGTTGTTTTATCAGCGCTTTTTTTCATTTAATCGGCGAATTCCTATGTTTTATCGGCGGGTTTGCACCTTAACAACACCCGCCTCCTTTTACGGTGATTTCGGCCAAATCTACTGTTTCAATTCATCAAGCTTTCCTCTTATTCGCCTTATCTCTTCCATTGCCCGCCTCTGCTCCTCTTCATCCACAGCACTCATTGTCATTAACTGCGTTAGTTTTAATTCCAGTTCCTGGATTTCATTTTTCTTGTGAACATCTTGCTTCCTCATCACTTTATGCGCTAAAAACGCATCATAATCACCATGGTAATCAACAATTTCGCGACCGCCCAGTTCAATAAAGCGGTTTGCCACCTTTTTGACTAAATATCGGTCATGCGAAACAAGCATGATCGCACCCGGATAGGTAACAAGAACGTCTTCAATAATTTCCTTCGTATCCACATCCAGAAAATTCGTCGGTTCATCCAGGATAAGCAGATTCGCGTTACTAAAATACAAATGAAGAAACGCGACACGGCATTTTTCCCCCATGCTAAGATGGTTGATTTTTTTAAAGACCGTTTCTCTTGAAAATAAAAAACAGCCAAGAATGGTTCGTGCCTCGGATTGGGTCATATTCGGCAATTCCAGCATACTATCAAGAATGGTTTTCTCCCCATCCAAATTATCAAGCTCTTGCGCAAAATAACCAATTTTCGTTTGTGGGTTGAATGTAACCATTCCTGATGAAGGCTGGAGTTTGCCGATAGCCAGTTTAAGCAGTGTCGACTTACCGGAACCATTCGGACCTACAACTGCAAGGCGATCTCCTCTGTTAACAGATGACGTAAAATCTGAAAAGAGCACATCTTCGTCACGATAGGAAAAGGTGATATTTTCCATATGCAAAAGCCGTCTCGCGGAAAATCCGCTTCCTTCCAAGTTCATTTGTAACTGTTTGTCGGATTGCGGTTTCTCCACTCGATTTGCTTCTAGCCGCTCCAATTCTTTTTCCTTAGCCTTAAATCGGGACACATTCTTTTTCGCCTTTGACCGTGCAAAATCATTTTGCCCAGCCGCTTTATGAGCCTGTTGAAACCATTGCTGATACTGCTGGATGGTTTGCAGCAGTTCATCCCGCTTTTGCTCCTGTTTCCGATAAAGCGTGGCCTGGGTGCGCTGCTCCAGCTCTTTTTGTCTGCGATAATCTGTATATCCGCCAGCATATTTTTTACACTCATCCGGGTTCAGCTCATAAATGTGATGTGCTGTTTTGTCCAAAAAGTACCGATCATGCGAGACATATAGCACTGCGCCGGAAAAATTTTGCAGCCACTCTTCCAACCATTCAATGGTCTCTTTATCTAAATGATTTGTCGGTTCATCCATTAAAATACAGGATGGATTCTGCATCATTAGACGAGCTAACTGAACCCGTGTCTTTTGCCCACCGCTTAACTGCTGAAAGGAATTCTCCCAGGCTAACTCATCCAGTTTTACATCGTGCAAACATTTTTCAGCCTCGGGCTCAAGCTGGTAGCCATCAACTGCTAAAAACTGGTTATAAATATCATTGTATTTATCTAACAACGCAGTATCGGCACTATCTAATTGCGCTTGAATTTTTTCCAGTTGCTGTTTTAAAAGATAGCGTGTTTCAGCAGCTGATTGTACATAATCCATTACCGTAATGGATGGATTAACGCTTGGGTCCTGCTCAAGCACTCCCCATTGCTGCAAGGGAACAAACCTTGTTATTGTACCATCATCGAAGGCTATCCGGCCTAACAGCCCGTTTAATAATGTCGTTTTACCAGATCCATTCCGACCAAATAATGCAACATGTTCCCCTTTTTTCAGTTCCAGATCAATATAGTCAAATAGTGTTTTTCCGTTCCATTCTTTACGAAGTCTTTTTGCTTTAAAAATAAACATATCTATACCCCCACTCATTTTCTCATTAAAAAACACAGGATTCTGTCCCGTGAATGAATGCGATGGAGATATGGATATGCCTAATAAAAGAAGCCAGATACCAAAGCCCAGAGCTCCAAAACACACCTAGGCTGGCAACCTTCCGGAAAGTCGGCTATCCTGCAAAAGCACACACGTACCCCATTCGTTTCATTCAGACAGAAACGTTTGCCTTGACACCATTCTCAAGACGAATTGGAATAAACGTGGGTTTACTTCATTGCAGGATAGAACCTCCTTCATGTATTGTTGTTTTTATCATACTAATGAGAGTCTCTGTTGTCAACTGGTTCAGGGCTTTCACCCTATAGCTTGCACCAATCCCAGTCATAGCACTAAAAAACGACCCTTTAACAAGAGTCGTTATGATTAAGGTTCAAAGTCGTTTTCCAATTTGGACTCATTGGCTTTAAATGAATAAATTCTATTCCTTTCTTTTTTTATTTTCTTTTCCGCATACTCCCTGAACCCTTCGACATCTTGTGTTGACAAGAAAAAGATATACCTTTCTTTCTCTTCTTTCTCAATAATTAAAGGAGCTAAATCATTCTTTAGCAATAAATAATTCTTCATTAATCTTCCAGTTCGACCATTCCCATCTGCAAATGGATGGATACGTTCAAACGAAATATGACTTTCACAGACCAGTTGGACGATTTCTTCCTTTGAGGTTGCTAAATTCACTCGGTAATTAATATTATCCAACCATTGTTTCATGGCTAAAGGGGTTTCATTTGGTTTCGTTGTTTCGAAATCGGTTCCTTTAATATAGTTCACTTCTGTTTTAAACTTTCCTCTTTCATGATGTAGACGGTTCATCAATAAAGAGTGTGTTTCCAATAAAACATCCATTGTAAAATCCTTTTGTAATGTATCGGGATCAAATAAATACTCCATTGCGTATCGGTGATTATCAATTTCATATAATTCCCGTAAAGAAACCTTATTCGGTACGGTATGATGGAGAATAATCGACACGGTTTCAGGTAAACTAATTGTGTTGTTTTCTATTGCACTGGAATGGTGAGTCATTCGAACAAGAAAATCATCCATATATTCCCTTGGCAGCTCCATATTGCAACCTCCCCACTTTTTCCATAATATCTTATGGAACAGTATACCACTCTACTTATGGCTTTATCACCCAATTTGTTATTGAAAAATATAATTCTTCAGAGATAAATTATAAAAACATTGATTTAACGTATTCTGTAGTGAAAACTAAAACTTCTGGCTGCCTAAGACTGTTTTACGATTTGTCCTATACAATAAACAATAACTTAATTAGCAATCCATCATAAAAGGCCTGTCAAATCGACAGGCCTACCGTTCCACTATCTACAGTCAATGTACGTTCTGAATATTATCCAGTGCAGTCCCTGCTGTTTAAGATCGTTCCTTCCAAATCTTCATCGGATCTTCCTGTCCTTCATCCAGCGGCATTTGCACTATTTTTAGCGCACGTTCTTCTTTTGACTTTTGCAAGTCCTCATAAATTGCCTTCGATTTACCCAACCCCACTTCAACCGCATCCTCAACTGAATTACAGTAATACACCTGATCGATTCCGGCAAAACTCATGGCGGTTAAGCACATTGGGCATGGTTCACCGCTTGCATACATGGTATAACCTTCTAAAACGGTCGTATGCATCTTCTTTTGCGCACGTCTTATTGCCAGCATTTCCGCATGGGCACTCACATCAAAGCGCTTATGTAGTTCGTTTACCCCTTCTGCTACAAGATGACCGTTTTTGACTAACACCGCACCAAACGGCTGGCCACCCTCGCGAACATTTTCTACAGCTAATTCAATAGCACGTTCCATAAATTTATCCATTATGCCTGCCTCCCTTTAACCTTTTGCCTTTTCTGTATTATACCATTTGACAAGCGCAAAATCCTTATACATAAAATGCGGCTATTCGAACCAGAAAGACTGTATTGCTGCTACACAAAATACCATGATAACCAGCACAACGATTAAAACAGCAAACGCTATTGATTTCCGTTCTCTTTTCGGGTACACTTTAATTGATAACAATTATCAATTACACACAGGAATTACAAAGGAGTGGATTTCCGGTGGAAGAAACAAAAGAACAAACTTCGATTGCCAAGATTATCCGTGAACGACGTGCTGTAAAAAAAGGGTATAATGATAAACCTGTAACAAAAGAAGCTGTATTTGAACTATTAGAAGATGCAATTTGGGCACCAAACCATGGACTTCGGCAGCCATGGCGCTTTATTTTTATTGGCCCTGAACATAAACAAAGCTTTGCCAAACAGGTAGCTGCGACCTACCCGGAAGAGAGACAGGAAAACCGTGAAGAATATCTTAACGAACCAAATGCCTTTCTCGCTGTCATCATGCAAGTCCCAGAAACCAAAAAGCAATATGATGAAAACTTCGGTGCGACCGCATGTATGATCCAAAACTTTTGGCTGCTGGCATGGGAAAAGAAACTCGGTGTTGTATGGAAAACAAACCCGCATATCTATGACCCTAAAATGAAAGAAATTTTAAACATTGATGAAGACGAAAAAATCGTTGGCCTCCTGCATCTTGGCTATTTTGATGAAGAGCCGGTAAAGAAAGACAGAATACCTGTAGTTGAGAAGTTTTCAGTGTTTGAAGAGTAATGTAAATAACCTGTCCACCAAAATCACTCGGTGGACAGTACCTCATTTCTGAATCAATAATAAAAAATCCCCAAAGATCGCTAACCTGCCAAAAAACATGACAAAATAGCATCAATTATTCATAATTAGTAATGAATACCTTTACTTTTTAAATGAAAATTAATGAAAACATCAGTTAAGCTTTCCTCAGTAAGCTGATAATTACGTACCTTTTCCGAATCCATTCCATGGCGATAGAGTTTATTTTTCAAATTATAAACATCAACATTTTTTTCTATCCCTTTTTGATATGTTGTTACAATTTCTTTTTTAATTTGCTTTTTTACAATCCGTTCAATTTCTTTTTCTGGCAGCTCCTTCATTAAATCAGTAACAAATCCCTTAAGTTTTACTTCAATTGTAAATTTCGTTTCCTTACCAGAACCTGATAACTTTATATGCGCTTTAGGTTTTTGTATTTCTACCATGCCGATCGTTTCTCCATGATAACGAATGGAAACCGGAGTATTGCTTGTTTTTGGCTCGATCCATCTCAGACCGACAATCTCATCAAACGACATCCACTGCTTATATTTTCCTTCTGATATTGGAAATACACCATTTACTTTCACTGTTTCTTTGTACATTTTATCTTTTTCTTCCTTTTTCACCCAATCACCTGTAGTGAATGAGAGTGAGGGCAATAGGGCAGTACCACCTGGATCTTTATAAGTAGAAACGAAACTGTACATACGGATTGGCTCAATGTAAGAAAAAACTTTATAAGTATCATTCGGTTTATATAAAATTGTATACAAGGGAGGAAGTTGAAAAAAACCTGAAGTACCAAGTATTTTCTCTATCGGCTCTTTTGTTCCAAACATCCATGGCGTATAGCGAAATTCGCCATTTCTCTGTATTGATTGCTGTACCTTTTGAATTCCGTTTTCTAAT
This sequence comes from Lentibacillus populi, assembly GCA_014642895.1. Taxonomy (GTDB): domain Bacteria; phylum Bacillota; class Bacilli; order Bacillales; family Amphibacillaceae; genus Lentibacillus_C; species Lentibacillus_C populi. Next base: position 18,292 of record BMJD01000021.1, read on the forward strand.
ACAGATTTTGAAAAAATAATTGCACCAATGTGCCCCCAATTAATTGGCTGTTGTGAGGTTCTATACAAATTATTTACTGCCTCTGCTATGGTTTCGCCAGAGCCTTTTCCTAAAAATAATGGAGCACTTTCTCCCTGCTTTTCACCTTCATGTTTCGCCACGTTAACAAAATCGAGTATTTGAACATAAAGCTTATACTGTCCGTCGACATAATCTATTCCGATTGTTGAAGCATAGTTGACCTCTCCTATCTCTTTTTCATCCCAGCAACCAGATGTAATGGCTAAAATCAATATACAGATCCAAATATATTTACATAACTTCAATTATTGTCTCCCCTGTCCTTATCCCTTGTTTTAAGCATTTTTGCACGTTTATTTTCCTTTGTTACCGGCAGCTTGAACAGTGATTTTAATACGTCCTGTTTAACAAACGGAGATATCGGGCTCAAATATGGGATACCAAACGACTCCAACTTAGCAAGATAGGCAACAATAAAAAATAGACTGATAAAAAAGCCAAACATACCTAATACAGATGCACACAAAATTGAAAAAATCCTTAGAATGGTTACTGTTCCAAATAATGATTGATTACCAAGTGTAAAAGTTGCGACCGCAGTGATAGAAGAAATAACAAGCATCGTTGGAGATGTCATACCGGCTCGAATTGCTGCATCTCCTACAATTAGCCCGCCAACTACTGCAATGGTTTGCCCGACAGCCTTCGGCAAACGAACTCCTGCTTCTCGAAAAAGCTCAAACAGACCTAGCATTAATAAAATTTCAATTGTTGTATTGAATGGAATTCCTAATCGAGAGGCACCTATAGTTGCCAGCAAGGGAAATGGAATTTGGTCCACGTTATAAGCAGATAAAGCTATCCAAAATGCTGGTAAAAAAATGGCTAGTATTAGACCGGTAATCCGGAGGAATAGTTCAAGGGTTACATAATAATACGATATATGAGCATCTTCAGAGGAATTTAAAAGCAAACCCAAATTTGCCGGACCAATAATTACGTTTGGGTTATTATCAATAAAAATGGCAAAACGTCCACGCATTAAACAACTCACAACTCCATCCGGACGTGAAATGGATTCCATTAAAGGAAATAAGGAATATTTGGAGTCCCCAAGCAGTTCAATTAACTGATTATCACTGTTAAGGATGTCTATATCCACATTGTTTAACCGTTTTGTCACTTCGTTAATCTTTTCATCATTCTGTATATCTGTCAGATAAACAAGATTAACTTTTGTATTACTTCTCTTGCCAATGGTGAATGATTTTGTCACTAAAGAATTTGTCTTTAGTCGTTTACGCACTAGTCCGATATTAGAATTAATATCTTCGATGAATCCATCCCTTGGTCCTTTTAGTGAAACTTCAGTTATAGATTCCTCGGGAGTTCTTTTTGGCGGATTGGCTGTATTAAAAAAATAAATCGTCTTACCTATTGCAATAGCTGTGAAACCGTCGAACACTTTTTTTCGAATTTGCTCGCTGACCGCAGAGTCTTTTTTGTTCCACTGAACAGATTCCGCTTCGTTCTTTCTTTCTATTGCTCTCCGTCCATGTAAAAAATAAATTCGCTGCAAATCCGGCAAAATACTCTTTGTTAAGAGATCTGTATCGGCCAAAGCCTCGCAATAAACAATAATAATTTGTTCGGAATCAGTATCATTGACTAAACGGTGTTCTTTAACATTAATGTCTAATGAATACTGAAAAAGTTCCAGGAAATAATCGATTTGTTCCGACTCTCTTTTACTTTTCACTTAAGTTCCTCCTGTCCTTTGATTTCCAAACCAAGAACGCAATTAAGAGCGTCACAATAACCGCAAAAAGGCTGCTTCCATAGTAAAAGTAATCCCGTAAAAACAAAATGAAATGTTCATCTGAAATGGGTACATAAAGAAAAATCAAATAAAGAACACAAACACAACTTTGAATAAAAAGACGGCCCTTTTTTGTCTTTATATTAAATGCACTAGTAATTAAATACAGGATCAGTGCCAAACGTATAAAGGCACCGGATAACCATTGATAGATCGATAAAAAATCCAAATGGTTAAAATATGTACCAATACTAAGAATCCTCCATTGAAAAAAAGCGGGATATTTTAATGCTGCTACTTCTTCTGCTCCAAAAACCGCAATGCTTCCTAACAACGGCCCGATTGTTAAAATACTTAGAAAAAAGGTTAGTAATAATAAATGGGAAAGGTTAATTTTTCTTATGATATGCTGTTGAAGAAACAGCAGTAAAAAGACCTCAATATTGGAACCAAAAACTAAAACAACACCATTTATTACATTAATCCAGCTATTCTCTACTAATATTGGTGTAATAAGAGAATAATCTTTATCGGGAATTGTCCCTATCGTTACAAATAAACCAAACACAATCACAAATGGGAGGAGAACCCCTGCACAAATTGCGATCACATTAATTTTTCCGATTGAAATATATAGTGAAGCTGCCAGTATCGAGAAACCAATTATGAACATAGGAGTATTCGGCAAGTATGTCTCATTTGTCCAACTAATTGTTTCTTTGAACGTAATCCATCCTGTAATAAGAAGAAATATAATAAGACAAATAGCCAATAATCTGCTTAATACAGGGCGATATGCAATTTCAAGCCACTCAAATACAGATCGTTCTTTAAAATGCCTGCTTACAAATACAAGTAAAAACATAAACAGTGCGCTAATCAAGTAACCCACTATCACACTAATCCATGCATCTCGCCCGGCAACATCAATAAGTAAAGGGATAATAAGTACGTGATTACTTAAACCAGTGCTTAATAAGAAAATAAAAAAAAACTGCGGTATGTTAATTTTGCCACCCATGTTTTTCCCCCGTTTGTTTCAGTAATATTTAGCATGTGATAGTTGCAGTTTTACTATGTACCTAAATAAGGATTTTGTTACTAAGAAGGTTTGGACAGTGAATATATACAATCTATCGAAAATCACCGAAAAAAGGGAAAGGAAATAATGCAATACAGTTTAGAGAATAGATGGAATTATCAATTAACATGCAATACAAGCATCGCGGTATAAATTGAAGTGAAAAGATTGTATCCGTGGGGAGATGAATAATTGGAAGTGAAGCAGACTTCCTAAAATGGAATTATCCTATTTTCTGTAAAATTATATCTCACTTTCGTTATGGTTTCCTCAGGTAAACAAAATAATTAAAACAATCGATATTTTGGGAAGTATTATTATAACTATGCAAAATGAAATGGATTAAAAGTATCTCAAGAGGGAACTAAGATTTTTAATTTGTTACATTCTGTTCTTTCCTTTACAGGTTACATTCAATTTTAAAGGAAGCAAACAATAGCAGTCTGCTTCCTTCTCTATGAAACTTCACCTCAACCGTTTCCCTTGTAATTACTTGCTTAGGAGTATACCCTGCAACCAGAGATCTATTCCTCACCCCAAACAGCGCTTTTCAGCATTCTATCATTTTCATGACGCTCTATTGCCAATTCAATTAACCTATCAATCAATTCTGGATAAGAAATACCGCTCACTTCCCACAGCTTTGGATACATACTGATTCTGGTGAAGCCTGGTAATGTGTTCACTTCATTGACGTAAATGTCACCCGTCTCTGTTAAGAAAAAGTCAACACGGGCAAGACCTTCACATTGAAGTGCTGTAAATGCATTTACCGCAACTTGTTGTACATTTTTCACCAATTCCCCGGGCAACTCAGCCGGTATCGCCAATTCTGCTCCTTTTTCATCAATATACTTCGATTCATAGGAGTAAAATTCTGTATTTGGCAGAATTTCACCTGGTAAAGATGCGATAGGCTCGTCATTGCCAAGCACCGAGCATTCAATTTCACGGCCGACAACACTTTCTTCAATGATTACTTTATGATCATACTGAAATGCAGCTGCAATTCCCACTTCAAACTCCTCTTTAGTGGAAACCTTGCTGACCCCAACTGACGACCCCTGATTTGCTGGTTTAATAAACATTGGTGTTCCTAAATGCGCAACAATATCTTCGTAAACAATTCGGTCTTTTTTGGCCCTTGTGAAGGCAAATCCTTTGGCAACGTTTATACCTGCCGCTTCCAAAAGACGTTTGGCAATTTCCTTATCCATGCAGATCGAGGAGCTCAGGACGCTTGGTCCGACAAACGGGAGATTTGCGATACGCAGCATTCCCTGCAAACTTCCATCTTCGCCAAGTGTCCCGTGAACAATCGGAAATACCACATCAAGCTGTTCGAGATTTTGAGCACTTGCCTTATTAATTAACTGGTGGTCATTTTCGCCAGGAACAATTGCCACATTTTCATTTGATTTATTCAATTGAATTAGTTTCGGATTTTCCGCATTTAATAAATAGGAGGATTGATCATTTAAATGCCATTTCCCCTGTTTATCGATGCCAATTAACATAACATCATATTTATCTTTATCAATTGCTTCTACAATGTTTTTTGCCGACTGGAGGGATACTTCATGCTCCGCGGATTTTCCGCCAAAAATAATTCCCACTTTTTTCTTTGTCATTAAATGAACTCCCTTTTTTATAAAAAATTCTTATGTATTTAAAATAGCATAAAATAGCTTGTTTGCGACAGTAGAAGCTTGAAATTAGAAAAATGAATAAAGCGCACTGCCTGTAATAGGCAGTGCACTTTATTTTGGTAAGGGCAAGTTACATTCATGAAATACAACTTTTAAATCCTTTCAATTCCGTTCAAATCATAATAAACATTCCTTGCCCTGAAAGGTGATGGGTTTGTATACTGTAATTTAAATTTCTCAAAGTCACTTATTCGTTTGGGGAAATAATAGGGTTTATCAAACTTTAGTTTCTCGTTTCTAAGCCACCTTGGAACGTCTATTCCATGAATTTGTAAATAATAATCTATTAAGGCTGATACCTTTGTTAAGTATTTTAATTCTGCATCATTACATGCACTTATATCCACTGGTGTACACAAACTTTTAATAAATGCCTTGTCTTTTGAGTTTAAAAGTTCCAGCAGCTGGTTTAAACCCGTATCTTCATCTGGATATGCAAACAAGGATTGCAAATAGTTATTTCCAATCATAACCTAAGTCCTCTCCTATTTTATAAACGCCATTTGTCTTTCCCAATGAGTGTTAATGATATATAGTTTATCTTTATCCATTAATCCAATATTATTGGGATTCGCCATCCCTCTTATTTCAGAATTCCTGCACATAATAATTATATCATTTTTGAACCGAAGTTATAATCATTCTCATATATAAAAACACTGAACCGAAATGGACGTAAAGCCACGGTTAGATATTTGCTAAAGAACATTTAGGAAAACTTCCTGCATAAAATTTTCTTTTTTACCCCTTGACATTTAAAATCAATTCCCCTATCATTAATCTCAATAATTAAATTTTACGAACAGTGATGACGAAGAATAGTACTCTTTCTGGATACTTTTAGAGAGCTGGTGGTTGGTGGAAACCAGTAGTATTGGTTAGACGAATGGGCTTCTGAACTCCCAAACCGAACCATATTGCAGTAGGCTTTGGCGAACGTCTCATCGTTACAAGAGACAAATATTAAGTCTTGATATGTGTTCAAAAGGAGGATTTACCGGACTTTTTGAACATCCCCTTACTTGATATTGCCAAAGTGAGCTGTTTGTCAGCTAATAAAGGTGGTACCACGGGTTCCTCGTCCTTTTGGGATGGAGGAACCCTTTTTGCGTTCTTAAAAATTTCATACGGAAAAATCGCTGAGTAAGAAGAGTAAGCTTTACCTGAAGCGTTACAGAGAGCCGGTGTCGGTGTAATTCCGGTACGTTGATAAAGCTGAATGGCCTTACGAGAGGTTTCTTGAACTTAAAGTAGGGAAACACGGAGCTCCGCCGTTAAACGGATAGGATATAGGTTAGCAGAGGTCGGATGTTAGAGTCCGGAAGTCGGAACTTTTCCATCAGACTAATCTAAATGCTTGATCCCGTATCCGAAAGAGATGAAAGCTGTATATCAGTCAGTTTTCAACAGAGGTGGCACCGCGGTCGCAATCGTCCTCTATAAGCACATTAACATGTGCTTATAGAGGATTTTTTATTTCAACTGAAACGAAAGGGGTTTTAACAAGTGACAACACTCCCATATAAAGTAATCAAGCAAAATGCTGATACACTAACACCGATAACGATCTTTAGCCGATTAACCGGAAAGAAAAAATTCCTGCTGGAAAGTTCATTTCAGCATGAAAAGAAAGGAAAATTCTCATTTATTGGGGCAAATCCATATCAGGAAATTATTGGCGAAGAAAGTACTACAAAAGTTCTGCACCATGATGGCAGCGAACACAAAGAATTTTCAGAGGAGCCACTACAGTACGTCCAAAACCATTTACCAAAAATAGAAACAAATCTCCCCTTCCCCTTCTACGGCGGGGCAATTGGGTATATCGGCTATGATGCGATTCGCCAATTCGAGGATATTGGTGTGGCCTTACCGGATGAACGGAACATGCCTGACGTCCATCTGATGCTGTATCAAGATGTCATTGTATTTGAGCATAGAACCGAAACCGTCTATCTTATTGCTATGAATCTTGACAGACAACCGGAAAAAATACTTGATGAGCGTCTGGAACATTTACAGTATTTACTAAACAATAATCCGGAATCGCTCACTACCGAAGATATTGTGCCTGTTCATTTTGAACCGGAAATCACGGAAGAAGCGTTTAAGGAAAAGGTTAAAACTGCCAAGGAGCGGATTCAACAAGGCGACATTTTTCAGGCCGTATTATCCCAACGGATGAAAGCAAAATTTGCTGGCAATCCCTTTACCTTTTACCGGAAGCTCAGGAAGGCAAATGCATCTCCTTATATGTTTTATATCGATTTTGATGAATATCTCGTATTAGGTGCATCACCAGAAAGTTTAATTCAAACGTCCGGTAATAAAATTATTACCAATCCAATCGCAGGAACGCGAGCCCGCGGACAGACAGAGGCAGAAGAAGCCATGCTGGAAAAAGAACTTCTTGCAGATGAAAAAGAACTTGCAGAACATCGGATGCTGGTCGATTTAAGCAGAAATGATCTTGGCCGCGTTTGTGAGGTGGGCAGCATTTCGATTCCAACCTATATGAAAATAGAAAAATACCAGCATGTGATGCACATTGTCTCCGAAGTTCATGGAAAGCTGAAAGCAGGAATGTCAAGTTTGGAAGCACTAAGCGCCTGCCTGCCAGCGGGTACCGTGTCTGGGGCACCAAAAATTCGCGCAATGCAAATCATTAATCAGTTGGAGGCAACGAAACGCGGCGTGTATGCAGGTGGGGTCGGCTATATTAATTTCAATCATGATCTAAACATCGCACTTGCCATTCGTTCCCTTGTCATTAAAGAGAAAATCGCCTATCTGCAAGTTGGTGCCGGAATTGTGCATGACTCGGATCCGGAAAAGGAATTTCAGGAAACATTACACAAAGCAAAATCTTTAATGGAGGTGGCCCAATATGATCTTACTCATTGATAATTATGATTCATTCACCTATAACCTTTATCAATATTTTTCCGAGGAAAACGAACAGGTAACAGTTGCTCGTAACGATGAAATCAGTTTGTCCGAAATCGATGTCCTGAATCCGGAAGCAATCGTTATTTCCCCTGGCCCTGGGTTACCAGATCAGGCTGGCATTTGTATCGAAATGGTCAATGCCTTTTATAAACGAATACCCATTTTAGGTGTTTGTTTAGGTCATCAGGTTATTGCCGCTGCACTCGGGGCAACCATTAAGCAGGCGAAAATAATCAAACATGGGAAAACGTCCCGGATTACCCATAACGGTTCAGGTGTGTTCAGTTACATGTCACAGCCGCTCGAAGTGATGCGTTACCATTCACAAATCGTTGATCCAAAGTCAATCCCTGCGGAGCTTGCAATCACTGCGACATCATTGGACGACAATGAAATCATGGCAATCAAACATCGGCGGTACCCGGTGTATGGGGTACAATTTCATCCCGAATCAATCGGAACTAACACAGGCAAGAAAATGGTACGAAATTTTTTAGCAGAGATCAGAGAGGAGACTAGGTATGAGAAATTATCTTGAAAAATTGGCGAATAAGCAAAATTTATCTTTTGGCGAGGTAAAAGAAGCGGCTTCCCAATGCTTTACGGACCAGATTTCTGATAGCGAAATTGGCGCATTTCTCATTGCTTTACGGGCTAAAGGGGAAACAGCTGAAGAAATAGCAGGACTTGTACAGATTATCCGTGAGCATTCATTACAAACAACAAACAGCATCCCAAACGCCATGGATAACTGCGGAACTGGCGGTGATGGCTCCAATAGCTTCAATATCAGTACTACCGCTGCATTTGTCATCGCGGGCGCTGGTGTTACCGTTGCAAAGCATGGCAACCGCAGTATTTCCAGTAAAACCGGCAGTGCGGATGTTCTGGAGCAGTTAGGTATTTCGTTAGCTTTATCGAAGGAGCAGGTAGAAGAAATTTTAACCGAAAACCAAATCGCCTTTCTGTTTGCACCAAATGTCCATCCGAAAATTAAGCGATTTATGAAGGTTAGAATGGATTTGCGAATTCCGACGATCTTCAATTTGATAGGACCATTAACAAATCCTGTTGAACTGAATACGCAATTACTCGGAGTGAATCGGCGTGATGTCCTGCCAATGATGGCGGAAACATTAAATAAACTTGGGCGTAAGCGCGCGATCGTTATTAATGGCGCGGGATACATGGATGAAGCATCACTCGCAGGTGATAACTACATTACATTGCTTGACAAAGGAACCATTACATCCTTTACCCTTCACCCAACTGAGGTGGGTCTGCCTGTTTATGACAACGGTCAAATCCGGGGTGGGGACGCGAAGCAAAACGCTGAAATTTTATTGAGTGTTTTAAAAGGAAACCACGGTCCTCATCTGGACACAGTACTATTAAACGCTGGACTTGGTTTATATGCAAATGGTGCCGCAGCAACGATCCGTGAAGGTGTTACCATGGCTAAAGAAAGCATCATGTCGGGGGCCGCAATGGAGAAGCTGCAAAAACTAATCCAGTATAGTAAGAAGATACCTAGTGAGGCGATATAAATGACGATTTTAGATGAGATTTTGGAACAGAAGCAAAGGGAAATCGCACAATTAAAAGCATACGGAGGCGGGTTTCCCAGTACATCCGAACAAACAATACCTTCGATCAGACAGACGTTTGCGGAATCAAAGAACATGAATATAATTGCTGAGATTAAACGGGCATCGCCATCTAAAGGTGCGATACAAATGGAGGTAGATCCAGTCAAACAGGCGAAGCGGTATGCACAATTAGGCGCTGGTGCCATTTCCATTTTGACCGATGAGACATTTTTTAAAGGATCAATGGATGACCTGCGAGCGGTACGGGCAGCAGTTGACATCCCATTACTATGCAAGGATTTTATAATTGACCCTATCCAGATTGAACAGGCGAAAGCAGCTGGCGCGAATATTATTTTGCTTATCGTTGCCGCGTTGGATAAAGATCAACTAAGAAGCCTTTACAACTATGCGAAAAGCTTACAATTAGATATACTTTGTGAAGTGCATAACGAGAAGGAAATGCAGATCGCCGTGGAGCTTGATGCCGACATCATTGGGATCAACAACCGAAATTTGAAAACCTTTGAAGTTGACCTGCATGTTACGAAAAAACTTGCACCAATGGTTGAAAATTCAGCTGCATTACTAATTGGCGAAAGCGGGGTCAAGTCTCGCACCGATGTGGAGCGATTGGAGGCCGCTGGTGTAAAAGGAATATTAGTTGGAGAAACGCTAATGTGTTCTAATAACCTGACGGAAACATTCCAGGATTTACGGATTTCACTCACGAAAGGGCGATTGCCAAATGCTCGTTAAAATATGCGGAATTACAACGCAGGAAGCAGCGAATACAGCAGTTCAGGCGGGGGCAGATTTTATTGGTTTTGTTTTTGCTCCAAGCAAACGGCGGATAACACCGGCTAAAGCTGCCACCATAGCGGCGACACTTCCTTCGACAGTTAAAAAGGTTGGCGTTTTTGTCAATGAATCGTTGGAAGAAGTAAAAAAAATTGTTGAACAGGTTGGCCTTGATTATATTCAGTTACATGGAGATGAAACACCGGAGTATGCGAAAATCCTCGATATCCCGATTATAAAAGCATTTTCCGTGAATCCGGAAAATTTGGCGGCAATAAAGACATACCCATGTGATTACTATTTACTGGACAGCCCAAAAGGTGCAAATCGCGGTGGAAACGGCACAACTTTTGACTGGGATTTGCTTGCAAAGGTAAATCTGGAACCAGAAAAAATTATCCTTGCTGGCGGGCTCCATCCAGATAATGTACAGGATGCAATTGCAGCTGCCCGCCCTGCCGGTGTTGACGTTTCAAGTGGAGTGGAAACAGATGGCCAGAAAGACTTAGCTAAAATCAAACAATTTATCACAAATGTAAAACGAAAGGATGAGCACATTGACCACATACGCAATGCCTGACAAACAAGGACGTTACGGAAAATTTGGCGGCAGGTTTGTTCCGGAACTATTAATGCCTGCTTTGTTAGAATTAGAGGAAGCCTATGAAAAGGCAATGAAGGATCCTGACTTTACGGAGGAACTAGACTATTATTTAAAGCAGTATGTTGGACGGGAAACGCCATTGTATTATGCAGAAAACATCAGCAAACAGCTTGGCGGACCAAAAATCTATTTGAAACGGGAAGACTTAAACCATACTGGCGCACACAAAATTAACAATACAGTTGGTCAGGCATTACTAACCAAACGAATGGGAAAACGAAAAGTTGTAGCAGAAACGGGTGCCGGTCAGCATGGCGTCGCTACTGCTACGGTTTGTGCATTGCTCGGCTTGGAATGTGTCGTATTTATGGGCGAGGAAGATATTCGCCGGCAAAAGCTGAATGTTTTCCGAATGGAATTGCTTGGCGCTAAGGTCGAAAGTGTTTCACAAGGCAGCGGCACATTAAAAGACGCTGTCAATGAAGCACTGCGCTACTGGGTCAGTCATGTAGAAGATACACATTATATTTTAGGATCCGTTGTTGGTCCGCACCCTTTTCCAAAAATCGTCCGTGATCTGCAATCCGTCATTGGCGCCGAAACGAGAAAACAAATGCTGGAACAGACTGAAAAACTGCCAGATGCGGTTGTCGCATGTGTCGGCGGCGGCAGTAACGCGATGGGCATGTTTTATCCGTTTATCCAGGATGAAACCGTAAAGCTGTATGGCGTTGAGGCAGGCGGTGCCGGAATTACAACCAATAAGCATGCAGCAACGTTAACTGCGGGAAATCTTGGTGTTTTACATGGGACGATGACACATTTATTGCAGGATATGCACGGACAAATCCAAGAAGCCTTCTCCATTTCGGCAGGCCTGGATTATCCGGGGGTTGGACCGGAACATAGTCATCTGCACGATACTTCACGCGTAACCTATACGTCCATTACCGATAAAGAAGCGTTAGAGGCATTCCAGTATTTATCTAAAATAGAAGGTATTATTCCGGCCTTGGAAAGTGCCCATGCTGTTGCGTATACAATGAAACTGGCAAAAGAAATGGAGCCGGACCAATCACTAGCCATTTGTCTATCAGGTCGTGGCGATAAAGATGTTGAACAAGTAAAAGCTGCATTGGAGGGAAACAAAAATGGGTAAGCAACGTATTGAAGAAGTTTTTCAGGATAAATTAGCCGCTGGACAAAAATTGTTTGTTCCCTATATTATGGCTGGTGACGGTGGACTGGATATTTTAGAGGAACGTTTGCTGTTTTTGGAGGAATGCGGTGCTTCTGCGGTAGAGCTTGGTATCCCCTTTTCTGATCCAGTAGCAGACGGTCCAACCATTCAAGATGCAGGAATCCGGGCGTTACGTAACGGGACAACGCTCACTTCTGTTTTCGAGACACTAGAAGGCTTTAGGAACAAGCTTAGCATGCCAATTATATTTATGGCCTATTTAAATCCAATCTATAAATATGGTATTGAAAAGTTTGCGGCAGATTGTGAAAAAGCAGGCGTCGATGGGTTGATTATTCCTGATTTGCCGCTTGAAGAAGAAGCACTTGTGGTTGACTATTTACAGGAAAAGTCGATCGCATTGATTCGTTTGGCCGCTTTAACCAGTCCGGAAGAACGCCTTCGGGAAATAGCCAAACGGACAGAAGGCTTTTTATACGCTGTTTCGGTTACAGGTACGACCGGAGCAAGAGCCGCTCATCAGGCGAATGTAATAAACTATTTACGGGATCTGAAAGAAATAACCGATGTTCCTGTTTTGGCGGGATTTGGCGTGTCAAACCCGGAACAGGGAAGGGAATTGGGATCAGCTTGTGATGGGGTTATTGTTGGAAGTAAAATCGTGGAATTGTTATATCAAGATAAGATCGATGAGGTTAAACGGTTAATCCAGGGAAGTATCTATAATACAAGCATTAGCAGTTCCAGTACTCGCTAAAGAAAAAAGTGCATCTACATGCTGAAATAGACAGCAGTAGATGTACTTTTTTATAAAAGTGAAACATTTCCCCCGCCTATTATATTTTTAGAAGCAACGTTTAAATTACCTGGAAATAGGCAAAATAGTAATAACAATGATACATTGGAGGAGTTAGGATTGAAACGCTTCATTCAGATTATTTTTACACTATCAATTGCATTATTATTAGCTGCATGCGCCAGCCAGCAAAATGATAATGGCGGGGCCTCTGATAACGACAATGCCGCTTCCAACAATCAAGCCCAAAATAGTAATCCGAAACAACCAGATAATACGATGAATAACAACGATAGCAACACAGATATGTCCGAAAAAATGGGGCAACTGGATTATACTGATATCGAATTGGAAGTTGGCTATGGCAAGAATCAAGAATATGAGGCAGAAATTGAACGGGAGCACAACTCTGAGTTCATTGATGCAAAAATAGAGGATTCGGTGAATGATGTTTATGAAAAGGGTGAAGAGGCCTTTAATGACCTATATCCAAAAGTCAAAAAACTTTCCATTACTCAAGACACGAAAAAAGACGATGCAATTAGTCAGGTCTTAAAAGCGTTTGACCTGCCAGATGATTACACCAAATTCGAAGTCGAAATTACCTTTAAAGATAATACGAAACTTGAATTTGAGGACAGAAAGTAGTAAAAAGGTCTTCCTTGACGGAGACCTTTTTTGCTTTTGATTCCGCAATTAAAGCGTCATCCACGCCCGATCGTTACTCCAGTCAATTTGGACAGGCAAATCAAAAAAACGTGATAAATGTCCGCCGGTTAACATTTCTTCCCTTTTCCCTTTCGCATAAACTGTTCCCTGCTTTAATAATAGGGTGTGCGTGAAAACAGGTAATATTTCTTCTATATGATGGGTTACAAACAGGATCGTTGGTGCATTCTCCTGTACAGCTAATTGATTAACGGAAGACATTAGCTCCTCACGGGAAATAAAATCAAGACCGTTCGTCGGCTCATCTAATATCAATAACTCTGGTGATCCCATTAAACCACGTGCGATAAGAATCTTTTGCTTCTCCCCCTGCGAACAGGTTTGATAGGTTCTTCCTAGCAAATGACTGCATTGAAGCTGCTCCATAAGCTTGCAGGCTTTTACAACATCAGCTTCTGTTGGATTTTCGTACAACCCGATGGAAGCAAATTTCCCGCTAACGATTATATCTTCGACGGTCTCTAGCCCCTTCATTCTTTCTTGAAGGGAGGAACTGACCCAGCCAATTGATTTCCGTAATTCCCGAATATCAGTTTGTCCAAACGGTTTCCCCAATACACTAACCTTTCCCGTCGTCGGCCAAATGTAGCCGTTTATCATATTTAATAATGTCGTTTTTCCAGAACCATTCAGTCCAAGAATTGCCCAGTGTTCCCCTCTTGAGACCCCCCAACTGATATCCGATATAATCGTTTCCCCGTGCCTTTTCCATGAAATATTCTGTATATCTACTATTTTGTCCAATGCTGTCCTTCCCCTCTCTAGCCGCCCATTCTTCTAATCTAGCATATGATGAATTTCTTATATACTACATTTGGTTTGGGAGAAAAACAAATTATTCGAATTATTGCATGGATTTGAGAAGACAATTATCAGATTCATTATTGGCTGAGATAAAACTGCGATATATAGCAGACATTCAGACTTTCGTTTGAGTGTCTGCTATTAATAAACATCACTTCTTCACAATTGGAATCCAAATTTCACAACAATGATCCTCAGCCGTTACATCGCCATTTGGCGGGTAAGCTTCTATTTCCGGTGCATCAACATGCTCATACCCGGTTGAGGGAAACCATTCGGAAAAAATACGATCCCATATCTTTTCAATCGCATGCGGCACCGGACCGATCGCCTGGAAAACCCCCACGTTGATGCCGGAATCTCCTTTTCCTCCCAATCGGAAGGAACCGCTTGATTACTCCGTTCAGCACAAATAAAATAAGTTAATTCTTCTTGCTGTTTATCAAATTCCATACATACACCAAGTAATCCCATTGAACCACAATCGTTTACGAGCTTCTCCGTAAATCCGTTCCTGTTCGATTCATCCCAAAAAGCTGGAATATCACGATGGTTTTGACCATCAATTGTTGCCGTACGTATTCCTTTTCCAACAACCCGAAACGCTTCCTTCTCAACAATTCTGTAATTCATTTCTTCATCACCCTTTAATTGAATTTGAAAAGAGAGACGAGGGAATGCCTTCAACGATTGATTGTAACGGCGTGCGGCTGATGGACTTAAACCATGCAGTTTACGAAACGCCTTGGAAAATGACTCCGGAGTCTCGTAGCCATACTTATACGCAATCTCAATTACTTTGCTTTTCGAATGCGTTAATTCCTGAGCAGCCAAGGTTAATCTTCGGCGTCTGATATAATCAGCAACGGTCACACCCGTCAACATATGAAACATTCGCTGAAAATGAAATCTAGACATACATGCAACCATTGCCACATGTTCAATAGGGAGGTCAGCGTCTAAATTTTTCTCAATGTAATCAATGCTGGCAATCATTCGCTGCAACCCTTCCATAATCGTTCTCTCCTTTCTTAATGCAACTTTATCAGGTGACAATTCTTCTTTCCTGTTCATCTGTGCTTTTTAAAGACATGTCTTTGATCAAAGGTTGTTAATCCTGGAATCGTTAACTTTTATTATACCGTAAGAAGGTAATCCAAACAGCTAAAATTTCCAATTTGCTTTACAATCTGTATGAATCCCTTTACCATATAAATAGTTTAAAAAATATCAACAAATTCACTAGGGGAGCTTTCAAGAGCTGAGAAGAACATTTTCGTTCTGACCCTTTGCACCCGATCTAGGTAATACCAGCGTGGGGAAGTGTAGCTGTATGTAACATGGAACTAATTGTACATACAACCAAAGCTGCATTCCACTGGGGAGCGGTTTTTGTTTTTTTATCACCCTTCCACGTATTTCAGGACATAACATAACAAAACGAGGAGGCGATACATGTGCGTGATGAATGGGGATTTATCGATACTGGGATACACGATGCCATAGTGAATATGGCGTTGGATGAGTTGTTGCTTCATTGGCATAGTGAGGGGAAAACACCTCCAATTTTACGTTTCTATCAATGGTCTGCACCAAGCCTGTCCGTTGGCTATTTTCAGAATGTTGATAAAGCAATTGATTTACCAGCATTAGATCGTTATCAGGTTCCACTCGTTCGACGGTTGACTGGAGGAAGCGCTGTTTTGCATGATGATGAGCTAACTTACAGCATCATTATTGCGGAAGATAAGCCCTATATCCCGGCTTCAGTTGGAGAAGCTTATTACATACTATCGAAGGGGATTTTTGCAGGGTATGAAAAGCTCGGGATTACAGTAAATTATGCGGAAACAACGAAATCAAACAAGAGCCGTTCTGCCGTATGCTTTGAAAAACCTGCATTATATGAATTAATGGTGAATGGAAAGAAAATATCTGGAAATGCACAAACTCGTCAAAAAGGAGTACTGCTGCAGCACGGGTCGATACCACGATCGATTGATAAAATCATGCTTTTCGATCTGTTCCGTTTTCCGAGCGAAGAACTACGGGAAAGAAACAGAAGGGCATTTGATAAGAAAGCAACAACGATCAGTCAAGAGTCTAATGTACCTATTTCAATTGACACCATGAAAGACGCGTTTAAAACAGGATTTGAAACAGGAGTAGACATAGAACTATTTCCATTTGCATTAACCAATGAGCAATGGGATGAAGTATACCAGCTTGCTGAGAAGAAATACAACACAAACGAATGGAACTTCAAACATCAATTAAGGAGCGTGTAAAATGGCTAAACAAGAAGAATACATACGAAAACCGGAATGGCTGAAAACAAAAATCAATACAAACCAATCCTATCGAGGCCTTAAAAAGTTAATGCGCGATAAAAAGTTAAACACCGTTTGCGAAGAAGCCCGCTGCCCGAATATCCACGAATGCTGGAGTGAGCGTAAAACGGCAACATTTATGATTTTAGGGGATACGTGTACACGCGGCTGCCGCTTTTGTGCAGTAAAAACCGGGTTACCTAATGAGCTTGATTGGGGGGAACCTGCACGGGTCGCTGAATCCGTGGCTATTATGGGATTAAAGCATGTGGTAGTTACAGCAGTAGCGCGGGATGATTTGAATGATGGTGGGGCAGCCGTATTTGCTGAAACGGTTCGAGCCATTCGCCGGGAGAACCCTGGCTGTACCATTGAAATCCTTCCATCCGATATGAAGGGTGATTATGATAGCCTTCATACATTAATGGATAGTAAGCCGGATATTTTTAACCATAACATTGAAACCGTACGCCGATTAACGAAGCGTGTCCGCGCACGGGCGATGTATGATCGTTCCCTGCAATTGCTGCAGCGTGTTAAAGAGATTGCCCCAAACACACCAACGAAATCAAGTATTATGGTGGGGCTTGGAGAAGAAAAAGAAGAAATTATTCAGGCTATGGATGATCTCTTGGCACACGATGTGGACATTATGACAATCGGGCAATACTTACAGCCAACGAAAAAACACTTGAAGGTAGAGCGCTATTACCACCCGGATGAGTTTGCCGAGCTAAAGGAAATTGCTTTGGAGAAAGGCTTCCGTCACTGTGAGTCAGGCCCACTTGTCCGCTCGTCCTATCATGCAGATGAACAAGTATCGCAAGCATCCGCCCAACGCAGAATTGATTATATGAAAGGCTATGAGAAGCAAGAAAATAAAAAAGTGGATTTTCAAGTAGAGATGTTTCAAAAATAAGTATTGTACTCGATTGATTTGAGCTTCACTTGATGGAATTTGGCTTGTGCTCGATCGTTTTTTAACGGCACTCGATCGACTCTGGCTTGCGCCCGGTCAATTCTGAACGGCACTCAATCGATGTTGGATTGTACCCATCGATTTTGAACGGCACTCGATCGATTCTACGTTGCGCTGCCTTAATAGATTGTGCGCTCATATATAGTGGAGGCTGTCATGCAAAAGGTACTTCGATAACATGACAGCCACTACATTTATGCCTTAGCTAATTTTCCGTTAATAGGCCAGATCCGTTTCTTATTCCTTTTCCCAAATCGTACAAGTCGTATAGCGTTCAGGATGACAATTAATACGCTCAATTCATGAATTAGCATGCCGGATGCTAGGAATACTTTGCCAAAGAGCACCCCCGCCAATAGTAACCCGACCGTACCGACTGCAAAGAACATGTTTTGCTTCAAGTTCCGGACAGTTGCTTTTGCCAAACGATAGGTGTATGGAATTTTGGCAAGGTTGTCGCCCATTAAAACAACATCTGCCGTTTCCATTGCTGCGTCAGTTCCGACCGCCCCCATTGCAATCCCCACATCGGCTAGTGCAATTGCTGGTGCATCATTGATTCCGTCCCCAACCATCGCTACCCGTTTTCCTTCCGCTTTTAATTGTTTAATCTGGGCAACTTTATCTTCCGGCAGCATTTCAGCAAACACGCGATCAATTCCCAGTTGATCCGCCACTTTTTTTGCGGAATGTTTGTTGTCACCTGTTAACATAATTGTTTGTTTTATTCCCAATGCCCGCAAGTGTTCGATCGTTTCACGGGCCTCGCGGCGGATCTGGTCTGCTATCGAAATAATCCCTGCCAGCTGGTTATTAACACCCACAAAAATGACTGTATTCCCATATTTTTCTTCCTGTATTGCAAATGAGTAGGCATCATTATTAACCCTGGTACCATTATTTTCTAATAATTTTCTATTTCCAATGACTACATGCTTCTTATCAAGCGTTGCGGTTATACCTTGACCTTTTTTTACTGCAAAATTGAATGGCTGATTCGTGAGTACCATATCTCTATTTTTGGCTTCTTTTACAATCGTTCGTCCTAAATGGTGTTCCGAACGTGCCTCTACCTCAGCTGCCAGCTTTATTAGCTGATCTTCCTTCATTCCGAAGCCCTTCACACCTGTAACTTCGGGCTTTCCTTTTGTTAATGTTCCCGTTTTATCAAATACAACAACATCCATTTTCGCCAGGTTCTCCATCACTTCCCCGCCTTTGACCAAGGTTCCCGCCTTTGCGCCATTTCCAATACCCGCCACAAGGGATACTGGAGCCGAAATGACAAGGGCACCAGGACAAGCAATTACCAGAAATGTTAAAGTTAGTTCTATATTTTGCGTGAACAGAAATACGATTACCGATAAAACTAGAATTCCTGGTGTATAAACATTGGCAAATCGTTCAAGAAACCTTTGCGTTTTTGCTTTTGCTTCCTGGGCCTCCTCCACCAATTCGATAATTTTGGCAAATGCTGTATCATCACCCACCTTTTCCGCTTCAACCTCTAGATAGCCATTATCAAGGATTGTTCCACCAAATACAGTATCTCCCCTTTTTTTATTAGCTGGTACCGATTCACCGGTTAT
Source organism: Lentibacillus populi (assembly GCA_014642895.1). Classification (GTDB taxonomy): domain Bacteria; phylum Bacillota; class Bacilli; order Bacillales; family Amphibacillaceae; genus Lentibacillus_C; species Lentibacillus_C populi. Next base: position 37,293 of record BMJD01000021.1, read on the forward strand.
CGTTGCTTGATTTATAAATCCCTGCCCCTCTACTACCTTTCCATCAACCGCAATTTTTTCACCTGATTGAATCAGAATTCGATCTCCCTTTACGATATTTTCAATAGGCAATATTACCTTCCGTCCCCCCTGCAATACGGTTGCTTCAAGTGGTACCATATCCATCAATGTTTTTAACGAGTTCCGTGTCTTTTCTAACGTACGAGTTTCCAAATACGCCCCGAACAAAAATAGGAAAGTTACTGCCGCGGACTCTACATATTCTCCAATAATCAAAGCACCCACTACCGCTATTATTACAAGCAGTTCAATGCTAAATGCACGCATTCGTACCGCTTGAACGGCCTTTTTTACAATTGGATACCCTGCCACAACCGTTGCCAAAATTAATGCAGCATCTCTCCAGAGCAATAGTTTTAGCAAATAAAATAAAAATGCAATACCTAGAAGCATTCCCGAAACCATTACAATGTGGGACTTCTTTATCTTTTCCATTCGTATCATCCCTTTCTATGATCGGAATGCTGAATAGAGCCTTCCGAACTGCTATGCGATCTTTTCTGATAAAACCGGGTATCCCAGTTTTTCAATAATTGTTCGTAATGTTTCCACTTCAACATGTGTTTCATCAAACGTCACTTTAACCTTACTGGAATGAAACAGTACCTTCGCTTCTTGAACACCTGTCTGTTTACCAAGCGCCCCTTCTATTTTCTTAATACATGTCGGGCATGTTAACGGTTCTAATTGAAATTTAACTGTTTTCATGTAGTATCTCTCCTTTGTTTTACTGTATCTTTAGCATAATCGAGAACTACAATGGATTCCTTGACACAGGTCAAAATTTCGCAAAAAGCCCGCGAACCATTAAATGTGATAGCACGGGCTAAAAAATTACAGCAAATCTATTGAAGAAATACGAAAAATGTATTATTATACTCTATGTGACTTTAAGGAATGTTCAAAAACCCATCAAATGATAAGCGGAAGATTTTTAAACACGCCTTTAAGATACATTTAAACGCTGGTGTAGCACAGCTGGCAGTGCACTTCACTCGTAATGAAGGGGTCGGAGGTTCGAATCCTCTCACCAGCATCATTTCTTTTCCGGAGAAGTACCCAAGCCCGGCTGAAGGGGACGCACTCGAAATGCGTTAGGGCGCTCTGCGTCGCGTGGGTTCGAATCCCACCTTCTCCGCCATTACATTACTTACAACGGAAAAAGTATTTCCTCCCTAAAACATTTAAACAAACGTTTGATCTAACTTCTACTTATAAAACCCGATTGAATGAAGAAAAAAGACACCAACTATCGAGAAGATAAATCCGGTAATTAAGATTAAAATAGGCGTTTTAAAATTCTTTGTATCTTCAAACCATGCAATAATGGCCACCCCAAGAATTAATAACATACTCAAAAGCACTGCCACAAACGGATTAGTCGGTGTTATCCAATCATACCAATGAACTACATTCACGAACAACACTCCCTTTCGATTGCTTATTTATTATTCTATCTGATCCTTATAATGATAATAACCCTCAGATTGCACGCACGTCATATTTATCTTTCGGCGATTCCATTATGAACGGGCTTTTATTTCCATCTGTCATTAGAACCAGTTCATGCATTGCTCTTGTGCAAGCAGTATAAAAAAGCGTCCGATCTGACTCCAAGTGGTATGAAACGAAGGATGCATCCGGAATAATCACCGCATCAAATTCAATTCCTTTGGCAAGGTAAACTGGCAGAACCAGGATTCCTTTTTGGAAAGAACGGGATTCTTCATTAATTTGCACTATTGACAGATCTTCTTTTAACATATCATAGATCGTATCACTTTTCTCCTGTGTTTTCGTGATAATCGCTATTGTTTCATGTCCGGCAGCCTTTAATTCATTTATTTTTCTATTCAGTTGTCCCTTTATACCAGCCTGATCACCCAGTTCGATAAGCTCTGGCTTATTTCCTTCCCGATTAAACGGTTCAATCATCTCTCCACCTGGAGCAAAATGTTTTGTAAACTCCACAATCTGTTTGGTCGAGCGGTAACTTTTCGTAAGGGTAATTTTTTCTATTTTTTCTACCCCTTCTTCCAAATTCGATGGAATCAGCGGGCTTCCTTGCATCGTATGCGTAAATATTGCCTGATTCACATCTCCCAGTAAAGTCATGCTCGCATATGGAAAGATATGCCGGATATACGCAAACTGAAACGGAGTGTAATCCTGAGCCTCGTCGATGAATAAATGACGAACCGATCTGTCTGAATGCTCACCTATCAATCTTTCCTTCACATACAGGTATGGCGCGGCATCTTCCCATGTGATATACTTTCGTGACAGATCCACTGCCGTTTGTGCGCATATCTTCTCCCACTCATCGGGTGCGTTCTTCGGGTCCCACATTTTAAAAAAAGCTCTATATGTGGCTAATACGTTAACAAAATCCAATCGCTTAACCCGTTTTTTAATACCTGCAAATGCCCTTGCTGTCACTTTCCTTCTCAGATATTCTTCTTCCCTCCCGGAATCATCGATATGCTCCTGTTTTTGCAGTTCCTTGTATACGTGTAAGAAATCCTCTTTACTTAATAATTCGATTTCATCCATAACCCAATCTTTTTTCCTCTCTTTTCGCTCGGTTTTGCGGATCTTGGCTAGCAGCCACTTTGCCACAAGCTCCATTTTATTTGGGATGGAGATGGAATTATCCAATGAGTAAAAGTAATCACGTATTTCCTCTTTTGCAATAATCACTTGTTTTCGGAAAGTTATATTTCGGAATAACAATCCTTCATTCTGCAGCTGGGAAATGAATTCATCCAAGTCCGACTTAAATGTTAAACTCGATTTATAATCAATACTTTTTCTTCTTACTGTGCAAGCTTCATCATTTTCCTCTGTTAAGCTATATTCCATTTGTTGAAATGGTGATTCTACAACAAGTTTATCAGTCATTTTTGCTTCCAGATATTCTTGGAAGGTAATTTGCCTAATATTTGCTTCGCCTAATTCTGGAAGTACATTGGAAACATAACTGCTAAATAATGGGTTTGGTGAAAGCAAGACAATATTTTCTGCATGTAGCGTCTCGCGATATCGATACATCAAATAAGCTACGCGCTGTAAGGCGGCAGACGTTTTTCCGCTTCCAGCTACTCCCTGAACAATGAGGCACTTACTTTTTTCATCCCGAATAATCTTATTTTGTTCCCTTTGAATGGTTGCAACAATGCTTTTCATGGAGGTACTGGCATTATTTCCGAGCGCTTGCTGCAATAATTGATCCCCGATCGTAATACCTGTATCAAACATACCTTTTAGCAAACCATTACGAATAATAAATTGTCTTTTTAACGTCATTTCGCCGCAGATCGTTCCCTCTATTGTTTCGTACTTCGCCTTACCTGGAGAAAAATCATAGTAAAGACTCGAGATCGGTGCCCGCCAATCATAGACTAAAAAGTTCTCATCATGTTTATCCATCAACGAGGCAATACCAATATAGATCGGTTCGCTTTCTGTTTGACCAGCTTCCAGAAAATCGATCCGTCCAAAATACGGGGAGTTTTCCAATCTTTTTAATGTCTTTAATTCCTCACCAATTTTCCCGTGAAATCTTTCCCTTTCCGATAATAACTCCGCCTGCTGTTTAATACTTGCCTGGGTTTCAATGACATCGTCAGGCTCATCTAAATTAACGGTTACGTCTTCCCAAAAGTTTTTTCGGAGATTGATCACACTTTCCTTTAGCCCCGATGCCTTGGTATAAAGCTCCTTTTCCTTCGCCTTAATTTCAAGGATCACCGTATCCACACGTTGCTGCTCTGCTTCACGACTCTGATTTTTTACACCCATTTGATCGCCTCCGTTATTTTCACAAAACTTATCTGTTGACTTACCATAATAAACATGGTAAAATTTATATAGGATATTTATTGACTATTTTATAAAAATAGCAATAATACGTTCATTATACTACTTTAACGTTTGGCATGCAATGTAAATTTTATTATTAGTTGGAGGTTTTGCTATGCGGGAATTTAAACAATTGACCTCAATAGCGATGGTAAAAAATTTCGTGCAAAGCCACTCCCTCACCTTCTTATTCATTTCCCGCCCCGACTGCAGTGTTTGTCATGGATTATTCCCACAAGTACAAGCATTAATGAGTCATTACCCAGAAATTAAACCGGGCCATATCAATGCTGATCAGGTGCCAGAAACTGCAGGTGAGTTTTCCGTTTTCACTGTCCCTGTTCTATTGCTTTTTGTCGAGGGAAAAGAATATTTACGCGAGGCCCGAATTGTACACCTCCAATTGCTGGATGAGAAGGTGGGCAGAATTTATAAAAATGTGGCTGGTTAATGATCCAGCCACATTTCCTTGTTTTCTGATATAAGTGAGATCAAGCCCTAATGTAAGTTGTTCTTTATCATAAAATCGTGAACGATGCGAATACACTATGTTAGACTGTGAAATACAGGACATGTGATATGATATAACGGAAAGGAAAAGAGGTTTAAAAACATGAAAATATTACTTATTGGTGCAAGCGGTACAATTGGCAAAGAAGTTAAGACAGCATTGGAGGCTGATCACGAGATTATTTGCGCTGGGAGGAATGGATTTGACGTAAAGGTTGATATTACCTCCACAGAAAGTATTCAAGAAATGTACGAGAGAGTTGGCAGCATCGATGCGGTCGTAAATGCCTCGGGCGGTGCCAATTTTGCCCCTATTACAGAATTAACACCGGAAATAAATGAAAAAGGCATTGAAAGTAAATTAAAAGGGCAAATTAACTTGGTGTTACTAGGATTAAACCATGTTACAGATCATGGCAGCTTCACATTAACAACCGGTATCATGATGGATGACCCAATCCGGCAAGGCGCCTCCGCTGCCATGGCAAATGGCGGTGTAAAAGCATTTGTAAAATCAGCTGCAGTCGAAATGCCTAGAGGGATTCGCATCAATAGTGTTAGTCCAAATGCCGTTCAGGAATCATGGGAAAGGCTAGAAAGTTTCTTTCAAGGTTTTGAACCTGTTCCCGCACATCGTGTGGCATTGGCTTATAAAAAAAGTGTTCTGGGAGCACAAACCGGACAAAATTATGAGGTGTATTAGACTGAACTACTAAAAGAGCGTGAAAAAGCCTTGCTTAGAGAATCCTCTTAAGCAAGGTTTTTCAATAGGAAAGAAAGTATAAGAATCCGGGTTATATTCCACTTATGTTAGGATAGGCCATGTCCGGATCCAGCTGCTAGCATGCTTCCTTTCTTTACATAGCGTTTCTAATTTTCTTCTTAACAATTTCAGAATCAGTATCCTCTTTCAAACTATCCCTAGGTCCAAATGATTTTCCACCTTTACTAATCAGCTTTGTAATCTGAAGCATGATGGAAGCCAATGAATAATTTTTCCGATAGGCTAAATATTTCCCCGACCATTCTGGATGATATTTATTTTTAAAGTTTCTTAGCCCGCTAAACTTATACATATAACGGATATTGTTAAACACCGCTTCCGCAATTCGTTCACGTAAAAAGGAATGTTTTGTACATCCTACGTTCGATAATGGCGCCATCCCAATATTGAATTTGGTGTAGCCCTTTTCCTTCGCCCATTGAAACAGATGGATAAACATTACATCTGTTGCTCCGCCTGGCGCGTCCGGAAGATAGCGCATTAAGTCAACAGAAACTACACCCTCCTGATAAGTAGGCATAATATTCATAAAAGCTATCATCGTACCTTCCTTATCGCGTAACACAGCAATCGGTGTCCGAGCTAAATAATCCTTATCAAAATACCCTAACGAGAACTGTTTTTCCCGTTTTTTGCCAAGCCATTCATCCGAGACATATTTCATTTCCTGTAAAAAGTCATCCGATAATGGCAGGTCGTTAACAGAAAATGTATACCCATTTTTCTCAAAACGATTAAAGGTTGATCGCAGTCCTGCTTTCTTCTTTCCGGATATGGTAAATGAATCAAGGTCTACTACCGCTTCTTCGCCAAGCTTGAAAAAGAGAAATCCAAGATCATGGTACAATGGCAATAGTTCTTCACTTATCTGATAAAAGATGCAGCGGTAACCAAAATAATCGGCTGCCTCATTTAGTTTAATTAACACATTTTCAAAGGACTTTTTATCGCCTTGCGGATCTCCCAAAACAATAATATTTTTCCCTGTAACTGCAAATTGGAGCATCGCTTTCCGGTCATCACTAAAAAACATCCGCTTGTCCCCTAAAAAACCTAAGTGGCTTAAGGAATGACCGCCATATTTTTGTAAAAACCCGGTTAACTTTTCATCACTATATGCTTCGCCAATCACTATTTGATGACTTTTTTCATAAATGATAATACTTAGCAATACATATAGGAAGGCAAGCAGACATCCGGAAAATCCGATGCTAAATACACCATATAAAGGTTTATTATAATCAACGAACAGTAAGCTTTCCCGAACTAAAACAACGAACAGAATGAAGCAGATGCCACACAAATAAACTAACCACCGAACACTGGCTGAGGTGAATGGCAAACTTTGCCGGTTAAACTGTTTCCGTAATAAAACAAGAACAATCAAATGAGCCGCCGCCATTAGACCGATAATAATATTTTCCGATTGAAAAAGTAATAGAATAGTAGATATGATCAATGTTACGGTCAGAATATGCAAAGATCGCTTTGTCCGATAATATTGTTCCTTCATAAAATACCAGAGTGTAATACCACAGACAAACAAAGCCAAATTGTAAGAATCAAGTGTAAACAACGAAAGTTTTGATTTTCCCAGTCCGTGGATGGTAATAATATCGACAACTGGAACAACAATAAGAAAATAGCCAGTGATAAAAGCTAAAAGTGATAACGACCAATTTCCCAATTTATTAAACACGCGACGCTGTAATGCCCACAGTACGCCTGATATTTCCACAATCGAAGTAATCATATAGTTGTCTTCGGACTTTTTCATGACAGTTGAAGTTACTTCTACCGATGATAAAATCAAGCCTATTACGAATGGTACCAAATAATAAGCAAAGCGATACAGTAAAAGTGCTGTTAGCAGCATTTCCGAATTTATGCCGTATACTTCTCCACTCAATAAAACGACCAAATCAAACGATCCGAACCCGCCAGGAACCATACTGATAAATCCTGTTACAGCGGCAACGATAAAAATGCCAAATACTTGTAAAAATGTTAACTTTATATCAACAAAAACAAAGCTTAAATAAAGGACAACGCCCGCACCGAGCCATTCCATAATCGAAACGATAGAATACTGAATCGTGATTAAAGGAGAAAAATAGGTTGACTTTCGATATCTTGATAAACCAATATAAATAGGTGTAAGTAACGATGTTCCTAATAGTACAAGAAATAACCAGCTTTTTTCAGCAAGCATTTCCTTGATAGGGAATAGCCCGACCAATGCCAAAAACGAGAAAAAAGAGAGTCCCATGGCAGCGGCCGGAGCCAACCAGGCAATGCCTTTTGCCAGGTCACTGCTGTTTTTTGTATACTCTCGATATAACATACCACGAATACCGGCACCAACTAGTCCACCAAACCCAAATATACCGTTAAAAGAATTCGCTATCCAGGATACACCGAATATCTTCGTCTTTTTTACCTTTAGGTGCTGTGATCGAATAAAGAAATAATCATAGAAAAACATGGTTCCGACTGAAATCAATGCAACAATTATTATGATAACTACGTGTACAATAGAAATTTGATTTACGATTTTCAGTGCTTCTTTTAAAGAAATATTTTGCAGCTCTTTCTTCCCCTGAAAAAATATAATGGCCATAACACCAATCATGAATGCAATTTTACCGAATCTAGTCCATTGTTCTTTATTTTTAATCATAAACATCCCTCCCCCAGCAATAAACATCCCCCGTAATTACAAAAATAGAATCTATAATACTAACTTATTTCGATGTTTGTAATACGCCTTATTCGTAAAAAGGTTCCAGTTTTCTCAATTCCAATTACTAATTTTTCCATTTAACGATAAAACCTAGCATGCAATTTTTATTTTACAAACAAAAACAGAATCCATCCTATTGAATCTCCTTACAAAACCTTACGTAATTGTAAGAAAAAGAATGGAAGCGCCCTGATGGCGCTCCCAAGTATATCAAATTATACCTCTCGTCGCATTGCTTTTAATACATCAATTTTGGTTGCACGCTTAGCTGGGCGCATTCCTGATAGAATGGTAACAAGTAAACAGATCCCGACCGCTATTAAAACAAGTGTTGCAGGGATTGACGAGAACTTCAAACCTTCTGGAAGTTCTTCATCAAAAGCCATTTCCAATATTAGTGGCAGCCCGCTATTAACCAATAGACTCACACCATAAGCAACGATTGTCCCAATAATGGCTCCAATAATCCCAATATAACTGCTCTCCAGTAGAAATATTTGTTTGATTGTTTTTGGATTGGCACCAATTGCTTTCATAATCCCGATATCGGGTGCACGCTCCGTTACCGCCATTGTCATCGTATTATAGATGCCAATCGACGCGATTACAATGGCGATTGTTCCAACCAGGATCAAGCCGGCTTTTGCAATTGTAAAGAGTACGTTAATCTGCTTCATTTCACTAACAACAGAGTACGTTGCATAGTTTGCATTATCCAATTGTTTTGAGATGGCCTCTACACCCTCGAGATTTTTAGCATAGACCTTTACATCATCAAATGTATTTGAATCGTCCTCTGCCTCATAATCCGAATCTGGGATAACCCCTTTTGCAGTACCAGTGAAGGCCTCCACCTCCACCAGGACTTGTTGAGAAATGTATACTTTCGCATCCTCCATCCATTCCCTTGTCGGCTTTTCCGTCATACCCACAATTTTTAATGGAATCGTCTGTGTTTGCTCCTTGCCAGCCTCCTCCCCTTTACTGACTGTCATCTTTATTGTCTTACCAATCAGCTTCCCCTTGTATTGATATTCCTTTTTTAACTTTCCTTCTTCATCATATATGGCCTCGCCGTCAGATTCGGAATGAAGATAATTGGCAAAATCATAGCCGACAACAATTTCATTATCCTCCTTTGGCAGCCGCCCTTCATGCAGTTCCAAACCGGATTTTAATTCAGATGGAAAATCAGCTACCACTGTTTCTGCCTCTATCTGGTAATCTTCTATCTGGTAAACCGGCATTTGCTGCAGGTTTTTCTTTCTGGTAACAGCTTTTACTCCTTCAATCGATTCCATATATTCAATGTCACTCACCGTTAATGGCTGATAATTACCATCTTTACCCTCATGGCCATGGACGTCGATTTGGGTAACAATCTGCTGCTCCATCGTGTCATCAACGACTGTTTGCTGTAATCCATAGCCAATGGAAGCCAGCACAATGAGAAATGCGCAGCCCATTGCCGTAGCTAAAATGGTCATAAAAGTTCTGACCTTGTTCTTTTTAATATTTTGTCCGACAAATGAAAACCGATCTTTTAATCTCATAAGCTATCACCATCTTCCAAAAGTCTGCCATCCGCTATGGTAAGACTGCGGTTGCCGATCCCTGCAACTGCATCATCATGTGTAATAATTAGAAAGGTGGTCCCCAACTCACGATTCAACTGCTGGATAAACTGTAATAAATCCGCTTCTGTTTCACTGTCCAAGCTGCCAGTCGGTTCATCAGCAAGAATTAATGGCGGATTTAATACTAACGCCCTTGCAATACTAACCCGCTGCTGCTGTCCCCCGGATAATTCACTTGGATAATGATCCTGAAAATCAATTAACCCAACCTTGTCCAGCATTTCCTTCGTTAATTCTTTTCTTTTTGCAGCATCCATCCCTTGAAACGTTAATGGCAGTTCAATGTTTTGAAAGGCTGTCATACTTGGAATCAACTGGAAGCTTTGAAAAATAAACCCCAGATGCTCTAACCGAAAATCAGCAAATTGTGCCTCTGTGAATCCAGTTACCCGCTGATCGTTAATCCAGATTTCTCCTTCACTTGGCTGGATAAAACCACTAATCAAATTGAGCAATGTCGATTTCCCGGATCCACTTTTACCGACAATGGCAACTATCTCTCCCTTTTCCACATGAAAGGATATATCCTTCAGTACTGGCAAAATAGTCTTTTGCCCTTTTTTTCCTACTTCAAAGTGATGACTAAGTTGTTTTACGGTTATCAATGTTTATCCTCCGATTCTTAAATTCAATAAAAGATTTATCTATAAGTCGCTTTTACTTTTCAGTTCAGTTCAGCTTAGAAAGCAGGATTTGCTTTTTATGACTCAAAGCAAACCCCTTTATAGTGTTTCATTATTCGATTTCCATATCACCTAAATACAATGAACAGTTATCAAATTCAGCAGCTGGTTTAGCTTTGACTATTTCCCCTTGATAAAGTGATTTTCCCGTTTCCAAGCTCACGATAGTTAAAGTTGCTGTTTTGTTCTCATCTGTGCCATGAACAAGCACGTATAATTTCCCGCCTTTAATTGCTTTAAAAGATTCTGCATCTTTATCGATTTGTGGCTGCTTAATCGTAAATTTAGCTTGAACCGCTTTATCTTCTATATTATAGGGGGTAACAACAATCCCGTTTTCGTCCGTTTTCATACTGTAGATCGTTGAACCATCAAATATTTTCTCTTGGACTTGAAGCTCCTTTGGCAATTTCACAGCCTCTTTTTCTCTCGTTTCCAAATTATAAACATATAGCTCATTATCTATTTCTTTAGAATTAGATGAACCATCATTCAGTTGCACCTCTTCCCTGATAACCTTGTTAAGAAAAATATACTTAGACACCTCATTACTGGCTGTGCCATTTAACATGGAGATATCTGCATAACGATTTTCCTTCTGTTCCTGTGCTGCTGACATAATCGGTGATTCTCCGATAAAGCTGTTTGTTTTCATGTTAAAGCTGTATAGTTTGATTTCCATCTTGTTTTCACCATAACTTTGTGTAATTAACTGAAGTTCATCCCCAACAATTTGTACATCTATTACGTCTATATAACCTAGATATTTACCATTTGGTGCATCCATATCAAAATCGGTGGTTTTATCATTTTTCTTATTTAATATCGATACTGTAAACTCGAAACCCCCAGGGTTCATAGTAATGGGTTTATATTCGATAGCTCCATATACAAGATAGTCTTTATTTTCAACAAAGGATGCTGGATCGGGATATTTTCCTCGCATAAAGTTCCTATATTCCGTTTGATATTGTTTCATTTGTTTCCCTGGATTGCCTTTTAACCTGTCAAAAAACGAACGCTCGCTTGCATAATGTGAACCATCCTTTGTTATCTCTATTGGTTCATTTATCGACCTATTGTAATAAGTACCGTTCAGTACAATGTTATTTATTTCATTTTCGTTGCCTTGAATTGTTTTAATGACAAACTCCGGATACGGGCTCGCTGCAATAACGGAGTTTATATAGAACATTCCAATAGCGAGCACAGAAACCAGCGCAATCGCAATTAGCTTCCAATATTTTTTCATCATCATTTTCCCCTCCTACACCCTTATCTTTTTATTAAGTAAAAACCTGCTTACCAATATAGAAACAGCAAGGACAATTACTCCAATTCCAATTTCGATACCGAGCATTTCCAGCGGATAAAAATAGTTGACCTGTAAAAATTCTTCGATAAGAACTGGCGTAAAGAAAAAAATGACTCCTACAAGACAATAAGCAATACCCATTAGAATTCCTTTAATACGATAGCTTCGTTCAAATAATATGGCCGTAAACAATATCGCAACCGCCGTGAATCCAGCACCGTAATAAAGCACAAATTCAATAAAACTCTGTGGGATGATGATGGACAATTCGCGCATGCTTCTAATAATCTCCTGAGGAATTGAATCCACGCGAAACTCTTTTGGCACCATCCACTTTAAAATTGTACTTTCAATTGGTAACAGGATTAATTGCAGTGCAACAAACCCGAATGTCGATAATAAAATAGTTGTGATTTTCGCGAAAAACACGTTCAGTCTGGCAGTTGGCAGCATTAAAAGCCGGTAAACAAATGTATTTTTACCAAACCAATCGCGATACCAAATAAAAAAGATGTAAAACGCTACTGCTGCTATACAAAGTGCAATTGGTCCAAAAAACCAGTTACTTGTAGTGATGTCAATCATGCTCATTGGCCCTGTTTCAGAAAGAAATTGTGCTTTTGGTATCATATCCTCATTAATTGCTTTGTTCGCCTGGTTTAAATAACTTTTTGATTTAACAATGACTCCTGCTATTTGGAGAACTACCGTAATAGCTAATAAAACCGCATATAGCTTTGCAAAACGATTGAATTCAAAATTAACCAGCTTCAAATACCGTTTCATGGCTGATACACCTCTCTCATCACATCAATAACAGACTTTCCTTCAGTTTCTCGAACCTCTTCCGTATTGAATTCCTTTAATACAATTCCATTATCCAGCAACACAACTTTATCGATTAAATGCTCAATATCGTTTATTTCATGAGTTGTTATGATCACACCACGGTCCTCAATCAAATGACTGGTAAATACATCCGCAATCTGTTCTCGGCTAAACATATCAATGCCGGAAAATGGTTCATCCATTAAAATAAATTCAACATCCATTGCCAAACCAAGTAAAAGATTAACTTTTGCTGTATTTCCTTTTGATAGCTCTGCTATTCGGTCCGTTTCTTTCAGCTTAAAGAAGCCGAGTAATTCCGTTGCACGTTCCGGATTCCAGCAATCATAAAAATCGTTCATAAACTCCATTGCATCCGCTATACGCATTTGCGGCAGCATCGTTATGGCATCCGGGATGAAGGTGATTTTTTCAAAGCTGGTTTTCGTGATTCTTTCCCCATTCATTAAAATCTGTCCACCGTTTATCGGCGTAAGTGCCATAATCGCGTTGAGAATCGTTGTTTTTCCTACGCCATTTATCCCAATCAAACAAGTAATCTCACCTTTATTCGCAGTAAATGACACCCCGTTAAGCACTTGTTTACGGCCAAACTTTTTCTTGATATCCTTTACTTCAATCATGGTTGTCTCCCTCCCGTTCCTTGCCTTCCTCTGCATACTTTTCTTTAACCAGATTCAGCACCTCATCAACCGGAACATTAATGGAACGGACGGCGTGGACAAAGGAACTTACCGCCTGCATAATAAGCTCCTCACGAACGGTTTTTAAAATTTGTTCATCTTTCGTAATCCTGCTAGGTAAATTGCGCTCTGTATAAATCAATCCTTCCTCCTCCATTTCCTTATATGCTCGTTGTGCCGTGTTTGGATTTATTTTTAATTTATTCGCTAATTCCCGTCGTGACGGAATTTCCTGTCCAGGTTCGAGTAATCCAGTTGCAATCTCTTCTTTAAAATGACGAATGACTTGGACATATACAGGATCCCGATTATTAAACTTTGCGTTTTTCATAGACACAGCTCCCATATTTCTCAGATGTGTAGCTTTATTGAATGGTGTATTAAGGGGGTAATACACCATTCGCATAAAAAACTGTGTATTAAGATATTAATACACCCTTGTGATGTATTATACGGTTAATACACTTTGACGTCAATAAGGTTTTTTAAATAATTGTGATAAAAAATTCTTTTATTAGCCAAAAAATATATTGTTGTTTTCATCATCCTGACAATCTTTATGTCGGTCATAGGTCGTATCATAATCCCCTTCAAGAACGATTGTATTTGCAATTAAGTCATGAATGGAACAATGATCGTTTCGAATGCAGATTATGAAAATGGATAAGATAGGCAACCCATAGATAATTACCATAAATAAGACAAAAGCGAAAACCGGGATATTCCAGTCATTATGAAATCCTGTAAAAATGAATGTATGGGCCATTTGCCACGGCAGTAGTTTAATGATATTTTTCAGTATTACCTGCGTTAATGTTAGTGGTAAATTACCAATCGAATCGATATGGATATGCATCATTCGTTTTCCAAAGGTAGCTCTGGCTTTTCCATACTCAGTTATCACAAAATATAAGAAAACAGGAAAAAGTAATGTTGAAAAAGCGATCAGTTCTTCTCCCAAACGCCCCATTGCAGGTGGCCCATCAAGAAATATATGGTACAATAACTGTGTGACCCCAAGTAAACCGATTACATATACGATAATCAAAAGAATATCTACTAGTAAGGCTAGCAGTCTCTTTTTTAAGCTGGCAGCACTTTTTGACATACGTTCACCCCTGAATTTTATTCCGATTCTAAAGTTAGCAATCATTGTTTGGCATGGTGAGGGTAATAACTCCCCTAAAATCTGTTCTTAATGGAAATAACGAGAAAGTAATTTGAAGGCTGTTCCTCCCCAAAAGAGATGGAACAGCCTGATTATCTACTGCCCTTCCATTTCATGCTCAGCAAGTGTTGTTGCAATAGCATCTTCTATTGCCGTAATCTTTCCGCTTGAACCAAGGTAATTATTAATCAAAATGGAAAAGACCAGATCCTCCCCATCCTTTGACGTAACATAGCCGGAAAGGGTGGAGACACCAGTTAAAGAGCCCGTTTTTGCAGTAACATTCCCTTTAGCTGGGCCTGAAGTCATTCGATTACGCAATGTACCGCCGACTAATCGATCCGGTTCGCCTGCAATTGGCAGTGATTTTTTGAAAGCCGGGAACCAGCTTTTATTCTGTGCTTCCACTAATAACTGGGTGAGATCGTTGGCTGGAATCATTGTTTTATGAGACATCCCTGAACCGTCACGCAATTGGATTGTGTCCGGATTAACTCCAAGGTCCTCAGCCACGTCCTTGATCACCTTGAGGCCCTCATCCCAGCTTCCTTCCTTACCGACAACCTTTCCCATTTCTTTCGTTAACATTTCCCCGTGCCCATTGTTACTCAATTTCATAAAGGGGATCAGTAATTCCTTCAGGGGCATTGATTCCTTAAAGGTAAGTATCCGTGCTCCGTCAGGGGTTGCATTATATTTTTCTTTGGATTTCCCAATAAAATCAATCCCTTGTTCCTTTAAAGAGGCTTTAAAAACACTTAACACATAGCCAGCAGGTTCCCATACAGATGACCAGGCGCGTGAGGTCGAACCATCTTCGGGCATTGTCCCTTCAACTATTATTTTATTTGATCCATGCTCCCGCTCAATAGAAATGTCCTTCTCTCCATCCGCCGCTACCATTTTTGTCTTGTTCACGATTGTAACGTAGTTTGTTTCTGGTGTAACCGTGACTTCGGCTCGTCTAGCGGGATTTTGGGAAGGGTTCACTTCCACGATAACTGTCCCTGCATCATAATCCTCATTAGGAGATAATGTTAATGCGGACACTTGAGCACCGGTGTAAAAAGGTTCATCTGACCAATTTAGATCCTGTGAGAGGCGAACATCATCATACCATGTATCGTCACTGACCAGATCGCCTTTAATTTTGTTGATGCCAAATTCTTTTAATTTCTTCGCAAACTGGTCAAGATCTTCTTTCAGTAAGGTAGGGTCTCCTTTTCCTTTGAGATAAAGGTTCCCATGCAATACCTTTCCTTTCTTATTGCCATCGGTTAAAACCTCTGTACGAAAGCGGTAATCCTTTCCGAGTGTTTCCAATGCGGCAGCTGCAGTAAGTAATTTCATGTTGGATGCCGGGTGCAAGCGAATATCCCCAAGCTGTTCGAAAAGCAATTCACCGGTTTCTGCTTTCTTGATACTGACACCGGTTGTCGTCCCATCCAGGTGCTCATTATCCAGAATAGCCTCCAGCTTTTCGTCCAGTGTGGCATTTTCGTCAAACACTGCTTCTGTATTTTCATCGGATGCCTTTACCAATAAACCTTCTTCCCGATCCATAAAAGGGACAATAGCAAGAAATGTAAGCAAAACAAGTAATAAACTGTTTCTTGTACAGGTTCTCCAATCCATGGGCATGTCCACATCCTTTTATAATTTGAATATTTTAATTATATAGTAAAGGAATAGAGAGGAATAGAGTGCTTGTTAAAAACACAACTAATGAACTATAGAAAATGTTTACAATTTAATCAAAGGGTCACTACCCGTGGGGTTACGATATTCAATTGTCCCTTATCATTATGGTTGCCATTGCGATCATTCACCGGTTTTTATTGCTATTGCTAACCACCCAGGATTTCGATCGGGATTTTCTCAAATAAACATCGGCTAATGCTATTGAAAA
Organism: Lentibacillus populi; assembly: GCA_014642895.1. Classification (GTDB taxonomy): domain Bacteria; phylum Bacillota; class Bacilli; order Bacillales; family Amphibacillaceae; genus Lentibacillus_C; species Lentibacillus_C populi. The sequence goes on from BMJD01000021.1 coordinate 53,495, forward strand.
CCGTGAATACAAAAGATACGTGCGATATATGTCGGCACGTATATCTCCTGCACTGGAATCAACCCAATCTATAATTGTCACTTTGTCCTCTGACATAATCAAATTAAACAAATGATAATCTCCATGACAAAGCCTTTCCTCAAATGTCACCGCTTTCAATTTTTGCATTAGAGCAAACTTATGTCTTTTATCCAAATTAGGGGCTGATTTAATTTGACGGCTTAATTTTTCAGACATTGGCTCAAGAGAGTTAGCGATAATCATATGAATTTTTTGTTGTATATCAATGGAAATATTCATGTAATATTCTGCTTGTTCCATGTTTTCGGATAGGATATCACCTATTGTTCTACCCTTAATATATTCCATTATTATAGCTTGTTTCCCATCTATTTTCGTAACATCCAATATTTTTGGTACAGAGAGTCCACACGAATAAGCATGTTCTTGCTTATATGCTTCATATAAAGATTCCGTGTCCGGCAAATAGTTATTAAATACTTTAATGATCTTGTTTTCATGTAGATAGATTTTAGCTGTATTTCCTATTGCTATTGGAGCACCTAAATTCATTGGGGGATCTCTCCTTTCCTGAACATATAATTTTGGGGACAATACTATAAAAAAGATAATTCACCGACATCAAAATTTACCATTACCAAAACCAAAAATAAAAAAATTAGTATATACTCATAATAAGATTTGAGCTTGATCTTTTCGAAGTCTTACGTGCCACGTAGGCTATTAATGTAGAAAAGGTGGGGCTCACTTTTTGTTTTTACTAGTGTATTGTTTGTTAATTTGTTTAACAGTTAATTCTAGCATACCTTATCCAAGACAAGGTTTCATCCTTTTTCTTTCTTTACTTATAAGCTAGTACAGTGGAATCCAATTCTTTCTATTTTACAAGTACTTCTGTAGAACAGACCATCCCATTAGTACTTCTATGACTTGTTCCAGACCTTGATTATGTTAAAATTAAATTATTCATTATATATCGCCGTGTTTAATGGAAGGATGACAATAAAATGGAAAAAACAAATACAATAAGACTCACAACCCTTTCTTCAAAAGGAGGGTGTGGCTGTAAAATTGGACCTGCTGATTTATCACAGGTATTGCGCGCTTTGCCACCGACTGTAAAAAATCCTAATTTACTTGTTGGGCTGGATACGAGCGATGATGCTGGTGTGTATAAATTAAACGATGATACAGCTTTAGTTCAGACGGTTGACTTTTTTACGCCGATCGTTGACGATCCATATGCTTTTGGCCAGGTTGCTGCAGCAAATGCGATCAGTGATGTATATGCAATGGGCGGAAAGCCGATAACTGCACTTAATATCGTTGCATTTCCCATTTCATCATTAGACAAAGGTATTCTTGCTGAAATATTACGAGGTGCCGGTGATAAACTGGCGGAAGCAGGCGTCTCTCTGGTCGGGGGTCACTCAATCGATGACAAGGAACCAAAATTTGGTCTTGCTGTTACCGGAACGGTTCATCCGGATAAAGTAAGAACCAATACAGGAGCAAAACCCGGTGACAAACTAATTTTAACGAAGCCTATTGGTGTCGGTATTTACTCGACATCCATTAAAAATGATTTGCTCAGCGAAGAAGAAATAAACCGGGTTACCGAAGTGATGACAACCTTGAACAAAAAAGCTGCAGAAACAATGGAAAGCTACGATGTGCATGCATGTACAGATGTTACGGGGTTTGGACTGCTTGGTCATGCTTCGGAAATGGCTAAAGGCAGCAATGTTGAAATTCGCATTATAAAAGACCAAGTACCTGTTTTACCACGCATAAAAGAACTCGCCGAGTCAGGTGCAGTACCAGGTGGAACGAAAAATAATTTTGATCATGTAAAAGATATTGTATCCTTCCCTGAATCATTGGATCAAACGGATAAATGGATTCTATGTGATGCGGTAACATCCGGCGGACTATTAATTTCTGCAGCCGATGATGATGCGAATGCACTTCTTGCAGCACTACAAGATAAGGGTGTAGAAGCGCAAATAATCGGGGAAGTCACCGAAGGCAAAAATGGACAAATAACTGTTTTGTAGTTTTTGAATTGAGGAAGTGACGTAATTTATGTTTCACGATATAGCACTAGATGACCTATTTGCCTTACAAAAAAATGAAGCACATACATTAATTGATGTACGTTCACCAAAAGAATTTAACGAGGCCACTATCCCTGGCAGTGTTAACATCCCAGTCTTCACAACCGAAGAACGAGCTGAGGTTGGTACCATTTACAAACAGGTCGGCCCTGAAGCAGCAAAAGAACGGGGGCTTGCGATTTTTTCCGCAAAGCTCCCGGACTTTATCGATAAATTCCGAAAAGTAGATACGCCTAAAACAGTTTTCTGCTGGCGCGGCGGTATGCGCAGTAAAACAGCAGCAACCGTCCTTGATCTGATGGGAATCAAGGCCAATCGTTTAAGTGGTGGCTTTCGAACCTACCGCCAATGGGTTGTTAGTGAATTGTCCAAACATGAGTTTAAACCTGATCTGTATGTGTTAAATGGCTTTACAGGAACTGGAAAAACCGCAATCTTGAAGCAGCTTGAGCTAAAAGGATATCCGGTAATTGATCTAGAAGGAATGGCCAACCACCGCGGTTCGATTTTCGGACAAATCGGGCTTCAACCAAGCAATCAAAAAAAGTTTGAAGCACTGCTTGTCGAAAAGCTATTGCAATACAAGGATGTCCCGTTTGTATTTGTAGAAGGGGAAAGCAAACGGATCGGCAAAGTGACACTTCCGGATTTCCTTTATGAAAAAAAGGAAAAAGGTATGCAATTAATTATTGATTTACCAATGGAAGAACGAATCCGGAATATTTTAGATGATTACCAGCCTTGGAATTCCCCACAAGACTTTGTAGAGGCATTTCAAATTATTAAAAAGCGAATCCACACCCCGGTTGCCAAGGAAATTGATGAAGGATTGCGGAATGACAATTATACCGAGGCGATTCAGTTGTTGCTTGAATATTACTACGATCCAAGATATAAGTATGCGGCAAAACAATATCCGGATGATAAAAAAATCCATATCCGTGCCAAAAACATGGAGGAAGCATTACACGGTATCGAAAATGTGTTAAACCAAAAAGCTATGAATTAATAGTACTGTTTGTTTACAACTTGTTTCGCTATCTTGATTGCACAAAATCAGGTAACCACATGTTGCTGGTTACCTTTTTGTATTTACATAACTGGCAGGAACTCTATAATGCCGTTTCCATAATTTTGTTCAACTGCCTTATGTTAATGGATTCTGTTTGCTTATTGCTAATATCATACTTCCTTTTAAGCTGGATGATCCGACTGACACTTTCATTAATTCTTTCCTCTGTTAGCTCACCATTATGGACAGCATCCTCTAAAGCCTTGATAACAGTTATGACATTATGATAATCATGAGCTACCAAAATCATATCATTCCCTGCCTTAACACTCTCAACTGCCGCCTGTCCGATATCAAAATGATCCGTGATTGCCTGCATTGTCATATCATCCGTTATTACGACACCCGAAAACTTAAACTGATTTCGGAGAATCCCATCTATTATTTTGGGTGACATGGATGACGGGAATTCCGGATCAATCTTCGGCAGCAAAATATGTGCCACCATGACGACGTCTGCTCCATTTTGAATCGCACGCTCAAACGGAATGAGTTCAACCCTATGCAGTTCCTCGAGACTTTTATTCACTTTAGGGAGTTCCAAATGTGAATCAACAGATGTATCTCCATGCCCGGGAAAATGTTTAATAACGGATATAATTCCTTCTGACTGAATGCCCTTCATCGTTTGGGTACCTAGATCACTGACGATTTCGGGATTATTGCCAAATGACCGATCACCAATAACCGGATTGTCCGGGTTACTGTTCACATCCAAAACCGGGGCAAAATCCAGATTGAACCCAAAAGCAGTTAATTGCTTCCCCAACATTGATCCTATTGTATAGGAGTATCCGCCATTCCCCTGCTCACCAATATGTTTATTTGAAGGAAGGTTGATTAAATCCCCTGGCAATCTGGAGACCTCTCCACCCTCTTGATCAACCCCCAATAATAGCGGCAGACGGTTCCTGACATTTTTTGTTTTTATTTCATTTAATAAGTCAATCGTCTGGTTCGGACTTTCCATATTGTTCGCGTATAATATGATACCTCCAACCTTATGTTTTCTTATCAAATTTAGGTTATCTTCATTTAAAGAAGTTCCACTAACGCCAGCTATCATCATTTGGCCGATTTTTTCATCTAAACTCATATTTGCTATAATTGCTGCATTATCGGATTTATCGTTTAACTCTGGAGCCTGTTTCTGTTCTAATGATTTTTTTGCCATTTCAGAAGACTTGGCAATAACGGATCCGTCATTTTGCTGATTACCTTTTCCAATTATGGTAATTCCGACGATTATAAGCATGATCGTGGCTATCATATACGCTGCTATCTTCCCCATTTTCTATTCCTCCGGCTACAATTTCTTTCTTTTCTATTTCTATGAATAGTATTGGTAGGTTATACTAAATAAAAATAATGGAGGTATCCGAAATGAAAAAACTTATTCCACATATCAGAATCGAAAATTGCAAAGTAGCTGTTGAATATTATCAAAGGGCATTTGGCGGTGAAATTAAAAACACGCAGTTGGCGGATGGAATAGAAATGTTCAAGGGACACGAAGGGAAATATATTCACGCAGAATTACATATTAATGAAAATTGTATTATTTATTTTGCCGATGTGTTTGGTGAAAAACCTGCAAATGGAAGTAACATCCTGCTCGGACCTGATCTTGATAGTGAGGAAGAGATTAATCAGGTCTACAGTTTTTTAGCAACAGATGGAGAGGTTAAAATGGAGCTGCAGGATACATTTTGGGGAGCCAAGCATGCAATTGTAAAAGACAAGTATGGCATTTCATGGGAACTTAATTATGAAACAAAGGCGTAACGCCCAGTTAGCGGCTAGAGGACTCTCGCCCTGCCATTTAGTGTGGTTCGGTGTTGCTGTCGGGAGCAGCGGTCTTAACCGAACAAACAACCGCAGGAGATAAAGGAAACACGGTGAGCTGGGGGGCTGCAGGATGCAGGTCAGTTCGGTGTGGCGATTGTCGTCGCGGTTTTAACCGAACTTCCCCTCTCACCGATGTTGACTAATCGTATGGAGGTGAGGGAAATCCACTGGGCGCTGGAGCCGGACGTGGCCTTACTCTGATGCAAGCTGAATAGAGCTTGAATTTTATATCTCCTTGGCCTGCAAAATGATAATAGCTAATTAGTGACAGGCACTTTTCTTTAAGCTGGGAAACGCATTTTTTCGGCTAATTGCTGCATGGACGGAAGCATGTTAATATCCATGTTCCCGCCACTGACAATCACACCACAATGTCTGGATCTAATTTGCTCATGATATTTGAACAATGCGGCTAATGATGCCGCACCGGCACCTTCAATTAATGTTTTGTTCCGCTCTAGCATATATAAAATAGCTGCAGCAATTTCTTCATCTGTTACGGTTACAATATCATCCACATATTCCCGTATTAGTGGTAATGTATGTTTACCAGGCTGTTTGACTGCTATACCCTCTGCAATGGTCGAAACAGATTTCAAATTTTTTACCCGTTTCGTATGGTAGCTTTCATACATGGCTGAAGCTCCACAGGCTTGAACCCCAATAACCTTGATATTACGATTTACATGTTTGGCCGCAACCGAGATACCACTAATCAAGCCACCGCCACCAATGGGCACCATAATCGTATCCATCCGGTCTTCCTGCCTGAGCATTTCCATGGCAATGGTGCCTTGACCAGCCATCACGTCATAATCATCAAATGGATGAATATAAACAGCACCGGTTTGCATTTGCCTTTTTAGTGATGCTTCATATGCTTCCTGAAATGTTTCACCAGTAAGCACTACTTCAGCTCCATAGTTCCGGGTCGCATTCACCTTGGCATGTGGCGTCTTCTCTGCCATGAATATCGTTGCCCGTGCCCCTAATTTTGCCGCAGCATGCGCAACACCTTGGGCATGGTTACCTGCTGATGCAGTGATAACACCTTTATTTAATTGCTCTTTTGATAGCTGCATTAGTTTAAAGCTTGCACCTCTAAACTTGAATGCACCTGTTTTTTGCTGGTTTTCCATTTTAAAATAAACATGTTTTCCAATTAAATTATCTGTAGTCGCTGATGTAAGTAATGGTGTACGGTGAACGATGGGGGTTAAACGTTCCATCGCAGTATGCACTTTTTCACCTGTTAAGCAATTCCCAATTGTTTCACACTCCTAGGTTGAAAGTTTTAACTATTCTTTTGATTAAGCTCAGGAGAGGAAGCACCTCCCCCGGAAACGTTACCGACAAAATTTGGGAAGTGACAAATACCTTATGACACTTATTCGGAACCCATCGCCACTTTCTTTTGCCCGGCACTCTCAAATGCGGTAATTTTGTCCTCATGTTGTAATGTTAGTGCAATTTCGTCCCAGCCGTTTAGCAGCTTTTCCTTATGATAAGCCGGGATGTCGAAATGCACTTCACGCTGCCCATCCGTTATTTGCTGATTTTCCAGGTCAACAGCTAATACTAAATCAGCCTTGTTCGCTTGATCCAGCCATTGATTTACTTGAGTCTTATCCAATTTAATTGGAATAATCCCGTTTTTTAACGCATTATTATAAAAAATATCGGCAAAGCTTGGTGCGATAATGACGCGGAATCCATAATCAAGCAAGGCCCATGGTGCATGTTCCCTGGACGATCCGCAGCCGAAATTCTCTCCTGCTACTAATATCGATGCCTCTTGGTATTCCGGATTATTCAGGCTAAAGTCGACTCGGCTTTTGCCATCGTCGTCAAACCGCCAATGATAAAAGAGAAATTCACCAAATCCGGTTCGTTCAATTCGTTTAAGAAATTGCTTCGGGATAATTTGATCAGTATCAACATTCGTCCGATTTAACGGATAAACTAATCCCTGATGCTGTTGAATAGCCTCCACGACGTAATCACCTCCTAACTTGGCACTCCAGTAAACGTACGAACATCGACAAAATGGCCTTCAATCGCGGCCGCTGCCGCCATTTCCGGACTTACCAAATGCGTTCTGGAACCATTTCCTTGTCTTCCTTCAAAGTTTCGGTTGGATGTTGATGCACACCTTGACCCTGGTGGTACAACATCATCATTCATCGCCAAACACATACTGCATCCAGCTTCACGCCACTCAAAGCCTGCCTGTTTGAAAATTGTATCGATCCCTTCTTTTTCTGCTTGCGTTTTAATAGTGAAGGAACCTGGCACAACTATTGCCCTGACTCCTGGTTTAACCTGTTTGCCTTTTACAATTTCTGCAGCCTTTTGCAAATCGGCGAGCCGCGAGTTGGTACAAGATCCAATAAATACATGATCAATTTCAATCGACGTAATTGGCTGATTTTCCTCAAGTCCCATATATGCTAGTGCCCGTTCTACATCTTCCCGGTACTCAACATCGTTTAAATCAGGAGTCGATCCACTAACAGGGACACACATACCAGGATTTGTTCCCCAAGATACTTGTGGCTCAATTTCCTCAGCATTAATGGTTACGGTTTTGTCGTAAACAGCACCTTGATCCGTTGCCAGGTCAAGCCAGCTGGCCGCTAATTCGGTAAATTCCTCGCCATCAGGGACGTATTCCTTTCCTTGCAAAAATTCAACCGTTTTTTCATCTGGGCTAATCAGACCGGCTCTTGCTCCCGCTTCAATCGACATGTTGCATACGGTCATACGTCCTTCCATCGATAAATTGCGAATCGCATTACCTGTATATTCGATTACATAGCCTGTTCCAAACCGGACACCGAATTTGGCGATAATCGCAAGAATCAGATCCTTTGCCGTCACCCCGGCACCCAGTTCGCCCTCAACCTGCACATTTAATGTCTTCGGTCGTTCCTGCCAAATGGTCTGTGTTGCCAAAACATGTTCGACTTCACTTGTGCCGATCCCAAAAGCGAGTGCACCAAATGCGCCATGTGTAGATGTATGGCTGTCACCGCATACGATAGTCTTCCCTGGCTGTGTTAAACCAAGCTGCGGACCAATCACATGGACAATTCCCTGATCCGGATGATACATATCAGCTAGCTTAATTCCATTTGCCTCACAATTCTTTTTCAATGTCTCCATTTGTTTCTTAGCTATTTGGTCTTTGACAACATCCCGATTTTGTGTCGGGACATTGTGGTCCATTGTTGCATACGTTAAATCCGGCCGCCGTACTTTACGATTGTTCAGACGCAGCCCCTCAAACGCTTGTGGAGAGGTTACTTCATGAACTAGATGCAGATCAATATACAGTAAATCAGGTTTTCCCTCTTCCTGATGTACGACGTGTTTATTCCAGATTTTCTCGATGATTGTCTTGGGCTTCCCCACTTTATCATTCCCTCCCTCGGTTAGACGTACATACTGCAAATACTATTTGAAACACCTTTTGTCGTTAGATTTTCCACTACGATTTCCGTTATTTCCTTCGTACTCACTTGCTTACCGCCGGCAATTTTTAAATCAGCGGTATGATATCCTTGTTCAAGGCATTGCTGTACAGCTTCCTCAATTTCTGCAGCCTCCACTTCCATCTGGAAAGAATGTTTAAGCATTAATGCTGCTGAGAGAATCATCCCTAAAGGATTGGCGATTCCTTTTCCGGCGATATCCGGTGCTGAACCATGGACAGGTTCATAAAGCCCAACCCCATCCGTTCTAATGCTGGCAGAAGGCAGCATTCCCAGCGACCCTGTTAAAACCGATGCCTCATCACTTAAAATATCCCCGAATAAATTCTCTGTAACGATAACATCAAATTGGGTTGGCTGTGTGATCAGTTTCATTGCTGCCGCATCGACAAGCAGATGCTCAACTGTTACATCCGGATAATCCTGTTGCTTTTCATTGACAATTTCCCGCCAAAGCCGGCTGGATTCCAGCACATTGGCCTTATCAACCGATGTTAGATGGTTGCTCCTTAGTCTGGCAGTTTGAAAAGCTTTGTCAATAATCCGTTCCATTTCGCTTCGTTGATAGGAAAGTGTATCAACAACCGCATTGCCGTTATCTCGCCGTTCACTTGGCTTGCCAAAATAAAGGCCGCCTGTCAGTTCACGGATAATCATAATGTCGTTGCCTTTTACCACCTCTTCCTTCAATGGCGATGCATGGAGCAGCGGGGCAAACCCCTTGATCGGACGCAGATTTGCAAAAAGGCCGAGTGATTTCCGGATCCCAAGCAGTCCTTTTTCCGGCCTCAGATGTGCAGGAAGGGAGTCCCATTTACTTCCTCCAACAGCGCCTAATAAAACGGCATCTGCATTATGGCATGCCTTTATGGTATCTTCCGGCAAAGGTGTTCCATATTGATCAATTGCGTCACCACCGATCGCATGCTGATGAAAAGTAAACCGGTGACCAAACTCGCTGGCAACCGTGTTTAGAACAACTTTCGCCGCTTCCATAATTTCTTTCCCAACACCATCACCCGGAAGCAGAATTATTTGTTTATTCATAAGCTCCCCTCCTTAATAAGTTTATTTTACAGCTTGCTTCTTATTACTCGTCTGCTGATATACAATATATCGGTTTACCGCATTAAGAAACGCATTTGCCGATGCTTCTATTACATCTTGGGCTGAACCTCTGCCATTCATTGGGTCGCCATTTATCACGAGTTGAACATGTGATTCAGCAAGTGCATCTTTGCCGCGTCCAACTGAATTAAGCTGATAATCAACGAGATGCAAGTCTTCTTTGATTAACGAATCTAACGTTTTATATAGTGCCTCGACACTGCCCTGTCCCGTACAAGCCGCTTGCAAGGTCTCTCCAGCAGGGGATTTTAACTTGACGGTAGCAGTTGGAATATTTGTCGTACCATACTGCACCTGGAACATTTCCAGTTGATATTTATCGACCTTTGAAGTATCCGTCTGAATTTCTGTCAAAATGGTAAAAAGATCATCATCCGTTACTTCTTTTTTGCGATCCGTTAAAAGTTTAAACAAGTTAAATGCTTCTTGCAGTTTTTCATCAGATAATTCATATCCTAGCTCTTGAACCTTATCTTTAAACGCATGGCGTCCGGAATGTTTACCTAAAAATAGTGTATTTGAGCTAACACCGACCATTTCAGGTGTGATAATCTCATAGGTTGACGCGTGCTTCAGAACACCATCCTGATGAATGCCTGACTCATGAGCAAACGCATTCCGGCCGATGACTGCTTTATTCGCTTGCACATACATGCCAGTTAATTTTGCAACAAGATCACTGGTCCGTTTCGTCTCATTCAGTTTCAAGTTGGTTGTATACGGATAATGATCGGAGCGAATCTTCAACGCAACAGCAACTTCCTCAAGTGCCACATTACCTGCGCGCTCCCCAATTCCATTAACGGTTCCTTCTACTTGGGTAGCCCCGTTTTCCACTGCAGCAATTGAATTCGCTACGGCCAAGCCCAAATCATTATGGCAATGACAAGAAAGCCTGACTCGGTCAATATTTGGCACCGTTTCTGTAATATAGCGAAACATGTTGCCATATTCAGCCGGTGTCGCATAACCGACCGTATCTGGCAAATTGATCACCGTTGCACCCGCGTCAATCACTCGTTCAATGATTTGGGCAAGAAATTCCAAATCAGAACGGGAGGCATCTTCTGCCGACCACTCCACCTGTGGGAACTTTTGTCTCGCGTATGAAACCATATCTACCGCTGTGTTAATCACTTGCTCTGGTGATTTTTTCAATTTATAGGTCATATGAATCGGCGATGTCGCCAGAAATACGTGTAAACATGGCTCCGGTGCACCTTTTAATGCCTCCCAGCAGGCGTCAATATCTGATTTAACAGCTCTTGCCAGCCCTGTCACCGAAGTGTCCCTAATCGTTTCAGCAATTGTTTTCACCGCATTAAAGTCACCTTTGGAGGAAGCAGGGAACCCTGCCTCCATCCGGTCAATACCAAACCGTTCCAGTTGTTTGGCAATTTCCAGCTTCTCCAGCTGATTCAGATTGACTCCTGGAGATTGCTCGCCGTCGCGTAATGTTGTATCAAAAATTTTAATTTCTGACATGTTCTTTCACATCCTTTTGCTTATTTTGTAATGGCTGCTTCACAAAAGGCATTAAATCCCGTAACTCCCTTCCTACTTTTTCGATTAAGAGTTGATTTTCTTTTTTATTGGTTGCATTGAATTTAGGGCGGTTTGCCTGATTTTCAAGAATCCAGCCTTTGGCAAATTCACCTGATTGCACATCTGCAAGTATTTCTTTCATCCGTGCCTTCGTTTCATCATTTACCACTCTTGGACCTGAGGTAAAATCACCCCATTGTGCCGTATCAGAGATGGAGTAGCGCATATTTTCCAGCCCGCCTTCATAGATCAAATCAACAATTAGCTTCATCTCATGCAAACATTCAAAATAGGCAACTTCAGGCTGATACCCCGCTTCAACCAATGTTTCAAATCCTGCTTTAATTAAATGGGTCAGACCGCCACACAACACCGCCTGTTCTCCAAACAAGTCTGTTTCGGTTTCTTCTTGGAAAGATGTTTCCAGAATGCCTGCTCTTGCAGCACCGATTCCGTCTGCATATGCAAGGGAAAGCTGTTTTGCATTTCCAGTCACATCTTGAAACACGCCGTATAATGCCGGGACACCAGCACCTTCTTCGTATGTCCGGCGTACCAAATGACCAGGCCCTTTTGGAGCTACCAGGAATACATCCACATTTGCCGGAGGTACGACTTGCGTAAAATGAATATTAAATCCGTGGGCGAACGCGATTGCACTTCCCGGTTTCAGGTTATCTTTAATACTTTCATGATAGACTGCAGGCTGCAATTCGTCCGGAAGAAGTACCATTACAACATCAGCCTGGTTAACTGCCTCCCCTACGGAATAAACAGTAAAGCCATCTTCTTCTGCTTTTGCTTGGGATTTTCCTGGTCTAAGACCAATAACTACATCATAACCGCTGTCACGCAGATTTAATGCATGTGCATGCCCCTGTGATCCATAACCTACTACAGCTATTTTCTTTCCTTGTAATACCTCTTTTTGAATATCCTTTTCGTAAAGTACTTTTGCCATTTTAATTCCTCCCCATAGTGTTTAATTCATCTATTTTTAAGTTAAATGGATAAATAATTTATTTCTGTAACCGACTTCTGCTGTCCTCTCAGAAATGCTGTCATCCCTGTTTTGGTTAATTCTTTTATTCCATAAGGTTTAAGCAATGTGATCAGGGCATCTACCTTATCCGGTTTACCAGTGACCTGGATCGTCAGACTATCTTTGCTAACATCAATTACAGATGCACGAAAGGGAGCGATAACTCCTTGAATTTCTGCTCTCGCTTGCCCGCTTCCAACTACTTTTATCAAGGCTAGTTCCCTGGCAACCATTGCCTTGTCTGTAATATCCGACACTTTAATGACATCAATTTGCTTGTTTAACTGTTTTGTCAACTGCTCTGACTTTTGATCATCACTTACATCAACAACGAGTGTCATCTTGGATATGCCCTCCGTTTCCGAACTGCCAACGGAAATACTCTCGATATTAAATTGGCGTTTGGAAAGCATCCCTGTAATCCGATTAAGCACCCCGCTGCGATTCTGAACGGTTGCTGTTATAATCCGTTTCATTTCGTCACCCCAATCATTTCGTGGTTTCCCTTTCCTGTAGGAACCATTGGGAAGACACATTCCATTTTGACTACGCGGCAATCGACAACAACAGGTTCGTCACTTGCAAAAATAGCATCAAGCATTTCTGGGACCTCTTCCTCTTTTTCAACTTTCAGTCCACGAACACCGTAACTCTCTGCTAATTTTACGAAGTCCGGACTTGAAATGATGGACTCTGCGTAACGTTCTTCGTAAAATTTCTCCTGCCACTGTCTAACCATTCCTAGTGAGCCATTATTAACAATGAGAACCTTTACTGGCAGCTGATAATCCTTCAGCATGGAAAGTTCCTGAAGTGTCATTTGGAAGCCACCATCACCAACAATTGCAACAACAACTTCATCCGGTGCACCTAATTGTGCTCCGATTGCTGCCGGAAAGCCAAACCCCATCGTTCCAAGGCCACCCGACGTTACCCATTTGTCCGGTTTATCAAAATGATAAAATTGAGCCGCCCACATTTGGTGCTGACCAACATCTGTTGTGACAATCGCTTCTCCATTTGACTTGCGATACACTTGTTCTATGAGCCATTGCGGTGATACTGACTCTTCTGACCTTTCGTACCATAACGGGAAGTTCGCTTTATTAGCTTGCAATTTTTCTTTCCAGGCTTGATTATCGGGTACTTCGATTGAACTATTTAACAATGCTAGTAATCCTTCTCTGGAATCGGCAACAACTGGAATTTCAGTCGGAATGTTCTTGCCAATTTCCGCTGGATCAATATCAATATGGGCAATTTTAGCGTTTGGCGCGAAGTGTTCCAAACTTCCAGTTAAGCGGTCATCGAATCGCGCTCCAATATTAATCAACAAATCACATTCATAAATTGCCATATTCGCTGCATACGTTCCATGCATACCGCCCATCCCTAAAAACAGCGGGTTAGTTCCTGGAAAACTTCCTAAACCAAGTAAGGTAGTTGTGATTGGAAGTTGATATTTCTCGACAAACATCTTTAGTTCGTGAGAGGCTTTACCAAATAATACACCCGCTCCGGCAAGTACCATAGGTTTTTTGGATTTGGATATCGCATCAGCAAGCTTTACAATTTGTAACGGATTCGGCTTTATTGTCGGTTGATATCCCGGCAAATGAACATCACTGTTAAATTTTTCAGCCGAAGCTTGAGTCGAGATGTTCTTCGGTATATCAATAACAACTGGCCCCGGTCTTCCTGTAGTTGCAATATGAAAAGCTTCTTTTACAACCCTTGGCAATTCGGACAATTGTTTTATTTGGTAATTGTATTTTGTAATAGGCGTTGTAACCCCCATAACATCTGTTTCCTGAAATGCATCTGTCCCGATCACATTGCTTCCTACCTGACCAGTAAAGATCACAAGTGGAAGCGAGTCCATCATGGCATCCGCTATTCCAGTTACCAAATTTGTTGCGCCCGGTCCTGATGTTGCTAATACTACACCAGGTTTCCCAGTAACACGGGCATATCCTTCCGCAGCATGAATGGATCCCTGTTCATGTCTTCCAAGAATGTGCTTAAAAGACGTCTTACTGCGATACAATGCATCGTAAATCGGTAAGACAGCACCACCCGGATAACCAAACAGTGTGTCTACTCCTGCTTCTTCTAATGTTTCAATGAGCAGTTCAGCACCCGTTATTGATTTTTTTGCACTATCCAATTCACCTTCAACCTCCACTTTCACTTTGTTCATACCTCCTTGTATATAAAAATTAATAAAGACCCTTCTCACCCCAAAATCTGCGTATCATCAGAATTTATTGGGATGAAAAGGGTCTTTCTTTTCACGGTACCACCCAGGTTTACAGCATTCTCGCGAATACTGCCTCATGGACTAAAATCCAGCCCACTTTGATAACAGGTGCATCGAAGCACCTGGCTAAGCCTAATTAGTTCTTCATCTGTTCAGCCCAGCACTCAGGGAAGATGTCGGAGTAAGATGTATTTCTAGGCTTCCAGCAACCCTAGATCTCTGTAAATACATTTCGCTTATCCTTTATTCCCGTCATCGAGTTAATCGCCATATGGAAACTTTATTAATGATATTGCGAATTATCATACAACGTTTTTCCAAAAGGGTCAACAGGCATTTTTCATTTTTTTGATACTTTCGATAAATCAGAACTAAATGTTTGCGCTTACATTACCCGCGAATTAAGGGTTTTCTCAGAATAAAAAAAATTAATTTTTTATATATGAAAAAGCGATTTATTCCGTTCATGGAATGTATCGCTTTTTTCATACTCCACGTTTAAGCACTTAACCTTCGCAAGCACTTTTTTACCTATTTCGTTTCTGATAATAATCAATTAAACCAAGTGCGCTAACCTGCATGTCAACGTTAATTAATATATATACCCCATGATCATCTTCAACCAGTAATGTCCGCAAATATTCTTTTACATGCTGCAGCATTCGTCCCGCAAGTTCATTATATCCCTTTCCTTCCTTGAAAACCTGCTCGCCTTCCTGCTCGAAAACAGTAAGCCATTCAGATACTTGCTTCAGCGCTTCATCCACCTTTTCCGTCATCCCAAAGTGGCCAAAAAAGATCCGATCCACATTCATGCTGCGTATTCGTTCAATCGCAGAACGCATTGCTTCCGGATCAAATTGATTAGGGGATGTAGAAGGTAAAAATAAATCAACGCCATCACGTACTAACTGCTCATAACGAATTCCAACCGTATCTCCAGTAAAAATACCGTTACTAACCGGATCGAAAATACAAAAATGGTGTTTGGCATGACCCGGTGTATCAAAAAATGCAAGCGTACATGCCGAACTAATTTGTAATGTATCTCCTTCCCCTTTAATAAGTAACCTTTCCTCGGATACCGGAATAATCGGGTCGAATAATTCCGCAAAACTGTCGCCATAAACTGCTCGTGCCCCAGCCACTAGCCGCTTCGGATTTGCAAGATGCCGCGCCCCTTTGGGATGAACAATAATTTGCGCATTTGGACACGATTGGATAAATAAGCCGGCACCCCCTGCATGATCTAAATGAATATGTGTGACGATAATATACTTTACCTGTTCCAATGAAAAACCAAGCGATTCTAATCCCTGCTTAATATACTTAACCGACGGGCTGGGGCCTGTTTCAATCAATGTCAAGTCCTCTTCATCAATCACGTATGTACCTGTTCGTCCCGGAACACCAAGATCATAACCGTCAATCAGGTAAATCCGTTCATCAATTTGTATCGGTTTCTTTGCTTTCATTTTGATCCTTCCTTCTGTACTTTTATTCATAATTTTCACTAAAATGGGCGTCTTTTATCATTATACAGGATTTCAAAACGTTGTTACAAAAAAATTATCAAAGAACCTTTTAAATATCCAAAACCCCTGCATAAAAGTTTCAAAAAGTTAGATACTAAAACAAAATATCCCAACCAAGGACAAAGTTGGTGAAACAAGGAGGAATTATTTTGAAAAAACTTCTTTATGGTTTAGTTGTAATTTTAGCATTGGTCGTGATTGCATATGGAGCAAATCGTAATATGCCTTCAGCCGAAATTGGTACTGGAGATTCTATCCAGCTCAATCATAGTATGGCAGAAGAGATTTCAAGCGGAATCGAAACTGTTTTAATCGCTTTAAAAGAATTTAAAGCAGTAACGGAGCAATCCCCCGATGATACGACAGCAATCCAAACAAGCGGCAAAGATGTGGAAGCCAATTGGGATAAAATCGAAAAGCGGGTAGAAAAGATGGATCCCGTCGCATACGAAGACATTGAACGAAGCTTATATCCGCTGATTGCCGAAGCAGGAAAAGATCAGCCAAACGTCGTAATGGTTCAGCAGCTTATTGATGAAACGATGGAAAAATTAACTGAATTCAAGGAAGAGATGGGAGCATAGTAGTTACAATTAACTTCTGTCATCCGGTTAACAAGTGTGTATGAATACTTTTTTTGAAACAGGATAAAATAACGCTGACAAATTTGAAGGAGGTAATGTAGGTGCAAAATCAAAATCAGCAGCAAAATTTGCAAGGATCACCACAAATGCCATCACAGCAAGACTTTGGTGGACATGACATGTTTGATGCTCATGAAGCCTTATCAACATTAACAGGTGGACTGGAGCAATATTTATTATATGAACAGCACATTCAAGACCAGGAATTAATGGGAATTGCCCAGCGTCATCGCGCATTTTGTACACAGCTTTACAACACAATATGTGAAACTTTTAAATCGGGACAGGATCCGACGGTAAAAACACAATCCTACGAGATGGAGCAAAACAATAATGTTATTTACGGCATGAAGCCATCTTCTTCAAAAACTCCTAGTCAATCGGTAAATGAATTAAACGATCAGTGTATATCCGGCTTTATGCTTGGTCAGTTAAAATCTACTGCTTCCGCATTTACCATGACCGCATTGGAGATGACCAACCCTGTCTTAAGACGCATTTTTGCAGACAGTATTCCGAATGTGATCGAAATGGCCTATGAGGTATTTTTGTATCAAAACAAACATCAATATTATCAAGTTCCACAATTAAATCAGCAGGACATGCAAGCATTTCAAAATAGTTATGCACCCGTTCAGGGTACAATGCCTCACTAAGCTCCACTAGCCGCTGGGCGACCTGTGCTGAAGGCGGTTAAACTGCCTGTCACCAAATGGTGACAGGCAGTTATTTAGACCTATTCACCCCGAATATTCACCTTATTGGTAACTTTTGTATAGTTTAAGTTTACCTAAAAATAATGATTGACTTCCAACAAAAAATAGGCATCGAAAAGTTCTAGTGATAAATGAACTTTTTGATGCCTATTTTAACGTT
>BMJD01000022.1 GCA_014642895.1 Lentibacillus populi
GATGACACTCTCTATACTACCAAGTGGGATCCTTTTTCGTAAAATCGATTCTACGCTTGTTTTCCCTCAAATTTCTTCATTACAGGAATGCTTTTTACTGTCTACAACATGGGAACTTGAAGAACTACAAACACAATTTATTAGCAAGTATGGATTAGTGACGTTGTGTATTAGTCTCCTTTTAACAATAGCTTGTGCTTTTGTCTATTATCGGTATGGCTATAACCACTTCAAACAGCTTATTCATCGTCAAAAACTTGCTAAAATGGTTTTAGAAAACAGCTGGTATGAGACCAAACAAGTCACACAAGAGAGTTTCTTTAAGGATACTCCATCTAATAAATCAAAGGAGAAAATCAGTCATTTCCCGAAAATCTATTATCGGTTTGAAAAGGGTTTGCTTTACATTCAAGTAGAGATTACACTTGGAAAATTTCAAGAACCACTATTAAATTTAGAAACAAAACTGGAAAGTGGTTTGTATTGTGAATTGGTATCGAAGGAATTACGTGATTCCTACGTGGAGTATACCCTTTTCTATGATATGATTGCGAACCGCATTTCCATTGATGAGGTTATCGCACAGGATGGCAGTTTAAAATTAATGGAGTCTTTTTATTGGGAGTATGACAAGTTGCCGCATATGTTGATCGCTGGCGGAACAGGAGGCGGAAAATCGTATTTCATTCTCACGTTGATTGAAGCCTTGCTCAAAACAGATGCTAAGCTCTATATCTTAGATCCCAAAAATGCGGATTTGGCAGACTTAGCTACCGTTATGCCTGATGTGTATTACAAAAAGGAAGATATGACAGCTTGTATAGATCAATTCTATGAGGATATGATGGTACGAAATGAAGAAATGAAAACTATGCCAAACTATAAAACGGGGGAAAACTATGCTTATTTAGGCTTGCCTGCTCGTTTTTTAATCTTTGACGAATACACTTCATTTATGGAAATGATCGGTAAAGAAAGTGTGAAAGTCATGAGTAAATTAAAACAAATCGTTATGTTAGGTAGGCAATCAGGCTTTTTCCTTATACTTGCCTGCCAACGACCAGACGCAAAATATCTTGGAGATGGAATTAGGGATCAATTTAATTTTCGAGTAGGTTTAGGCAGAATGAGTGAGCTTGGCTATGGTATGCTTTTTGGAAGTGACGTACAAAAACAATTTTTCTTAAAGCCAATCAGAGGTCGCGGCTATGTAGACAAAGGGGATAGTGTGATCTCTGAATTTTATACTCCCCTTGTCCCAAAAGGACATGATTTTTTAAAAGAAATTGATAAATTATCTAGCTAAAAGGCTGCCCAGTGCAGCGACGTGCGAAGCGAAAGTCGCTGTGCTGGGCTAAGCCTTGCGTGGCTTTAGCCACGCCTTAACCCCCCATTTCTAACAGGGGGGTAGAAAAGCAATTGAAAACTGTTCCAAAAACCAACAAAGCCTGATGGCACAACGGTTTGGGATATATCACAAAGATGTCAGCTTTTAAGTCAAAGTTGACATCTTTTTTAGTTAGGAGGAATGCAAGTGTATCAAATGCCTTGGTATCACGTATTAAGAGAAAAAAGATTGGAATATGGTGTATCCCAAAATAAATTGGCGGTACACGTTGGGATTTCAAGACAATATCTAAGTGAAATTGAGACAGGAAAAGTGACACCATCAAAAGCTATTCAAACTACTTTGTTTGATATTTTAGAACAGTTTAACCCAGAAGCACCTTTGGAAATATTATTTGATTATGTGCGAATCCGATTTTTAACGACGAATCCTACACCAGTGATTGAAGATATTTTACAGTTAAAAAAGAGTTATATGCTTCACGAAGATTTCGCGTTTTACTCGTACTTTGAGCAATATGTCTATGGAGATATTGTGGTGATGGTTTCTCCTGATGAGGACAAAGGATGTCTGCTTGAACTAAAAGGGAAAGGTTGTCGTCAATTTGAAAATTTCCTTTTAGCCCAACAACGCACATGGTTTGATTTTTTTATGGAAGTGTTTCGCGTGGGTGGTGTCTTTAAGCGAATTGACCTTGCCATTAATGATAAGACAGGAATTTTGGATATCCCCTTTCTCACTCAAAAATGCAGAAATGAAGAATGTGTTACGGTATTTCGCAATTTTAAAAGCTATCGTTCGGGTGAACTGGTACATGCGGAAGATAAACCTGATATGGGTCATACCTTATATATTGGTTCGTTAAAAAGCGACGTATATTTTAGTATCTATGAAAAAGATTATGAGCAGTATGTGAAATATGGTACGTCCATCGAGGACACCGATACTAAAAATCGTTTTGAAATTCGGCTTAAAAATGATCGAGCTTATCATGCGATCGTTGATTTAATGACTTATGAGGACGCTGGTCGAACCGCTTTTTCCATTATTAACCGTTATATTCGTTTTGTCGATAAGGATGAGAAAAAACGGCGGAGCAGTTGGAAAATGAATGCAGATTGGCAACGCTTTTTGGATTTAGGTGTGAATCGAAAAATCTCTTTAACGACAAAACCAGAACCGTACACATTTGATAAAACGTTGAGATGGTTAGCTCATCAAGTTGCTCCTACTTGGAAGTTAGCAACAGAAGTGGATGAAATCAATCAAACCACTGTCATCAAAGATATGTTAGCACAAGCAGAGTTATCGGACCGTCATCAAAAGATACTCCTGCAACAAACCGTCCCAGTGGAGAAAGCAATCCGCCTTCCGTCCACTAAAAATGATGATAGATAGAAAGGAGACAGTCAAATGAATTTCGGACAAAATATTTATAACTGGTTTTTGGACAATGCACAATCCTTAGTTTTAATGGCAATTGTGGTGATTGGTATTTATTTAGGATTTAAGCGTGAGTTTTCCAAATTGATAGGATTTCTGATTATTGCGCTCGTGGCAGTGGGATTAGTCTTTAATGCAAGTGGTGTGAAAGATGTGTTATTAAACCTATTTAACAGGATTATAGGGGCTTAAATTGTACCGTTTGTTTGTGGAAGATAAGTGCTTTGCTTATGTTCTGCAAACAAATGGTGATCCAAGCGGTAGCGCGGAAGGGATAAACAAGTTTATGTCATGTACCAGCAAACATTTTGCAGGTGCTTTTTTTGTGTCTTTTTTAGAAAAGAGGTGAACTTTCGATGAGAATGCAAGTCTTTATTGTGAATCTTGATAGATATAAGGAGGATCAAATCAGAGGATCTTGGTTTGAACCACCTATTGACTTAGAGGAAATGAAAGAGCGTATAGGCTTGGACGAGGAATACAAAGAATACGCCATTTTTGATTATGATTTACCCTTTGAAATAGACGAATCCACACCTGTTTCTGAAATTAACCGCTTATGTAATATGGTGCAAGAAATGGAAGGTTCCCCTTTATATGACGCACTTTCCGAAGTACAGAAACATTGGTTCAATAACTTAGAAGAATTACTTGAAAATCAAGATAAAATTATTTATTACCCTGATTGTGACAATTTAACAGATATAGCGAAATTTTGGCTAGAAGAATCAGGTATAACCCGTCTATTTGGAGAAGTTCCTTTTAATTTAGAAACCTATATTGATTATGAAGCTATCGGGCGAGATTTTGAGATGAGAGGTAATTTTCTTATAACTGCTCATGGAATATTTGAATATCTAAAATAAATGGAAAAGCAGCTTGTACCTAACAGGCTGTTTTTCTTTTGTTAGGAGGGTTAAAGACATGGAAATGCAAGTCTATATAGCAAACCTCGGAAAATATAATGAAGGAGAAACGGTTGGTGCTTGGTTTACACCACCCATTGACATTGAGGAAGTAAAAGAACGAATCGGCTTAAATGGTGAATATGAAGAATACGCTGTGCATGATTACGAGCTGCCATTTGAAATCCATGAGTACACGCCGATTTCCGAAATCAACCGTTTATGTGAAATGGTACAGGAAATTGAAGGCTCTCCCTTGTATGACGCTCTTTCCGAAATACAGAGTTATTGGTTTAATAGCGTCGAAGAATTACTGGAAAATCAAGATGATATTATTTGTTATTCGGACTGCGACAGCATGGAAGATGTCGCAAGGTATTTGATAGAGGAATCAGGAACACTAGGAGAAGTACCTGTTCATTTACAGAGTTATATTGATTATCAAGCCTATGGACGTGACCTTGAAATAGGAGCAAATTTTCTTGTAACGAATCATGGGGTATTTGAATATGTCGGATAAACAGTGAAGCAGCTTGTTTAATACAGGCTGCTTATTTCTTTGAGAAAGGAAAATACACATGAAGAAACTAAAAAGCTATACTCGAATCTGGTCAGTGGAAAAAGTCATTTATGCAATCAATGATTTTCGCTTACCTTTTCCAGTGACGTTTAACCAAATGACTTGGTTTGTGCTTTCTCTTTTGGCTGTCATGTTACTTGGAAACCTTCCCCCTCTCTCTTTGATTGACGGAGCATTACTAAAATATGTTGGCGTTCCAGTAGCTTTGACATGGATGATGAGTAAAAAGAGTTTTGACGGTAAAAAACCTTATGGCTTCCTAAAGTCTGTTATCACGTATTGGTTTCGCCCTAAAGTGACCTATGCAAACAAGCCAGTCAAATTTAAAAAACAATCGGTCCATGAAACCATTACAGCGGTAAGGGGGAAAATCGTATGAGTTATCCAATTAAATATATTGAAAACAATCTTGTTTTTAATCATGATGGAGAAGCATTCGCTTATTACGAATTATTGCCATATAACTATTCTTTTTTGTCTGAAGATGAAAAAATGCAAGTGCACGAACACTTTAGGCAGTTGATTGCCCAAAATCAAGATGGAAAAATCCATGCCTTACAGATAAGCACCGAGAGCAGTATTCGGTCGGTCCAAGAAAGAAGTAAAGAGATCGTGACAGGAAGGCTACAAGAAGCAGCTTACAATCGAATTGACGACCAAACAGAAGCCCTTGTTTCCATGATTGGAGAACATCAAGTCGATTATCGTTTCTTTATTGGATTTAAGCTTTTGTTGAATGAAGAAGAAGTCAATATGAAATCGATGGGGAAATCAGTAACTACGTCTCTCTCTGCCTTTGTTCGAGATGTGAACCATCACTTGATGGGTGATTTTGTTTCTATGCCGCATAGTGAAGTTGCTCGTTTTCTAAAAATGGAACAATTATTACAGAATAAAATCACCAAGCGTTTTAAGGTTCGGCCTTTAACGAAAAATGACATGGGGTATTTAATCGAACACTTACACGGACAAACTGGTATTGCCTTTGAAGATTACAGTTATAACCTCTCTTATGAGAAAGGTGAAAAAGAAACTTACGTCAAACGTTATGACCTCATTAAACCCACGCGCTGTCTGATTACAGAAAAACAGCGTTACATCAAGTTGGAACAGGATGATACAACAACCTATGTTGCTTACTTTACCATTAACTCCATTGTTGATGATCTGGAATTTCCCAGTGATGAAATCTTTTATTTTCAACAACAACAATTCACATTTCCGATAGACACTTCCATGCACGTGGAAATCGTGACTAATAAAAAAGCATTGTCTACTGTTAGAAATAAAAAGAAAGAACTAAAAGATTTAGATAATCATGCAATGGATTCCGATAATGAAACGGGAAATAACGTGCTGGAAGCTTTGGAACAAGTCAACGAATTAGAGGATGTCCTCGATCAGACGAAAGAATCCATGTATAAATTAAGCTATGTCATTCGGGTATCTGCTTCTAGTTTAGACGAACTCAAACAACGTTGTAATGAAGTCAAAGATTTTTATGATGACTTAAATGTAAAGCTTGTTCGTCCGTTTGGGGATATGTTAGGTTTACATGGCGAGTTTATTCCTGCCAGTAAGCGTTATATCAATGATTATGTGCAATATGTAACCTCTGACTTTTTAGCTGGATTAGGCTTTGGGGCAACACAAATGCTTGGTGAAACGGAAGGGATTTATTTTGGTTACAATTTGGATACTGGACGTAACGTCTACTTGAATCCGAGCCTTGCCAGTCAAGGGGTAAAAGGCTCTGTGACCAATGCGTTAGCTTCTGCTTTTTTAGGTTCACTTGGTGGTGGAAAATCGTTCTCCAATAACTTATTAGTGTACTATGCGGTTCTTTTTGGCGGTCAAGCATTGATTGTCGATCCTAAGGGAGAACGCGGCGGTTGGAAGGAAGCGTTACCCGATATCGACGAAGAAATTAATATTGTGAATCTCACAAGCGAAGAAGCCAATCAAGGCCTGCTTGATCCATTCGTCATTATGAAAAATAAGAAGGATTCGGAAAGTCTAGCGATAGATATTCTTACCTTCTTAACGGGTATTTCCAGTCGGGATGGTGATAAGTTTCCTGTCTTACGACGAGCTATTCGAGCAGTCGGTCAACAAGAGGAACGCGGCTTAATGCTGGTGATTCATGAACTAAGAAGTGATCCGAATCCACTTGCCTCCACCATTGCAGATCATATCGAAAGTTTTACCGATTATGACTTTGCCCACCTTCTCTTTTCAGACGGAACGGTGCAAAATTCTATCAGCTTAGAAAAACAACTCAATATTATTCAAGTGGCAGATTTAGTCCTGCCTGACGCAGAAACAAACTTTGAGGAATACACGACCATGGAATTGTTGAGTGTCGCGATGTTGATTATTATTTCCACTTTTGCCCTTGACTTCATTCATTCTGATCGCAGTATTTTTAAAATTGTAGATTTGGATGAAGCATGGTCGTTTTTGCAAGTAGCACAAGGTAAAACACTCTCTAATAAACTGGTACGTGCTGGTCGCTCCATGAATGCAGGGGTCTACTTTGTTACGCAGAACGCCGATGATTTAACCGATGAAAAACTCAAAAATAATATCGGTGTAAAGTTCGCGTTTCGTTCCAGGGATAGTACAGAAATCCAAAAAACGCTTCAATTTTTTGGTGTGGATGCGGAGGATGAAGCCAATCAACGTCGATTAAGAGAATTGGAAAATGGACAATGCCTTATGCAAGATTTATATGGACGAGTTGGGATTATCCAGGTCCATCCTGTGTTTGAAGATTTATTTGACGCTTTCGACACTCGCCCACCTGTCCTAGAAAGGCAGTGATAAGATGAACAAACCAAAACTGAAAAAGATTGTTTGGATGACGGTACTCATTGGGGCGGTCATTTTTTTATTGTTTGTTTCCCTGTTTACCGTTACACAAGCGGCTGGGTTGGTAGACGATACTGTTTCCGAAGATAATCTTTATTCTCTCTATCCACTTGACCATTATCAGTTAGATTTTTTTGTGGATTCGGGTTGGGATTGGCTGCCTTGGAATTGGGATGATGGAATCGGAAAACAAGTCATGTACGGACTGTACACGATCACCAATTTTATTTGGATTATCAATTTATATCTTTCCAATGCCACTGGTTATTTAGTACAACAAGCGTATTCCCTTGATTTTATTTCTGAAACAGCAACCGCCATCGGTAAAAATATGCAAACATTAGCTGGAGTTACTGCACAAGGTTTTGGAACAGAAGGTTTTTATGTTGGTTTCCTCCTTCTCTTTGTATTAATGTTGGGTATTTATGTGACCTACACAGGTTTAATGAAACGCGAAACCACGAAAGCCATTCGAGCAGTGATTAATTTTCTAGTGGTGTTTATCGTATCGGCGGCTTTTATTGCGTTTGCCCCAACCTATATTACAAAAATTAATGATTTTTCCGCAGATGTAAGTGAAGCAGCACTTGACTTAGGTACAAACATTCTAATGCCTAACTCCAACAGTCAAGGAAGCGATAGTGTCGATATGATTCGGAATAACCTTTTTTCCATTCAAGTGGAGCAACCATGGTTATTATTGCAGTTTGATAACTCGGACAAAGAAGCGATTGGAGAAGAACGAGTGGACGCTTTAGTTGCCATCAGTCCTGATACAAACAATGGAGAAGATCGAGAAGCAGCCGTGCAAGCAGAAATTGAGGATCACGATAATAAAAATTTGACCATTACCAAAACGACTACTCGCTTAGGGATGGTCTTTTTCTTATTTCTATTTAATATTGGAATTTCGATTTTCGTATTTCTCTTATCAGGGATGATGATTTTCTCACAATTGCTATTTATTGTGTTTGCAACATTTCTTCCTATCAGTTTCCTCCTTTCCATGATACCGACTTTCGAAAATATGGGAAAACAGGCCATTTTAAAGCTGTTTAACGTGATTATGCTGCGTGCTGGGATCACACTTGTGATTACGATTGCTTTCAGTATTTCCTCCATGTTGTACAGCTTAACGAGTACCTATCCATTTTTCTTAATTGCTTTTTTGCAGATTGTGACTTTTGCTGGGATCTATCTAAAGCTTGGTGACATCATGAGTATGTTTCGATTACAAAGTAGCGATAGTCAACAAGTCGGGCGAAGTGTTATGCGGCGTCCCAAACAAATGGCATACCGCAGTGGTCGCAGGTTGCAACGTTCCATTGGGCGTACATTAACAGGGGTAACCGCTGGGGCGGCTGTGGGTAAGATGATGAGTAAATCAGGAAAAACACAAAACGCTTTCTCCCTTCGCCGGCCTATACAAAGTTTGCATTCTATGCGGTCCAACAAAACAGAGAAACCTAATCAGGAGAGAAAATCATTTAGTCAAA
Source organism: Lentibacillus populi (assembly GCA_014642895.1). Taxonomy (GTDB): domain Bacteria; phylum Bacillota; class Bacilli; order Bacillales; family Amphibacillaceae; genus Lentibacillus_C; species Lentibacillus_C populi. Next base: position 8,644 of record BMJD01000022.1, read on the forward strand.
AAATCGGACAAACGACGGGAAAAGTACTCGATACAAAAAATCGTGTGCGTGCCAATATCCAACACCGAAAACAACAAGTAAAAGATTTACCAACAACAGCAAAATATGCTGTGACACAAGGAAAAGAAAAACTTCAACAACCTAGTAAAGATTTTAGAAAAGGAATTCATCAAGCGAAAGAACAACGGCAACGTGAAAACACGGAACGTACGAGTAAACATCGTCAAACGATTGCAGAAAGACGACAAGCTTTGGATAAAAAGCAGAAAAATACCACTGCCTACTCCAATAAACCAACGGTACAAAAGAATTCTCGTTCTCCTTTCATCAAAGAGAAACAGAATATAAAACCGAAAGAAAAGTTAGTTCCTGAAAATGATCAAAGAAAACAAATACCTGTGCAAAAAGATAGAATACAAGCATTACGGAATCCAAAGGAAAAAATAAATCAACCTTATAAAGAATCGCTAGACAGAAAGAAGCCCTATCGAAAGACAAACCCTGTTCGATTTCCAAAGCAGACACCAAAAGCAAAGAAACAACAAATCATTCAACGTCCTACTCTTCCTAGAAAGCAGACTCGAAAACAACCAAAACCTCCACGTCAAAGACAAACGGTTAGGAGGAAACGTCCATGATACTCCTACGTCTTAAAATTATGTTGATTGTCGGCGGAATCAGCTTTTTAGCGTTCTTAGCCTTACTTGCCTTTGTAGCTATTTTCATTTCCGATGAAGCAGGCGACTTTGATTCTTCCCTAGATTTAGGTTCACCAGATGATTGGCAAAATGTATCTCTATCCGAAGATGTGCTGGCTCATCAACCAATGGTGGAAAAATACGCAAATGAATATGGAATCAGCGACTATGTGTCAATTTTGCTTGCGATTATTGCCGTTGAAAGTGGTGGGACTGCAGAAGATGTTATGCAATCAAGTGAATCATTAGGATTACCACCAAACACGTTAGATACGGAAGCTTCTATTAAACAGGGAACGAAATACCTTGCGAACTTATTACAGTCAGCAGAAACAAAAGGTGTCGATGATTCGACCGTTCTTCAAGCCTATAACTATGGCGGAGCTTTTATTGATTATGTGGCAGGACGAGGAAACTCTTATACTTTTGATCTAGCTGAAGACTTTGCGAAAGAGCGATCAGGAGGAAAGAAAGTTACCTACTCGAACCCTATTGCAATAGAAAAAAACGGAGGTTGGCGTTACGGCTATGGCAACATGTTTTATGGTGCGACACGTTTCTAACTGAAAAGGTTAGGCACTTAAATCTGAAAACGAAAGTATCGTTTTCTATTAAGGAGAACTGATAACCCAAAGGGTGGAATGACAGGGTAACGCCTGGAAACGCCCTCTCTGATACTCCGATTAGCATTCATCATATAGCAGATAAGTGTTAAAAGCTCGGTGAAGTCGGCTGAAAGCTACCGTAAGTATTCATAAAGGATACACGAAATCTATTCAGAGGTGAATGGTGTAGCCTATAGGTCGGGAGTCTATAAACTACTCATGGTGAGAATGTAATATACTGACGAACTTGTGAATGAAAGAGTCTATAACATGACGGTACAGTAATGTATCGGGTTCTATAAAACGGACGCATATAGTGGTTTAGTAAGAATCGTAGATATGAACAACCATGCAATGTTACAGGCATTGGATATATGCAGGCTTAAAGCAAGCACCTAAAAGTAGATGTAAAGATAAGGTTATCGGAACGTGGAAAGCTGACAACGTGAAGGTTGCTATAAACCAATGAAACGGCTGCAGGGAATATATAACTTGCATTTATGTCAGTGAGAGTAGTGGCACAGTACCTATGAAGTTATAGAAATATGGCGGAGGGATAGCCACAAGTCAATCTTTAAACTTAGCTATGCTATATATTTCATAGAATCGAGTAAGACCAAATAAACACCAACTCCTAATAGAAAGGACTGGTGCTATGAATAGAGTAAGAACAAACAAAACACTTCGTCATAGCGAATATTACGATATGACGGAAACCTTTGACCGATTATATGAAGCAAGTCAAAATCAGGAAATATTTACTGATATTATGAGCGTTATTATGTCAGATGAAAACATCATGTTGGCATATAGAAATATTAAGAAGAATAAAGGCAGTAACACTAAAAGTATAGACAAACAGACAATAAAGGATATTGGAATAATGTCTGAAAAAGACTTTCTCAGCGTTATTAAGGAAATGTTCTGTTGTTATAAACCTAGAGCAGTCAAACGAGTAAACATTCCTAAACCCAATGGAAAACAAAGACCCCTAGGGATACCGTCTATATGGGATAGAATTATTCAACAGTGTATTCTTCAAGTATTAGAACCAATTTGCGAAGCAAAGTTTCATGACAACAGCTATGGTTTCAGATCAAATCGCTCGGCTCATCATGCCATTGCACAATGTTATAGATTGATGAATCGAAGCAAATTACATTTCGTCGTAGATATAGATATAAAGTCTTTCTTTGACAATGTAAATCATGCAAAGCTGATTCGGCAAATGTGGACTTTAGGAATTAGAGATAAGCATTTATTAGGTATTATACGTGCCATGCTTCATGCACCGATAATCTTACCAGATGGAAAAGTGGAACATCCAAAAAAAGGAACTCCACAAGGTGGAATTCTCTCACCACTGTTATCAAATATTGTGCTTAACGAACTGGATTGGTGGATTGCTTCCCAATGGGAAGAGCTACCAGCAAAAAGTAAATCAGCACGAGTAATTGATAGGCGAGATAAAGGAAAGGGCATTGACAAAGGCAATAAATACAAAGAACTGCGAAAATCTAATCTCAAAGAAATCTATATAGTCAGATACGCTGATGACTTCAAGATATTTTGTCGAAAACGAAATGATGCAAATAAGATTTTTCATGCAGTCACGCAATGGCTAAAAGAAAGGCTTTCGCTTGATATTAGCAAAGAAAAATCGAAGATTGTAAATCTGAAAAAACATAGTTCTGAATTTCTTGGATTTGAAATGAAATTAGTTCGGAAATCAGATAAGGATGTAGTAGAATCTCACATGAGTAAAAAGGCAATAAAAAAGGTGGAAAATACTCTGAAAGAACAGATTAAAAGAATACAACATCCCTCTACTGACAAAGAACAAGTAAAGGAAATCGGAATTTACAATTCAATGGTAGTTGGTATTCACAATTATTATAGTAAAGCAACGCTCATAGCATTAGATTGCTCAAAAATCAATTACATCATAAGTAACTGGATAGATAATAGGTTGAATACAACGAAACAAGGAGTAATTTATAACAAGTATTTATCGAAAAAGTATGGGAAAAGCAAGCAAATACGATGGCTGAATAATTGTCCTATCATACCTATAGGATATGTGAAACATAGTAGAGCCATATCCTTAAGAAATGGTATTTGTAAATTTAATTCACAAGGCAGACAACTTATACACAAATCACTTAACTTAGATGTAGGTGTGCTTACCCAACTTATGAGAAATCCTGTACAGGATAGGTCGATTGAATACAATGACAATCGAATTTCCAAATATACTGCACAATTAGGGAAGTGTGCGGTCACAGGAACAATACTTTCATGTGAAGAAATTCATTGCCATCATATCAAACCAAGAGCAGATGGTGGTACAGATAAGTTTCAAAACCTAATTATTGTCCATAAAGACATTCATAGACTGATTCATGCGACATCGCATGAAGTAATCAATAGAGTTATTAAACAATTTCAACCTACTCAAAAACAGTTTGAAAAAATAAATGAATTAAGAATACAGGTCAAAAATGGTGTTATTACAGTTTAACTTGAAAAATATATAGCAAGTAAGAAAATGATTGATGGAACGCCGTGTGCGGTGAAAGTTGCATGCACGGTGTGGAGCGAGGGAAAACTTGGAGATAGTTTCAAAGAGTTACCTATCGCTATTAGATTTGTTGCAACCCTATTTTAGTACAACGCCATCTTTTGATGATGATACCTTTCAAATGGTCATGGAAGAAGCCTTAAAATATGAGGGATTTCCTTATGTTTTTGGAGGGGCACATCCTGATACTTCGTTTGATTGCAGCGGACTTATGCAATGGATTTTCCGTGAAGCAGGAATTAATTTACCTCGTACCGCTCAAGAACAGTATGAAGCTACAGAACACATCCCCCTATCGGAAGCAAAGCCAGGAGATTTAGTATTTTTCCATTCGACTTACAACACCGCCAATCACATTACGCACAATGGACTCTATCTTGGAGATAATCAAATGTTCCATGCGGGAGATCCGATTGGTTATGCGGATTTAACTTCTTCTTACTGGCAAGAACATCTGGTAGGTGCTGGACGTATCAAAAACTAAGGAAAGGTTGGGATAATGTGAAACTACCGTTTAGTAAAAAAGAAAAGCAAGTAAAGCCAAAGAAAACGAAAAAGATAAAAGTAAGAACAGTGGGGAAACGAAAAAAATCCGTGCTTTTTTTGTGGATACTGCTTCTTAGTAGTCTTGCCTTTGGCATTTACAAAAATTTTACAGCGATTGATTTGCATACCGTTCATGAAAGAGAAATTATAGAAAGCCATATACAAGATACTACTGCCATTGAGAGTTTTACAAGAAACTTTGTAACAGACTACTATTCTTGGGAAAATAACACTAAAGCCTTAGAAGAACGAACCGAAAAATTGAAAGATTATCTAACCGAAGAATTGCAAGCTTTAAATAGTGATATGATTCGAGAGGATATTCCGACTAGTTCCACTGTACAAGATATAAATATCTGGTCGATATCCGAAGAAAAAGAAACTACATTTTCCGTCGTTTATTCCGTACAGCAAAAAATCACCGAAGAAAAAGATAGTTCCTTAACCAGTTCTACCTATCGAGTGGTGCTTCATCAAGATGAGCAGGAAAATCTAGTAATTATCCAAAATCCAACATTATGGAATGCACCAGAAAAATCTAGCTTTACACCAGAACAAGTGGATAGTGATGGAACGGTGGAATCGGAAACAGTAGAGGAAGTCACTGTATTTTTAGAAACTTTCTTTGCTTCTTATCCTACTGCGACAGAACAAGAACTGGCTTATTATGTGAAAAACAATGCTTTACCAGTCATTGATCAAGACTATACCTTTTCTGAATTGATTAACCCTGTCTTTCAAGAATTAGATAATCAAATTAAAGCATGGATAACAGTAATATATTTAGATGAAATGACAAAAGCAACTCAACTTTCTCAATATGAACTTACTTTAGAGAAAGATTCTAACTGGGTAATTGTAGAGCAAAAATAAATTAACTCCTATATAGTTACTATGAAACAGCACCACTTGTCCTAATTCTAATAGATAAGTGGTGTGTTATTATACATGTATTCTAATGTACAAAAGGGTTATTTTATTCTAAGTACCACCAATTATAGGTAATTATAATTCATTATATTCCCTCTTAATACAGGAACTCCCCTTTAGAATATATATCATACCAATATGCTAGGAATTTATAATTTCACCTTTTATCGTATACACTTTCAAGTTTTGCTTGGTTTCTCCCCATTAAAATAATTTTTGATAACATGAGTTTTGTAATCAATAGGCAATAAATCATATTTTCCAAGTATCACTTTTACTTACAGTTTGGTTCACTCCTGATTACTACAACCCCTTTAGATATTTGATTTGTCTGAAAACTTATTTATAATTAATAAGGGATCGTTATCTATTTTTTAAGTAACGCATAAACATATGTATCATATGCCTTACCATTTTGGTACATATAATCCCTTAAAATACCTTCTTTTTGAAATCCAACTTTGTAGAGCAAATTTGTAGATGCCTCATTGTCTTTAAAAACGACCGCTCCTATACGAGTAAGGCCCAAGTCATCAAAACCATATTGTAATACCTTTAATACTGCCTCAGATGTATAACCCTTTCTCCAGTATTCGGGATGGATTTCATATCCGATTTCTGCCCGTTTATGTTTAGGTGACCAAGCGTTAAAACCAATCGTTCCAATGATTCCTTGCTTTCCTTTCCTTTCAATTCCCCAGCGTATTCCTTTTTTCTCCTTGTAACTGTTTGCAAAGAAATCAACAAATGCTTCTGCTTGTTCTATACTTTTTAATGTTTCTTGTCCATAATATTTCGTTACATTTTCATTAGAAAAACAAGCAAATATGCCCTCAGCATCATCTTTAGATATTTCTCTTAAAATCAACCTATCTGTTTCTAATATTGGAAACATTTTTTCTCCTCATTTCTTTATAATTTGTACTAACTAGTTCAAAAACATACACTGCTAGATGAATAGAGTTTGAGAGTTTTATTGAATAAAAATATTGAATTACAACTGTAACACCAATTATAATTCATTATAGTCCTTCTAAATGCAGGAACTCCCATTTAAGAATATATATCATACCAATATGCAAGGAATTTATAATCTCCCCATTTATCGTATACACTTTCAAGTTCTTGCTTACTAGGTTTCTCTCCATTAAAATATTTTTCGATAACATGCGCTTTATATTCTGAATCAACAGGTAGCAAATCATATTTTCCAAGTATCATTGCCAGCGTATTAAATGCATAAGGACCAATACCATTAATATCACTTAATTTTGTAATATCACTTTTCCAAAATTTATAAGATTCAAGGTCAAAATCAGAATCTAAAGCTTTTGTGGCTACATCAATAATATATGTACTTCGATAACCCACTCGTACATGTTCTTTTAGATAAGCTTCCCCTGCTTCTAACACGCGCTCTGGTGTGGGAAAGGTTTTGAATTCATGCTGATGAATGGTTTTTACTGATTCACCCAATCCATTCACAAGATTACTCACCATATTCATAGTCTGCTTCCATCTCGTATTTGTTGTTAATATTACTTTTACTACATCTTCAAAAAACGTTGGTGAACGCAAAAGTCTTCCCTTTCTTTTTGTAGGAATATGTAAAAGCTCCCCATAATCGTAACACAGAGTATAGAACGGTTCAAAGGTATCTTGCAATCTAAACATCCACGACACTTGTTCTTTAATCTCCTTCACATCGTTATGTTCTAAAGAAATATTTGTATCCGTTTCGATAATTAAATGATTATTATTTTTTGAAATACACAATAATATATTTTTACCATTACTTAACTGTACAGGGCGATAAAATATATGGTTTTCGTTATTCCAATAATTTGGAGACAACATCCACCAGCCATAATCAGTTATAGCAGCTTTGAAATTAAACGATTCATGTAAAGGAATGATCATGATATATACCAGCCTTTCAAATTAATCTACACCAAGTTCTGACTTCCAAGTTCCTTGTTGTTTTCGAATATCTACAATTTGCCCAATATGGTAAGCGTTATGAATCGTTAGATGGGTGAGGTCCTCCGCTCTTTCATTGATGTGATTATATGTGGAATCTTCAATAACCTGTTTCCATTCCTGCATAACTTGATTAATCAAAAATAAGGTTTTCTCCCATGAATACCCTTCCAGGTTATTAAAAGACTGTGCATTTGTGTCAATTTTATAACGAGTTCCTCTAGTACCTTTAAAACGACTTAAATAGGCTTGATTATAGTAAAGTAAATGATTTACGATTCCCCATATTGTATTTGCGTTTGGGTGATTTTTCCACATTGCTTCGTCAACAGTTACTTCTTTTAATGCTTGTGTCAACGAGACAAACCAACCGCTCTTGTTATGAACTGCATTTAACTGTGATAATAATAACTCTTTAGTATTCAATGCTAGTCCTCCTTGAGAGTATCTCTATGCTTTCGTACTCTGGATAAGTTTCCGCATGTATCACTACTGCACCAGTGTTTACGGCCATTCTTTGTATTGTCATGAAAGACCCAACGACAATCTTCATTCTTGCAAAATTTCACACGCTTATATTCATTTTTTGTAAACAACTCAGAAAAGGAAAGAGCAATTTCAGAGATGAAAGTGCTCCAACTCTGTTTATCAGACACCAATTCTAATTCAAAATGATCTTCTTTCTTGATTAATACGGGACTCCGTTTTGCTTTATCCATAAAAATATTTAATTTCATTAATTCATCGGTTGAAGGTAATTGATTCTGAGTTGTTTTTTGAAGAATATCCCTCATTAGTTGGCGTAAATTCTGCAGTTCCTTAATTGTTTCATCGGAAGGGTAAGATAAATGAGTTAGATTCCAATCCTTCATAAAATATTCTATCCATTTAGGGTTTGTTAATCGATCTTCGGACTTTCCTGTTCCGCGATAGTCATACCACATCGTATTAATAATATCTAAGCAAATCATATCATTAGCCAAATTGTTTTCTCCTTCTTTATTTTTTGTGTTGCTTTTTTTTATTATATCATGTAATGTTTAAAACACAAATTAACCATTACTAAAAAGAGGGGATTTAATTTATGAAAAAAAAGATGGGTGAGTTATGGAAACACGCAGATTTTATGAAGTTTTGGACAGGTGAAACACTGGCTATGTTTGGCTCTACAATTGCTGCGTTTGTATTTCCATTAGTTGCAGCAATAACATTATCAGCTACACCAATGCAGATGGGGTTATTAAATGCTGCACAATTTGCTCCATTTCTACTTGTAACACTATTCGCTGGTGTTTGGATTGATCGTGTAAGAAGGAAACCTTTAATGATTATCGCTAATTTACTTCGGGGGTGTCTTTATCTATCTATACCTTTGAGTTATTATTTTGGAATTTTACAAATAGAAGGCTTATATATAATTGCTTTCTTTATTGGTACTCTAACCGTTTTATTTGATGTTTCTTATCAATCCTTTTTACCTTCCTTAGTAACTAGGGATTCTCTTGTTGAAGCTAATAGTAAGCTTGAAATGAGTCGTTCAGTTGCACAAATAAGTGGTCCAGGAATTGGGGGAGGATTAGTCAGCTTAATAGCTGCACCTTTTGCAATGCTGATTCATTCAGTTACACTTTTTATATCTGCGTTTTTTTTAATTTTTATTCGTTCAAAAGAAACTGCTCCTATAAAACATCAAAAAGTGACACCAATATTTACAGATATAAAAAAGGGATTACAGTTTGTGCTATCAAATAAATACATACGTGCAATTTCAGGCGAAGCTGCTACGTATAACTTTTTTAATCAAATAACTTGGGCAGTTGTAATTTTATACATTACTCGAGAATTAGAAATAGGACCTACTTTACTTGGAGTCATTATGGCTACCTCTAGTATTGGTGCTATTATTGGTTCGCTGATTGCAAATTATTTAGCTCAACGGTTTAAAATAGGTAGAACGATTCTTTGGACAATGGTTATTGCTTGTAGTTCACCTTTATTAATTCCTATAGCTACAGGTCCTATTTACATTTCAGCACCTATTTTAATTATTTCGTTCTTTTTCGGTGGAATGGGAGTTGTGATTTCTAATATTCATGTCATTAGTATGCGCCAAACGGTAACTCCTGATCGTATGTTAGGGAAAATGAATGCTAGTTATCGTTTTTTGGTTACTGGAGTGGCTCCATTGGGAGCATTGTTAGGTGGTGCTCTCGGTACCATTATTGGTTTGAGACTAACACTTGTGGTAGGTGGGTTAGGATCTATTGTAGCAGTTCTGTGGGTTCTATTTTCACCTGTACCTAGTGTAGAAACTTTGAAAGAAGAAGAATTAAAAAATAAAGAGTCTTTCGAAAAAGTAACATCTTCCAAGTGATTGTATAAAATGTATGAAGTTATTGATCTAAAAAACTTTTCTTAATGATGAATAAAAATGTAAAATTAATAGAAGAAGCACCTATTTTTGTAATAGAGAATATGAAAAGTATTAGAACTTGTTTATTGAATTTTGAACAGTGGGGATTTTTGGGAGTGTAAGCTAAACCTCAAGCCGTGTACTCTCCGACACAGTTTAGTTTACACTCCCGTACTAGAATACATGCTAATTCCACATTATGGAGCCATCCCGAAAAGTCTGATTTCACACCAAAACAAGTGGATAGTAACGGAACGGTGGAATCTGAAATAGTTGAGGAAGTCACTGTATTTCTTGAAACCTTCTTTGCTTCTTATCCTACTGCAACGGAACAAGAATTTGCTTATTATGTGAAAAGGAGACTGTAAACTTTCAGGAAATACTTTTTATTTAATATTATTGAAAATGTATTCTTGTCCAGTAGATTTAATTTTCGGTCTTTATAAAAGAATTTGATAGATATAATTATTTAATGAATCTCCTTGCTAAAAACTGAACGTCATTATTGATCATGCCAATAATCAATAAAATGGCTTCTTTTAGTTGTGTAAGTTCGGTGAAAATTGGAAGATAGTTCATAATGATTCTCATCATGTACACAATAAACATAAATATACTCCCAATTTTTATTTGAATGAAGAAAATTTAATTTGATAATTCATTGTATGTACACCACTCATTACAAAGTCATCTCTACAAACTCACTAAACTTCTCTTCTTCCTCAATAAAGGGGTTATGATTTGATTTTTCAAAAATAGTTAAATTTGAATGAGTAATAAGTTCAGCAATTTCAATACCAAATTCAACAGGACATTGCGCATCATATCTGCCTGCGTATATGTAAGTCGGCAGCTTTATATTTTTTAATTGGCTTCGAATATCATAATTTTTCACTTCTACTTTTCTGAAATAATCAAGATTTTTTCCAACTGTGTGGCCACTATTCGGACGTTTCTTTGCTTCTATTAATTTATCCTCCGAATAATAAGACATCAATGCCCATTCATACCCTAATTTTTGACGTTCTTCCTGCACTGTATCTGGGTTGTTCAATAACTCCATAATTTCAATCATTCTAGAGAAATGCTTATTTTCTGAACAATAGATGCAACTTTTGTGTTCAGCGTATTCTTTACTAGCTGCCGTACAGCCAGCAGTTATTTTTGTTAAAGAGCTTGGTGCTTCTAATGCATATTGTAATGCCAGCATTCCACCAGTTGAATGTCCGGCAAACGCCCATTTTTTAATATTTAGTGCTGTTCTTATAACTTCTAAATCTTTTATAATTTCCTTCATGCTAAGTTGATTTTCATTTTCAGCGTTGACAGAATGGCCTGCTCCTCGCGTATTAATTAAGTAAACCTTGTAATGCTTGGCAAAAGGATTAGCTGATAAGCTTCCACGCTTATCGAACGCCATATACAAATGCGCAACAGCTAACGGTTCACCTTGACCAGCAGTAAAATACTCGAAAATCCCTCTTTCTGTTTCTATAAATCCTTGCTCCCACATATCATTCATTCCTCACATCTCTAATTTGGTTTAAAAACAAACCCTGCATTTATTCTACAATAAACCTCCTGCCAGGAAAACCTTTTCAAAACGAAGAAGTTTCAAGTTTCATCAGCAATTCCAGTTGCGCCACCTGTTATAATTGCATTTTGCATGAAAAAACCTCCAAAATCGTAATTTTTTGTTTTTATATCTTGCTCATATATAATAGTCTTTTAAAACGCTAAAGGTTGATATGAAATGCGATTACTATACTTTTTTTATGAAGTTATTTCTCACTACCTCTTTCTTTAAAGAACAAAACTGTAACTTTTAATTACCTAGAACTTTGTCTATAATCACTTGATTTTTGTGTCCGTCCTTTATTGTCGGTAAGTTTTCATCCAATTTATCAACCGATATATATTCATACAACTTTTCTAAAAAAGGATAAAAAGCTGGATAGTAAGCCCTTGCCTCTGCTGCCAGCTGTTAAGAAGTTATTTCTGGATTGGACACATTTATTTTATTTAACTTTTCTTTTGATTTTCCAAAAAAAAGCTCTTTATCGTCAGTTAACGTTATTGTTCCTGAACTCCCAAAAATCCTTAAATTAGACCCAAATGCGTGATTAACTCCTGATATTAATTGAACGGAAAAAGTAGAGTTATCCCTCATTTTACCTTGTATAAAAAACGCATCATCTGCATCCCTTTGTTTCAATCCCGTTTGCGGAACGTGTGTATGTACAAAACCACTGTAATCTTCCATTTCATCCTTCACCAACCACATCAGACAATCAACCATGTGTGTTCCTAATGCTCCAAGCATTCCTCCAAATTTCCTTTTGTCACCTGACCAGCCCAATTTATTATTTTGCAGATATTGATATCGAGGACTAGAAATATGATACTCAATATATCAAAAAGTCACCATTTCTTGTGTCTAATTTCTTGACATAAACCCCAAGTAGAAAAAGAGAGAACTCTCGTCAGACAGAGAAGATTGAATCATTTTAATCCTGCAACAGAAAAAGGACCTTTTATCGTCAGATAGGAAAGTTTTTCTGCCATATATTCTGGAGAGTATTGCATCCCACTTTCTAACCAATAAGAAATAACCCCTACATAACCGTGAGCAACATAATAGATAAACAGTTCTTTGGGAATTTCCATTTTCTCTGGATCAGGGTGAAATTTTTTCAGGTGCTCTGTCATATGTTTTTCTATTATTTTTAAAAACCGTTGTTGAAAAGAAGGAATTCCTTTCTCCCCCATCATTAACTTAAAGAATTCTCCATGCTGATAAATATATTGTGTTGCTCTTAAATAAAAAGGATTAGGAATTTCCGTTAACGTCAATTCTTCCTCATTTTTTGGTGCTACTTCTTTCACAAAAGAGACTAATTCATCATGGATTGTTTTCTCCAATAAATCAAACTTATCATAAAAATGTGCATAAAACGTCGATCGATTAATTTGTGCTCGTTCTGTTAATTTTTTTATCGTTATCTCTTCAAATTCTATTTCTTTAAGAAGAGATAATAAGGATTCTTTTAAAAGTTGTTTTGTCTTAATTATACGTAAGTCATTTGTTTTTTTCATCAAACATTTCCTCCCTTTTTGTTGTTTATTTATCTGTTTATCAACATTTTTAACCTTTATGTTTCTTAACCAACAAATCATCAAAAATATTCGGTTGTGGTCTTATTATACCTCAATTACAATAAAAGCAACAACATGTTGTTTTGAAAATAATTACTTCAGTTTTATAAGACATTATCCTTTTAATCAGGAGGGAACTTTAATGAAAACTATTTCCATTCAAAATTTAAACAAAGCGTACAATAAAAAGAAAGGAGAGAAGTTTTTTGCTTTAAAAGACTTGAACTTTGAAGTGGATTCTGGAATGGTCTTTGCGCTATTAGGGCCTAATGGATCGGGTAAAACCACTACTATTAACATGATTAATGGACTAAACAGACCAACAGATGGGAAAATCAGTGTCATGAACTTAGACCCAGTCAAAGATATGAAAAAAGTACGCAATCTGCTGGCTGTTGTCCCTCAAGAAACAGCACTTTACAATGACTTAACCGCTCAAGAAAATTTAATGTTTCATGCCCAATATTATGGAATTCATAAAAAAGATTGGCATTCCAGGGTGCAACATGCTTTAGATTTGGTTGGTTTAGAAAAAAGGAAAAATGATCGTGTGGGGACATATTCCGGGGGAATGCAGCGCAGATTAGCACTTGGGAGAGCATTATTGACCTCCCCAGATATATTGCTGCTTGACGAACCGACATTAGGAGTAGATGTCCAATCCAGAAATGCGATTTGGAATCAAGTTAGAAACTTTGCCAAGGAAGGAAAAACTGTTTTTCTGACAACTAATTATATGGAAGAAGCAGAAGCTCTTGCCGATCATATTTTAATAATAGATCATGGCAAGGAAATCATTGCTGGAACACCAAAAAGCTTGAAAGATAAAATTGATAAAAATACTGTTTCACTTAGCTTTCATGATCAAGCAGCGGCTCAAGAGGCTGTGAATGTACTTGAAAATATCTATAAGTTAAAACATAAAGAAACAGATATAGAAATTCAGTTAGAAGACAGGAAAGAGTTTTTCAAGCTAATGGATCACATCCATTTTTTAAATGATAAACTCAACCGTTTTGAAATGAATGAACCTACATTGAATGATGTTTTCCTGCATTTCACTGGACGGGAATTAAGAAATTAGGAGGTGTATACCATGTTTCAAGCTATCAAAGGAATGATGAAGAAAGACTTAAAAATATCTTTTAGAAATCCCTCTATGCTTATTTTGAGTATTATTGTTCCCATTGTTTTTATCTTCCTTTATTCTCTTATTTCGCAATTGTCTACAACAAATCCAGTTGTTATTGCGCAACATTCTGATGACACTGCCAGTAAGGAATTAACGACAATCATGGAAGAAATGGCAATCGAGGATGGCCCTTACTACGAAATAAGGTCACTTAACCCAGATGAAGCTTTTCAGATGTATCAAAATGGAGAAGTCCCTGCTCTCGTTGAGATACCTGAGAATTTTGATCAGCAATTAGAACAAGGTGAGGAAGCAAAGGTTAAGCTATATGTGAACAACATGAATTCAGATGGGACAAAAAACTTCCAACTTCGTTTGTCTCATGCATTATATCAATTTCAAGAAAGCAGAGACAGTGCTAGTAATATTGGTATAACCGAAGAGTATTCAACATTTGAAAAGGATATTTCGATGAAATTTTATGTTTCGATTGGTTTATTAATGTTCGCAGTGATTTATTCTGGAATGGTTAACACAGGCACTTTACTAACCAGAGAATGGGAAGAGCGGACAAGCAAAGAAATTTCTTTGTCACCTAATGGGTTTGTGCCATTGCTAGTAGCAAAGGCTGCTACAGCTTTACTATTGACAACCGTTACGACGATTTTCGTTATGATTTTAATGTCATTTACGTTAAACTTCCCAATTACCGATGTATCTTTTGCCATTATTGGCTGGCTCTTTATTCTATTTCTAATAGGTGCTTCTCTAGGAGCATTTACCGCAGTAACGATTAAAAAATCTTTACCTGTTATCACATTATCTGCTGTGCTTGGTATTTCACTTTACTTATTAAGTGGAAATGAGTCATCCATTCGAGGTTTTGCTTATGGTGGACCAATTGAACTGATTTGGAGAATCGCTAGCTATCTACCCATGTCCTATATTACAGATACCATGCGGGTTATCTTTGTGACTGGTAAAAATAACTTACTATCATATACTACAAATCCATTAACAACTGCAACAAGCTTTTATATCAGTATCATTACTATTCCAGCGACGATTCTGTTATTTAGTTGGGCTTCTATTGTTAAATTAAAAAATAATTTGTTTACTTCTGGTGGACAGTGAAAGATAGAACAGAGGAAGGAGAGATAGATGTGAATTGGAAAACAGGATATCATGCGATTGCTGCTGTTAATAGAAGGAATATCAAATTATTATTGCGTCAAAAACAATTCCTTGTCGCCCCTTTCTTAATGCCTGTTGTTGTCATGATTCTAACAGCACTTATCATGGGGGCAGGCGGTGATGATTGGCCAGTCGGACTTGTCAATGAATCAGACAGTGTAGAATCACAAGCATTTATTGAGCATTTAGAAACGGTACATTCTAATATTACGCCTTATTTTTCTATTATGGAAATGGAGCACGAAGAAGCTAGTACTGCTGTTAAAAATGGCAGGTTACAAATGCTTATTCGGATTCCTGATAACTTTCAAGAATCGCAAACGGTTTTTACGGAAACTTTTAATATTAATACGGATATGATGAAAAATGTTCGGTTACGTTTGGAACAGACGGTTTTAAACCAGCTTGAAAATAATAATGAACTTATCGCCGCACCAGAACTTATTACAGAGAAAGAAAATGATGTGTGGCGTGAGTCCTTTATTGCTGGTAGTAGTGTCTTACTAGCACTTATGTTCACCGCTACTATTACTGCTGCAAATTTATTTGCCTTTGATTTAGAGAACCGAACACAGAAAGAAATATCGCTTACGCCATTAAATAATATCTATGGGGGAGTGGGAACCATCCTGACATCCACATTAATGGCGTTTGCTGCATCCATTTCTACCATGATTGTAGGAATGCTTGTATTCCGACTGGAACCTCAAAATCTATGGACGATTTTTATAGGAATTATACCAGCTTTAATTGCTTGCTCTATCTTGGGTATTATTATTGCTCATTTGTTAAAGAGGTATCGAGTAATTCAACCTATCATTATTGTGACATTCATGGCAACTTTCTTTGGTGCTGGCGGATATTCTAGTGTTGCCGGCTTACCGCCAATCGCTAGATCATTTTCTGACGTATGGGGTTTTTCCTATATTTTTGAATGGTTTAACCCAGTAATGCATGATTTTAGTAGTGGATTAGATGTTAGCCAATATGCAATTTTGATCGTAGTTGCTTGTATTTTTATTGCATTTCTCCCAGTCGTTTATAAAAGAGAACTAATGGCAAAAAGCAGTGGAGGTCAGTAATACAAAACCAATTTATTTTTTGCTTAATATTGGATCTATGTCAAGAAATTGGACACTAGAAATGGTGAATTTTTTTAAATTCCTACCGCGCTCCGCTTGCTCCCCTCTGTGTTAAAGGAAGGGGAAAGTCCGCCCCTTCCTTTAACACAGAGGCTAATTACGTTCTTCTATGATGCTATCTTACGTAGATACATTTTTTCATACGCTATTGGTGACATATATCCAATAGTTGAGTGAATTCGCTTGTAATTATAAAACGTCATGATGTAAGAGAAGATACTTTGTTTTGCTTCTTCCCTGGTTTGATAATCTTCATGAAAGATTAATTCTTTCTTGATCACACTATGAAACGATTCGATACATGCATTATCATAACAGTTACCTTTCCTACTCATGCTTGTGGTGACATGATGTTTTCTTAAAAGCTCTTGATACTCCTTAGCTGCATATTGACTGCCTCTATCTGAATGATGAATCAACCCTTCTTGTGGCTTTTGCTGATTAATCGCTCGTCTTAAAGCTGTGAGTGTTAATTCTTTTGTCATTCGATGACTCATTGCCCAACCAATAATCCGTCTGGAAAACAAATCCATGACCGTTGCTAAATAGACCCATCCTTCTTTGGTCCAAATGTACGTGATATCACTCACCCATACTTGTCCTGGTTTATCTGCCCGGAAATCTTGGTTTAGTAGATTCGGATAAACAGGGTGCGAATGCTTCGAGTTCGTTGTCGCCTTATATTTCTTCACCGTTTTCGAACGTAAGCCATTTTCCTTCATGATACGAGACACTGTTTTTTGAGAAACAGGTACCCCTTCACTGCGTAAAACCCGCGTGATTTTAGGGCTTCCATACCTTTTTTTTGATTCTATAAATACACGTTTTATTTGGGCCGTCAGTTTTTGTTTGCGTTGGGATCGGTCGCTGACAGGACGATCTCTCCACTCATAATAGCCACTCTTGGAAACACCTAATACTTGGCACATCTTCTCTACACGAAATTCGTGGCGGTGTTCTTGGATAAATGCATAGATTATCTCTGGTTTTTTGCGAAGATGCCCATAGCCTTTTTTAAAATAGCTACCTCCTCTTCCAAATCACGAATTCGTTTATCTTTTTCATACCCAGCTTGATCTTTGGGACTGCGATTACCGCTTCCTACAAAGCTATCCTCTTCGTTTTCCTTATACTTAGCTATCCATTTTTGTAGCGTCTGTGGGACTAAGTCTAACTCTCTTGCCACTTCGGCTGCTTTCCTGCCATCTTCCACTACCAACTTAACTGCATATATTTTAAATTCTTTATCATACCGTTTTGCCATCTTAGACACTCCTAGAGATTATTATATTTAGTATAAAAATCCCCATTTGGTAATGTCCAATTATTAGACTAACATCATATATAAACGGAAAGAGCAACGGTTAAAAATAGCCGTTGCTTTATTCTTGGTAATTTTAACTTCATATTTTTGTCTAGATCAAATAACTTTCAAGGTTTTTTGATCTTTTTTGTATTTTTTATTATTTCTTTCAGCAAAATGCCCTTTTATTTTGTTCTAGTCGCGCAAAGGGACAAGAACCTTTTCAGGCAGAAAGGAGGTGATAAAGATGGTAACAAACGAACCTATGCAGCAACAAGTAAAACAGCAACGTCAATTTGATTCCTATTGTAAATCCGTTTTAAAAAATGAAGCGAGAAATATTTATAGTGAAACACAGATACAGAATAAGAGATTGATTGTATTATCTGCGTTAAGTCAAGAAAAACTGAATGAACTAAGTATGTGTGACATCTATACTGTTGAGGTCTATTATTTTCACTTGAATGATTATGTTGTACCAGTAGAAGATTTTTTGATTGCGAATGCTATTCAATCTTTATCCGAACGAGATCAACTCATTATCCTATCTTTTTATTTCTTAGATATGAGTGATACCGATATTGCTAAAGAATTAGAAATAGCTAGAGGAACCGTTTATTACCACAAGAAGAAGGCATTAGAGAAGATTAAAAACTATTTAAAGGAGCATGAAAATGAATGACTATCCTTTACTTCCTTATTCAGTAATCTTAATGGCGGTGCAGGGAGATTCACAAGCTATGGATAAAGTTGTGAACCATTACAAAGGCTACATTATTTCTCTAGCAAAAAGAAAAATAGTAGATGAGAATGGAAACACTGCTCTGATTGTGGATGATGAATGGAAGCGAAGGATAGAACTGAAATTAATCAAAGCAGTTATCAAGTTTAAGTTTCATTAACATCATTCTCATGCAGAAAGTTGATGATTGAATTTTAAAATGGAATTGCTCTTTGATAAAGAAAGCTCGGAAGATAATGCCGTGCAGTATAACAAAAAATCAGACACGTTCTGCTGATGACGAGCTACCTGATTCTTGCGCCATGACTTTCCATAGAAACGAGCGATAACCAATGAATCTAACGTAATTGTGGTAGATTACTGGCGATAACTCATCAGTTAGGATAATGATACTCCCCTACAGTCACAGTTCGAGCGTTTAAAGCGTCGCAAGCTATGAGTAGGGCTGGAAGAAATACTTGCAGGGGTGAAATTCCCGTGGAGCTGTAACCAGCAGCCATCTGATTTTTACGATTTTAAATAGTTAGGTAGACTTGTGAATGGTTGTTTCTTGATATGTATTTTTCCACATTATAAAAGGCTCTTCATTTTAGTGCAAGAAGTAAATTTATGCAATTGCATTGGATTGCTAATAAAGACGCGTTATAATTATAGACAAGATATCAAATAGCATATCCTAGTCTATAGAAAGGAGCTTATATGGTAACTGTTACTAAAAAAGACTTGGTAGCACTAGGTTATGGACCTTCTTTTTCAGCTGATATCATTAAAGAATGTAAAAAACTTATGATATCAAAAGGACACACATATTATCAATCTAAGAAATTAGATCGTGTTCCAAAAGAAGCTGTCGAGGAAGTATTAGGTATAACTTTAGAAGAGTGATTTGTACTTCTTGCACTAATTGCGTAAGGAGTGAAATCATGGCTAAAGATGTCATCAAAAAAGCAAAGAATGGAACTTATTATTTCCGAGCAAATTTAGGTTATCATTCTGTCACTGGTAAGCAAATTCAAAAATATTGTAGTGGATTTAAAACTAAAAAAGAAGCTCGTGAAGAATATTCCAGATTACTACTCACAAAGTCGGAGGATTCAGTAGAAAGTGCGGGGAAACTTCCTTTTAAGCAGTTTATTGAGGATATTTTCTTACCGTGGTATAAAACTCGGGTAAAGGAAAGAACATACGATAATCGGTTACCAACGGTCAAAAGACACCTTTCTTATTTTTATGATTTCTTGATAACAGAAATTACCCCGCTTCATGTGCAAAAGTGGCAATTATTTTTATCCAAAAAAGGATATGCCCCTTCTTATATTAGAATTGTACAAGGGTTGTTTTCCCTCTCAATGGATCGCGCTGTTGTTTTAGGATTAGTTGAAAGTAATCCTTCCAAAATTGTTGGAAATGTGAAGAAAACAAAGACAAAGATAGATTTTTGGACAAAAGAAGAATTTGAAAAAGTTCTCTCTTTTTTCTATAAGGAAGATTACTATCAACATTTTTTATTTATGTCATTGTGGCTTTTATTTATGACAGGAATGAGAATCGGAGAAGCTACTGCGATCCAATGGGAAGATATTGACTTTGAAACGGGTATGTTATCAATTGATAAGACGCTTTACTATAAAAATTTAGATGATTATACTTTTGTTGAACCAAAAACAAAGGCCAGTGTACGTCATATTGTTTTAGATGAGGATACATTAACTTTACTTCATCAATGGAAGGACGTTCAGCAAGCTGTCATTCAAACAAACTTTGTGATGAGCTATAATGGGGTACCCACACAAAAGCATACACTCGCACATGTGATTACACGTTTTGCTAAAAAAGCTGGGGTTCACCGAATTCGATTACATGCTTTACGACATTCACATGCTTCTCTGCTTATCAGTATGGGAGAAAACCCATTAATTATCAAAGATCGTTTAGGACATGAAGATATTGAGACAACACTCGGCACTTACGGGCATTTGTATCCTAATAGTAATTTTGAGGTTGCTCATAAACTAAAAGGTATCCTATCTTTTCAAACTGCAACTGAAAATAAAGATACTTCGCCTAAAAATCAATTTACTGCCCAGTATCTGCGTAAGGATTTAGAAACAAATAATGCAATAACAATGCAATGACAATAGGGAAAAGAGCCGAAACCCTTGTCATCAAAGGGATTTCGGCTCACCTACAACTATTCCCAGTCAATCATTGGTGCAAAAATAATGCCGGCGATTAATGTAACAATTCCAACACTCTGTGCAGCGATCCCAATCGCAAAGAGCGGTTTTTCTGATAACTTTACCATTTCTTTCAAGTCAACACTCAGGAGCATCATCGCAATGGATAACGGGATTGCATATTCCGCAACAACACCATAAACATCAGCAACAAAAGGGACCACTTTCAAATTGGCCAAAATAACACTGATCAGAATAACAATTAAAGCAGGTCCGAGTATTTTAAATCCTTTAAACCGTTTCAATGGTTCCCAGTGCAACCGTGAATGGTTTAAATAATTCCATTTTCAATTTTTCTACTCTAATGTTCTTAATTTTCATGATGGCTACCCACCTCATATTAATTTCTTACTTTTTCGACAATTAAGTTTATACAAACTTAAAGATTAAATAACGCATGTTAAGTTTTCACTTCCTCTCAATACTCACAAATTTTACACATCTATATTCCAGATATAATACACCTATTATTTAGATATTTCAAGATGATAGGATTCCTGTTTTATCCATCCGTCAGTAGACGTAATAAAATCTCTGTCTAGGGAAATTTGCAGTTACCACAATGTTGGATATTCAATCTTGTCCTACCTATGCTTACACAACCAAGTCCTTTTTCTTTACGACTTTTCTCTTTATCTTCATACCTATGAAATAAATGATACCCGAAACAACGAATGATTGCAGCAGCGGCATGCCAAACGGATAAACATATTGCGTCAAATATCCGAGTGCAAAACCAACAACCATCGCGACGGTAGCCACCCAATTCCATCCCTTCACATCTTCAAAGGTTTGCTTACGGATGATGAAGTAATCAGCCATCATAATGGCGGCGACTGGTGGAGTGGTCAAACCAATCACATACAAGAAGTTTTCAAATTGGGTCATGATATTGGTCATTGCGAGTAATAGACCAACGATTGTGCCAAGCAGTGTTAAAATTGCACGCCCCTTACCGGAATTGATGTTAAACATATTTGCTAGCGCAAGGCCCATGCTGTAATTGTTCACCAGCTGGCTAGTCCACGTAGCCAAATATAGGATAAGAAATCCCCAGAGAGGGAAATTCAAATTCAACATAACAGCGACAATATCTGCTTCCCCGCCACCGATAGCCATCACTCCGCCGACAAGAAATAACGGAAAACCGATTCCAACAACTCCTAAAGGGATGATCATATTATCCTTTACTATTGGTTTTGCATAGCGCGTGTAATCTGCAGAGCTGACCCATTGCGAAATATTAACGCTAATCACAAGAGAGATAGCGCCAACTACCGTCATGGTTGGGGTAGGGTTCCATGAAACAATTTCGCTCCAGCCATTATTCTCCAATGCTAGATATATACCTGCAATTACTAAAAGAAGCCCCGCTGGAACTGCGATGTAATCAGTCCATTTCATCGATTCATAACCTAGAATGGATGGTACAGCGAATGTGATTCCCGCCAAAATCACAATCAATACCCATAACATCGGGTCACTTTCTTTGGTAATACCAAAAATGGCCGCAATCGCATCACCTGCGACGTGTGTTTGCAGCGCCCACCAAAACAAGCAGACAATCATGATATTGATACCGATAACAATTCGTGCCTGCATACTTCCGAAAGAAGAGCGCGCAATAACTGTCGATGATCTTCCTGTCTTTGCGCCCATATAACCATTTAATGCATTTCCTACCCATGTAATGACTAACGCAGTAATCAGAATCCAAAACGTTTTCCACATGCTGAAATTTGCGGTCAATATCGCACCGGTCGTCAATACAGGGATCGTAAACTCAAGCCCTGCGTTGACAGAGAACGGACCAATCCAGTGTCCACGTTGCTTTGCTGGTACCGGATCGATCGCCTCATCTCTCGCTACTGTATTAGAATCCGCGAATCCCTGTGATTTTTGCTGCTCCTCCAATTCAATCTCTCCCTCGGCCTAGACTTATGCTCCTCTTTCTGGTGTTACGTCTCGTACTGAAAAGTCATCCGCATCTAATTCAACACCATAAATTTCCTTTGCGTCTTTTAATGAAATGTAGCCATTTTTGACGTCTGCTTGGATTTGCTGGATGTCCCTTTCCAATGGGTCGCCATATCCGCCGCCTGTTCCGGTGACAAGCTGTACCACATCTCCAGCATTTAATGGGTATCTCGCATAAATACTGAATGGTCCTTCGGTAGCCCCATCTGCTTTTTTGACGAAAAATTCATTCGGTGAACCGTCTTTGCCACCATTAATTCCCCAAGGCAAGAATTTGTTTCTACCAAATGTGACGGAAACCTGTTGGTTGTTCGATAACGCTCTGTAGGAACGGACAACACCAGAACCACCGATGTATTTCCCCGCACCTGCCCCATTATTGCAAAGCGCATATTCTTCCACCATCACACCGTATCTCGTTTCAGCCACTTCGACAGGAACGTTGTATGTTTCCCCGTCGCCGATACAAAATTGTCCTCTGGCACCGTCTTGTTCATCGGCTGCACCCCAACCGCCAACAGATGGTTCTACAATGAGGAAAGGTTCCTTTGTTTCTGGATTGATACCAGATAATGTGACGGAACAAACCGATAGGAAATGCCCCGCACCGAGCCTCTCGCTAATATGTGGAGCCAAAGCCTTCCATACGAGATCGCCTCCGAATCCGTCACTTTCCCAATAAATTGAAGTTGGCGCCGGTCGTTCCGCTGATAAAACCGACCCCTTTTCCGCAATTACTTCCAACGGACGGAAAATACCGTCATTCACCACATCGCCTGCATTGGTAATGCTCAAGAATACGACCCTGACTGCGGTTACGAGCGCAGAATAAGAACAATTGATAGGACCTGGGACTTGCGGATGACTTCCACGAAAATCGCAAATGAATTTTTCATCCGTAATGGTGATCTTGACTTGCACCTTGAAAGGACCATTGCCAAATCCGTCATCATCAATATAATCCATTGCCGTAAATGTTCCTTTTGGCAATTTTTTCATTTCTTCCCTTGCCAGGATTTCTCCTTGGTCCAGCAATCTTTCCATGGATTGCAGCAAAACAGATTTTGAGTATTTTTCACATAGTTCGTTAATTCGTTTATTACCAGTACGCAACGCAGCGATTTGTGCCCATAAATCCCCAATAGATAGATCCGGCATCCTAACGTTTGCTTTAATCATTTCCAGCAGGGGTTCATTGATTCTTCCTTGATCGAACAATTTTACACACGGGAACTGCAGCCCTTCCTGGTAAACCTCGGTAGCATCGTTACTGAAAGAGCCTGGATCCTTGCCACCAACTTCTGTCCAGTGTGCTTTATTGGCTGAAAAAGCAATCAGTTCTCCCTCGTAAAAAATCGGCATCACCAGTCCGACATCGGATAAATGCGATCCACCGCCAACATATGGGTTGTTGATAATGATCACATCACCCGGTTTCAAATCATCCTTTCCAGGAAATTTTTCAATGGTGTACGCTACCATATGGGAGAGCATCCCGATAAAACCGGCTACCCCGTTCCCTTGCGTCAATAGGTTACCATTTTTATCCATAACTCCACTGGCATAATCGAGCACCTCATAGATAATAGGGCTCATCGATGTCCGTGCCAATGTCTGAAACATTTCATCGCCAATGGCAAGCAACGAATCCTTTACAATTTCTAAAGTGAAAATATTTGCACTCTCTTTTTTCATTATGCTTCAGCCTCCTTGATACGAATAATCAAATTGCCATAGTCATCCACCTGTAGTTGTTGGTCCGGATATAGTATGGTGGAGGAAGTTGGTTCTTCCACAATGGCTGGCCCATTTAGCGTATAGCCGGTCGGTAATTTTCCCCTATGATAGACATTCACCTCTGTCCAGCCAATTTCTTCGTAAAGAACTTGACGTTTTTCCTTGATTTCATTTTTCGCAAATGCTTCATCGACGGTAAATTTGTTCACTTTTGGTTTTTCAATCGTCCCCAGTGCTGTCAAATGAAGGTTGACGAATTCCATTTCTGTGTTTTCCAGTTTGTACGTGTATTTCTTTTCATGCAATTCATGGAATGCCCGTGCTAATTGTTGCTTTGTTGTGTCATTCCATGTGCCATCTGGATACGGCACTTTCACCGTATGCTCTTGACCTTTATAGCGCATATCGACAAATTTTGAAAAAAGTACGTGCTCTTCTGTAATCCCTTCTTCTGCAAATTGTTCGGTGGCACTGGCTTCCAACTTGTCCCATTTTCTGTCAATGGTATTTGGATCTATTTGTCCCATTTCATTAATAAACGTTTGGATATAATCATGCCGCAAATCTGTCATTAACATGCCCCATGCAGAAAATACAGCTGAAGCGTTTGGGATGATCACTTTGCCGATGCCGAGTTCTTTGGCCAAAGCAGGCGCATGCAGTGCCCCACCACCACCATAGGCTATCAATGTAAAGTCCCTTGGATCATAGCCTTTTCTGACAGAAATCATTTTCAGTGCTTGAAGCATATTGGAATTAGCAATTCGAATGATTCCAAGTGCTGCTTCGTCAGCAGTCATTTCAAAGGTATTGGCAACCTTTTCCTGGATGGCCTGTTTCACGGTATCCATCTCCACATTGCTGTCAAAATTGCTAAGGGAAAGCCTGCCTGTCAGCAAATTCGCGTCAGTCGTTGTCGGCTGTTCACCGCCTTTTCCATAAGCCACCGGTCCAGGAGATGAACCAGCAGATTTCGGTCCAACTTTCAAAGAGCCAGCTTTGTCGATCCAAGCAATCGAACCGCCACCGTTGCCAATTTCAATAATATCGACCACCGGAACCTTGATTGGATATCCAGCATGCTTATCGTCTTTTTCAATAAAGTAATTGGTATCCACTTTCATCTCGCCATTATCTATTAACGAGCACTTTGCCGTGGTTCCCCCGATATCAAATGCGATAATGTTTTTCTCGCCGATAAGCTCTCCTAATACTGCCGCGCCATAAACGCCAGCCACGGGCCCGGATTCTACAACGTTTATCGGTGTCTCTTCAGCATGTGGAAATGTCGTTGTACCGCCATTGGACTGCATGACATATTTATATCCATTTAGGTTAATGTGATGGAGATCACTTTTCAATTTGGTCAAATACGTTGAAGCCGTTGGTTTGACATAAGCATTCAACACCGCCGTATTCGTTCTTTCATACTCGCGCCACTCTTTTGTAACTTCATGCGATGCGGTTACCGCGACATCTGGAAGTAGCTCCTTAATCATTTTCTTTGTTTCTACCTCATGCTCCGGGTTTATGTAAGAATAGAGATAAGCTATCGCCACTGCTTCTACTTTTTCCTTTTTGAAATAAGCCGCAATTTGGCGAATGGCATCTTTATCCAATGGGGTAATGACCTCTCCCTTGAAGTTCAACCGCTCTTGTACCTCTTGTCTTAAATATCTGTCTACAAATGGTGTTGGTTTTTTATATCTGAGGTTGAATAAATCAGGACGGTTCCCTCTTGCAATTTCCAACACATCCCGAAAGCCTTTGGTAGTAATTAGGCCGGTCTTTGCGCCACTTCTTTCCGTCAGGGCATTGATGACTACAGTTGATCCATGAATGAATGTATCGATTGTTTCTGGACCCAATCCCGACTGCTGAATCACATCCAGTACACCTTTTTCATAGTTTGGCGCTGTCGTATGTGCTTTACCAGTTATGATATTACCTTCATCAGAAATACTGACCAAATCTGTAAATGTACCACCTATATCTGTTGCAATTCGCATTTCTATCATCCTTTTCTCGCTTTATAGTAAACTAGGTGTGACAACATTGAGTAATTCAACTTTTTCATTTGTCCTGTTCTCAAAGTCGTGTGGTAAATAGGAAGGAAAATGAATGGCCTCCCCTTGACCGACGACATACGTTTTTTCCTCAACGATAAACGTTATCTCACCTTGCAGAACATAATAAAATTCCTCCCCCTGATGGGTATATCGATTGGTAGAAGTTGTATTTGGCAAAACCGTTACATGAAACGGATCCATTTCTCTCCCTTTGAATTGACCGTTCAGCCTGATTAGTTCTTCGTCCATGCCTTCTATTTTTATTCTTTTCTGATTCACTCTTGATGTTATGTAACTTGGGTTGTCTTCTTCATCAAAAAAGTATTTCATGCTGATGTGGTAAGCATCAGCGATTTTCTTTAAAGATGTAATTGCCAGATTTGTGGTCCCTTTTTCAATTTGTGAAAGAAAGCTTATTGAAAGGCCTGTTTTCTCAGATAGTTGGGCCAACGTGATATTATTTTTCGCTCGTAAATTCTTAATTTTTTTGTAAACCGTTTCCATTTTATCACCTTTTCGATTTATCGGAAAAATTACAATATATTATATTTACCCTATCATACCTCTTTTCCAAAAATAATTCAAGCTAGGGAAAGTCCCTCACCACGCTAAAGTGATAAATTTAATTGGAAGACTGCCCTTCCTTGCTTTCACGCCATGTTCATCATACATATATAAGAATACGAAAAGTATCCTTATATATGAAATCCCACCTACACGGGTCTGGGGACGGATGGAGCAATACTGGAACAGTGATATTCTTGATTTACAAGAAGAAGTTGTCTTGGGATTTGCGGAAGCATGACCTGGAAGGGAAAGAATCCTTGCGTAAGGCTTGTAGAGGAAATCTATGAAACAGGTAAAAAAGTGGAAAAGAAGGTTATGGAAGAATACGAGAAAATGATAGATGGAGCAAATTATCTTCCTTAAGACCGCACAAATTGGACTAACACAGCACATTAAACTGTTGGATTCGATTCAGTGTACTGAAAAAGGCATGTTTATATAACGAACTACTGGTTAATTTGAATGTTATGTATCGACCGGATTGAACCATTTTTCCGGCAATTTTTATGAAACGTGTGCGAATCGTTTGGATTTGATTCTTCTTCTGGTGTTGTGGCATGCAAAGACGCTTTCCTTGTCCAAATGCTGATTGAACCGGGAGATGGTAGGCTCGGAGGTAATGCCCAATAGTCTTGTTATAACGGGTTCATTGAAGGTTATAGAGTGTTGTTATGAATAATTTAGGTACATCCTTGTTTGCAATAAAAACATCCCATTATGAAAATAAGATAATGGATGTTATATGCTGACAAAATTGTTAAAACGATGCAAAGGTCATTCCATACAAATGATCACTTGACACAAAAAAAAGATAACCCCGAATCAATGATCGAGGTCATCTTTTAGCTACTTAACTTTTTATAACTGTCCACTTTTAGGGTAAGTTCAAAGTAGTAACTGGATTTCTAAATTAATTTAATTGATTATGGGAAATCAATCGGTGAATGTGAACAGCAAGATAAGTCAGTTCTTCATTGGGAATACTTTTGCCATGCACCTGATTAATATACTCTTTAATTTTAAAAGCTCCATTCATAGCCTCTGGATATAAGCTTGCAATTTGCTCAAATAGAATATTATCTTTTTCTTCGAGCATGTTATCTGCAAAGTATCTCTCTACAAAGAATTTAACATGAGTAATAAAGCGGGAATAATGAATATTTTTCTTATCCATATTAATATTTAACGTGTAACGAACTAAGTTCACAATACTACCTATCATTTTGGCATGCTTTATTCCATCTTTAGATTCCTTTTCTACACTTTGCGCATTAATAAGATGGAATGCAATGTTAGCCGCTTCCTCCTTTGGAAGCTCAATATCAAACTTTTTGTTCATTAAGTCAACAGCGTATGTCCCAACCTCGAATTCATCCGGATAATAACTTTTAATTTCCCAATACACCCTGTTTGTAATATTAATATTCTTTTTAAATCTTTCGACGGCAAAGCTTAAATGATCCATTAAGGTAAAAAAGATACCCGAATTCAGCTTAGCATGAAGTTTCTTTTCAGCATGGCTGACAATTTGTTGTGTTATTTCTATATATACCGAAGGAATAGAATCCAACAAACTAAGAAATTCCTTCGCTTTAATATTATCTACGGGCATAAACATTTGGTCTGCTTGATGTTCTTGTATTGTATTTCCAGGTTTTTGACCAAAACCAATCCCTTTACCAAAAAGAATGAATTCATGTTTATTGTCATCCTCTACTAATACTACGCTTGTATTAAGGACTTTTTTTATTTTAATCATACTGATCACCTTTCTATCGAAGGGAAGAGTTATATTAATCTAAATCCTCTCCATTACTTTCTATTACCTTCTTATACCAATAAAAGGAATCCTTTCGACGCCGATTTAACGTCCCATTGCCTTCATCATCTTGGTCAACATAGATGAATCCATATCGCTTAGACATTTGCGAGGTTCCAGCACTAATTAAATCAATTGGTCCCCAACTAGTATAACCAAAAAGATCAACACCGTCTTCTACGGCTTCCTTCATTTGTTTGAAGTGTTCCCTAAAATAGTTGATTCTATAGTCGTCATGGATCGATCCATCTTCTTCTACTTTATCCACTGCACCCATACCATTTTCTACAATGATTAGAGGTTTTTTATAGCGGTCATATAACTCGATTAAAGATATTTTAAGTCCAACTGGATCAATTTGCCAACCCCATTCAGTGGAAGGCAAGTGTGGATTTTTAACACCCATAATCGTGTTTCCAGCGGTTTTTTCTAACCCATCCTCTGCTGATTCTGTTAACGACATATAATAACTAAATGAAACAAAATCAACAGTATGATTACGTAAGATTTCTCGATCATTCGGCTCCATTTTGATTTGAATATTATTTCTCTCAAACATTCTTTCAATCATAACAGGGTACTCCCCAAAAACCTGAACATCCGCATAGAAATAGTTGTGAAGGTTTTTCTTCAAAGTAATTTCCACATCATTTGGATTACACGTATATGGATACGTTGTAAGCTTGGTTAGCATACAACCAACCTGACTACCTTCAATGATTCTATGACAATTAGCTGTAACTAGGGCAGATGCCACAAATTGATGATGCAGGGCCTGATAGATAGTTTCATCTTCCTTACCTTCCGGGCAACGATCCGGGATAATACCAGCTGTAGTAAACGAATGGCGGTTGATGCTATCGATTTCGTTAAAGGTTAGCCAGTATTTAACTAAATCCTTGTATCGATGAAAACAAACATTACAGAATAGTACGAAATCATCGATCACCTTTCGTTCAACCCATCCATTATACTTCAGACTTAATTCAAGTGGCATTTCATAATGAGAAAGCGTTACGATTGGTTCAATTCCTAGTCGTTTCATTTCTGTAAATAGATTTTCATAGAACTGTAACCCCTTCTCGTTTGGTTCAAGCTCTTCACCTGTTGGAAAAATCCTGCTCCAGGCAATCGATATACGTAATACCTTGAATCCCATCTCTGCAAAAAGTGCTAAATCTTCTTTATAACGGTGGTAAAAGTCAATCCCCCTACGTTTTGGATAGACCTTATCATCCTTATCCTTACGTGCTTTTTCAATAAAATCAGATGAGATCGCCATATGGCCTTCATAATCATCCAAACTTAAATTAGATCGATACGTAGCCATATCTGCAACAGACAAACCTTTCCCGTCAATATTCCATGCGCCTTCTACTTGATTAGCGGCAAGCGCACCGCCCCATAAAAAATTCTTCGGAAATCCTTTTTTTGTCATCCTTTATTCTCCTAACTCAG
Organism: Lentibacillus populi; assembly: GCA_014642895.1. Classification (GTDB taxonomy): domain Bacteria; phylum Bacillota; class Bacilli; order Bacillales; family Amphibacillaceae; genus Lentibacillus_C; species Lentibacillus_C populi. The sequence continues at coordinate 38,930 of BMJD01000022.1, forward strand.
TTACGACCATCAGTGTATCCTCGTTGTCTACATGCTCTTTTTGATTCGTAACCTTTATGTGATATTTGTCTTTATTTGTTACAACTCCAACAGTTACAGGGTCAAAGCCTTCTTCCACAATCTTCTTGACATCAAACTTTAACAATAGATCGCCAGCCTTTACCTCATCCCCAACCTTTACTTGTGGTTCAAAATATTTTCCACCTAGTTGAACAGTATCAAGGCCCACATGGAACAATACCTCGGCTCCATTTTTCGTTTCCATTCCTAGAGCATGATTCGTATCAAAAACCATTTTAATGGTTCCATCAACAGGTGCATATAGTTCTCCTTTGGATGGAATAACAGCAATTCCATCTCCCATTACTTTGGTAGAAAATACATCATCTTTCACTTCAGATAATGGAATCACTTGCCCAACAACAGGACTTTTGAATTCCTTGTCAGTATCTATCGAATTCATAAATGCTTCTTGTTCCTTATCTTCCTTTTTTTCTTTAACTAAAATAAATGCAGCAATAAATGAAACGATAAAGGAAATTACTAACCCGATGATGGCATAGATAATATTTCTTGGTAGCTCTTCAGAAATGAACATAGACATACTTGCCAACCCAGGACCGACTATAACAAACGCTTCTAGCCCAATAATACCTACAAAAGTACCTCCGACAAACGCTCCAATTACAACACTTGTCAAAACTTTTTTATTTTGTAGTGTGACACCATATAATGCAGGTTCCGTAATCCCAAACAGAGCGGATATACCTGCTGAAATTGCGGTAGATTTCAAAAATTTATCCTTCGTACGAATCGCTACCGCAAAACACGCGCCACTTTCAGCTATATTGTGCGCAAGTGAAGCTGGTAAATAAAGAATTTCCTTCCCAGTTGCTGAATAGGATGATAAAGCATATGGAATCATGGCTTTATGCATTCCAGTTGCGACCATAAACGGAAGTACCGCTGCTAATATGGCTACTGCTATCCAGCCCACACTATCGAACACAGCTAAAATGACTTTAGCGAAACCTTCCCCAAGTGTATAACCAAATGGTCCCAACAATAGTAAAGAGATAGGAACTGTTATAACTAATGCCATCATTGGGACAAAGAAAATCCGAATCGCTTTTGGTGAAATCTTCGTAAAGAATTTTTCTAGTTGTGAATATAAAAGAACGGTGAGTATAGCTGGGAACACCTGATACGCATATTCTATATTTTGAAGACCAAACCCAAACAATTTAGCTCCTTCACTAAGCATGTCTACCATCTTTGGAAGTAGTAGAGCACTTACTGCAGAAAGCGCGACCAATGAATTTACTTTTAGTTTATTAGCAGTAGTAACCGCAACTAATAATGGAAGAAAGAATAGCGGTGCATCCCCGATTAAGTTTAAAATTTGATAAGTTTGACCTTCTTTATCAATCAACCCTATTACAGAAAGAAGTAATAAGAGTGACTTTAATACCCCACCTCCAGCAATAGCTGGAACTAATGGTTGAAATACCCCGACTAAAAAATCTAGTAATATGCTACCAATTTTTTGCTTTTGCTTCGGTTTATTAGAAGGTCCTTCACTTCCTGCTGGGGGATCGCCCATTAATTTCTTTACTTCATCATAAACTTCTACAACTTCATTTCCTATTACTACTTGGCACTGAGCCTGCATTTTGACTGCTAAAACTCCGGGAACCTTTTGTAGCTTCTCAACATCGGCTTTGCTATTATCGATTAAGGAAAATCTTAATCTTGTAGAACAATGCTCAAAATACGAAACATTTTCTTTGCCACCGACATATTTGAGAACTTCTATAGCGACGTGTTTGTATTCCATGTCCATTCTCCTTTTCATCTCACACAATTGACAAAGGTAATTAGGTCAATAAAAAAAGGATCTAAAACGACAAACATTAAACATTTGTCGTCTAGATCCTGCCTGCATTACCAGTCACATGTCTATTTTTATTATTTGATTTGATTTAATTATATAACACAGTTTTGAAAGCGTCAACACCTTTTGGGATTGAACTTTTGCGATGTCCTTATTTTTTCGTTGAATCACACTATTTTCTGATACTAAACACTATATTATTTAATTTGTCAAGTTCGGACTACTTTCTCGCCACAGCGCAAAATAATCCATTTGCATCTTAATCATAACTCTCGAATTTTTTCTTCTCTAACTAATCGTTTTTCTCCCCTAATACACTAATATTATAGCCTTCGGAAATCATTATTGCCAAACACTAATTTATTTCTTGCCACCCCTCTTATACACCGAGTTCTCTACAAAATCTTGTGCCGTTTCCTCCGATAATACACTTAACGGTATACTCGATGCTTTTGATAAAACCACCATCTTACATGCCAATTCCAATGTTTCAATTCTCATCTTTGCCTCCTCAAAACTATCATCAAAAACAATAACTCCATGGTTTTTCAAAAAAATCACATTAGCTTCTTCACCTGCTCTAGCCACACCTTTTCCTAATTCCGTACTACCCGGGTGAAAATAGTCGACATAACTAATAGCTTGCAGGTAATACATGGACTCTATAAATAACTTCGAATCAATTTTTTGTTCTGAACATGCGATAAGAGTTGACCAAAAGGGCGATGCATGTATAATTACATTTGCATCGGATCTGCTCAAGTATATGGATCGATGCATCGGAATTTCTTTTGAAGGCCATTTTGTTCCTTCCCATTTTTGCGAATCTATATTTACACGAACAAAATCATCTTCAGTTAAATCACCCATATTCGTTCCTGAACCAGTCATAATCATGCTGTCTTCAGAATAGCGGGCACTCATATTTCCAGAATTGCCCCATGCTAACCTCCTTTGCTGCAAATAATTCCCCGTATCAATTAACTTTGATATTAAATTCATTTCTTTATTCCCTTCCATCTTAATTTATAATTTTTTCTTCGCTTCCCTGATGAACTTTTGAAAAATAATCAACTTGACCTAACTGTCCCCCTTTTAATGCTATCTCCAATCCATTAAACCTTTTATTATTGGAGTAACTTCTACAAAGTGGCGCACCTGGTGCCATACGAGCGATCATTTCTAATGCATAAATACCCATTTCTAATGTTGAATAGCTAGAAGTGTCACCTCCAGCAATAGTTATACGTTTTAATGAAGTTCTTTCTACAGTTTCCTTAATTAGTCTTCCGAGTTTTTCCCCAAGTAATTGGCCACTTTTTGAAGTTTCCTCTCCGATTGAAGTTAAGTATTCCCTAGTTTCAGCAATGGAAGAATCTTCGGGGCCAAGTGCGGAATAAATGATTAAATTCTTACCCTCGTTTATTGTATTGACAACATTTTTCACAAGTTTATTTAAATAATCTATGGACACCTCAGTATTGATTAATTTAACCGGTGAAATTTTCAAACCAGCAAATCCATTTTTTAAACCGTGTTTAATTTGCTCAGATGTAATTGGTGAACAGCTACCCGAAACCACTAATACCTGTTCTTTTTTGATTGATTCCTCATTGGGATGCCTTTCCTTCACCTTTTCATGAACATTCCAATAATTTGAGAGTGCATATTCCACTCCGGAAGAACCTATGACAAATAAATTATCCTTTCTTGATTCCTCACATATTAAACTCCCGATTTTTGTTAAATGATGATCGGTTAATACATCGAACATAATCCCCGATGGCTTTTCCTCTTCAATTATTTCATTTATTGACGATCTGATTTCTGCAGCGCTTTCATTCAATGAGTTAACGTTTATTAAAGATAAGTGTTTGGTTGTTTGTTTGTTCAAGTGTTTTAATAAATCAGCTTCTTGCATTGGCGTAATCGGATGCCTGGACATAACAGGATGTTCATCTAGACGGAAAATTTTATTCTCTACCTTTGCAAAATGGTTACCAAATACTGTATAACGGTTTAAAGGAGGGGCTCCCGCAATGATTGGAACATAAGGTTGAGCATTGTTTATTTCCAGAATCATCTCCAGCACTTTCCCGATACTTCCTACCTCTGGTGCGGAATCAAAGGTAGAGCATATCTTATAGTGATTTACAGGAGTTCCAAGCTCTTTTATTTTTTCCAATATTGGCTTTAACTCCATTTCCATTTGCTCAGGATTCATTGTTCGACTAACCCCTGCCACCCCTATGCATTGCACTTCAGGAAATCTTTCATCAAGCATCTTTTTAGTGGGTGGCTCTAAAAATAAAACAGTTTTAAAACCACTATTTGTTAATGCTTCCATCGCATCAGTTGATCCAGTAAAGTCATCCCCATAAAAACTTAATAGTCTTCCTTTTGGCTTCATAAACTTCTCTCTCCTTTTGGAGTGTGATATATATTCTTTATATTGAAGACACTTTATTTTTAGTTACATTAATATCTTCTTTATCATGTAGCCTTTTTGAAGTATGCAAAATATGATCAATAGCATGCACCAACATGATTAATCCCGAAACCGGAATAACAGAATAAACATACCCCATTGAAATCCCTGACTGTAGACTAATCGTATCCAGATTAAATACAGCTAATTCTGTTCCATAATATATAAACAATGCGAACAAAATTAGTGCTATAACATCTTGTAACACACTAAAATAAATGGCCGCTTGACCTTTTAATTTGTTTACGATAAAATCCATTCCCATATGCTCTTTTCTTTTATAGGCAATAGCTGAGCCAAAGAAAGTGAGCCATACCAGTGTAAATCTTGATATTTCCTCTAATGACTCAAATGAGGAATTAAAAAAGTTTCTTCCAAAGATCATAATGACAAGGCTGACCGTCATAATCACTGTAATAAGAATCAATAGTAGTACGGAAAGTTTATCTAGGCTTTTACTAATTCTTGAAATGACCATAATTATTTTCACCTCAATCCTTTATGAATTCACTAAGTTTGGAATTAATGTAATAATCTGCGGGAATATCACCATTAAAATGATACATAACAACAAAACTAAAACAAAGGGAACCAAATCTCGCATTAAATCATCAAATCTTAGGTTTGCAATACCCGCTGCAACGTAAGTACATAATCCAACAGGAGGAGTCAACAACCCTATTCCTAATGTGGCAATAAGAATTACACTAGCATGAATAGGATCTAGTCCCGTTGTAACGATAACCGGTGCTATAACAGGAACAGTCATTATAATCGCTGCATTAGCATCTAAAAACATACCTAAGAAGAGAAATAATATAATAAACATTAACATTAATAGAAAAGGTGACAGATTCATATCAATTACAAAGCTGGCTAAATTACTTGGAACATCATTTATGGTTAACAGATAAGAAAATGCTGCAGCACTAATGATAATAAGCATTACAGTCGCAGTCATTTTACCGGAATTAAGAATAATTTCTTTCAAATGCTTTATCTTCAATTCCTTATAAATGAAAAACCCGAGAAACATAGAATAAAGCATTGCTAATACAGCTGCTTCAGTAGGTGTTGCAAAGCCTGTAATAATACCTACAATAATTATTACAGGTGTTACCAAAGCCAAGATGCCATCCTTGCCTTTTACGAAAACATTTTTAAATGAAAATGGAATAGAGGATTTGTACCCCCTTTTTACTGAAATAACTGTAGATGTCACCAATAGAGCAACACCAACTAAAATCCCAGCCCCTACTCCCGCTAAAAATAAATCTGCCACAGAAAGTCCTGCAGTAAATCCCCATAAAATCATTGGTATACTCGGGGGTATAATAATACCAATAGGAGAAGATGCTGCTGTTATGGCTGCTGAATATTTGGAACTGTATCCCTGCCTAACCATGGCGGGCACCAAAATAGTCCCCGTCGCAGAAGTGTCCGCAACAGCAGAGCCGGAAACACCTCCAAAAAACATACTGGCGACAACGTTTGTTGCGGAAAGCCCACCAGGTAAAAATCCAACCATTGCATCTGCAAAATCGACTAACCGTCTTGTCACTCCCCCTTTTTCCATTATATTTCCAGCTAAAATGAAGAAAGGTATAGCTAAGAGAAGCCAAGAGTTAGCTCCTGAAAACATCTTAGAGAATATAGGAGTAAGTGTCCCCGGATCAATAACGAGTAAAGATAATATAGAAGCACCCGCCAGTCCAAATGCGACGGGTACACCAACCAGTAAAAATATAAGGAACGATAGGAATAAAACTAAAGCAGAAGTCATTTTGGGATCACCTTTTTTCTTTTGGAAACTTCAATTCCCGCTAGCTCTTCATACAGCGTGATAATTGCTGAATTATCTTTTTGGCCATTACCTTTGGTCTGCAATGTTTTGAACAATTCATGTATAAGTGAAGTTGCATATAAAGGCACATGGAGCTCCTTGCCCACTTCCAAAGCTAATGTAATGTCTTTTGTATGAAGATCTATGGTAAACCCTGGCTCAAAATTTCTATCTAAAATAACTGGCATCCTATCTTCCAAGGCCCAACATCTACCTGATCCATTCAAGATGACATCACGCATGATTTCCGGATCTACCCCACCTTTAACCCCTAAGGTAAATCCTTCTGACATACTGACAAGATTTACTGCTGACATCAGTTGATTAACAATTTTAACCGTCTGACCCGATCCCGTTTCCCCACAGTGAATAATTTTTTCACCCATAATTTTGAGTAACCCCAATGCCTCATCAAAAATTTCTTTTTTCGCCCCTACCATAAATGTTAACGAACCATTAACTGCACCAATTTGCCCACCACTTACAGGAGCATCCATAAAATCAATTTCCCTTTTATCTAGTTCATTTCCAATTTCTTTCGTAACCGTGGAAGAAATACTGCTCATATCAATAATTAAAGAGCCTTGGTCTAAAGCTCCTCCTAATCCGCCCTTTCCAAGAATTGTTTCCTTTACATGGGGGCTATTCGGTAACATTAAAAGTACAATATCAACTTGTTTGGCCAGATCTTCCTTTGAGGAAGCTACGATAACATTTTCTTGAAACGGAAGCTTTGCCGCCTGCTCTATATTAATATCAAACACTACTAACCTTTTACCTGCTTTAAGCAAATTGCTAGCCATAGGAAAGCCCATTACTCCTAAACCGATAAAACCAATTGTATTTTCATTTCTCATAACGTATAATCTCCTTATAGTGTCATTTACCTAGCCATCTGAACACTATTGTCGGATATAGTCTTTTGTTCAGATGGCTAGGTATTTTATCAAATTACTTTCTTAACTCCATTATTCGGCTGCTGGGTCAAATTGAATTAAATCTGTCTCTTCATCATAATTGCGATACATATTGGCATTTTTGACTTCATTAATGACAAGATCCACTGTTGTTAAGACAGGCGTTTTTCCTTTGACCATATGTCCACCGAAAACCTTCCCTTCTTTATCGCACATTGTTGCATGAAAATGTGTATCATAGTCTCCCTCTCGCTGACAAACGACGCCAGTACCATTTAAAAATTCTACGGGGCCATCAGCTACAAAAAGCTCTCCATATCCTGCACCTACTACTGATTTCTCTTGCGGGACTAAATACATATAGGCTGCTTCCTGAAAGCTCCCGAAGCAATTTGCAATAGATGCATATGTGATATCATTTTCTTTACAAATCTCTTCAATACCAGTAATCAAATCCGTCCCAGGCAACAATCTTCCTGCAACCGTTTTACCAATTTCTCCTGTTGCATATTGAATTCTAGTTTCACTCTTCATTTAAAACATCCTTTCAATAAACTGTTTACATATAAAATTATAGTTATTCAGCTGCTGCTTGAACATCTTCCAAAAATTGAACAAATTCTTTGCCATAATCCTTTTCATATTCTGGATACGCTTTATCAACTACAATTTTCTTAAAAGCTTCTCTATCAATCTCATCTCTTTGAACAATATCCATTTTTCCTTCTAATTCTTTTAATATCTCCTCATTTTGTTCGGCTGCTTCCTCTGACCATAGTTCTGCGGTTTCCTGTGCGGCCTCATTCAATGCGGTCTGCTGCTCCTCTGATAATTTCTTCCATACATTATCACTTAAGGCCAAAATATTAGGGGTATAAGCAAAATCCATAACTGTCATATAATCTTGCACCTCATAAAACCGCTGACCTTCAATATGCATCAAAGGATTATGCTGACCATTTACTACTCCTCTATCCAATGCCACATATAGTTCTGAAAATGAGAGGGGGATTGGGTTGGCCCCTATTGTCTTTAATGCCACACTATATGTTGGAACCTCAGGACTTCTTATTTTTAGTCCTTTCATATCTTCGGGCTTTTTAATTGGTTTCTTGGAGTTCGTAATTTGTCTAAATCCATGCTCCCATATAGAAAGGGCTTTCAATCCTGCTTTTGATTCAAGTTTATCCAGTACCCCTCGACCAATTTCACCGTTATTCACTTTCAACGCATGCTCCTTATCCTCAAATAGAAATGGTACCTCAAACGCTTCCATCACATTATAGCTGGAGGCAAACAAGCCCGCTGAAATAATCCCGCCATCGATTGTCCCCATCTGAATACCCTCAACCAATTCCCTTTCGTCTCCTAGTTGCGATGAGTTATAAATTTTAATGTCTACAGAACCACCTGTTTTTTCTTTGACTAATTTAGTGAATATATCTGCAGCTCCCTGTTGCGGACTGACCGGTGCACCGACATGTCCGATGCTAATTTCAACTTTTCCTCCAGCCCCCGCTTCCTCACTTGAGTTACCACAACCAGATACAATAAGAACAGTAAAGACAACCAAACACAACGCTATTTTTTTCAAAATTTTATTCCCTCCTTTCAATAATTTCATTACCTTGTTGATTCTAGTTATATATCACCTCCTTAATTAGTAACGATTGAAGCGCTTTTAGACATCTACATGGAAAGCGCATTCATATTTAGCTGACTCGATTCATCTAATCTTTCTTATTTAATTCAATTCTGTGAAATAGTCTTTGTTCTCCCAATGCTAAATGGGATTCCATATATTTTACTGCTTGATCTACATCTTGTTTGATAATTGATCCTAATATCAATTCATGTTCGTTTATTGAATTTTCCACATTGGTCGGATCTTCTAGTACATTTTCAAACCACTCTTCCAGAGACATTCTAATAAGATCTAATAAATTGTATATCATCTTATTATCGCTGGCTTTGGCAATAGTCATATGAAACATTAAATCATTTTTCTTATTCCTGTTTGCTTTAAGATCTTTCTTCATAGCATTTATCCAGGATTCCATTTCCGATATTTCTTTTTCTGTTCTGTTTAAAGCTGCCTTCTTGACAGTTTCTAATTCTAAAATCTTTCTCAACTCAACCAATTCATTAAAAGGTACCGGATCTAAATACAATCCCCACTGTAATTGTTGTTTAATATCATCCGAATCCACTTTACGTACAAATGTACCTTCTCCTAATCTGGCCTCTAATAATCCCATGGAGGTCATACTTTTAATTGCCTCGCGAATAGTAGATCTTCCGACACCAAATTGTTCCGCTAAGTTCCTTTCAGGGGGTATCTTATCTCCGATTTCAAGTTCACCTTTTTTTATCATTTTCGTAAATTGATTAATAATCATTTCACATATTGAATCTCTTTGAGGTATCTTTTCAAACAATGGCTCCATAACCTTCTCCCTATATTGGTATTACGTCTAATGGTCTGACCATTAACTGCGCACTATCCCCATACTCCACCTCCTCTGTGGTCGCTAATTCTTCACTTCTTCTAATTAGTTAATTCTTTCCGCTTCCTTTTTCCATATTCAAACACACAATTTGTGTGTTTGAATATATATTAATCACAATGCCCAGAAATGTCAACACATTTTGTGTGTTTTTATATTAATCACCTCTTTTTGTGTTAATTTTTACGAAATGAGAGGTGTTGACGATGAAAGACTTTGGATTGCGCCTAGAAAATTTACGTGAAAAACATGGTTACTCAAAAGTTGATGTGAGCTTAAAACTTGGATTTACAGCTAATGTTTACGGCTCTTATGAAAGAGAAGATAGAAGACCTACATTGGAGACCATTATAAAACTTGCTGACCTTTACGGTGTTTCATTAGATTACCTGATCCGCGGTAGAGAATATGAACCGCATAAAATTCACCAACCAGAATATAAAAAAATGCAAGAACTGCTGAATATCATTACAGAAAAAGGAATTCACAAACCACACTTTTTACAAGTGGAAAATTGGTCTGTATTGGATAAAGAGGATATTTGGGAAATTGATAATCATTTTGAATGGGTTGTACATAAGGCTAAGTTCAGGAAGTAGGAAAAGTGAACATCGCTAAAATAAAATCTGCCATTTTTAATTAGCTGGCAGATTTTTGACGTTTAAGAACTGTGAATTAAGGAAATATGTAATTGTCAAATTAAAATAAACACTTTTTGCTAATAATTCTAATAAGTCAATTGCAAAGACGAATCATCCTATGACAGAAATCCCACAGGAATACCCACCCTCCTAACTTATTGTGGGGAATTTCAGCTTATAAATTCTAATTAAAACCTACAAAATCTACCAGCATTGTAAATACTGGCAGATTTTTTATCTTATCAAATTTATTTTAAAAACACTAACACTTCCAAACCATTCATATTAAGTTCAATCCTGGTTTTATTTACATTAAGTTAATGGAAATATTACATTCTGGTTTAGGTTATAAAACTTTAAGCTGGGGGCAGATCGTAGTTTAAGATCACCCAAGAATAGAAAACCCCGGAAAATTTCTCCGGGATTTTGCACCTCTTTCCTTAACATGAATGAACAGCGATCGATTCCTGTGTCATAAATAATGTAGCGTTTATATCAATATAAAGATATTCTGGCTTTATATACCTTTTTACATCATTTGCTATCGCCTTAGCTACCTTTGAACTTATCTTTTTATAATAGAAATGAACTATTTTCGCGGATTGTATTACGAATATTTGATATATGTTTCATTATCTCTTTTTTTACTGATTCTTCATCTCGAGACTTTAAAGCTGCTAGTATATTTTTATGTTCATGAAAAGAGTTTTGATTCCTTCCAGGGACAAGTAATGTTCTAATTTGGTACCTTGATAATTGTGTCTTAATTACCTTTATCATATCTACCGCTTGTTTATTCTGAGAAGCTTCGTAAATAATACCATGAAACACTTTATTTAATTTCGAATACTCATCATACCGGTTGTTTTGTAAGTGATCTTCCATCTTTTTCAATGTTTCCGACATTTCTTCCAATTGCAGCTCCGTCATATTTGCGGTTGCCCTGCTTGCTACCAACCCTTCCAAAACCTCTCTAATCTCAAAATAATTTATTACTTCATCAAGCGTATAAGATTTTACGTTTGCACCTATATTGTCTTTAATCTCCACCAATTGTTCTTGCTGCAGTTTAAATAATGCTTTTTTTACCGTGTTCCGACTAACCCCAATGCTACTAGAAAGATCGATTTCATTAAGTTTTTGAGCGGGTTGAAAGGTACCATCTAATATTTTTTGTTTTATAAATTGATATGCAATATCCACTGGCCTTGTCATTTTCTTACCTCATTTATTTATTTTGTTTAACAATTTAATTATACATTATTTTCTATTTTAGTTAAATCAACATCATATACTATATTCCGTTAAATTCAGCTCAATCACCCATCAATTTTTTTATGGTAACCAAAGGGGAAAATATCTAGGATATAGGAATAGAAGTAAGACAATAATCGATACGGCTAAAATACATTAATTAACAGAAGGGTAGCAAAGGGCTGGAAGTCTATGATGTTGCCGTTTCAACAAACATCTGCGGAACTTGCTCATAAGCCAAAACCGTGCCAACTATTCCAGACATACCATTAATATGTAACCACTTCCGTAGAAGCCGCCGTAAATGAACGATCATACACTCTCTTTCCATTTGCAGAACCATAACGCGACTTTGTAGTCAGGGTTTTCCGGTCGAGGCTCTCAAACCATATTCCTTTTGTCTTCTCTCCATCTTATAAAAATCATAAATTATTCGGTTTTAAAAAACCTATTATTCCTCCCAATACAATAAATCCTGTAAAATAGAATACACTTCCTATTCCAAATAAAGCAGATACTCCTCCTACTGAAACAGGTGTTAATACCTGTGTTAATCTATTAATTGTTAACCTTAATCCTAATCCCTCACCTATTTGATTACTAGGTAAATATTCTACAGTTGAAGCAATTGAGAGTGGTTGCCCAATACCTAGTCCAATACCTAAGACAAAAGATAAACCAATCAATATTAATTGTGAACTAAATAACGGATGTAATAAAAGAACAATTCCAGATAAAAGAATTGATATATTAATAATCATTCTTCGTTGTAAGTAACTTAGCATGAAAGGTAACAGTAATCTAATCAAGATACCTGCCGCAGCATTTAAAGATATGATGAATCCAATAATAAAGTTACTAATCCCGTATTCTCTGGCTAATAAAGGAAAAAAGGCAGTGTACGTATCCTTAGCAACTAAAATTAGAGCACTCATTAAAAAAGCATATTGCAGTGACTTAAATTTAAACAAATGAAATATGCTATAGTTATTTTCTTTAATTGATTCTTTTCCACTATACACATAGTGATCGTCGATACGTTTTACTAACGGTATTATCATTATTAATAGAACTCCGCCACTCATTAAAGCTATTGGGTAACCATAAAAGTCTGATATAAAACCGCCAAATAATGGACCTAAAAAACTTCCTAGCGCAACACTAATACTAAAAATGTTTATAAAATATTCTCTTAAATCCTTTTCACTAAATCCCCCTGTGAAAGATTGCATAGCGACTACAAATACTATTTGGGCTAGTCCAGCAGAGATTTGCGAAATAAATACCCCATATAAATTATTAATAAAAAAAGGGATTATTAAGGAAATGCCCCCCATTAGTAAGCCTAATTTAAGGAATCTTTTACTCCCAATCTCATCTACAATCTTTCCTATTTTCACTGATACGAATAATGGCAAGAATGAAAATAGAGCAACAATTAAACCGATTAGAATATTAGAAGCTCCCAAATTATCCGCATATAAAGGAATGAGTGGGCGACTTCCTGCTATACTAAACATAAAAGTTGAAGTTAATAAAACTATTAGAGTTCTTGTTTTTCTTTTGTTCACTCTATCCCCCCTATCAGAAGTAGACACAATAATGTATAGATGCACTAGGAAATATCTACGGATTTCGCTCAAATTAGGTCAGCTTTTTCACATAGAATATACCGCATAGAATGTATATTAATACCTAGGTGACTTAATATGAACTTCTGTGGACATGCATTCCTCCAAGAAGTCAGCAGTTTAAAGTATTGACTTGCCAAACAGGCTAGCATGCCCACTTTTTATATCAAGCCACACAACACGCATTTTATACAATTTGCACATCTGAAATAAATTAATAATTACTATCTAGAATAAAGTGAAAGTTTTCAACAATAATTAAGACAAAAACTTGTTTTTTTGTTTTTCTATTTTTTGCCAAAAGAAGTTCTTTTAATAATTGGTGTAAAGAAACTCAATACAGAAATAATAAGTAGAACTAAGCTGATAGGGTTAGTCAAAAATATCATCCAACTACCATCGGAAATTAATAGAGCCCTCCTTAAATTTGACTCCATCATACCTCCTAGAACGATAGCAAGAACAATTGGAGCTAAAGGGTAATTAAATTTCTTTAAAAAATACCCCAAAATACCAAAAGCTAATGTAATGTAGACATCGAACATTAAATTCCGTACAGAAAACGCTCCTATAACTGCAATACATAGTATAAGTGGAGCTATAATAGACTGTGGCAAGCTGATCAATTTTACCCAAAAATTTGTTAATAAACTCCCTATTAAAAACATAAATATGCAGGTTATGAATAATCCAACAATTAAAGAATAAAATAAATCACCATCAGTTTCCATCAATTTTGGTCCTACAGTTAAGCCATGAAGCATAAAAGCGCCTAACAAAAATGCAGTAGTAGGAGATCCCGGTATCCCTAGAGATAATAATGGAACTAACGCTCCTCCTACTGTTGCATTGTTCGCTGCTTCGGGAGCTGCAACACCTGATAGAGCACCTTTACCATAATCTTCTTTATCTTTAGCAATGCGCTTAGATTGTTGATAGGCTATCCAAGAAGCAATACTGCCACCTGCTCCCGGAATTACACCTACAATAGAACCGATAAAACTACTTTGGAAAATTACTGGCAGTAAACCTTTGAACTCTTTTTTTGTGATAAATTGCCTCGAAATTTTTTTCTTTACCTTTTTTATAGATTCGTTATTTAAAAACATATTAAATACTTCTGAGACAGCATATAGTCCCATTAAGGCAGGGATTATAGAAATTCCCTCAAGCAGATAAAAACTCCCGAATGTGTATCTGGACTGACCAGTTAAGGGATCTAAACCTATTGAAGCAATTAAAAGTCCTAAGATACCCATCAATAGGCCCTTAAGTAAAGACTTTCCGCTTAATGAGGCTACCAAAGATAGACCAAAGACACCTAAAGCGAAGTATTCTGCTGGCCCAAAATTAAGTGCGAATTTCATTAATGGAATAGTTAAAAACAACAGTACAAGCGTTGTGAATAATCCCCCGATTGTGGATGCTGTAATTGAAGCCCCTAATGCCTTTCCCGGATATCCTTTTAAAGTAAGAGGATATCCATCTTCAACTGTTGCTGTAGCCGCTGTCGTCCCTGGTGCAGAAATTAAAATAGCAGTGATAGATCCTCCATATTCTGCCGTCATATAAATGGCTATTAGTAAAATCAATGCAGTAGTTGGATCCATTCCAAATGTTGCAGGAATAAATAAAGTTGTCCCTATTGTTGGTCCTAAACCAGGAAGTGCTCCTATAATAATTCCTGCGATAGAACCCAATAAAATAACTAATAACATCTCTAATGAACCAACTATAGATAAAGCATTAGCAAGGTTCTCAACCATACTGTACCTCCTCGCACATTTTTTATACAGAATTTAATTCATGGTACTGGTAAGGATATTATCCTTTCAAATACAATATAAATAAATAGAGCATATAGAATTGGAATCAATAAGAGCTGTGACCATTTCCTTATCCCTAATAAGAGGTATAAAAGAACAATCAATAAAATTGATGAAAAATAGTATCCAATGATATTAATTGAAAACATATAAGCAATTGCAATTAATACATACAGGAAATATTTTTTATCTAATTTGAATGCTTCTCCTGCCTTTTCTTTTATACTATTTATTAGAATTAACACAGAAAGTAATATTCCAACAATAACATAGACCATTGGTACATAAGATGCTCCAATCACATTTGGATTGGGTGAGCTAGGTATTTGTAGTGTCATATACAAGATTCCTAACATTAAAGCTAGTAACAAAGCAGAAAAGATTCCATTAGCAATTCTCATTCTATCACCTACTATCTTTAATTTTATTTGAATAAATAAGGAGAGATAACCCCCCTCCCTATGGATTTTCAAATAAAATCATTCTAACAACCCCATATCTTTTGAAAATTCAATACGTCCATTAACTTCTGATTTAAGCCGTTCATCTAGCTTATCAGGACTAGTAGTATCATTCTCTTGGTTTCTTTTCTTTTGAAAAGCTAACCACTTTTCCGTTTCGGTAACTTTTTTAATGGCTTGATGCATTTTGTCTATGATTTCTTCGGGTGTTCCTTTTTTTGCAGCTAACCCTCTCCATAAAGTTTCTGTTATATCGTACCCTTCTTCTTTAAATGTTGGTACCTCAGGATAATTTTCAGTTCTTTCCTCAGAGCTAACTGCTAGAAGTCTGATTTCACCACTTTCCAGAGAAGACAATGCAGTACTAGGGGTCATAATTGCTACATCTATGTGGCCCCCTAAAAGTGAAGCAGCAACTTTATCAGTTGTATCTATTGGGATCCACTTGCTTTCAAAATCGGCTATTTTTTGTAATTTATAGTATACATACGTCATAAAACCAGCGCTTCCATAACCCCCGACAATAAATTCATCTGGATTGTTTTTCATTGCCTCTACAAAATCATCCATTGTCTTCAAAGGGCTATCCGCTGGAACTGCAATTGAAGCTGGCTCTTGCTGTAAAGAATAAACGAGTGACCAGTCTTCCGGCCCAAAAGGAATTTGTTCTTGTGCCATTCCAAAACTAGTGCTACTTGTCATTGTTTGAAATGTATAACCATCAGCTGAAGCTGTTTGGGTTGCTGTTTGGGAAATAGACTGCGCCCCTCCTGGGAGGTTTTCCGCTATCACATTAACACCTAGTTCTTCTTCAAGCATAGGCGCTAATTGACGAATGGCTGTATCTAAATTTCCCGAACCACTGTGGATGTTAATATGGATATCCTTGGTTGGCCATTGAGCTGCATCATCTGCGGCATTGTTTTTACCTTGGGAGCCTTTTGAAGTACTTTCACTACACCCAACTACTAACAGCAGGCATAATATTCCTAAAATAGTTAACCTCAAATTCCTTTTAATATTCATTAATTTTATCCCCCTCTATTTGTTATTTAGTCAGAGACTTTTCTGCGACATCAATTTGTTGTAGTACTTCCTTAAAATTCTCTGGGGTATTATTTATAAAATGTTTCTTTAAATCTGTTTCCACTAACAAACGTAATTTTTCCTCTGTTGCTTTGGATAATAATGAATTTACATTAAGCTTATCTAAAGTTTTAATTACTTCCTCCATTTCCGATACTCTACGTTCCGCATGTGTTGCTGTCCTTGTTATCAAAAGGTCTGCGGTATCTTTTAATGGTTTATCACGAATTGAATGGTCGATAGATTCAACAATCAAATCATTTACCCCGAATTTTTCACCAGCTGAAAGAGTTTCGATTAATAACATTGTGAATCCTTTCATAAATATACTTCTAATCATCTTTATAGCAGAAGCACTACCAGGTTTATCATCAATTATTGTTATGTCCATCCCCACTTTATTTCCGAACTCAGAAAAATAACTGGATCCTTTACCACTTATTAATAGAGGTACTTTATGTTTAAATTTTGGAATAGACTCAACAACAGCGACATCTACAAAATTTGATACACCTGAAATTAAGGTGGAAATTTCCTCTTTAACCATGGGAGATGCAGCATTAATATCAACAAACAGGTGTTTACTATTTAAATAAGGTAACGCTTCCTTTGCGACCGTAAGTGCATATTTAGCACTGGCGGCGCTTACAACAATATGACTATTTAATACCAGTTCCTTAAGACTCGACATTAAAGTAACGCCTAGTTCTTCTGCCCTATTTCTTATTAATTGGCCTAGTTTTGGGTGATCTTGACTAACATCAAAGGCAATTATTTCTTGAGATTCTTCATGAATTAAACCACTAGATATTTGGTAAGCTGCTTCCCCGAAACCTATAAATCCTAATTTTTTTGTTTTCATAGTTTGTCTCCTTATCTCTTATTGAATCTTCATTCTAGTAATTGACGACATTTCCACTGTGTAATCTTCTCGAAGATCCTAGAAGTCTAAAAGCATATATCAATAATAGACCTGACGAAACTCTGTAACAACGGACCTTTCCATACCATCGACCATCCTTTTTACCAAACGCTTACATTTGTGCCTTGAAGACGTATATTCGATGCACTATTGCAAAACTGCTGTTAATTCAATTTGTACTCTAAGTCCTTCCCTCAGGTTTTGAACTGTGCTATGTCTTGCCGGTCGATTATCTTCATTCGGAAACATTTTGAGCCATTCTACATTTACGATCTTTTTATATCCACGGTCTGTTATTGAAATACCTAAATGAGCAATGTCGTCGGTTGTCCCCCCAGCCAGTTCCATAATTTCTCGAATGTAATGAAAAAGATTCGCCACTTCTTCATTAATACTTTCTGGCATTTCACCTGTTTCTGGATCAGAACCAATGATGGCAGAAGTGTATACCATATTGCCTATCTTCACTGCGGTTGGAATAGGATTTTGGTGGTTCGATCCTTTCACGTGAAGTACCTCACGTTTTGCCATATCTATTCACCCCCTTTTATAATGAAAAGTACTTACCCTAAAACTAGGATTCCTCTTTCTTATAGAGGAATCAATGGTAGAAATTTATGCCAATTGATTATTTCGAGCTTTCATGAGATCGTCTTCCGTTTCATAGTAAACAACATTTTCTTTTTCTAATGTTGGTCTCAGATTATAGAAATCCAGACTAAGCTCACCTCTGGTAATTTTTTCTTTGGTCCGCTCCTCTTTCTGCAGACGTCTAATGGAAGATTCAAGTGCAAAATCCAAATCTTTTTGTTTAACAACTACGACGCCATCATCATCTGCCATAACCAGATCACCCGGATTCACACTGGTATCGGCACAAACTGTTGAAGCATTGACCCATCCACCTCGTGTTTTACCAGTGCCAGCAGAATGAACCGCTTTTGTCCAAACAGGAAACCCCAGTTCTTTTATTCGAGCAACATCACGGATAGCGGAGTCGATAATTACACCTTGAACACCACGCTCGATTAATGCCCGGACAATCAATTCCCCAATCATTCCAGCGATATTTTCACCAATAGTGGTAATAACAAGAATGTCACCAGGTTTGCAAACTTCAATTGCTGCATGGATCATGAGATTGTCCCCGGCATAACAGGTTGCCGTAACAGCTGGTCCCACAATCTGGGTATTATTTAATATGGGGCTTAATTCTTTATTCATCAAACCTTGTTTTCCCTGTGCCTCATAGACAGTAGAAACATCAAGTTTTTTAAATTCATCTATTATTTGTTGACTTGGACGAGTGATATTTTTAAGCACATATTTCCTCATTATATAAATTCACCTCCAACATAAGGAAAGAATCGAGTGAATGCTTCGGCATATTTATATTCCTTCTCTCCGGAGCATCTGCGCGCATGATTCCCACGCATTTTTGCTTTCCACCCATAATAGTCAATTAAATGTGGCTGTGCTTTAAAGCAATTCATAGCTGCTTCTTTTCGTTCATAGGTTTCCGTAATATCAAGTATAACCTCTGGCTTGAAATCACTAATCTCTGATTGGTGCGGTTCAAACCCAAATATTTGCGCTTGCTTTACAGTAGTTGTTCCTTCAAGTTTTACTCCATTTGAAGTAGAGAGAACACTAGCATCAAATACATACTTACTGACCGTTTCGTGATCCGGGTTAAAAGCATCCTTGGGACCATGCGTTAAGATATGATGAGGTTTAACCTTCCTGATTTTATGTACTAATCGCTCCACCCGTTCATTGTTAATCTCCATATGATAATCCTGGTAATCCCAAAATTCGATATCTTTAACACCTAGACATTCTGCAGCTGCTTCAATCTCACCATGACGAGTAGATTTTACATTTTCCAGGGTTTGCCCTTCCATATTCCATAAAGCATTTGATTCCCCTCTTGCCCCATAACTTAGAATCAAAAGTGAAACGTTGGCACCATGCTTCACATATTTTGCAATGGTCCCTCCCCCTCTCCATACAAAATCTGCAGCATGTGCGCTTACAACTAGCAAATTAGTATTCTTATCAATCATTTATCTGATTCCTCCTATGCATATTCAACATCACCTTGATAATCATTTTTATTGAACTTTATTGTTGAACAACTTTGTTTATATTTTATTATAATTTAGCATATTGTTTATGTCAACACAGAATATAAACAAAATTTCTTCGGTTTATAAAAATGTTTGAATGTTACTTGCTATATTTTCTAAAGTGTGGAGATATTTGTATATCTTCTGCGGAATGAGATGGCGAGTATAATATTTTTAGTGTTTTTAATAATAGGCCTTTTTATTAAGGCTTAGTTTGTCTGCGTTATTTTAAACACACTAGGAAGTAAATATAAAAAAGCTAACAAAAAAGGATTTTAAACCCTATAATTTTTGTTAGCTTGATGGCTATGGGAGTGCTACAAGAGGGTAACTAGGCCTTAGTCGACAGGAATCCCACCCGTTATATGTTACGACATTTGCTCGGTCGCTCTGACAGGCACTTTGTTTCAACAGAACTCTTCCAACTCTTGTATGAAATATGTTATAATTATTCACTAAAAGTCTCATTTTTTCCTTTAGATTCGCTATTAATTTGGTATCTAAAGTATTCTGTTAGCTTTTCAAAGAAATACTTCAAAAGCTGGAAAAGTGATTCGTATATACATTTAGCAGTAATTTAAAGAAAAAGTAAACTACAGGAGACCATTATGCTAAATAAAAATGATGTTATTCCACTATATGTTCAATTAAAACGTATACTTCGATCCCAAATTCTAAATGGGGTTTTCAAGGAAATGGACCTGCTTCCATCAGAAACTCAACTCATGAAGGAATATCAAATCACTAGAACAACCATCCGAAAAGCAATAGCTGAACTCAATAAGGAAGGGCTTGTTCAACAGGTTCACGGAAAGGGAACCTATGTTAGGCTTCGTGAAACAAAGGATACAGTTTGGAATTTTCAAAGTTTTTCGGATTTAGCCCGAAGGCATAACCAAAAACCAATTACCAAAGTATTGGAAAAAGAAACCTATTCAAAAGATGGAGATCATTTTTTAAAGCTGGTTCGTTTACGAGGATTAAAATCGGAGGAAACAACTACTTGGATGACCATTGATACTTCACACTTGCCTTTGAAAATATTCCCAAATTTAGAGGCGAATAATTTTTCCTCCACATCTTTATATGAATTAATGCGGGAAACCTATAACATCCATCCACACTATACAAATTTAAACATAGAACCTATGATGAGTACGCCCCTCATATGTGATAGATTAGAATTACAAGAAGAACAACCTTTGTTAAGAAGTTCCGGCATTGTTCTGACGGAGAGTAACGTTGAAATAGAACGTATTGAAATTATTTATAGTCCAAATTTTAAGTTCAAACTTTCTCAATACATCCATTCTTAAATACTATTTCTATAGCAAAGCCCCCCTTTCAGGCATGCTAGATTAAAGTAAAATCCAAGCTTAAATAGTTATAAATTTTAATCTAACGTGATTGACATTATTCAAGGGGCACTTTATACTTTAAGTAACTCATACGTATGAGTATATGAGTTAGGAGGATGTATATGAAGGATAAGATTCTAGGAACGTTATATGGATTAGCAATTGGGGATGCATTTGGTATGCCATCTGAATTATGGAGCAGGCGCAAGGTAAAAGATTTTTTTGGCAGAATTACTACTTTCCTGGATGGCCCTGCAGAGAATAATGTTGCGTGTAACTTTACAAAGGGACAATTTACGGACGACACAGCCCAGGCATTGCTTATACTTGATGCGCTCGATAAAAATAACTTTGAGCCGTCTGACAAACTTATTGCAGAAGCTTTAATTAAATGGGCAAACGAAACAAACGCTTTTGACAATAATATTCTAGGACCAAGTTCCAAGGCAGCTTTAAACGCAATTAAGGCCGGCAAAGATCCTTCTGTGTACACAAAGAAAGCGTTGACAAATGGAGCTGCTATGAGAATCGCCCCGATCGGCACGCTTTTTTCCAGCACACAGCAAACAGGATTAGTAGATTATGTGCATAAAGTCAGCCAGCCAACCCATGACAGTGACATAGCAATTGGTGGCGCAAGCATGATTGCACATGCGGTTAGCTTGGCAATAGAAGATAAAACCTGGGATGAAATAATGGAATCAACTATCAGCATTTATGATATTGCTGTTAAAGAAGGAGAAGAGACTTTCACTGCATCTATTCCTAAGCGGCTAAAGTTGGGCCTGGAATTTGCCGAAACGTATAAGGGCAATGAAGAAGTCTTTGCACAGCATATTTATGATGTTATAGGCTGTGGCACTTTAACAAGTGAATCTGTTCCATCCGCATTAGCAATCGCTTATTTTTGCAAGGATCCCCATTATTGTGCCCTTTTTAGTGCAAATATCGGAGGAGATACCGACACAATTGGTGCTATGGCCACTGCTATTTGCGGAGCAAAATCCGGATATAAAGCAATCAACAAAGATTGGATTAACATGATAGATCAAAATAATAATGTGCAGTTACATGATTATGCTGACATGTTGGAAAAAGAAAGGCAAAACCGGAGGGATTAACATGGAAAATAAAGAGAAAATATTTCTGACGGATGAAGAGAAAACGGGTAAACCAAGAGATCTATTTTTCATTTGGTTTGCTGCTAATATGGGAATTCTCGGTATTGTATATGGCGCACTCATTATAGGATATGGATTAAGTTTCATGCAATCAATCCTGGTTGCCATTCTTGGACCATTATCTTTTGCACTTGTCGGTTATGCAAGCCTTGCCGGAAGAGATAGCGGGGCTGTCACTTTTATGCTTTCCAGAGCTGCATATGGTTTTAAAGGAAATCATATCCCGGCGCTAATTGGCTGGGTAGGGCAGATTGGCTGGTTATCTGTAAACGTTTCAACCGGAACATTAACCCTTTTGGCTCTTTTCAGTGCGTTTGGAATAAGCACAAACACATTACTAATCCTGATCAGCCTAGCCATTTTTGCCGGTCTGGTTATCACTTCCAGTTTCTTTTCCCAGGAGACGCTTGTATCCATTCAAACATTTTTCACGTATGTGTTCGGCGGGCTAACCTTACTTGTTCTTTCTATGCTGATACCTAAGACAGATTGGAATGCACTTTTTTCCATGAGCAGCGGTCCCTGGTTAACAGGTTTCTTGCCTGCACTTGCGTTTGTTATCGTTGGGACAGGCTTAACTTGGACAAATGCATCTGCAGATTATAGCCGTTT
This sequence comes from Lentibacillus populi, assembly GCA_014642895.1. GTDB lineage: Bacteria > Bacillota > Bacilli > Bacillales > Amphibacillaceae > Lentibacillus_C > Lentibacillus_C populi. Next base: position 61,680 of record BMJD01000022.1, read on the forward strand.
CCAAAAAAGAAGCAATAAATCTTCGGCCATTATCGGCAATGTAACAATCGGAGCATTCATTCCCTTATTTTTAATCATTGGCACAGGAATCTTACTTGCCACGTCCGCTCCGGAATTATCCAGTGCAGAAAATCCTATCTTGCTTATCAGTGAAATGCTGCCTGAATGGATGACTGTCATTTATCTTTTCGCTGCACTTGGAGGTCTTACTCCCATGTGCTTTATTGGCTTAAAGTCTTCCAGACTTATTATGGGTACCTTTAATATACGGATGAAGGATTCTACTGCAATTACGATACATGCGATTATCATTATATTGATTCCGCTTTATGTACTGGTGGTATCAAGAGATTTTCTTGGCTATTTTGAAGCATTTTTAGGACTGCTCGGTATTGGTTTAGCTGCCTGGGTTTCCATCTTCCTTGTTGATTATATATTTTTACGAAGAAAACAGGGCTATGATCCAAGGCTGCTGGAAGATGCGAAATACAATAAAATTAATATCGGTGGTGTGGTAAGCTGGTTTACCGGTGTTATCATTGGATTGCTTCTTACCACCCTTGCTTCCACAAGCTTCGATCTGCTAATCACGTTTTTTGTAAGTGGAGGACTTTATTATATTACGAATGTTCTGCGTAAAACCGATAAGTCTCAGGAGGAGATTTCATGACTGGACATAAATCAAGCTTTTATAAAATAAACAGTCGGAAGAAAGCATTGGTATTAGGTAGTGCTGTCATTGATGTTATCGTAACCATACCAGCACTTCCGAAAACTGGTAATGATGTATTTGCCGGGGCTCAGGAGGTCATTGTAGGCGGTTGTGCATATAATGTCGGCAACATCCTTAAACAGTTAAATGCATCCTATGATTTGTTGATCCCAATTGGAAACGGTCCCAATGCTGCGCATATTAAAAAACAGATTGCATTGGATGGTCATGATCAAATGCTAAGTGAATTTAAAGGAGACAACGGTTGGTGCTTATGTATGGTGGAAGGGAATGGAGAACGTACATTTATGACTGTTCCTGGGATAGAGAATGACTGGCAGGAAGACTGGTTTGAACAAGTAAACCTGCGCGAATATGATTATATATATTTATCGGGATACTCTTTTGAAGGGGAATCAGCAAAAGTATTGCTAAATCAACTAAAAAACAAAAGAGAGGGAACAGATATTATCTTTGATCCATCTCCGCGAGTCAGTGAAATGAATAAGGCACACTTGAATGAACTCTTGGAGTTGGGAACCATATTGCATTGCAATCGAGACGAGTTGTTGGCGTTAAGTGAACAGGATGATGTAGAGACTGGTGCAAAAATAATGAATAGAAAAACGAATAAACCAGTAGTAGTTACACTTGGCAGTGAAGGGACACTATTTGCAGACAATGGCACATCAAAACTTTGTAAAGGTAGAAATGTGCCTCTAGTAGATACAATCGGTGCTGGCGATACGCATACAGCTGCTTTTATTGCGGCCTTACTTGATGAGCAGTCTATAGAAACGGCATGTATATGGGGGAATGATGCCGCTGCTAAAGTTGTCCAGGTACAGGGAGCGAGTGTGGAGCTTTTTAAGGGTTAGGCTAAATACTGGCTGTTGGGAATGATTTGAAAAATTCTTGTGAGTATTGCGGATAGATTGAGCCAGCAGTTCGGATTTTTAAGCCACTGTTTGCGGATATTAGAGCCAGTGAGTGCGAGAAAGGGAGCCATCCAGTGGTTAGTAAAATACAAAATTATATAAAGAAATTGAGACAGATATCGCTCTGTCCCACTTTCTTTAGTTGGCGATTACGCCACCATCAACGTAAAGTTCTGTACCTGTAATGAATTTAGATTCATCAGATGCCAAGCATAAAGCAGCATTAGCATTTGTCCCGGAACCATCAATGCTGCTTTATATACCAAGATGGCAATCAGAAGATGACCAAATTTACAGAAAATGGAAAATCCCTACTCCAATGAAGTCGGCACTTTCCCATGCTACAGATGTTTTCATTTACTTTAACTGCCTTACAAAGCACTCTATTAATACTAGCTCCCACCGTCAATTCTTCCTAATCTTATCAAACAATACAGCCAATATTATAACTGAACCGATAACAATCTGTTGGGTATAAGAGCATACATTTAAAATGTTTAATCCATTTCTTAAAACGCTAATAATTAAAGCTCCAACCAGGGTACCAAATATTTTCCCCCGTCCGTCGGATAGGCTTGTTCCTCCAATTACTGCTGCAGCTATTGCCTCGAGTTCGTACATGTTACCCGCAATTAGTTGAGCGGAGTTTAATCTTGCCGTAAGAAGTATTGCGCCTATCGCTGATGCAACACCAGCTATAATATATACGATTAACAGCACCTTTTTTAAATTGATACCCGACAGTTCTACTGCTTCGTGATTGCCTCCAATTGCATATATATGCCTAATCTAGTATATTTTAAAATAATATATCCTAAAATAAACATGGCTATCATAATATAGATGACGTAAAATAGTTTGCAGTAAATGCAGGTTATCTTGTCGCATATTCCAAACAAAATGTTTCCAATCATTGTCATCAAGTTCATAGATTTTATAATTTAATTGTTCCCATTTAATTAAATCCTTACTCCCAAACTTAAGAGCAACTGGTTTGAAGTCTTTTTTCGTTCCAAGAAAATCTCCAACGGTAACATCGGATATTTCTAAAATTCGTTTATTCGGAAGAACTGGTCAGACCTTTTATTTTTCCACCAACAACTGCCGCAGCTCTTTGCCCCCGCTTTAGCATTGATCCATTGAAAATGCAATAGATCATATGATTCCTTTAACACATTAACGTTGTGGGGGTCTTACTTACCCCAAATACTACTAAAAAGACGATATCTAAATAACCGCCCCGTCGCTTAAACTCATTCAGTTGAATTGTTTCCGAATTGATTTTACTTTATTTAATTCATAACTGATATTTATATCCTTCCCAAAATAAGATGTTAGTCTGTTAAAAAAGTTTTCAGCACTACTTAATAACGCGTTTATAAACCCCTGCATCGGTACAGTTACACTTGTAATTCTGCCCTCATCAACTGTAAATAATATTAAATCTTTTGAAACAACTTTCATCTCAACTTTTATTGGCTGGTCTGGAAAGTAAGTCACACCATATCCAGTCTGTATTACATCTTCTATTAAATTAATAAAATAGCTCCACAATTGGTCAACCAAATCCCATAAACTATAATCCATTATTAGTTGGTCATAATACTTAATTGTTATAACACCATCAAGATAATCAAGATCCAAATTTTGCTTGTATTTTTTAATTTCCTTTACGTTGTCAATGTCAACAAAATACTTAGTTGGGTTTTCCAGAATTTCATTTAAATTATCAATTTGAGTATTTGGTATTTTTATAAATGTATTAATGTTAATCATAACGTCACCTACTTAGAATATAACTGTCCTATTCTTCCCTTATTTAAACCCACTACATATTCAATTCCATTTACAGTTCCAAATATTTGATATGAGCTCGTTGTGCCGTGATTCATTAAAGTAGTTCGATTCTGTTGCATTATACTTTCTACGATGTTAGCTACATCATCAACTGATAAATTTTTATCAAGAAATGATTGGCTTTTTTTGATTGTACCATTCCAATACTCAAGGTGATGCCTTTCCAGTATATGCTTCATACCTTTTTTATCTAGCAGGAACTGTTGATTTCCAAAAGTCATTTTCTTGCTTTGGAAAGTAGACAAATCATTAACGACTTTTTCAGGATTAGCTTTTTTTATATTCTTACCGGTACTCTCAACCTCCGAAAAATTCTCTGCCTTCCTAATCAACTCATCCCTCAAATTCACCCCATCCACCACATTATAAGGAACCCTAGATCCCCCAGCCAGCTGATACTGTGGTGCATAAGGTAAAAACCGCGACAAATCGATATTTTCCACGGCTGCCGCAGCCTTTTTTGCCCCCGTCTTAGTCGTCGCCACCCCAGTCTTCGTAACAGTCCCCGCACCTTTTGTACCAAACACAGCTGTAGCAACAGTACCTAACGCATACGTAACCCAATGCGAACGACTCTCAGCATCACCATTGATCATATCACGTTCAAAGGATTCGGCTATGGCATTCCCGATATATTTGCCTGTTTCAACAGGGTGAATCACCATAGTCGCCGTTGAATCCACCGTTTCAACCGGGTGAATGATGGTATTTCCTATCCCAACTAACGTGTCCTTTCCTACATCATAGACTCCAATCGCCGCACCTTTACTAGTGTTGACTATCCCTTTCCCGAGCTCAACGGCGCCATCCACTATTTTTGTCCATAAACTGGTTTCTTCCTTTTCCTCTATAACCGGCTCCCCATACACTTCTTTTAAAATCGTGGGAAGGGAAGGCAACTTTAATGCCGTCAATGCATTAAACGTGGTAATGGAATAATCAGAAGCAAACGTACGTGACATCTCGTTTATGTATTGATTCAACAGCGTCAGATCTTCCCCCACTTTCGTTAAGGACTTCGTCTGTTCGTAGTCCAGATTATACAGCTGCTCGATATTATTCTTCACTTTCTTTTTTCCTTTTTGGACCATGGAGCTAAATTCCTCCATGTCAAGCTTGGGTAAAGAGACAAGATCCGAAACACTGGCCATTATCCCATTGGCTTCATCAACTAAATCAGCCGCTACCCGTTCTGCTTTATCCAATCCATTTTGAACATCGACCTCCAGAAATTCCTCTCTGACCAACCCCTGTTCATTTGGTTCATAGGATTGAACAGCCTGCTGCAGCTTTTCTAATGTTTGCCTGTAATGGGTTAACGACTGGTACAAAAAGATCAAAAAGGGAGCATGAATGCCTTCATAAAAGGAACGGATCGACTCGCCTGTCCTACCTCTTAAATAGTTTTCTAAATCAATAATACCCCTGACGCCTTTTTGCATTTCGGTTATTTTGGCTTGAACATGGCTGATTTCCTTTAGTGTCGCATTGATTCCTTCATGCAAACTTGCAGAATCTAAAGTCTTCATTACACCCCCCTCCTCAGCTATTTATTAAACGTCATGTAGTCAGCTAGAATCAGATCCGTTTCGATTAGCGACTCCACAGAACCTTCCGTTGTTCTTAAATGGTGAAGCAGCAATAACTGATAAGAATTAATCAGGGATGAATAGGCATGATTTAATTGATTTAGCTGGCCCAAAAGATCCAGTTGATTTTCTCCTTCGATCTTTTCTGGAAAAGCAGATTCAAAGTTTTGCGCAGCTCCTTCCAGTGCAGAAATAGCTTGCTTGATCGGGTTTTGTTCAATTTTTATTTCCGTAGACATGTAATCCCCCCTCTTTTTCGATTCATACAGGCTAACAACGACCATTCATTCTTTATTTTCACTATCAATAACTTCCACCCTTTTGTCAATGATACGAAATACCTAGTTTGCTATTCGCTTTTTCCAGGCTTTTACCTGATGTATAATAGTAATTGACAGCGACTTGCTTGAACTCCGTGTCGAATTGCTTCCTATTTTTGTCATGTGATGATTCCTCCCAGTAGAGCAAACCAGAAATCCTTTCCAGTTTGATTATTTCATATCATAGCGTGAATCTTGTTAGAATGGAATTAATATGAAATATATCCATTTGGTGGGGTGAATGGCATGTCTATCAATCTTTCAAGACGCGAACAGAATATATTGCATCATTGGAAAAAATGGTCAACGCATCCAATATCGGATGAAATTAAGAGCAGCAATCATCTGTCAATTAGCTCATGAAAATAAAACAGTGCATCAAGTTGCCGAAAATCTGGGCATGACGGTTAAAGCCGTTGAACGCTCGTCATTTACACCCTCCATTTGATATATCACGATTTAAAAAGAGGGTATACAATAAAGGCTGTTTTCTCAAATATTGTTGTTTTTGAGATATATTTTTAATAATTTGATTTTCTGATAGAATAGGATTATGACATATCAAATAGAATAAAGAAATATGTCAGTTAAAGGAGTGGTTCTATTGAATAAGAAGGCATTTCATATCTACAACATCATTTTTTTGTTATTATTATTGTCATTTAACGCAATAGCCTTATTTGGGCTGGAATGAGTGAAGGTGGAGTATATTCCTATATGTGGCTCGCAACGGGGCTTTCGTTTGCCATTTGGGGTATCTTATATATTGTTCAATTTGTACGCCCGAACAAGACTTAGCGAATTTCTTGGTTTCTCGTAATGGTAATTTTTTTATTTTTTGGGAAACAGGTCTTGGTACAAAGGTTGGTCTAATGATTGTTGGTTAGAAACAAGAAATATTATGATAGAGTCTAAACAACTTGTGAATACCTTAAAAGAACAGACTAAGGAAGAGTCACTAACCTTGTGGCTATTTTTTTATGCACTTCTAAACATTTGTACAGTCTTGTAATTTGATTTCTGACACGCTAAAATAAGCATTTGCTCCACTCGTTTGTCAAATGCCAGTCCTTCCCAAATTCAAGCCAACGGAACCAATAAAGGTAGTTTGTCTAAGTATTTAGTAGCCACACCTTGAAATCGCTCCATCCAACCTTTTAGGCGACTATGAGAGTTTTTAACGTGTTGAATATGATAGATGCCCTTCTTTACACGTTGCTTTTGACGCTCATTAACTGTTTCGTGCAGCAGCAATTCTTTACGTTTTGTAAACTTCTTGTAGTTCGTTGCTGTGTTTGTACATAACAAAGCAGACGGGTGAATATACTCACCTATCACAGTATCAATTTCTTCCGCTTTTACACGTCCTGTTCCTGCTTTTCGAACGATTAGATTTCCGTTGCGGTCTTGTGCTACTACGACAGCAATTTTAGAGTTAGAATGCCCCTTTTCTTGTCTTTTTCTCCACGTTTCTTGGGCTTTCTATCGGTGACTTCACTACCTTTTAAAGACTCACGAAAGAAGGTTTCGTCACTCTCAACCGGATTAACCCCCGAATTTTGGACAATAACACTCTTAAACTAGCTTTTCCTTAAAATTACGTTATTTTCTCCAGTTTATCTTCTTCTTTTGTCCGCC
>BMJD01000023.1 GCA_014642895.1 Lentibacillus populi
CCAGCAAGCGACAGCGCGGTAGCCGAACAAGGTGTACAAAATGGGAGCGCCTGAAATATTGGTATGAAAGCAACGTCGAGAAAAACTTGACACATACTGGTAATTGAAATAACTAGACAAAAAATAAATAACCCTGTAATATCAATCAATAAGTGGTTTTTACTAAGCATTTTAATACTCCTCCTTTGACGCCAATCTACTAATTCTACTGAAATAATTAGTTCGACTTTGCGTATTGTACCCAATCCATCCTATTCTTCTTTATGAAATACTAGAACTTTTTTAGAGATGCTATTTCTCTTATTATGCTGACTGATAACCTCGTATAATAGAATATGCAACATTATTCGTAATTATTACGATTTACAAATCAATAATCATCCTGCTCTTCTATTTTTAAGTTAAACGAAAAACTTACAGCGTACCGACTCAATCAATATTGAGGCAACACCCCTGCAAATGACAGCTTACACTGGAGTTTTAAAAAAAATAACCACCTTAATCTTTTGAAAGGTGGTTATTTTTGTATTCTACGTACTAAAATTACGTTGTATTATGGTTCTTTTTTGCCTCGTTATTTATCATGTCAGGTACCTGCACATTAGACATTTCCATCCCCTTCTTAATTAAGTTCTTTATCCTTAATAAAAATAAACCGTAATCATTACTATTTACAAATCGTAATCATTACGGTATGATGTAAAAGTAAAATTCACTTTTTTGAAAAGGAAGGATGCGAGAAATGAAAATTTTTCAAGTTGTAACCCTGCTATTCATTGTGGGGATGATCACGATTGGCTGTACGCCATCCAATCAAGCTTCAACTAAATCTGATGACCCAGAATTGACTGTGTACACGACAGTTTATCCATTTCAATATGTGGTTGAACAGATTGGCGGAGATACAGTTTCAGCAAAGTCGGTATTTCCACCTGGTGCAGATGCGCATACATATGAACCTACCTCAAAAGAAATGACAGCTATTGCGAAAAGTGATGCATTCATTTACTTAGGTGCTGGTATGGAAGGTTTTGCTGAAGGTATTGCAGATGCGCTTGGGTCACAAGATGTAAAGTTAATTGAAATTGGTAAGCATGAAGATCTATTCCATGGCCATTCACATAAAGGGCATGATCATGAAAATAAGGATGAACACAATCATGGCGAAGAAGGAGATGATCATGGAAAAACAGACGTGCATGGCCACGAAGAAGGCAATAATCACGCCGATAAATCTATTGCCATCGAGGGACTGCAAGACCATTATCATACCGGGGATACGATTGAGTTAACTGCAAGTCCTAAGGAAGAATCTGGTCATAATCATTGGCATTGGTATATATTAAATCCTGATGCAAAAGATTGGGAAACCGTTTCGGATCAGTTAAGCAATACGTATAAAGGCGAGGCGGTTGCAGATAGTCAGCAAATCAAGGCGATTCTTTTTGATGAGGATCATAATGTTATTGCCGAGTCAGAGCCTGTAACCATTGCGATTAATGATCATCACGGTCACAATCATGAACACGATGAACACGGGGAAGAAGCCCACGACCATGGGAGTGAGGATCATGAGCATGGTCGTACTGAAAAACACGACCATAAATCGATTACCATTGAGGGATTGCGTGCTCATTACCATACTGGAGATACAATTGAACTAACGGCAGCCCATAGTAATGAATCTGGTCATAATCATTGGCATTGGTATACATTAAATCCTGATGCAAAAGATTGGGAAACCGTTTCAGGTCAGTTAAGCAATACCTATAAAGGAGAAACTGCTACTAACGGCCAGCAAATTAAAGCAGCACTTTTTGATGAAAATCATAATGTTATCGCTGAATCAGATCCGGTAACCATTGTGATTGATGATCATACAGGTGGTCACGATCCGCATATTTGGATCGATCCATTACGTATGATAGAAGTGTCCAAAATCATCAGGGATGAATTAATTGCATTAAACCCAGACGAGGAAGCCAGGTACAGCAAAAACTTTAAAGCGTTGAAAAAAGAACTAATCGCTTTGGATAAACGATACCAACAATTGCTGGAAACAAAGGAGAACAAACACATTATTGTACCACATGCTGCTTTCGGATATTGGGAAGAGCGCTATGGAGTGAAACAAATCGCAATAAGTGGTTTATCTACCAGCGAGGAACCGTCACAAAAAGAATTAAAGGAAGTAATTGAACAGGCAGAAAAATTTGATTTAGATTATATCTTATATGAACAGAACAGTCCAAACCGTCTCTCAGAGGTTATCCAGGAACAGATTGGTGCCGAAGCTTTAACCATTCACAACCTATCTGTACTAACGAAAGAGGATATTAAAAACAATAAAGATTATATTTCTTTAATGGATAAAAATCTCAAAATACTCGACCAAGTTACGAAATAGCACTAGTTTCTCTCCCCAAAGCCGAATCATGCTTTGGGGATGGTACTTATATTAGGAGGCATGGTAAATTTGTTGAGAGACAATAGAATCCCGGTTACGATTCTAACTGGCTTTCTCGGTTCAGGAAAAAAGACATTACTAAACAGGGTGCTTAACGATGACCCGAATATGTTACTTTTCAGTACAAATGATCGAAAATGGTTGCCCAAGGAAAAAGACGAAGCGAAATGGTTTTCATTGGAAAAGACTTGAACATCGAAGAATTGATAAAAGGCTTTCACTACTGTTTTCAGTAGTGAAAAATTTTATACATTAAAACGTAATGATTACGTTAGCTGACAGGCACTTATCCATCGTCAAATACGATAACCCAATACAGCCTCTCCACCGCCTCCATGATTTCACCCTCGTCAATATTAGCAAAACCAATAACAAGCTCAATCCTGCCATTTTCCTTATATTTATTTTTAAGCATGAAGCGCCGCATCGTATATAGTTCAAGCCTTCCCTCTTTAGCACAGGCTTCGATTTCATCATACGTTTTAACAGATTTGAATTGAGCTATAAAATGAAGACCTGCTGGTATATTCTCAATGCACACTTGATCATTAAATTTTTTACGCAACTGTTCGATTAATAGGTTTCGTTTCACCTCGTAATGATGATTCATTCGTTTAATATGTCTTGAATAAGCCCCGCTTTCAATAAAATAATGTAATGCGAAAAGAGCAAGTGAATTGCTGTATTGCATGAGATCCGGATAATGCTTACGGTACTTCCTTAGCAAGTCAGGAGGCAAGACCATATAGCTAATCCGGGTACCTGGTAACAACGTTTTTGAAAACGTACCAGTATAAATGACACGCTGATTACGGTCAAGACTCTGCAAGGAAGGAATACTGTTTGTTTCATACTTGAACTCACTATCATAATCATCTTCTATAATATATCTGTTTTCAGCGCCCGCTGCCCAGTTCAATAACTCTATCCGCCTTGTCACCGGGATAATTTTACCAGTCGGAAATTGATGTGATGGTGTAACAAATAAAAAATTTGCATTTGACGATTCTACTTTCTTGATATTGATGCCTTTATTATCCAGCTCTATCGGATTAACGGTAAATCCCATATCGTTCAATAATCGATAAAGGCGGGAATAACCAGGATCTTCAATAGCTATGATGCTTTTTTTATTTTGCATCTCCATCAATTGCTGGACTAGTAATTGTGTGCCGGCACCGATAATGATTTGTTCCGGTTCGCAAACTACTCCACGCGTTAAAGCAATCATTCGGCTAATGGCCTTTCTTGTCAGATAAGGGCCTTGAGGATGGCCAAGCTCAGCTAGTTCCCTTCTATGTTCATCTATTGCTCTGTTCTCGCATTTCATCCAATCCTTAAAAGGAAACAGGGAAATATCTGCTGACATATGTGATAAGGAGAGCCATCCTTCTTTACTATCGTTTCCTTCCTTTAGATCATTGGGCAATTTGCTCTGAACAGCCTTTTCCTGATTGGAAAAGACAGTGATGTTTTCAATAAAATATCCTTTACGCTCAACCGTATAAATATATCCCTCCGCAAGTAGTTGTTCGTAAGCGTTGGCAACTGTATTGACACCAACCTTTAATTCATCAGCCAATTGTCTTTTGGACGGCAGCTTTTCATTCGCCCGCAGTTTCCCTGCCAACACATTTTCCTTAACCCAATTATAAATTTGCTGATATTTGAAGTTCACGTTGCTATTGCTAGCTAAATTGAATACTTGCAAAAAATTCACCTCCATCTGGTTCCTATATCTTTCAACAACTGGTACTTTTCATTGTACCAGATTATTGTCATACTATTACCATATTTAAGTTAAAAAAATCTTAATCAAGCAAAGGAGGAAAAATAAAATGACAACAATACATCCAAGCAGTTCCGATTTACAAAGCAAACGGGAAAGGTTTATCCCAAGAGGGGTTAGTAACGGTAACCAGAACATTGCGCTAAAAGCAACTGGTGCAACGGTTACAGATATCGATGGGAATGAATGGATTGACTTTGCCGGAGCGATTGGTACTTTAAATGTAGGTCACAGCCATCCTAAAGTTACCGAAGCAGTCAAACAACAAGCAGAAAAGTTTTTACATCCCGGATTTAATGTGATGATGTATGAAGGCTACATTGAGCTTGCTGAAAAGTTATGCAGGATTACACCAGGCGATTTTGATAAACAAGCTCTATTACTAAATTCTGGAGCCGAGGCCGTTGAAAATGCGGTTAAAATTGCTCGGCGCTATACTAAAAGACAGGCGGTTGTCTCATTTACCCGCGGGTTCCATGGAAGAACAAACATGACAATGAGTATGACCAGTAAGGTAAAGCCATATAAATTTGGCTTCGGCCCGTTTGCACCGGAAGTGTACCAAGCTCCATATCCATACACTTACCATAGACCAGAAGGAATGACTGAAGAAGCCTATGTCGATCAGGTCATTGAAGATTTTAGGGATTTCTTTGTTACTACCGTTGCACCAGAAACGGTAGCTTGCGTGGTCATGGAACCAGTTCAAGGTGAAGGCGGCTTTGTTATTCCTCCGAAAAAATTCGTTCAAGCTGTCCATGAATTTTGCAAAGAACATGGTATCGTCTTTGTGGCCGATGAAATTCAAACAGGATTCGGGCGTACGGGTACATTATTTGCTATTGAACAATTTGATGTCATACCGGACCTCATAACGGTCTCCAAATCATTGGCTGCCGGCTTACCTTTGAGCGGTGTTGTTGGAAAAACAGAGATCATGAGTGCTGCAGCTCCCGGGGAATTAGGTGGAACATATGCAGGAAATCCGGTTGCATGCGCTGCTGCATTAGCTGTTATCGACATTATAAAAGCAGAAAATTTAAATCAAAAATCAGAAATGATCGGACAAAAAATCGAAGCAAAACTGCGTGAATTAGCTGAACAACACGAATTTGCAAGTGAAATCCGTCGACTTGGCTCCATGGTCGCTGTGGAAATCGTTGAGGATCGCCTAAACAAAGCTCCAGATAAGGAAAAAACAAACAGCATTATCAAATATGCTAACGAAAATGGTCTACTGCTACTTTCCGCTGGTATCAAAGGCAATGTTATCCGCTTCCTTGCACCACTCGTTATTACAGAGAAGGAACTGGACAAGGGGTTAAATATTCTGGAAAAGGCGTTTGCCGACGTTTCCCATTAATATCATGTTATTTCATTAGGGAATAAGGGAATATCAACAACTGTAAAGCATGCAGCATAACATTGGATGTATCTAATCTTAATTATCGAAAGGAGCTTTACCGATTATGGCAAGTTATTTTAATGTCACCAATCCTGCAACAGGAGAATTGATCCAGGAGGTTAAAATTAATACGGATGAGGAAGTCAAACAGGCTCTCAGGGACGGCCATGAAAGCTTTAAAAAATGGTCAAAAATAAATGCCCATGAACGATCCCGCCTAATTAAAAAATGGTCAGAAAAGGTAATCGAGAACAAAGATGAATTAGCAAAAATCATGACAGAAGAAAATGGAAAACCATTAAGTGAATCATTAGGTGAAGTCGATTATTCCGTTGCCTACCTTGATTGGTATGCAGAAGAAGCAAAACGAGTTTATGGACGAACGATCCCAGCTAACACTGAAGTAAAGCGAATTATTGTTACGAGAGAGCCAATCGGACTAGTTGCAGCCATCACCCCCTGGAATTTCCCAGCAGCGATGATGGCCAGAAAAGCAGCACCTGCCCTGGCTGCCGGATGTACGTTCATCGTCAAACCTGCATCCGAGACGCCATTGACAGGGATGAAGTTCATTGACCTGGCACATGAAGCGGGTATTCCGAAAGATGCCATCCAATACGTAAACGGACGGGGCAGTGTTATTGGTGATTTATTCACCAATAGTGATTATGTACGTAAAATCACATTTACCGGATCAACCCCTGTCGGTAAAAATCTCATCAAGAACAGTGCTGATACAGTCAAACATGTCACAATGGAATTAGGTGGCCATGCACCATTGATTGTAGCAGAGGATGCGGATCTTGATTATGCAGCTAAACAAACCGTCGGCACAAAATTTAGAAACGCGGGACAAACCTGTGTCTGTGCTAACCGGATACTTGTCCATGAAAATGTCGTGGATAAATTCACTGAGAAGTTTGTTGCTGAAGTAAGGAAACTCACCGTTGGAAATGGTCTAAACGATGGAATAGACGTTGGACCAATTATTAACGAAAAGGGTTATACTAAAATTGTTGACCAAATTAATAATGCAAAAGAAAAAGGTGCAGAAGTCGTGTTAGGAGATAAATATGATGCCGATCAAGAGAAAGGCTTTTTCTTTATTTATCCGACCGTCTTAAAAAATGTGACAACAGATATGACAATCATGCATGAAGAAACTTTCGGCCCAGTAGCACCCATCACAAGTTTCAAAACGATTGAAGAAGCTGTTGAACTGGCTAATAGCACACCATACGGACTTGCGGCTTATTTCTTTACAAACGATTACCGGACAGGCACTTACCTGCATGATCATCTGCAATTCGGTATCATCGGCTGGAATGATGGAGGGCCTTCAGCTGCCCATGCACCATTTGGCGGAATGAAAGAAAGCGGCCTTGGACGTGAAGGCGGAATTGAAGGTATTGAACCTTACTTAGAGACGAAGTATATGTCTGTTGGAGGATTGTAAATTTTAAAGTTGAAAAAATATGATTAGGAAGCCAGCCCTAATGTAACGTATCCTTTTGGAAGAAATTCTTAATTCGGGGCTGGTTTTTTTTGACTTTTTGAACGTCTCTAGTTTTTCAATCAGTAAAGACCAAATCCCCTACAGGTTGACGACATATTGTATTTGGGCTTTCTTTTACCTATGCTTCATCAAGTAATGGATGCTAACCATTTTTAACAATCTTGCAGTGTTCTTTCTATCTAAGTAAGATTCTATCAGAGGTAAGCGCTATGTATATTCTGTAACGCTTAGCTGCCAATTTTATTCTTTCATCACTAATATTGGGGATTTGCAACTACTTTTTATTTCTATTTGTCTTCACTCCTATACAACACTTTTTTGATTTATAACTTCGAACTCATTAGTCATCTATTTTTATGGCGGCCTGCCTAAAGTACCATAATAAATTTTTAAAAAGTAAACAAAGAACATGATAACTCCATCCACTTTATACTATGATAGAGAAAAGACTCACAATGAAAGAAGAAGGGGTGGATGATAGGTGAAATATGCTATTTATCAAATGGAAATTATTGCAGGGAACCCTGAAGCGAACCGACAAAATGTAAAGCAGTGGATTGAGAACGTTGTGCAAGAAGAACAGCCTGATACAGTACTCTTGCCTGAGATGTGGAATACAGGCTATGCACTAGGAGAACTAGCAAATACGGCTGATCGGGACGGGGAACCAACAGCCTCTTTCCTAAGCAGCCTTGCCAAAACCCATAACATTAATATCGTTGGCGGATCAATCGGCAATCAAAAAGCGGACAAATTTTATAATACTAGTCTTGTATTTGATCGTAACGGAGAGCTCGTCTACCAGTATGATAAGATTCATCTTGTACCAATGCTCAATGAACATCAGTATTTAACTGGCGGGCAAAAAAAAGTACATACATTTGTACTGGATCATGTTAAAATGGGACTCATTATCTGTTATGATCTGCGCTTCCCGGAACTTTCCAGACAGCTGGCATTGGACGGTGCGCAAGTTATGCATATTGTAGCAGAGTGGCCGGCCGCTCGAAAAGACCATTGGAAAGCACTGCAGCTTGCCAGGGCAATAGAAAACCAATTTTTCGTGGTCTCCAGTAATGCTGTTGGTACGTATAACGGTACAGAATATGCTGGAGAATCCATGATTATTGATCCCTGGGGAACACAACTTAAAACGGGAAGTGCAAAAAATACGGGGACAATCACGACGACATTGGACTTGTCCATTGTTTCAAAAATCAGAAGAGATGTGCCTGTGTTTGCAAGCAGGGTTCCGGAAATGTACGAATAGGACTTTACTGATCGGATAAGGAGGTTTATGGTAATGAATCGAACTGCAAAAGATATCATCCTGATTATAATCGGCTCTCTTATTTTTGCGCTGGGAATTAACTACTTTGCCATCCCCAACCGCTTATCCGAAGGCGGAGTGACCGGTATTACAATTGTAACGTACTATTTGTTCGAATGGTCACCAGGAATTGTTAATTTCATCCTCAATAGCTTACTAGTCACAATTGGCTACCGCTTTTTCAGCAAACGAATTATCTGGTATACAATCGTTTCCATTATTTTTTCCTCCATCTTTCTGCATGTAACGGTTGATATTGGGAAGGAAATTAATAGTGATACATTACTTGCAGCCCTGTTCGCCGGATTAACCGTCGGGATCGGACTTGGCATGATTTTCCGCGCTGGTGGTACATCTGGTGGATCAGCAATCCTTGCTCGCCTGGCAAACCAATTACTCGGCTGGAGTGTCGGCAAAGGAATGCTGGTAATTGATATTCTTGTGATTGCAGGCTCGGCCTTTATTATCGGTCAGGAAAAAGCCATGTACACATTAGTATCCGTATATGTAGGGGCAAAAGTGATTGATGTCATTGTGGAAGGTACTAACGAACGATCAGCGGTCCTGATCATTTCCAGTGAACCGGATGAAGTACTTGATCAGGTAACGAATAAAATGGCTCGCGGGATCACTGTCTTGGAAGGAAAAGGTGGTTATACAAAAGCAGACAGAGAGGTACTGTATCTTGTTATTAACAAGCAGGAAATTGTTCATTTAAAAAAAATTATAGAGGCTATCGATCCAGATGCCTACGTTACTGTTCATGGTGTACAGGAAATTTTTCGCAAAGGGTATAAAGGTACATTGGCGAAGGGATAAGTTGTTGAAAGAAAGTAAACCCGGGAGACAATTAAGGGCTTATTGCCTCCCTTTTTTAGCGAATCGTTCCACATCTTCTTTATTTATAAGTCGTCGTTTTTTATCCGCTACATCAATAGACGAATAAGCAGGTGAAAAAGTTTCGTTTTCCCTGGAAATAATAGGTAGATGAAAAAAGGTATCGGAGGCTATCCGATACCTTTCTTAAGCAAAAATATTTCAGCGGCTGCTGTTCCTTATAACTAGCTCAGTCGCCAATGTTACCTGTTTGGCAACAGTCCTCCCGTAAAAAATACGATCTTCCAATAACGACACCGCTGTCTCTCCCATTAATTCAGTAGGAACCCTTACTGTACTTAGTGATGGGGAAACATACTTGGCTACACTAGCGTCATTAAAACCGATAATTTCAACCCTATTAGGTACGTCAATGCGATGGTCGCTTAATGCACGAAGCGCACCAATTGCAATGGAGTCATTTGCACAAAAAAAGGCAGAAGGCAAATCATCCTTTAAGGTCCGAATTGCATTTTCCATCATTTGATAACCAGAATCTACAGAAAACGGTCCCTTGAAGCAATATTTTTCTTTGAATAATTGCTTTTCCTTCATGTATCGCCGGAAGCTTTCATATCTTGGATCCGCAAGCATCTCCGTTGAATCTGTAAATTTTTCCTCACCAGCCAACATGCCGATTTTCGTATGCTTCCGGCTAATAAAATGGGCTAAGGCACTTACCGTTGCCAGATGAAAATCCCCGACAACGGAATCATACATAGGAAAGGCATAACGATTATCAACAAAACAGACAGCTGGACACCATTGCTGCAGTTGTTTCATTTGTGATTCTGAATATTTTCCGATCGCAATAATTCCGTCAATCTTTTTAATGATCTTTTGGTCAGCATGCTGAAATAACCGGATAAACTCATATTGTTTGTTTTCTATTTGCTTTTCAGCACCTGCACGGATTGCGTAGTAGTACATATCATTTAATTCTTCCTGTTCAGTGTACCACTGAACGATCGCTATTCGCAGTTGCTTCTTTACCCTTTTCATCAAATGTTTTTGATAATTCAACTCTTCTGCGGCATGAAAAATCCGCCTTTTCGTTTCTTCGCCAACAGACAGTGTCGGGTCATCATTAAGCACCCGTGACACGGTAGCAATTGATAAATTTACCTTTTTTGCTATATCCTTTATAGTTGCCATCTACTCAGCTCCGATTCTTTCTGCTAATCTGGAAACCGCAATTATTCCTTCACCCCTTTTGCAGAAGTACGGCGTCGTAATTCTGCTTCAATTTCCTCAAGGCTCCGCCCGCGAGTTTCCGGCAAAAATTTGATTACAAAAATAAGTGCTGCGATACCGATAACAGCAAAAACAAGAAATACTTGCCCAATTCCCATTACATCTGACATCATTGGGAAAAATTGTGCAACTAAAAGGCTTCCAATGGAAAGGGCAAGCGCAGCAATTCCGGTTGCAGCACCACGGGCGCGCATTGGAAATAGTTCTGGAAGCATCACCCACAAAATTGGTCCCCATGTAAATGCAAAGAAAATAATGAATAATGTCAGGCAGGCAACAATAATCCATGCTCCAAAGCTTGACTCAAGCCCGATCGTCCAAATTAAGACAGCCATGATAATTAATGAAGCTACCATACCAGCATTTCCGATAATAAGCAATTTCTTTCGATCAATTTTGTCAATAATCATAATCGCAAAAATCGTAATGATCACATTCACGGTCCCAATTCCAACCGTTCCTAAAATGGCTGTTGCATCACCAAGGCCAGCTTCACTAAAAATGGTTGGCGCATAATAAATAATCGCGTTGATCCCAATAATCTGCTGAAATAGTGCAAAACAGCAGCCAATAATAAGAGTGGGTCGTAGCCAGGAGGATGATAACACCTTCCAGGTACTATCAGATAGACGATTGATTTCTTTCATTTCGTCAATTTCCGGATCGATTTGTTCCGGTTTTCGTGTTAATTTCATTACTGCCCGTGCTGCTGCTTCACTATGATGTTCAAGCAGCCATCTTGGACTCTCTGGCATAAACAAAACACCAATCATCAGGATTAACGATGGAACAACCGCCAACCCTACCATCCAGCGCCAGCCCTCGATTGGAGCAAACGCGTAATTCACTAAATAAGATGACAGAATACCAATCGTAATCATTAACTGGTTTAATGAACTTAATGAACCACGCTGCTCTGTCGGTGCCATTTCTGATAAATAAACAGGGACGATCGCTGTTGATCCACCAACCGCTAATCCAATTATTAACCGGCCGATAACAAGCACGGTCATATTGGGTGCCGCCGCGAGTGCAAGAGCACCAAGAATGAAAACAATGGAAATCATAAAGACCAATCTGCGCCGGCCAAAGCGATCAGACAACGGACCACTGAAACCGGAACCAAAAATCGCCCCGATTAGCATGGAACTAACGACCAGTCCTTCCGTGAAACTAGTTAATAGGATGTCATCCTTTATAAAAAGAAGTGCACCAGAAATAACTCCCATATCATACCCGTACAAAAGCCCTCCTAAAGCGCCAAGGAAAAAAATCATTTTTTTACTAATTATTTTACTCTTCATCTTCTGTCAAACCTTTCTAAGCTGTAGTATAATTTTGAGTATACGCTTTCACCTTTTTGTTGTAAAGTCCTTTATTTTAATGGTAAAAAACAAAGAAGAAATGGAATGACATATATTTTAACTAAAATAATGCATGTATTTTACTAATAAAACAATAAATATTTATTGTGAAAAAACCGCTTTCATAGTAAACTAATTATAGTTAAAACTTTATTAATGTTGTAGGGGGAATGATGATGAAGGATTTACTTCAGCAATACCAGAAAATATTCAAAACAACTGAAAAACCTGTCCAATTCTTTGCACCCGGGAGAATTAACCTGATTGGGGAACATACCGATTACAATGGTGGGCATGTATTCCCTGCTTCAATTTCTTTTGGCACATATGCAGTGGGACGGAAACGTAATGATCAGAAATTCCGGTTTTATTCAGTAAATTTCCCGGAAAGTGGAATGATCCATTGCGATCTTGCGGATTTGACCTATTGTGTTCAGGATGACTGGGCCAATTATCCAAAGGGAATGATCCACCTCATTCGCGAATCAGGCTTTCCCATTACCAATGGTGCTGATATACTTTTTTATGGGGATATTCCGAATGGTGCCGGCCTATCATCCTCGGCGTCAATCGAAATGGTAACAGGGGTTTTGCTGGAAGGCTTATTCAACCTGGAAATAGACCGTATGCAAATGATAAAGTTAGGACAAAAAGTAGAAAATGAGTATATCGGGGTAAACAGCGGAATTATGGATCAGTTTGCGATTGGTATGGGTAAACAAGATCATGCCATTCTATTAAATTGTCAAACATTGGAATATGAATATGCTCCGATTTCACTTGATAACTATTGTATTATGATTATCAATACTAATAAACAACGGACACTTGCCGGATCCAAGTATAATGAACGACGCCAGCAATGTGAACAGGCACTGAAGGACTTACAGACAGAACTTTCCATTACCAGTCTTGGAGAATTGTCGAACGAACAATTTTTGGAGCAACAGCAGCTGATTAAAGATGATACGAACCGCAAGCGGGCCAAACACGCCGTTTCCGAAAATGTTCGTACCGTTGAAGCTTTAAAGAAACTACAAGCAGGTGACTTAGACGGTTTTGGAAAACTAATGAATGATTCCCATCATTCACTAAAGTATGATTATGAGGTGACCGGGAAAGAACTTGATTGTCTTGTGCAGGCAGCCTGCGAACAAGAAGGGGTAATTGGTGCCCGTATGACTGGTGCCGGATTCGGCGGCTGTGCGATTGCTATCGTTGAAAAAGATAAACAAGCAAGCTTTAAGCAAAACGTAAATCGCAAATACCGCGAAATGATCGGTTACGATGCAACGTTCTACACCGCGGCAATCAGTGACGGTGCCAAGCAAATCAGGGAAGGAGTACATTAACATGAGTATATTAGTACCAGGCGGGGCGGGCTATATCGGCTCCCATGCTGTTTATCAATTGATCGATCGGGGCGAGGATGTTGTCGTGGTGGACAGCTTGGAGACTGGACACAAAGCGGCAATTCATCCAAAGGCCGCATTTTATCAAGGGGATATCCGGAACATCGATTTTTTGCGTGACGTATTTCAAAAAGAGTCCATCGAGGCCGTTGTCCATTTTGCCGCAAATTCCCTTGTTGGCGAATCAATGGAAAAACCGCTGAAATATTTTGATAACAACGTTTACGGGACACAGGTGCTGCTGAAGGTGATGACGGAATTCGATGTAAAACATATCGTTTTCTCTTCTACTGCCGCTACCTATGGTGAACCGGAATCTGTTCCGATTACCGAAACAATGCCAACCAATCCGGCTAATGCGTACGGCGAAACAAAGCTGACAATGGAAAAAATTATGAAATGGACTGAACAAGCGCACGATATCCGTTATGTATCATTAAGGTATTTCAACGTTGCTGGTGCACGTGAATCTGGAGAAATTGGGGAAGATCATCGTCCGGAAACCCATCTCGTTCCGATTATTTTGCAAGCGGCACTTGGTCAGCGGCCACATATTACGGTCTTTGGTGAGGATTATGATACACCGGATGGTACCTGTATCCGCGACTATATTCACGTTGAGGATCTGATTGAGGCTCATCTTTTGGCGCTGGATTATTTAAAAAACGGTGGTAAAAGCGACGTTTTCAATCTTGGCAGCAGTCAAGGATTTTCCGTAAAAGAAATGATTGAAACGGCACGCACAGTAACAGGCAAAGAAATTCCCGCAGAATCTGGCGAACGTCGTGCAGGTGATCCAAGCGTCTTGATTGCAAGCTCAGATAAAGCAAAAAATGTCCTTGGCTGGAATCCTGCCCGGACATCGATTAAAAAGATTATGCAAGATGCCTGGAATTGGCATGAATCCCATCCGAACGGCTATAGGGAGGAGTAAACCAATGATGATTTATCACGATTTGGCTGGACTGATCCAACGCGCAATCCGTGAAAAGTTAATCGAAAAAGCGGATCATATCTATGTTCGCAACCAGGTAATGCATTTGCTTAGCTTGGAATCATTTCCTGAACATGTTGATAATCCGACGAATGGTACGATTCCCGATCTACTGGAGAAATTGGTCAGCTATGCAATCGATCATAACGTAATTGCGGATGTATTTGACGAGAAGGAAATGCTTGCTGCCAACATTATGAACTGCTTTGTCGCCCGCCCTTCTGTTGTTAATGCTGTCTTTCAGGAGAAATATCAGCATTCACCAGAGGAAGCAACAGATTATTTTTACAAATTGAGCAGGAACAGTAATTATATTCAAACGAACCGGATCAAGAAAAATATTCATTTTAAAGCAGAAACAACATATGGTGTAATGGATATTACGATCAATTTATCCAAACCGGAGAAAGACCCGGAACAAATTAAACGGGAACGCGAAATGAAACAGACCGTTCACTATCCAAAGTGTGTATTATGCGTGGAGAACGTAGGGTATACTGGTCGGACTGGATATCCGGCACGCGCTAACCACCGAGTTATTCAAGTACCGCTTTTAGAAGAAAACTGGTACTTGCAATATTCGCCATATGTATATTACAACGAACACTGTATTTTACTTGCAGAAGAACATCGGAATATGAAAATAGATAAGGACGCCTTTGGACGGCTGCTTCTGTTCACGGAAAAATTCCCGCACTATTTTATCGGATCCAATGCCGATTTACCGATCGTTGGCGGTTCTATTTTAAGTCATGACCATTATCAAGGAGGACGTTACGAATTTGCCATGACAAAGGCTCGTGATGCCTTTACTTTTGTACTAAAGCCGTTCGATCATGTTCAGGCCTCCGTCCTAAATTGGCCTTTATCTGTGATCAGGCTTAAAAGTAAAGATAGGGAACATTTGTTAAGTGCAGCCGACCATATCCTTACGACGTGGCGCAATTACACAGATAAAGCTGCAGACGTGTTAGCTTATTCCGGAGCAACTCCACATAATACGATTACACCAATCGCCAGAATCCGGGATGGTAAACACGAACTTGATCTAGTTTTGCGAAATAACCGAACGTCTAGTGAGCATCCGCTGGGGATTTTTCATCCGCATGCCGATGTCCAGCACATCAAAAAGGAAAATATTGGTCTTATTGAAGTGATGGGGCTTGCCGTACTGCCAGCAAGACTTAAGGATGAACTTGCTGAAATCAAGCAATTTTTACTTGATGAAGCAAGCAATGTTGCGGAATACCACCTTGATTGGGCAAACGAACTCAAAACGAAGTATGGTGTAATTGGTGATCCGAAAAAGGCAGAACAGATTTTACAGGATGAATTAGCACAGAAATTTTCCCGGGTCCTCGAGGATGCCGGTGTATTCAAAGATAGGCAAGCGATCGAGCGATTTATAACGACATTGAATAAGCAGGTGGTAGATAGATGAATATTTCTAAGCAGCCCATTCGGGATAAATGGACCGAGTATACACTTGAAAACGATCATGGAATGAGTGTCAGTATCCTTAATTACGGTGGGATTATTACAAAAATAATGGCCCCCGACAGAGCCGGTAACATTGAAAACGTTGTACTAGGTTATCGAGATTACGCTGATTACGAGGCTAACCCCAATTTTTTCGGCGCAATCATCGGTCGTGTTGCAGGCAGAATTCAGGGCGCCTCATTCGAATTGGACGATGATACCTATAACTTGGAAAAAAATGAAGGTGACCACCACCTGCATGGCGGTTCTAATGGATTCCATTCCGTTATCTGGAAAGTGGAACCTTTTCAGAACAATGGTGCAGTTGGGTTAAAACTCAGCCACACCAGTCGGGATAGTGATAGCAATTATCCAGGTAATGTAGATGTCTCGGTTACCTACACACTGTTGTCGAATAATGACCTTATACTTGATTATGAGGCGAGCACAGATGAAACGACACCGCTCACTCTAACGAATCATTCCTATTTTAATTTGAACGGTGACCTTAAAGCGACCGTGGATCAGCATCATGTCACCTTTGATAGCGACAAAATAATCGAGCTTGACGATGAACTGATTCCAACCGGAAACGGATTGAAAACTGCCGGAACGACTTTTGATTTCCGTAAAGGACGTTTGCTAGGTGATGGTTTTCATGATCAATTAAAGCAACATGCCATTGCCGGCTCTGGTTATGATCATTATTTTCTGTTTGCAGATAAAGGAAAAGTGGTCGTACGTGAACAACAATCAGGACGTATGATGACTGTCAAAACCAATCAGCCTGGTATGGTCATGTATACAGGGAACGGACTGGATGACCAGTCGCAATTAAGAGAAGGAGTGTCTGCGAAGCATTTGGGTGTATGCTTTGAAACCCAAGGCACACCTG
The DNA here is from genome assembly GCA_014642895.1 of Lentibacillus populi. GTDB lineage: Bacteria > Bacillota > Bacilli > Bacillales > Amphibacillaceae > Lentibacillus_C > Lentibacillus_C populi. The sequence goes on from BMJD01000023.1 coordinate 16,782, forward strand.
CATCACTTAAACACGATTTTCCGAGTATTATGTTACAACAGGGAGAAATGTATAAGAAACGCACGGTATTTTCGTTTGATGTTTTTACGTAAAAACTTGGGGTTCGGTTATTTTATTTGTTCCTTTATAACAGGGACTAAAATGATGCTTGAAGATCTATCCTTATTCACATGCTGCTCTATCATTTCACCTAGATTGCGGATATTTTTTATACGAATGCCATGGTCATAAAGCACAGCAGGATCAAGCTTGAGATTATCTGGCCAGGCAATCGTTCCAGCTATATGATCGATATAAACATCGTTGAATATAGCTGGATTTTTTAAGTTTTCCATTACCCCAACCATAAACGGCTGTATATTCACAAAACGTTTTTCTCCATTAGCAAAATTACATAACAACCAGCCACTTCGCGATGAAATAGGTTTTACTTTTACTATTTTGCACACAGTGAAATCCCCTCTGACTGAATTTAACCTGAGCGTAAACTCCAAATTTGAAAAAGTCAAAACGGTAAATATTATTTTCGGGAATAGAAATAAAGGTTTTGCAGGAGATTTTGTAAGCAAAGTTGGTAAATCCATGAGAGAACTTTAATTTTACCGAAAAATTTCGGACACAAAGTTAAAATTGACTTTTCTGTTTTAGCTGGGAAAACGCGGCCTATTGTTGGTTTAAACAGATTCCTGGTTTGCTTATGAGGGGGTTCAGCAACTTTCTGGCTTAGTTCAGCACATTCCAGAGAATCTTCAGCACTTTTAGCCCTTATTCAGCAGACTTTTTGGCCATGTTCAGCAACTTTCAAACATTCTTCAGCATCTTTTTTTCTTAACCTAAAAAACTATTAAAAATACTAAATTTAATTTTCCGCTTGTTTTTTATCCTCAAATTCATTAATAGAACTGTCAATCTGCCATTTTAATAGAAATAGCAATGCTAAATTGTTTTTTTATAGCGATTTCCAACATTTTTAACTGTTTGTTGTTACAGTTTGTCCATGGTATATTTTAAGTATGAGAAATTTGTAATGAAGGGAGTGAAAACTAATGGAAGAACAGTTATTGCAACAACTGGTTGATGAAGTTAGGGAAATAAAGTCTACTATGGTCGTAAAAAGTGATTTAGAAAACGTAGCCATGAAAAGCGACTTGGAAAATGTTGCTATGAAAAGTGATCTGGATGACATGGCCACAAAAAGCGATATCAATCAATTACTGGAAAAAATTAATGAAAATTCCAGGAAAATCGATCGAAACTTCGATCAAATTGTTCGCAATACGGAAAAGCTAGATGTACATTCTGGCAAAATCGACCGCAATTTTAATCAAATCGTTCTTAATACGGAAAAAATTAATGTTCTGGACAAAAGATACCATCGTCATGCTTAATGCAATTCTTTTCGCCATTCCACAATGAACCGCTATAGATTTTTTAATGGCAAACAAAAGTGTCCAGGGAACCTTGGACACTTTTATTAACTAACTACCTATAATGCACAATAGTCAATCGTTTTTGTTTTCCGCATCATTTATATGCCGATCAATCTTTTTCTTCTCCTCCCTCCACCATAGCGCATCATCGGTGTTTTCCAATATTTCCTCGATCTCCTCTTTTTCCTGAACAGCTGGTGGTGATCCACGAAGCGGCTTGCCTGAAGTGTTTTTAAGGAAAAGGGTAACAACGACAATCCCGATTATGGATGCGAAAATAACGTAATATGCCGGAGCCAATTGACTTGCTGTTACATCAACCAGCCATGCCACCAGTAACGGTGCAGTTCCACCAAATAGCGAAGTGGAAATATTATACGTAATCGCCAACCCTCCATACCTTACATTTGTGAAGAAGAGTGAAGGCAATTGCGATGGCATTGTTCCCAGTAAAGCGGCTAGCAATGTTGCCAAAATTAATAATCCGGCAAAAACAAGCCAGTTATTCCCACTGTTAATCAGCATGAATGATGGTATGGCAAGCACAATTATACCAATCAGACTACTTTGAATAATTCGCTTGTTGCCAATCCGGTCACCGAAATGGCCCATTAATAAAACGAATGGAATCATGATAAACATGACGATCAGAATCAAGAGCAGCCCTTTCGTCTCCCCGTATCCAAGAACAGCGGTTAAATGGGAAGGCATGTAGGTTAGAACGGTATAATCAATCACATTATAAAAAAAGACCAATGTCAAGCCGATTAAAAGTGGACGCCGGTGATGAATGAGGATATCCTTCATCGAGACATGCTTTGATTCGCCTGTTTTTTCTGCTTTCTCTTTTTCTTCTTCCATTTTCTCAAATGCTGGCGTTTCTTCAAGGTGTGTACGTAAATACAGACCAATGAATCCGATCGGTGCCGCAATTAGGAACGGAATCCGCCATCCCCAATCAAGCATAGTCTCCGAACCCAAAATAAATGTTAGCAATGTAACAATCCCGGATCCGCCAATGTAACCAACTAATGTCCCAACTTCCAATCCACTGGCCATGACACCTCGACGTTTATCTGGTGCAGACTCCGCGATAAAGGTCATCGCCCCCGAATACTCACCGCCCGTTGAGAATCCTTGAACTAATCGCGCTATCAATAATAGTATCGGTGCAGTTATACCAATTGTGGCATACCCAGGTATCAAGCCAATACTAAGGGTAGCTAGTGCCATGATAATTAATGTAATAGCCAAAATTTTCTTCCGGCCCAGCCGGTCGCCCAGCATACCGAAGAACATACCGCCAATCGGCCGGACAAGAAATGCTACCGCAAACGTTGCAAAACTAAATACCAGCTGCGTCGGACCAGCCATTTCCGGGAAAAACACCTTCCCAATGGTTGCCGCTAAATAGGAATAAATGCCAAAGTCAAACCATTCCATGGCATTCCCCATCGCCGTTGCGACAACAGCCTTTTTCGCAACATCTGTATCAACTACGGTAATATCATCTTTATGTAATTGATGCTTTTTTCTTTTTTTCAGAGATAGCTTAGATCGCCTTTTTCCATCTTTGTCCTGGTCCATCATACTCCTCCTTGTTGATTTTGCAACATTATCTCATTTTCAATGTTCCCTATTCTGCGGTTTTCTATTTTGGAAAAGTTACAATTACGTAAATCCCGCCTTACCATAAATCGGAAATGACTCATGGTTTTGGAGCGTAATCACGGTGGGAGCTAAAGAATATGCGCTTGAGCCCAGAATTGCGTGCTCAGACCTTAAGATTGCACGCTGAGTTCCTATTCATATTACATTCCCCTTTTAGCATTGATACGAAAATGTAATACCCGGTTTTTCACCAATTTAAACACTTTCACTATTTCCAAATATATAAAGAAATAAATAAGCAGCGCTCTCGTGGATACGCCGCATTTATCTACTCCAACTATAAAAGCTATAAAATCTTATTCAAAAAGCCTTTCGTCCTCTCCAATTCCGGGTTGGTAAAAATGTTTTCCGGATCGCCTTCCTCCATGATAATTCCTTCATCCATGAATAGCACCCTGTCCCCTACTTCTTTGGCGAATCCCATCTCATGTGTTACAACCACCATAGTCATCCCTTCAAGTGCCAGCTGTTTCATGACCTCCAGTACCTCACCAACCAATTCCGGATCCAGCGCGGAAGTTGGCTCATCAAACAACATTACCTTTGGCTCCATTGCCAGTGCCCGAGCAATTGCGACACGTTGCTGCTGCCCGCCGGAAAGCTGGCTTGGATACATGTCTGCCTTATCACTTAATCCGACCTTTTCCAATAATCCAAGGGCACGCTCTCTTGCCTCTTTATCACTGATCTTTCGTACCTTTTTCGGTGCTAGCATAATATTTTCCATAACCGACCGATGCGGAAAAAGGTTAAATTGCTGAAATACCATGCCTACCTCTGTCCGCACTTTGTTAATATTCGTCTTTGGATCGTTTAAATGATAGCCATTAACGACGACGTCACCACTAGTCATTTCCTCCAGCATGTTCAAACAGCGAAGGAACGTACTTTTTCCTGATCCACTTGGTCCAATTACGCAAACTACTTCTTGCTCTGCAATCTTGCAATTAATGCCTTTTAAAACTTCCAAATCACCGAATTTTTTATAGAGATCCTTCACTTCAATCATTGAATATCCAACCTTCTTTCTACGAGACGTAAAACAAGGGATAACGTTAACGTAATCACAAGGTAAAACAATGCAACCGTTGTATAAATTTCAACTGCATTAAAATGATTTGCTGCAATCAAGCGCCCCTGGAAAATCAGCTCTGGAACAAGAATAACGGATAAAAGAGAAGTGTCCTTAATACTGATTATAAACTGGTTGCCCAGCGGAGGAATCATACGTTTAAAAGCTTGTGGCCAAATAATATAGCGCATTGTTTTTCCGTGATCCAAACCGAGAGACCGACCTGCTTCCATTTGTCCCTTTTCAATCGACTGAACAGCACCACGAACAATTTCTGCAATGTACGCTCCCGAATTTAGCGCGATAACAATGACACCCGCAGTGACCGATTCAAACGTATGACCAATAATAAGCGGCAATGCAAAAAAGATCCAAATCGCCTGCACCAAAACTGGAGTTCCGCGTATTACCTCGACATATATACTCGATATCCCATAAATTAACTTGTTTTTCGAAATCCGTCCCAACCCAAAAATAGCCCCCAGAATAAAGCCAATAAATAACCCTAGCACTGAAATAAGGAGGGTGTAATATAAACCCGTTGCTAGTTGTGGTAAAAAATCGATAACTCCTGCCCAATTAAATCGTCCTAACATCTTTCACCTCTCCTATTATATGAAGTAAAAAAGGGTGTAACGATTGGATGGTTACACCCGATAAAGCAGCCTGCAGAGTTCAGTTATTCAGGCTTTTCACCAAACCACTTTTCATGGATTTCATCGTATTTACCATTCTCCTTCAGTGTTGCCAATGCCTCATTAATGGCTTTAACCAATTCGTCATTTCCTTTTGCAATGGCAATACCATAATCCTCAGCCTGATACAAATCGCCAACCATTTTCAGACTGTCTTCACCTTTTGTTTTAATATAATAGGCAACATTTGGTGCGTCATACAAAATTGCATCCGCGCTGCCGTTTTCAACTGCCAGATAAGCCTGGTCAAGCTGTTCGTACTGATTAGCTTCAGCGCCATCAATATTTTTCTCAATATAGGCAGCACTTGTAGAACCTAGACGTGTAGCAATTGTCTTTCCTTCCAGATCCTCAATACCTTTGATCGAGTCATTGTCAACCGCCACGCCAATGCGTAAACCTGACTGATAGTAAGCGTCACTGTAATCGATTTTCTTTGCCCGATCCTCGGTAATGCTGATCCCGGCAATAGCGATATCAAATTGACCTGTTTGCAGACCGGGGATAATTCCATCAAAGTTCGTTGTTTCTAAATTAATCTTAAACCCTGCCTCAGCCGCTATTGCTTTTATCAACTCAATGTCAAACCCGACATATTCACCGTCTTCTTTAAACTCAAACGGTACAAACGATGTATCACTTACAACGGTATATTCGTCTTTCAAATCACCGCTGCCATTTTGGGCATCTCCATCCGCTTCTTTGTCAGATCCACATGCAGAAAGTCCGATTACGATAATAAATGAGAGCAAAACAGTGCTTAAAAATTTGCCATATCCTTTTTGCATTACGAAAGTCCCCCTTAAATAGTGTCGTATCTATTAACTTTAACAAAGATTCATTTTTTAGAAAAAACGGATACTTAATCATTTAAAAGGATAGATGGGCTTATATTCGGATAGTGATAATGTAATCCCGGTTATTCCTTTAATTATTACAAATACCTATTAAATACGGATGATTCTGATAGTTGCGTCTAAAAAACGGCTAAATTTGACAATCATTTATTATTTCCTTAAATGCTTACGAGGTTGAGTTGCGTAACCGTTGTCCAACGAAAAAAATAGCTGATGTATTGGCAGAAGATAAACACATTTATTAGATCACCGTATAGATCCCGGTATAGCTTTAATCCAGACTATAAGCATAACAAGTAATTCCATAAGAAACAGCCAAGCACCTTTTTATGCTTGGCTGTTTTTAATGAGATTGTACTTTTCAACTAACCATACGCTGATCCTTAGCAGACTTTGCCGACGTAATTAATTGACCTGCCTTCGAAATGATTAGGACTAACACAATCGCACAGGCTATTGAAGAAGCAATATACGTGATCCCATTCATCGTCAATGAGTAAATAATTGGTGACTTCCCCGCTTCGATCGCATACTTTTTGAAAAAAATCACGCCGGCAACAAAATGCCAAAAATAGCGAGCAGCACCACCGACCAATGTCGCGATGACAATCCACATGAGTGCATTCCCTTTTCGTCCCCTTAGCAAATTCCCTTTGATTGGTCTGATGAAAAGACCGGCAAAGCCAATACATGCGAAGGCAATAAAATATTCAATAAATGCTTGTGTTGGTGTGAGAATCCATGCCTCACCGAGTGCAATCTGCAGGAGCCCCCAAAGAAATCCTGATACAAAAGCCGCAAAAAAACCCCAGCGAAAGGCAACAATAAATATTGGTACCATGGAAAAGGAAATAGATATGGACGGTCCAAAATGGAATGATGGCAATAAATCCAAAACAAATGCAAATGCCGCGAAAATGGCCACTTCAATCATCGTTTGCAAGCTTAATTTTTTCATCAAAAAATGCCTCCCTTTTTTGTTTTAACGCACCAAAAGGAAGACATAAGTGAATACAGCTAAACCAGTCAAGTTACTGTTCTTTTCCATAGAAATCAGTAAACCACTGTTTTTAATCACCACATCCCTACGCTAGTCCTAACTAACAGGTTCAAAGGGTCAGAACAAAACATGTTCTCTCTCAGCCTTACGCTCCCCTTGTGGTTGCGTTGTTATTTTATTATCTTTATCATAACATAAATTTAATTAAGTAGTAGAAAAGGACGTTGACTCCAGAAATTATCTTTAACATCGAATCGGAGTCATCGCTTGAAAATCAAAAGACTTGCATATTTTTCTATTGGTCACTGGACAACATTGTTTTGGCAATTGTTTCATCCAGCTCCTCAAAATCATCGTAAGAAATTGTCTTATATAACTCTTTCCTTGTTTGCATATCAGAGACACCATCTTTTTGTGTCCCCTCCTGTTTAATCAAACGAAAAATTCGTTCATAAGCCTTAGCAGCCACTCGTAAAGAAGTTACCGGATAAATAACCATGCGAAAGCCCATTTCTTCAAAGGCTTCAGCAGTAATATACGGAGTCTTGCCAAACTCCGTCATGTTGGCAAGCAGTGGTACAGCTATTTTTTTGGCAAATAAGCGAAATTCTTCATCGGTATGCAATGCTTCCGGGAAGATTCCATCAGCACCAGCTTCAATATATGCTTGTGCCCTTGTAATGGCAGCGTCCAGACCTTCTACTGCTCGAGCATCTGTACGTGCTATAACAACGAGTGACGGGGCTACCTCCTTAATCGCTTTCACCTTCTGAACCATTTCCTCTTTAGAAACAAGCTGCTTCCCATTAAGATGACCACATTTTTTCGGAAGTTGCTGGTCCTCTATTTGTACTGCCGCGACATTGGCTTCAGTCATTTCCCGAGCTGTACGAGCAACATTAAGAACCCCGCCAAATCCTGTATCAATATCAACAAGCACAGGTAAATTCGTTGCCCGAACAAGATCCCTCGCTCTTTCCGCCACTTCGGTCGAGGTCACAATCCCAAGGTCTGGAAGCCCTTTGCTTGCGGTGTATGCACCTCCAGATAAATAAAGTGCCTTAAACCCAGCATTTTTCGCAACTAGTGCTGCCATTGCATCATGGGCTCCAGGGATTTGCAAAATTGATTTTTCATTGATTAGCTCCTTAAACTGGTTTGCCAGTTCTGCTTGTGAGGCTTGTTGATCCACTATCCATGCCATACACGATGTCCTCCTTTACGCGTTAACAAATAAGTCCATAAATACATTCACTTCGATAGAATTAATTTTATCTTGATCGAAACACACTTCCTCAATTTTTTCCCGTTGCTTCCGGGTGTAATGTGTTGCAAGATTGGCAGTAAATTTTTCTTTGATCTTCGGAAATGCCTCTTCTCTTCTAAACCGATGCCCTAAAGGATATTCACACTCCACGTTTGCAGTTGCAGTTCCGTCTTTAAAATAAACTTGGACAGCATTAGCGATTGAGCGCTTGTTCGGATTTAGATAATCGTTTGTATATTGTTTGTTTTCTGTTACCACCATCTTATCCCGTAATCTGTCAATTTTAGGATCAGCAGCTGCTTCATCTTCATAATGGTCTGCCGTAACATCACCATGCAATAGTCCAACCGCTGTTATATATTGGATACAATGATCCCGATCTGCCGGATTTTTTAATGGGCCTTTTTTATCAATAATCCGAATAGCCGATTCATGTGTGGTAATCATTATTTTATCAATCTCATCGAGTCTATCTTTTACCTCTGGATGCAGCTGAACCGCTGCCTCTGCAGCTGTTTGTGCGTGGAATTCTGCTGGGTAAGCGACCTTAAACAAGACATTTTCCATCACATAGGCATCGAACGGGCGACTCAATGTTAACGTCTGTTTATTAAATAAGACATCCTGAAACCCCCAACCAGAAGCGGTCAATGCAGATGGGTAACCCATCTCGCCTTTAACAGCCAACATTGCCAAAAATACACCTCTGCTCGTTGCATCTCCGGCAGCCCAAGATTTACGCGATCCAGTATTTGGTGCGTGTCGATACGTACGAAGACTTGCGTTATCAATCCAGGCGTTTGATAATGCATTAATGATTTCCTCGCGCCCACCGCCTAACATTTTTGTAACAACAGCGGTTGTTGCTATTTTCACATATAACACATGATCCAGCCCAACACGGTTTAAACTGTTTTCCAGTGCAAGAACACCTTGAATTTCATGTGCTTTAATCATCATTTCCAATACATCATGAATGGTAAGCGGATCCTTCCCTTTTGCTACCTGGACCTGGCTTACATAGTCGGCAACTGCCAGGATTCCACCCAAGTTATCGGAAGGGTGCCCCCATTCAGCAGCTAGCCATGTATCATTATAGTCCAGCCAGCGAATCATGGAACCAATGTTAAAAGCTCCCTTTACTGGATCAAGTACGTAGGAAGTACCGGGGACGCGAGTTCCGTTTGGCACAACCGTCCCAGGCACAACCGGGCCAAGCAGCTTCGTACATTCCGGATAGCTAAGCGCAAGAATTCCACATCCTAAAGTATCAAGCAAAACATAACGAGCGGTCGTAAATGCTTCTGTGCTTATAATTTCTTTGTTTAAAACATAATCGGCAATTTCCTCGAGTAGTACATCGGTTTTATTTGTTTCATCTACTTTAATCACAATCCTCTTCCTTTCTATCCTTTTTATGTGGCAGGTTACGTGAGCCTTGATTATCTCAAATGTCGGCATGGCGATTAACTGAATTTTGTCGGCAAATCCGAGACACGCTTTTCGTGACATCACCTTCCGATAGTCAAATCACAAATTAATACGGTTTGCCAATATAATGGACCCGTGGGCGAAATATACGATTATGCTGATGCTGTTCAATCACATGCGCACTTAATCCAACTGTTCGTGCACTGAAAAAGATAGGTGTATATAACTGAATTGGAATCCCGAGCAGCCAATAAACTGGAGCAGCGTAATAATCCAGGTTCGGATATAAACCTTTCTCCCGCTTCATCAACTTTTCCCCAGCCTCACACATTTCCAGTAATAAGAAATCTCCGTTCTTCTCACAAAGTTGCTTTAATGATTCCTTCATCATTAATGCTCTTGGATCCATTTTATTCATATAAACCCGATGTCCAAAGCCCATAACTTTTTCTTTTCGGCTTAGCTTTTTCATTAGTAATTCTTCAAAGGAAGCTGCTGAATCAACTTCACGCAACATGTACATGACAGCCTCATTGGCACCACCATGCAAATTACCTTTCAGTGACGCAACCGCCCCTGTTAAGGCACCATATAAATCCGATTGCGTTGATGCTATCACTCTCGCAGTAAATGTGGAGTTCGGCATTTCATGTTCACTATACAATAGAAGGGATCGATCAAAAATCTTCGCCTCTTGTTCGGTCGGAACCTTTCCAGTGATCATATATAAAAAGTTGGCACTATAAGCTAATTCCTGCTGCGGTTGAACCGGCTCCTGGTTATTTAGTATTCGATAACTATTTACTGTAATAGTAGGCAGTTTTGCCAAGAGATCGTATGCCCTGCTTTTATTTACCGCTAAAGAACGGTCATCAATCTGTTCATCATAACCTGCAAGTACGGAGATGCCGGTTCTTAAACCATCCATCGGGTGTGTTGCTTTCGGTAATGATTTAAAAACTGCGATTAGACCAGTCGGAACATCATATAACGCTTTCAATTTTTCTTCCAACTTTGTTTTTGTTGTTTGATCAGGCAGTGTGTCTTCAAGCAAAAGGTTCACAATATCCAAGTAGTCCTTATCCTTCGATAGCGCTATTAAATCATGCCCTTTAATCACGATTTTCTCTTTTTCGGTATCAAGCAATGAAATCGCTGTTTCTGCTGCAACTACTCCCGCAAGCCCTGGTACAAACTTAGCATCTGTTTTCATAAAGATCTCCTCCATCCTCTCCATTCATTATGGACAAACTTGAAACCCCTTTCAAAAAAGTAATAAGTAATATTTCTTTCTGACTAAAGCCTTTTGCGCATGGACAAATTTGCCTATTGACAACTTGCATTGAGAGGTTTAAGCAACGACGAAATCACTATTAATGCCACTTGCAAAGGGGGTTTTAAAGAAAATTGCTCCAGATGGGTGTTAATTTGGGCCTTATAGTACGTGTTCAAAAAGTCGCCGAATGAGAAGCAAGAAGGTCGAGGCGGCGTAGCTTTGAGCACCGGAGTGTACATAAAAAGGTACATGAGGAGCGGAAAAGCAAGCCAACGAAGAGATTCGCCGCTTATCATTTGGTGCCTTTTTGAACATCCTCTTATACATTAAAAAACAACTCCCACATTGAAGTTGTAACATGCTTCGAGGGAGAAAATATATAAACATGCACATCTGTTTATTTGCACGTAACACGACTCCTCGCAGGTTGTTATTGGACATAAACAGGTCTCCCTGGTCATGGTCATTACCTTTGGCCCTTCCCATTTCCATACAAACGAATACAGTGCCTCGCTCGAATCGTTCCCATATAAAGTTTGCGGACAAGTTACGGATTTCGACCTGACTCCCCTTTAAACAATAAATAGAATGAATTTGCCGCACCTATATCCTAAACCTATTCAATTTGTCTCTTAGAGTATATCACTCATTTTTTAAGATTACAATAATTCTCATCTTAGCTAAATAGCTGTTATCGATAAATGATTACCCCGTTTATTGGATAATCTAAGAATAAAATTGCACCGTCTTAAAGTCTTTGGTATCGTTATTACTATGTCAAAATTTTTCAGGGGGATTCATGAAGAAAGTTACAAGGGTTTTTTACATCACTTTGGTTTTAGTTATCCTGGCAGTAATATTAGGTGCTCTGTTTCCCGGGCAATTTGAGAAAATAACCGGCAACATTAAAGCATTTGTTGCGACATCATTTGGCTGGTATTACATGCTGCTTATGTCTGCCATGATTATTCTTTCTATTATCATTGCAATTAGTCCATACGGTAAAATTCGTCTAGGCAAGGACAAAGAGCGACCGGATTTTTCAACTCCTACATGGATAGCCATGCTGTTCTCTGCGGGGATGGGAATCGGGCTCGTGTTCTATGGTGCTGCTGAGCCACTATTTAACTATGCCCTTGATGCAGCAACAGAAAAAGTTGGTACGGATGCAGCCTTCAAAGAAGGTCTTTCCTATTCTTATTTCCACTGGGGAGTTCACATTTGGGCGATGTATGGCATTGTGGCACTAGCATTGGCATTCTTCCAATTCCGCAAAGAAGAACCGGGATTAATTTCGGCCACATTAAAACCATTGTTCGGAGAGAAAATGAATGGTCCGCTTGGGGTTTTAATTGATGTACTAGCAGTGTTTGCGACGGTTTTTGGGGTTGCAACCTCACTAGGCTTTGGGGCAGCCCAGATTAATGGGGGACTCTCCCATTTATTTGGTGTAGAAGTTAGCTTTTTCTCACAGTTTATCATTATTCTGATCGTAACAATCCTTTTCATTGCATCCGCTTGGTCCGGCTTAAGTAAAGGAATTAAATATTTATCCAATACAAACATGGTACTTGCGGTTTTATTACTAGTCGTTGTGATAATTGTTGGTCCGACATTATTGATTCTTGATATGTTTACTGAAACGTTTGGGCAATACATGCAGAACCTCATAGAAATGAGCTTCCGAACCGCACCACTTGAGGGAGATAATCGTGCCTGGCATAACAATTGGACAATCTTCTTCTGGGCATGGTGGATATCCTGGGCACCATTTGTCGGCATGTTCATTGCACGTGTATCTAAAGGAAGAACCATTCGTCAATTTCTACTCGGTGTAATGGTCGCACCAACATTATTTGTTTCCATCTGGTTTGCCGCATTTGGTACAACTGCTGGAGATGTACAAAACAGTGGTACTGACTTGACAAACTATGCAACAGAACTCGTATTGTTTAATATGTTCGATCAAATGCCGTTATCGTTCATTCTTTCCATCATTGCGATTTTGCTGATTGCGTCATTCTTCATTACCTCTGCCGATTCAGCGACGTTTGTTCTCGGTATACAATCAACGAACGGTTCCCTGATACCGCCGAATCAAGTCAAAATCATTTGGGGTATCGCTCAATCTGCCGTAGCACTAATTTTGCTCTATGTCGGCGGTTTAACAGCGATTCAGAACACCATTATCATCGCCGCACTACCGTTTTCATTTGTCATGATTTTAATGGTAATAGCATTGTTTAAGGCACTAAGTAAAGAAGTAAAATAGTGACAGGCACCCGACTGGGTGCCTGTCACTCGAAAAACTATTGCTCTTTACCAGCCGCTTGTTGTGCATTAAATTTCCACTCAAGTTTTAGTGAATCACCTTGGAATTGATTTTGGTCTTCACCGTTATCAAGGAAATTAAACTTTACAACAAGATCATCTGAACTTCCTGCTTCAAGACCTTTTTCACCAAATGCTGGTAAAAAAACACTTTCGTTAACTGCTTCCGGTGTCATCTCTTTCAAATCTGCCAGCGTTGTTTCATAGATTACCTCATCCAGCTTATCCGCATTGTACAGGAATTCAACCTGAATATGCTTGCCGAAATCGTCAGTATTATTGCCCTCCGCATCGATAACGCTATAATTCGTTTCCAGCAGTACTTTCGCTATATCCAATGATCCACTGTTTTGCAATTCAAAATCGCGTATGACAGAATCATCTGGTTTCAGACCGTCTACATCAATAATCGTCGTTGGTTCCACAGCTAAATCCAATGTTCCTGCCGCAAATGTATTATTGGTTGTCTTACTGGAGCTGAAATACGCATAAGTCCCCCCGCCAATCAACGTTAAACCAAGCACAGCCGACATAATACCCAATCCAAGTTGTTTCTTTAAACCCATCTAAAACTTCCCCCTTCATTTTATTGGTTAAAACATAACTGCCTATTTCGCGTCTGTCCCTACATCACCTTTGGGTTTATCGATTTGTCTTAATGCACGCCAAATCGTTACCATAGAGTATAAAAGCAGACAAACACCAGGTAACACTAACATTAACGCAGCACCCTCTCTGGAGTTAGCAAAATTCATAACATACCCGACATACGGAACCGTAAATCCTGTATATACCCCGACAATATCTCCTGGTGAGACAGGATCCATATCGGGCGCGTCATTCGCATCTCCTTTGGTAATATAGTGCTGTCCATCTTCCTTCACTTGCACAATCCGGTGTGTCACAAAAATATCTTCTTCTGTTTTAAATGTAACCACATCACCTTTTTGAAAGGTCTGCTGCCCATCAGTAGACTTTATCGTTATGATCGATCCGGTTTGAATGTCTGGTTCCATTGACCCGGAAAGGACCGTCTTGATTTGATAGCCAAATATACTTGCTTCACCACCTGAAGCTTTCATCGATATCACGGCAAATAACGTAACGAGCAGCACAATAAACAATAGGGTTGTTACAATATTGCTGATCAGCTTTAAAATACTTTTTGCTTTCATACAAACATCACTCCGATGCCCTTTTCCATCATTCTTTTCCGCTTGGCTCCGTCTGTTCATTTCCCTCAGATTTTGTTGTTGGCTTGTCATTTGCTGCTTTTACTTCTTGTTCTGATCCTTCTGATGCAGCCTTCTGATCGGCTCTTTCTGATTGATTCGATGTTTCATCCTTACCTTCATCCGTCAAGACTTTATCCTGCTTATCTGCATCTGTCTTATCTTCACTAGCCTGTTGATCCTGTTCCACATCGCCTGCTTCATTTTCCTGATCCTTGTTTTCCACTTCCGCTTGTTCTTCTTCCTTAATATTATCCCCGCTCGCAGGTTCCGTTTCTGCTTCACCAAATTGATCCGACGTGGATAGTCTTCCATCAACGGTTTGGCTATCCGTAAAATATGCCGTTGTCGGCGTGATTAATTGCGAGATGGTAAAAAATAACAGGTATCCGGTAACAAGCGGGAATAGAATATACATTTTCCATCCAGAATTCTTTTTTGTACGGAAAATCATGATAAAACTCCTTCACAAAGCATATCCCTCTGTGACAAACTGTGTACTTGCCACAGAGGTTTTTATTTAAAAAGTTATTGCCATTTTTCAATCAGGTTATCAGCATGTTTATTCAGTGTCTTTGCAGCGTCTTCTGCTATCAGGTTATTGTCCTTGTAATAATCAATTGCTGATTTGAAGTTCTTCATATGCTTGACAGCTTTATTCTGTAATCCACTATCGGCATAATGGCCGATTGCCGTCAATTGCGTTTTTAATAGACGTGTAACGATTGGATTTTTGATTTCTCCATTTTGCTGATACTGGTCAACAAGTGTCAGCATTGCTTCAACATTTGATTCAGTAGCTCCATCTTCTTTCTCTACGACGATGGTCTTTTTCGTCACATGCCCGCCAAGATCCACTACTTTGAATTCAAATTCATTTTTACCGTCTTTCAGGTCTAACTGAATATCGTTAATCTTCTTTTCAAAACCGTTCATACCATACGGTTCAGAAAGCTCATGCTTATAAATTTCGTTTCCATTCACATATAGGCGAATGTCATCAAAATTGTCTGTAACTGTAGCTGCAACCTGAATGGTATCAGCATCCGTTTTCTTGGCAGCCTTCACCTTCAGTTTGGCCTTTTCCGTATCCACAAAATATCTGCGGCCGATTTCTGCTTCATTACCAGCATTGTCTACCGCTTTAATACGATGGAAAAAGTAGCCATCTTTATTATGTTTTATTGTCACAGAGAAGTCATACCGATCTTGTTCTTCGTTATAGACAACCTTGGCCTTTTCACCATCAACAGTCACTTCTTTAATTCCGGATTTATCTGTTACATACCCGGTGACTTCCACTTCCCTGCTTGTTTCCACCCCTAGAAATTCCGGTGTTTTCAGATGCAGATCTGGCATTGTTGTATCTTCTCCCGTAACTGCCTCTTTTGATGTTTCATTACCGGCATAATCAACAGCAACAACTGTTAGCGTTTGACCTGGCTGCAGCTTTTTCGTTAGCTTGTGCTCCGTCTCACCATCCGCATATGGTTTGTCAAGAATGGATTTCCCGTCGATCTGTACATCCCAGTAGGCAAGCCCAATTCCCTCTGGATTATCCTCTGTATCTACTGTAACTTTTTGCGTTGTCTCATCAAACTTTGCATCCAGATCAGGTGCTGTTGTATCAAGTACGACCGGAAGCTCAAGTGATTGCCACGCTGCATTATCATAGTCAATTACGGCCTCAACCTGGAGAAAATACTTTCCTTCAGGTGCCTGTTTTCCAGCAATTTTTCCGTCCCATTTTCTAGACGAAGATAAGGAGTACATTGGGGCTCGTCCACCATCATAGTAATTCTTTGTCGCATACGATTCTGTCGTAATCGTGCGTACTTTTTCCTTGTTTTCATCCAATACGTTAAATTTTACTTCTTTTGCATTTCTCAGGAATGACAAAATAACAAGAGCATCGTCCTGAACCCCATCTCCATTTGGCGAGAAAGCAATCTTTTCCGGATCTATTTCAGCCGTTTGCTGATCTTCACCGAGAAAACCATATTGATCATTGCCCTCTTCATCTTTTCCTTGGAATGTGGCAACACCAGTCATGCCATAATAGGTTTCATCATCCCACATCGGCTTGTCCATGATCGGTGCCTTATCCCACTCACCTTTAAAGCCAACGTATGGTACCGAAATTTCCGGATTCGTGTCTGTTGGATCTGTCAGTGTTACAAATCCTTCCAGCCAGTAACCATTCGTGAAAAATTCGCCCAATTGTTCGTCAACACTGCTTACATCAACCGTTACCGTAACGGTGGCTTCCCCATTTGCCGGAACCTCGATTTGACTGACCGCTTCTCCATTGACCGTAGCCACTTTTTCCAATTCCAGTGCCGCGAATTGGTTTGGAACGACCAGTGTATCATTACCATTTGCTACAGGCTGGTCAGTCTGGGCATTAGCCTTTACATCATAGGTAACCGATTCATCTGTTAGATTTTTCGCAGTCAGTTCAAATGTTACCTCATTATCGGTTATTTGTTTTAACGCTACTTTCGCTTCGTTTGTCTTTGCTTCTGTAACAATAACTGGTGTTGATAGTGCTGCATGCAGCTGCATCAAACCAGCACCTTGACGACGCGGGGATACATAAGCCCCGTCTAATTTCACCAGCTTGCTTGTATTCATCATGATATTTTTGGCCATGGCAACCCGGTCAGCGTGATCAAGTCCAAATTTGTCATCGACATACTGCAAGACGAGTGCTCCGCCGCCTGCTACATGTGGTGCAGCCATCGACGTACCGCTCATCAACCCATATTCATCATTATTCAAGGTTGATAAAATTTGTCCGCCTGGAGCGGTAATTTCTGGTTTAAAGTCCAAGTTCGGGGTCAGTCCCCAAGACGTAAAATCACTCATTTTTCCAGCACCCGGATTATTGATCGTTGCTGTACCACCATTGAAATTCAATGTAACGGATTTACCGTCTTTTAAAGCTGTTGCAAGCTTGTCCCCGTCATTTTTCAACATGAACAGCTGCGGTATTTCGATCGCATTATCTGTTGCCATACTCACAATGCCATCTGTATTGTTATAGATAATTACCCCTTCCGCTCCAGCCTCCTGAGCATTTAACGCCTTATCCGTAAATGCCAGTTCACCGCGCTGAACCAGGGCATATTTTCCTTTTACATCTTTTCCGGCGAAATCCTCCGGTGCGCCGAGTCCGGCTTCAACGACCTCAAACGATGTCTTTACATAATCAGACGGATCTGTATTGCCAGCGGAAAGAAATGGTGCACTGCCTTCTGTATCATCAATCGTATAATCCACCGCATCAACATCCATATACGTATTTTCATAGGAAGCAACCTGCAGTGAATCCTCTGCTACTCCCGGTGAACCACTCAGACCATAATCCGGATTCGAGGCAAGCGGATAATAGAATCCTTCCGCAAACTTGTTCGAGTTTCCGGCAGAGATTGATACAAGTACTCCATTGTCAACCGCGCGTTTTACTGCCTGCTGCTCGGGTGCATCCGGATCGACATACCCAGCAGGAGAGCCAAGACTCAAGTTCAATGCATCAACACCTAGTTTAATAGAATCATCAATTGCTTTTACATAAATATCGCCATAGGTTGACTGCATTTCCGGATCATTTCCAAAAACCTTTAAGGCTAACAGCTGTGCTTCCGGGGCTATCCCTTTAATACCGCCATTATCCTCGTCTCCGTTGGCGCCAACCGTTCCGGCAACATGCATGCCGTGCATGGATGCTCCTTGAATATTGTCAAGAATTTCGTCATTTTCATCCATGTAGTTATAACCATATGGGACTTTTTCCGTGTAAAATTTACCTGGCAACCCTTGATCAGCTACCGTTTGGTCAACAGACTGCTTTGTGTGGGCAGGCTCTGTATCCTCGGATAGGATCATATCACGGTGTGACGGATCAATCCCGGTATCAATGACCCCGACCGTCATCCCTTCCCCTTTATAACCATAATCACGCCATGTTTTTTGCGCCTCTACCAATTCCTTGCTATATTTCATCTCCGGTTTTACTTCCGGTCGCTTATACTCATTTACGATATGTACCTTGCCAACGTTAGGAATCTTTTTAATGAACTCAATATCCCCTTGTTTGACTTCGGCACTAAATCCGTTTACGACGGTAGTAAATTCCTGTAAGTAATCAGCCTCAATTTTTTCGGTCTTCATTTTATCTTTGACCGTTTTTTGTTCTTGTTTTGCCGCTTGCTGAAGCTGATTTTTTTCCGTTTCTTGCAAACTATTAAATGTAACACCTTTTTTAGTAGCTTTCTCTATTGGTGCTGCTTCTTTCAATTCGACAATTACTCTGACTTCTTTATTAGGATCTGTCGTTTCTTTCAGCTTTTTAGCGTCTGGTTTTACCTTTTTCTCCGTATGCTGCTGGAGTGTTTTCCCTGTGATTTCGGCTGCACTTACATAGAAATAATTACTGAATGCTAGCAGTAAGGCCAATATCACAACTGAAATTCGTTTTAGCATATTTCTCCCCCTTTAGATTTAATTGAAATATAGAAACTTCACCCCTCCTTTACAACGTGTTTGATTTAAATACTCAGTCATTTCTAACATTAGCGAATTAAAAATAGAAGTACTAGTGCAAATAGTCTCAATTAGTTTATGAAAATAGTCTTTGTATAGGTATAAGGTCTTGCTTTAAGTCATCATGCAGAAAATCTTCACCCTGCTCTATCATTTGGCAGCCTTTCTAAACATAGCCTTCAAGAAAGGCTAACTATAAACGTTTTGTCATCTCTATTATATAGTTAAAACCAACATAAGAATACAAAAAATTTAATATTTACAGTTTCTTAACGATAGATTAATAGTAATTCAACATTCCTCCATTAAGGTAGATAGGGATAGGAAATACAAAAAATGGAGGGGAATGGAATGAAAAAAAATGCCAAAAAGCTGGTTGGAGTCACCCTTGCTGGAGTGTTAAGCACATCGGTTGCCCTGGGCATAGTAACAACAGCAAGTGGCGATGCAAAAAGCGAAAATCTTCAACCCGCACATGAAGCCGCAGCCAAAAATGTAATCCTTTTGGTTGGCGATGGGATGGGACAGAATCAGGTATCTGCAGCAGCTTACTATAAAGGAAGCGGATACGGGGCAGAAGATTTAATCATGGATCAATTTACCAATGTCGGATATGCACGGACCTTCTCACATGACAATACGGTTACAGACTCAGCGGCAGCAGCAACTGCTTTTTCATCCACACACAAAACAGACAACGGAGTGTTGGGAAAGGCGCCAAAGAACGAAGAACATCATGAAAACGAGGAACATTTTAATGTTGATACTGTGCTCGAATCTGCTGAAGAAAGCGGCATGTCTACTGGTCTCGTATCGACAGCAAGGATTACCCATGCTACACCAGCTGCCTTCGCATCCCATATTGGAAACCGTGATGAAGAAAACAACATAGCTGAACAAATGCTGCTAAATCACGACATTGAAGTCTTACTCGGTGGCGGAAAGCGTCATTTTCTTCCAAAGGACAAGGGTGGGAAACGTGAAGATGGAAAAAATCTCTTGAACGCAGCTAAAGAAAAAGGTTACAAACTAATTGAAAATAAAAAAGAACTAGAGAATGCGGATGCAGACAAATTGTTAGGTTTATTTAATGAAAGTCATATGTCATATGAATTAGACCGGGATCTGACCGGTGAACCAAGTCTGCAATCGATGACCGGTAAGGCACTGAATGTACTTAAAGATGATAAAGATGGTTTCTTCCTTATGGTGGAAGGTGGACGTATTGACCACGCTGGACACGCAAACTGGCCTGCAACGAATATTCAAGAAACCCTGGCATTTGATAAGGCGGTTCAGGAAGCACTAGAATTCGCAAAAAAGGATAAAAACACAATCGTAATTGTAACAGCCGACCATGAAACTGGTGGTATGTCCATTGGGGCAGACGGTGTATACGGGTTTAATAAAGATGTAGTACAAAATGTGAAACGGACACCAGAATATATTAGCAGCCAATTTAATAAAGAACAATCTAACATTGCCGAAATAATGGCGGAGTATACCGGTATCAAAGATTTGAAAAAAGAAGAAGAACAATTAATTAAAACAGATGAAGATGCTGCCGGGGCGATAGCTAAAATTATCAGTGAACGGGCATTGATTGGCTGGACAACGACAGGACACACAGGGGTTAATGTACCAGTCTATGCATACGGTCCATTATCAGAAAGACTTACTGGAACAATCGACAACACAAAAATCGCAGAATTAATAAGCAAAACAACTTCAAAATCATTAACTTCACTGGATTTAAAGGAGCAGGTTCAACAATTTGAGGAAAATGGTGAAATTACAAACCATGATGCAGCACAATCACTACTGATCCATTTAACTACAGTGGGTAAGTTTGAGCAGAAAGGTGCGGCTGAAAAAGTTATCAAGCATTTAACGAATTTTAATCTATTACTTGATCAACAGAAACAAAAAGACCTTATTTCCACAAATGCCTATGATGCCTTAACAAAAGGAACAGAATCATTGTTGGCAAAATGGCAATAACCTTTATTTTACCGGGAGGGGGTGACCTGGTGACCTCTACAAGTCTATAAAATAAGTTATCATCATATATATGAAAGGAACGTAACGAATTCACCACTTTCCTATTAAGTGGATATGACGAGGAGGAAGCATATGAAGAAAATACGGAGTAAATTTTTAACCGCCGTAGTACTTATCATTGGTATCGCAGTAATGTTTCCTGTGACCAATGCATTTGCAAGCACCAGCGGAAGTACCCCGGTAAACGTTGCCCATAGGGGGGCATCTGGACAGGCACCGGAGAATACGCTTGCCGCCTTTGACAAAGCAATCGAATTTAATGCGGATTACTTTGAACTTGATGTTCAGATGACGAAAGACGGAAAGTTAATTCTTATGCATGACACGACAGTAGATCGTACAACTGATGGCACTGGAGCAATTAAAGATCTTACCTTTGAAGAAATCAGACGACTAGACGCCGGAAGCTGGTTTGATCAATCATTTGCAGGGGAAACAGTTCCTACCCTCGGAGAAGCATTAGATCGCTACAAGGGGAAAATTGGTATTCTAATAGAATTAAAAAATCCGGAACTTTACCCGGGTATTGAACAGAAAGTAGCAGACGAACTATTGAAACGAAACATGGGGACAACGGATAACAGCGATATAATTGTTCAATCTTTTAATTGGGAATCTATTAAGCAGTTTCACGAAATACTACCGTCAGTTTCAACCGGGGTGTTAATCAGTAATGCGCAGACAATTGAAGGTAAAATCACTAATGAACAGTTAACAAGCTTTCAAACGTATGCTGATTATGCTAATCCTAACAAAGGGTTACTAGATCAAGATACGGTTGATCGTATACATCAGCATAAGCTAAAAACCTGGCCATACACTGTCACAGACAGAGAATGGGCTGTCAGACTTACAGAGTGGGGCGTCGATGGGATTATTACAGATTACCCAATACTTATAAATATGCCAGCTAGTGCAACTACCATTAAAACACTTGTCGAGCGTTTTGAAGGAAAAGAATTATCCAGTACCGAAGCACATTCGTTAAAAGTACACTTAACCGCAGTAAGTCAGTATGAAGAAAAAGGATTGCATGAGAAAGTTATCAAGCACATGAACGGTTTTAATACACTGCTGAACCAACAAAAAGAAAATGGGTTGATTTCTGACCGGGCATTTAATGTACTGCTTGATGAGGCTACTTTTCTTATAGGAAAGTGGTAAGGGGTGGAATTTGGTTTCATGATGAAAACAGTAATCTAACATTATTTCAAGTTACCCCGTAACAGCGTGTTCGAATAATTGAATAAAATGGCAGAAAAATTGGAACAGCATCGTTTCAAGTATCAGAACATACTTCATCGGTTTTTTATAAAAAACAACACACAAGGAGGAATACAGGATGGGAATTAAAAAACAACTTGGCATTGGTATACTGTCCGCAACACTTGGATTAACAATGATAGGAGGAGGAACGTACGCATATTTCAGTGATGATGAAGTGACACAAAATACATTCGCAGCAGGTACCTTGGATCTGACTGCAGAGCCTACTGAAATTATCAATTTGGACAATATAAAACCTGGTGATCACATGGTTCGTACGTTTGAATTGCAAAACAATGGCACACTGGATATTGCAAAGGTATTGTTAGAAACCGACTATTCTATTATTGATGCTAAAAAAGATAACACAGATGACTTTGGCAAGTATATCGAAGTTGAGTTTCTATACAACGCTGATAAATTGGATGAAGTTATCTACAAAACAACGCTGGCAGAGCTAAAAAAGATGAAGCCTGAGACGATAAACAAACACATCTTTTACCCCCAATTTGGTGAAGAGGGGCTTCCCGCTGGCACTATTGACGACTTTGCAGTAAAGTTTAATTTTGTTGATAACGGAAAGGATCAAAATGAATTCCAAGGAGATACCTTAAAACTGGAATGGACATTTAAAGCAGAACAAACAACTGGTGAAGAAAAGTAAGAGTTTAATAGAAAAGTTTTAACCCCCACAACTTTAAAGTTGTGGGGGTTAAAATATTTTTCACTTGCTATTGACCTTTCTATTTACTAATTTGATTAGTTACGGTGTCGATAAGGAGTAATATTGATTTACATTAAGAGAGGGAACGAAACCAATTTCGCTATGGTTCGAAATACGAGATTTCACATACGATCATTCCCAGAATGTCGAACAAAAAGTTTCATACCTAGATGTCCTTATCAACCTAGTTTTATCTATTAGAGGATGTTCAAAAAGTCACCAAATGATAAGCGGCGAATCGTATCGCCCGCTTGCTTTTCCGCTCCTCATGTACCTTTTTATGTACACTCCGGTGCTCAAAGCTACGCCGCCTCGACCTTCTTGCTTCTCATCCGGCGACTTTTTGAACACGCACTATTAGGATATACCTAGGTTTTTTACTATAAAAAAATTATTTTTGGAATACTTTCCAAACCTATAAAAATAATCCACCAAATTATCCTGCTTTTCCAAGCAATCTACCCCAACAATTATTCAATATTACTGCTTCTCTTTCTCTTCACCATTTGTATTGCTAACACAATAATGACCAAACTAAGGCCAATCATATCTGTCCATAATCCGGGGATAACCAACGTTACTGCACCAATTACTGCCAAAATCCTGAGAGGTAAATGAACGTCTGTAAGTAAATATCCTTCCAATCCTGCTCCTAAGGCAATGATACCTAATGCTGCAGTGATAGTTACCCAAATAATCTCTAATGCACTTGTTCCTTGCATGAGCAATTCAGGAGAATATACAAAAACATATGGAACCAGAATACCAGCTGCTGCCAATTTTAAAGAATTAAAACCGGTTCGATTCGGATCACCCCCGGAAATTCCTGCACCAGCAAACGCGGCAAGCGCAACAGGGGGTGTTAAATTTGCCAAAATGCCGAAATAGAACACAAACATATGGGAAACAAAAGGATCGACACCAAACTTTACTAAGGCCGGTGCTGCCATGGAAGATGTAATGATATACGTTGGAATTGACGGTAATCCCATGCCTAAAATAATCGAAGCAAGCATGGTAAAAAACAATGTTAAAATAAGCGTGTTCTGACCCAATACAAGGATAGCGGTCGTCATTTTTAGTCCGAACCCTGTCAAAGATGCAACACCAACAATAATCCCTACCATGGCACATGCCATTGCTACGCCAAGTGCACTGCGCGTTCCCTCTTCCAGTGCCTGCACAATTTTCTTCGGACCTAATCGGGTTGTTTTTCTAAACATGGCAATGACAACGGTCGAAATAATCGCCCATGCAGCGGCATAAATCGGGGTAAAACCGCCAAATAACATATAGATTAAAATAACTAGCGGTATTAACAAATGTCCCCGTTCTTTGATAACTTGCTTCATATTTGGAAGGTCTTTGCGCGATAATCCCCTTAGGCCACGCTTTTTAGCACGAAGGTGAACAACCGTGATCACACCCATGTAGTAGAGAACCCCTGGAAGAACCGCAGCAAGAGCAATTTCGGCGTATGGTTTCCCTAATGTTTCCGCCATAATAAAAGCTGTGGCCCCCATTACCGGCGGAAGCACCTGACCGCCAACAGATGCAGCAGCTTCAACTGCACCAGAGAAGTTTTTCGAGTAGCCCGTCCGCTTCATCAAAGGTATCGTAAACGATCCAGTTGTCACAACATTTGCTATTGCAGAACCGTTAATCGATCCGAGAAATCCACTAGAAATGACAGCCACTTTTGCCGGTCCTCCCGACGTATGACCGGAAATTGCCATTGCAGCATCATTAAATAACTGCCCCATCCCTGTCCGATTCAAAAATGCACCAAATAAGACGAATAAGAAGATGTATGTAGCCGATACCCCGATCGCTGTCCCATATATCCCCTCTGTGGTTAAATACATATAAGTGGCTATATCATCTATTGCATACCCCCGATGTGCAATAACCCGAGGAAGGTATGGACCAAAATAAGCATAAAGTAAAAATAACGAGGCCAAAAGCGTTAACCCATTGCCAACAACACGACGCCCACCTTCAAGCACGAGAATGACAATGAGTATACTAAAAAGCAGGTCGTTTTGATTTGGCAACCCGGCTCGACTGACAATACCTGAATAATCGGCAAAAATATAGACGATAGTTGCAACAGACAATAACGCTAACAATAAGTCGACGACTGTTGCTCGTCTTTGTGGTGCTCTCTTGCGTGATGGATACAGCAAAAACACCAGGGCTAAAATAACACCGGTATGAAGGGCCCGATGTTTCAATGTAACTAATGGGCCGGTAAAAGAAGTAACAAGATGGAATAGTGCCAAGCCAACCGCTAAAAGCGTAACCATTCTAACCATCCATGGTATGTTCAAATTTCTGAATCTGGACTCTGAATCGTATTTCCCAACAAGCTGCTTTTTTTTCTCTTCTGTCAGTTCTTCAGAATGTTTAACCACTTGTCCGTTATGCATTTGGTCCATCCCTCCTTACAATCGCTTGATTTTCAGCCACAACCACTCATACATGCTAACCACTTTGTAATGAATCTGAACGTTAATATTATCAGGAACAACTTGTGAAAGTGGATATTTTTTCGTTTGTTGTTCAAGATAATAATTTGACATCGGAACATAGAAAAGCGAGTAATATGGAATGGTTCGTTCTATCCCTGTCACACGAACAAACTCATTCGCAAGGAATTCCACCTTCCCATCTGTATCAGGAGTACCAGCTCCGTAAGATTTATAGGTGGTAGATTTTAATAACAATTCACCGGTCTTTGTTATCATGTAAGTCTCTTCCCAAGGTGTTAACTCGACTGAATGTCTCCATCCAATTGTTACGTCCTCGTCTTTATCCCATGGAAAAAAGTACAACGAATTCCCTTTATTATTCGTTAGTAATAAACCGGATTGAACTGGAACCATCAGGATCCCAGCCACGACCAAAACCAATCCGCAATAAATGATGATATTTTTCAACATTGGAATGACCCTCTGTGAAGAAATAGTTATTCCGTTATCCCCTGTTCATCAAAATACTTTTTCGCTCCCGGATGAAGTGGTGCCGGAAGATTTTGTAAGGCTTCTTCGATATTTATGTCTTTTGCAGCGTTATGGGTATCTTTTAACTGATCAAGATTTTCAAATATCCCCTTTGTCATTTGATATGCCATCTCATCAGATACATCTTTATGGGTAAGCAATACATTGTTAACGCCAATTGTTGCGACATCATCTTCCATGTCGTATACGTCCTTTGGTACTGTTGTCGGAAAGAACGCATTGTAATCCTTTTGCATTTCCAAGACTTTATCTTCAGCAATTTCTACAACGACAATTTCCTTGTTTGTTTGCAGTTCCAAAACACCAGCATTCGGAAGTCCAGACGAAATAACAACCGCATCGATTGTCCCGTTTTGAATCCCTTCCACCCCTTCAGCGAACGATAGAAAGTCTTCCTCAATATCGTCATACGTCATGTCATATGCTTCCAACACTCGCTTCGCACTAATTTCAGTCCCTGAAGCGGGCGCTCCTACTGCAACATTTTTCCCTTTTAAATCTTCCACCGTTTTAATGCCTGATTCTTTGGTAGCAACGATCTGCAAGTAGTTTGGATATAATGAGGCAATCGATCGCAAATTTTTCTGTGCCCCTTGTTTTGCAAAGCTGTCGATCCCTTCATAGGCGTCGGCAGCAGCATCTCCCATGGAAAAACCAATTTCCGCTTTCCCTTGATTCAATGTTGTGGCATTGGCTGAAGAAGCTGCTGTTGACTGGCTATTGGCATTTGCCCCCATATCCTGGTAAATTTTTGCCATTGCCCCTCCAAGTGGATAATAGACACCGGAAGAGCCACCAGTAAGAATCGTGATAAACTCACCTTTCAGTGGCTGGTCGTTGTCACTGCCAGCATCATTATCACCATTTTCACCATCACTATTTTTGTTACAAGCACTTAAAGCAACTATAAATACAACGAATAAACATAGAGCCGGAAATAATTTTTTCACTATTTTCCCCTCCCTTTGGCTTATATTTTTAAGATGTGTACATGCTGATCGGGTATTAATAATGATTATGCAAGTTTACTGAATTTCATGATTGTCCTGGTCAGCTTGGCCACCTTTTAAAAAAGCGTCAAAAAAAAGAAAGGATATGCAGATAGCATCCTTTCTTTCCGTAGCAATAAACAAATCTCTTATATTCAGTGTCTTTTATACTCCCCGCTTATTTCCCCATAGGTAAGTATGGAGCTGGGGCAACACCCGAACATTTTTTAAGGCCTTACTTTCCATTACCTTTTGTACTAACCAGTCGTACCGATTTAACAGATAGTGCAGTAGCTTATCGTCATCTACATTTTCCGTTTGATCATTGCCAACTTGCAGAAATAGCGGAACATCTGGATATCGCAAATGAACCCTCTTCGCATACTCTAAATCAGTCAAATCAAAAATAACAATCTTTAAACTGCAGGATCCTTTCTGTTTTTCCTTTAATGAAGCAATCATATTATCAAGGATAGCAAAATTTGTTTTCATTTTAGAACTGGGCGGCTTTGGCGATAGGGTTAGCTCATCAATATTGACAAACCAAGGCTGCCACTTGCTTCCTTGTGTCTCAAGGGCGATTTTTATCTGGTTTGCTTGTAATAAATCAACAAAGGCTCCCAGTCCAGAAAGCAAAGCGGGATTGCCGCCAGATATAGTTACATGCGCAAAACGGCCACCTGCCTGCTGATTTAGTTCCTGCCAAATCTTCTCTGGCTCCATCAAGTTAATCTTCTCTTTTTCTGAGCCATCCCAAGTGAATTTCGAATCACACCATGAGCAAGCGTAATCACAGCCCGCGGTTCGAACAAACATAGTTTTTTGCCCAATTACCATTCCTTCCCCTTGAATCGTTGGGCCAAAAATTTCCAGAATAGGCAGTTTCAACGTTCCGCTCCCCCTTTTGGTCGATAGATACAATAACTAGTCGGGGTTTCGCGTAGAAAGACTTGCAGGCATACCGGTTTATTTGCCAACGTTTCTAAATGCCCCTGTATAATATCGTAAATGCTTCTCGCCACCACCTCGGTTGTCGGAAAATAGTCTCCCTGAGCATCTAAAAACGCAGGATCCTTATTCAACGTGGAATGATCAAAACGATTATGGATTAAATCTTTGATCGTTTTAAAATTGATCAGAAAACCAGTGGAATCCAGTGTATTACCAGCAATCGTTACGTTTACAAAATACGTATGGCCATGGGTATACTGACACTTTCCAGCCTCCTCGTCTGCAATATAATGGGCGGCGGCAAAGTGAAAATCTTTATTTAACTCATACAAAAAGTTATGGGCAGGAACGGGATAGATTTGTTGGATCATTTCGTCACCTCATCTCCCCGGCGCATTTCATATTGCTCTAACCCTTTTTGACGGAGTTTGCAGGAAGGGCATTCCCCGCAACCTTCTCCTTTAATCCCGTTGTAGCAAGTTAATGTATGCTCTTTTACAAATTCAAACGCACCAAGCTGATCACTTAATTCCCATACTTCCGACTTATCCCGCCACATTAATGGTGTATGTATCAAAAATTGATCATCCATCGACAAATTTAAGGTTACATTAAGGGATTTGATAAAACTATCCCGACAATCCGGGTAACCACTAAAATCGGTTTCACTTACTCCGGTAATAATATGTTTGGCACCGGTTTGTTTTGCGAGAACAGCAGCAAAGGATAGAAATAACAAATTCCTGCCAGGCACAAATGTTGACGGCATCCCCTCGTCATCTGTAATTTCGATATCATCGCGTGTTAAGGCATTTGGTGCCAATTGGTTTAACAGAGTCATGTCCAGTTCATGTTGCCGGACGTTTAATACATCACAAATCTCTTTTGCGCATTCCAGCTCTGCAATATGGCGCTGCCCATATTGAAATGTCACTGCTTCGACATGCGCAAACTCCCTCAACGCCCAAAACAGACATGTCGTGCTATCCTGTCCGCCACTAAAAACAACTACTGCATTTTGATTATCCATTTCTTTTCCCCTCTCCTTTTGTTAAAAGTGAGTGTTCAAAAAGTTGCCGAATGAGAAGCAAGAAGGTCGAGGCGGCGTAGCTTTGAGCACCGGAATGTACATAAAAAGGTACATGAGGAGCGGGCTTGCACAGGAGGTGCTGACTTCTGCGTTGCCCACAGGACGTGGGCGGTTTTAGCAGAAGATCCCCTTCCGCCAACGACACGATTCGCCGCTTATCATTTGGTGACTTTTTGAACATCCTCTAAAAGGAAGAGATTCAAAAATTCACCATAAAAAAAGACAGCACTAAGAAGCACGCTGCCTTGTCTCCCTAGTTTTTTATAGAGGGATGGTTTCGAACCTCTCCTGCTTACATGCAGATTTTTGATTTAATTGCATATCTAGCTTAGCATGTATGAAAATTCCTGTCACGTGGATAGAAGCTTATTGGTATTAGAAATAACAAGATTTTGACGTATAATACTCTTCCATTTTATTAGTTCCTTAAGTAAAATACGTAGCACATCCATTTAAAATTAGTACGTGCCACACTCTGAAAATATTATAGTGCTAACAAAAAAATATCTTTTATTGGCATTGATTTTTCTGGGCAAGTTCTCCCCTTTTTTTAAATAAACATTGACTCCTTCTTCTAATTTTGCTATTTTATAAATAATTAGAATATTTATAATCAACTATTATGACATTTTTTAAGATATTTTACCCATTTGAAACGCCTCACATATTTCAGTAAGGAGAGATCACCAGATGAGAAAAATCTATACGAACGGAAATTTTTACACGTTCGATCAAGTAAAACCTGCCGTTGAAGCGGTTGTTGTGGAAAATGGCAGGTTTATTGACATGGGAACTACCGAAGACATGGTACTCAACTGGCAACGTCCAGAAGTTAAAACCATTGATTTACATGGAAAAACGGTAACTCCAGGGTTAATCGATAGTCATTTGCACCTTTCAGCAGTTGGACAAAATTTCCTTAACTTGGATTTAACCGGTGTTGCATCCAAACAAGAAATGCTTCAGAAAATTCAACGGAAAGCCATAACATTAAAAGCAGGAGAATGGTTACAGGGAAGAGGCTGGGATGAAAATCTTTTTATCGATGGTGGTATTCCAACGATTGAGGAACTAGACAAAGCTTGTCCATCTCATCCGCTATTTCTTTCACGAGTATGTGGCCATGCTGCACTAGTAAATAGTAAGGCGCTAGAGGTTTGTCATTACCATCCATCGATGACGATACCTGAAGGCGGAACTATTGTGATTGACGAACAAACGAAGAAGCCAACCGGTTTACTGTTAGAATCGGCTGCCGATCTTATAACCCAACATATACCTGAAAGAACGTATGATGAACTGAAAAATACCTTAAGACAGGCGATACAATTTGCCATCACAAAAGGGCTAACAAGTGTCCATACAAATGACCCGCTTTTTTTAGGTGGACTTAATCAAACGTATAAGCTTTACAATGAGTTGCTGAACAAGGAGCAACTAGGACTCCGCTGTAATCTATTAATCAATCATGAGTTTTTGAAAGATCTCAGGGAAAATGGAATGTATGCTGGTTACGGAAATGAAACATTGCAAATAGGTGCGATAAAGATTTTTGCCGATGGTGCACTTGGCAGGAGAACTGCCTTATTATCAGAACCTTATAGTGATGCACCCGATGAATATGGGAAAGCTATGTTTGATCAAGACACACTTTACGAGATTGTTAAAAATGCTCGCTCGCTTTCGATGCCAACTGCCGTACATACGATTGGTGACCAAGCACTTGAAAATGTATTGGATGTTTTGGATCAATTTCCGCCAGTTGCATACCGTGACAGGATTATTCATGTACAAGTGGCACACAACGAACTCATCAAACGTCTGGCAACACCAAGCCGGATTGCAGACATTCAGCCCCGTTTTGTTGTCGGTGACTTTCCTTGGGTGGAGGACCGGCTTGGTGAAGAACGAATTAAGCTTGCCTATGCCTGGAAAACGTTAATCGAATCTGGAGTTATTTGTGCAGGAGGCTCTGATGCACCAGTCGAACCGGTTGACCCGCTCCTGGGAATCCATGCTGCAGTCACAAGAAAGGTTCCCGGACAAACCCATAATGGCTGGAATGCAAAGGAAAAGCTTACAATGACGGAAGCTTTTCACTTATTTACGAAAATGGGTGCCTATCCGACAAATGAAGAAACAGTAAAGGGAACTATTTCACGCGGGAAACTGGCAGACATGACCGTTTACTCCGCTAATCCATTTAAGATGGAAGACCCAGATGCATTATTGAACACGGATATCGAAATGACCATTATTAATGGGGACGTAAAATACGAAAAAAGTCTGGTACCACAGGACCAATAGGAGGGGGATAATTTTATGGGTGATATATTACAGGCCATCACATCGTTCCTATGGGGGCTCCCCCTCATCTTGACCATTCTCTTTGCCGGAGTATATTTTACAATAGGAAGTAAACTGTTTCAGTTCGCTTATTTACCACATATTTTAAAAGAAACACTCATGAAGGTGTTTAAAAAGAAGGAATCTGACGCCGAATCAAAAGGAATCATTTCCTCGTTTGAAGCAGTGAGTACGGCAATCGGCGGTTCGGTAGGGGTTGCAAATATCGGTGGTGTATCCACGGCAATTGCTGTTGGCGGCCCTGGTGCGGTATTTTGGATGTGGATTTGCGCCTTGTTTGGCATGATCATCAAGACAGCTGAGGTAACGCTTTCCGTTCACTACCGAAACACCGATGAAAACGGAGATCCATATGGCGGACCAACTTACTATATGGAAAAAGGGCTTGGGGAGGAAAGAAATTTTAAATACTGGATGATCCCTGCTGTTCTGTTTGGCTTTGGTATTTTTGGGACCTTCTTTGTAACCCTGCAAAATTACACTATTTCCGAAGCCGTAAGTTCAACGTTTGATATTGGCATGATCCCTGTTTCAATTACACTGATGCTGCTCATTTATTATATGATTTACGGCGGCATTAAACACATTAGCAAAGTTGCAGCAAAACTTGTTCCATTTATGGTCTTGTTTTACGTGCTCGCCGGCATTTTTATTATTTTGAGCCACTTCAGCCAAATCGGAAATGTATTCTCCATTATTTTTCAAGGGGCATTTGGCGGGACCGCAGCAGTAGGCGGATTCACAGGAGCAGCAGTTGCTCAGGTTATTCGCATGGGTCTAGCCAGATCAGTTTACAGTAATGAAGCCGGCTGGGGAACATCGCCTATGGTTCATTCTACAGCGAAGACAGATCACCCGGTAAAACAAGGAATTTGGGGTGCTTTTGAAGTTTTTGTGGATACCATCATTGTCTGCTCGATAACGGCATTTACGATTATCATCACTGGCAAATGGGCCACAGGATTATCAGGTGCAGAACTGACCTTGTCAGCCTTTGAAGCCGGTGTTGGCGATTTCGGCCGGATTATTATTACCCTTTCCATTTTCCTGTTTGGTTTAACAACTACATCAGGCTGGTACTTATATTACGAGATACTGCTTCGCCACTTGTTTAAAAACAAGAACGTAAAAATTAAAAAATGGTTCTTAAAATTTTTTAATTGGTTTTATCCTATCCCAGGTACACTAATGGTCATTTATGCTGTCAGCTTTGGTCTGCCAGGTCAAACTATCTGGTATTTCGCGGATATTACATCGGCAATTCCAACCTTCATCAACGTCGTCGTCATTCTGATTTTAAGCAAAAAATTCTTCGCATTGCTTCATGATTACAAAGCAAGATATTTGGGGATTGGAAAAATTGATCCTGATTTTGCATTGTTTTATGAGGATGAGAAGAAGGGTTCGGTGGATAAGAAGGATATTTTATAGGATTGATTTAAAAGCCACTAGATTCATGATCAAGTGGCTTCCTTGAGAATATTATTCAATCAAGATAAAAGAGTTGAAGGAATAAATGATTTGGTAACGGGATATAGAAAGCATCAATATCCGGATCGTCCAGTAATTTTTTCATAGCTATCATAGGATTATCTATGGTAAAAGTATCTGCAGACGCTTGTTCCTTTTCATTTAAAAAGCCGCAACTTTGTCCAATGTTACGACTTTTTAATAGATGCTAAATTGCAATCACACCAACAATCAAGGCAATGATCAATAACACAATACTAAGTCCCCACATCCACACAAGAGAATAGCGGATGTGACGTCCCATTTCCAGACCTGCCAAACCTAAAGCCAGCCAAAGTGCCGGGGAAAATGGACTGACAAATGTACCGACAATGTTGCCAATAATCATGGCATAGGCAGTTGATAAGGAACCGATTTCAAAGCCTGTTGCAATTTGATCCACGACCGGAAGCAAAGCAAAATAATAAGCATCCGTACTTAACAATAAGTCAAACGGTACACCGAAGAATCCAATAATAAGATGCAAGTATGGTGCAACGATTGCAGGCAGTACCTTTACAATATCTTTTGCAATCGAATCCAGCATTCCCGTTCCAGATAATATTCCTAAAAATGAGCCAGCCGCAAGAATAATCGTTGCCATCATTAACGCATTCGGTGCATGGGCACGAATCCTGGCTATTTGATCGTTTACGTTCGGATAGTTAAGTGGCAAAGCAATACTGACACCTATCATGAAGGCAAAACCTGCCGGGATAATCCCCCAAACTAAAACACCAATAACAGCAATAGCTAATATAACGTTGATCCAAAGTAATTTTGGACGTGCAAGGGAGACATCTTTATCAGCAGCACTTGTATCTTCCACGGCAGGCTCATCATCAAAAACTGCCTCAGCAGTCGCAGCCAGCTCTATTTGACCATATCGCTTGGTGATTCTGCGCTTTTCCATATATCCGAGGAAAACAGCCAAGCCGATCATCAGCACCATCCCGATAGCCTGGATGGGGATGAGCGGTCTCCATAATTCGGTAACATCCATGCCTAAAACAGACGCAGTTCGCCCTAAAGGACCTGCCCATGGCAACATATTCATAATACTGGCACTTCCCCCAATTAATAAAAGCAGCAAATACGGATTCATTTTCAACCGTTTATACAGTGGAAGCAATGCTGGAATCGTTATCAAAAAAGTTGATGCACCGGATCCATCCAATTGAGCAATTGCCGCAATAATCACACTTCCGACACTTACCGCGATAACATTCCCGCGTGAAATGGCAATCATTTTGTTGATTAACGGATCAAACAGTCCAGCATCCTGCATAATACCGAAAAACAGAATCGCAAAAATAAACATAATCACTACTTCAATAACATCAACAATTCCCTCATTAAAAAAGTCACCAATTGCCTCCATCCCGAATCCAGCAGCAAAAGCGCCGAGAATAGGGACTAAAACCAATGCAATAATCGGCGTAACTTTCCCGCTTATAAGTAATAACACAATAATTAATATGGTTGCAAACCCGATTATACTAAGACTTAACATCTCTTTCTCCTTTCCGCTTTCCTCAAAAATCATAGATGAAAACGTTAACAGATTATCCAAAAAAAAAGATCTTTTCTTTTTTTGATATTAAAAAAATACCATGGATAAAGCGGGGGAGAAACCTTCTTGTCATAAGTGATTTATTCGCTATATTTTGCATTTTGTTCATAAGTTTCACAGGTCGGTAGCAGGACATGACTTCCGTATTAAAACCACGTCAGCGATAGACATAGTTTTAATTTCGAATATATTGCCGCTCAGGTCTGCCAACGGTCCCATATTTTAGTGTTGTCCGAATTTCTTTAATCGACACCAAATATTCCAAATAGCGACGGGCAGTGGAACGGCTTGTGCCGATTTGCTTACTCAATTCTACAGCAGTGATTCCGTCTCCCTTTTTATCTGCCAATAAATGGGTAACCTCGTCCAACGTAATCGGATCAATCCCCTTTGGCAAATGGTGATTCGACTTTTCGGCAGAAACGGAAAAATCACGTACTCCGGTAATGAAATCAATATCCGCTTGCTCCATTGCTTCCTTCGACGCCAGAAATTCGTGCTGTTGTTTGTAACGTCGTAACGTTTGGTTAAAACGGCTCGCATCTGCTGGTTTTACAATATAATCAAAAATACCAGCCCGCAAAGCCTTCGTAACTGTTTCTTCTTCTTTGGCAGCTGTCACAATCACGATATCCATGGCTCGATAGGTTGTACGAAGCCGCCAAAGCAATTCCAGGCCTTCCACATCGGGTATATAGATGTCCAGTATAATCAGGTCTGGCTGACGCTCTTTGTTTTGCAGATGGGCGAATGCTTCCTTCGCCGTTTTCACGCAATCCTGAACAACAAACCCTTCTACTTTTTCAACAAATTGACGATGAATAGCTGCAATCCGAAAATCATCTTCTACAATGAGTACATGAAACTTTTCATTCATTCTTATCTTCTCCTTTATCCTTAGGCAGGATTATCACAAAGCAGGCACCACCCAGTTCTCCGTCTTCCAGCATAATTGCTCCGCCTATATCCTGTAGCATACGATTACTTAGTGGTAAGCCTGTCCCACGATGGGAACCAGTCTTTGTAGAAAATCCCTGTTCAAAAATATGGGCTGCGTCTTCCTTTGCAATACCCGGGCCAGAATCTTCTATCTCGATTAATACATCTTCTCCAATATCCGTAAAGAAAATAGAAATTACCCGTTTGCCCTCTATGTTTCTTACTGCCTCCATTGCATTTTCGATCAAATTCCCAAGCGCCGTCAGCAGTGCGTCCTGTTTTTCCCCATTGAAACAATAAGCAAGCTGACTATCTGGGTCAACGGACATGGTGATACCAAGTTCATTTGCCTGATTAAATTTACCTTGCAGGAGGCCGTGAATCATCGGATCTGCAACATGATCCAGCAGAAACTGGGACCATTCCTGCTGCACATTATTTTCCTTTTTGATAAAATCGATCGCTTCCTGTTTTTGATCTAACTGAAGCAAGCCTAGAATAGTATAAAGCTTGTTGGAAAATTCATGGGTCTGCGCGCGTTGTGCATTGGCAAATTGTTTAATTTGCATGAGTTCATTTGTCAGATGCGCAAGTTCCGTTTTTTTACGAAAAGTCGACACGGCACCAACAATTCTTTTATCCTGATAGATTGGCATCCGGTTTACCAGCACAATATTTTCTCCAAGAACCATTTCCCTATTATAATGGCTTTCTCCATGTTGTAAAACTGTAAATAAATCCGTATGTCGCAATAGTTCCTTAATTGGTCTGCCCAGGAACTGATTGTCTTGGTCAATTTGTTTGAATAGAATCCACTGTGCCGCCACATTCATCATCGTAATTGTACCTTTTTCATTTACTGCAATAATCCCTTCGTGTGTAGACTGCAAAATTGCTTCCTTTTGCACTAATAAATCGGAAATTTCCTCTGGTTCCATGTCTGATAACAGCTTTTTAAGGTAATTTGAGATGAAAATGGCACCAATAATCCCAAGTAAAGTAATTGCTACAAGTGTGAGCCATAATGATTTGCTCTGATTTTTGATAATACCTTGTACATCATGATTCAAAAAACCAACAGAAACAACGCCGATAATTTCCCCATTATCTGCAAAAACAGGCACCTTTCCCCGTATCGACAATCCGAGCGATCCAACTCTTTTCGATATGTAGGACTCCCCTTTTAGCAAGGCTCGCTCATTATCACCGCCGATCATCTTTTTCCCGATTTGATTGGCCTCTGGATGGGAATAGCGGATCCCCTCTCGATTTCCGACAACGATAAATTCAGCTTCTGTATCTTGTTGAATCGGCGTTACAATCTGCTGGATGACCGATGCAGGATCTTCCAGTTGAAAAGCCTGCTTAATTTCTGGGATATTAGCAACACTTTGCGCCACACTCAATGCACGTTTGCCGATTTGATCTTCCATGGTAGTGGAAATAAAAGAACGAAGAAATAAGCCGAAAATGACAAATATCCCGATAATCAGCAAACTTATCAAGGCAATCATTTTTAGCTTTAAGTTAAATTTTATTTTTGGGTGGATAACTGGCTTCTTGGATGTATGAATCATGAATGGATAGCTCCCCTGACGTTACGAATTGAACTGTTTCTATTGTAATTATAACACGGCAAAATTTAGCTCTACGATTATGAAGGAAGTGCTATAATACTATTCAAGAGAATCTGCTAAATTCACCTGACCATACACTACTTACGGGGGAGTTAAATAAATAAGCTTGTTTAAATAGTTAATAAGCTCCTATGACATGTATGGATATTATTCGATAAAACCAGGGAAGTATATGGACTCGGTCTCAAACTGGAATTGGAAAAATTTAATCCGAAATTGAGCAACAAAATTAAAGAACCAGGAACATCTGAAGTGGCCAAGTTTTACTAGTATTTTTGTATTAATTCACTCTAAGCCTTTCTGTTCTTTAGTCAACCACGTCATGATCCAATACCTCCCTAAATTACAAAACCCCAATATAAAAAAATGCTTACAAACACTAGGCATACCCAAATTAACATGGAAAGGAAACCGGCACGTAATAAATCTTGATGGGTAAAATATCCATACGAGTAACTAATTAAATGGACTGGTGATTGTGTTATCAATAAAAATCCGGGAACACCAGCTAAATAGACCCCCATCGCTAATGTTAATGGAGAAATGCCAGCTATCTGCTCTCCTAGAGTTATCGCTAAAGGAAGCATAATAGTCAAAAACCCAAGTACATTGACAAAAACAACCCGAATAAATGCGGTAAAAACAATCAAACCCATTACAAGAAAAATAGTAGGGAAATTTTGTGAATGTTCAACCACATATGCAGCAACCGTTTCTATCAATCCCGTATTTATCAGCATATTGGATAGCATTAACGTAGATGAAAAGAAAATCATCATATTCCAATCCACACTTTGCTGTGCCTCATCCCAATCCATCACACCGATAGAAGGCAACACCGTTAAACTTGCTCCCAACAGACCAATTAAAGGAATCGAATAGCCATGTAATGGTTCAGTCAGCCATAATAAAAGCGTAATCCCCATAATAAAAATCATTTTTACTTCCTGGCTACTCCAACTCCCCAATTCATCCATCTTGGAACGGATCAGGTTTTTCACCATTTGCTGATCGACCTTTTCAACCGGAAAAACGCGCTGGAATAAAATCCATAATAAGAAAATAAATATAAAAATAGGCAACCCTAAATATAACATCCAATGAAAATAGGTAATGGTGTCGGAAATAGAAGAAAACATGCCAAACGCATAAATCGTCGAACTAGCCCCCGTTGGCACAAAAGCTGCAGCAATAGGGCTTACATAAGTTATGCCGATAAAAAAGGATTTAGATAAATTGGACGTTGCCTGAATCTTTTTTAAACTACTAATAATATCATGCAATATCGAACTGATTAAACTTCCTTTTCCAATGTTAGAGGGAATGAAAAACGTTAAAATAAACGATAATAGAAATGATACAAATAACAACAGTTTCCCGGATCCCCTAGCCCAGGTCAAAATATATAATGAAATCCTGCTGGCCAGTCCTGTGCTGATAAAGGCATGGGACAATATAAAAATGGAAAATAATAACCAGACCAGACTGGATCCAAAGTAACTTAATGTTTCATCATAACTAAAGAAATGAAATGATAACAATAGAATTAGCAATACCGAACTAAATGCTAGAGGGAACACTCTCCCAATCCAGAGAATCTGAATAATAATGAGTGCTCCCAATGCTTTCGTTTCGAGACTCCATTCTATTAAAGGAGAAAAAAACAAGATATACAGAATGACAATCAAAATCAAAAGCAACTTTTTCTTCATTATATTACCGCCTCACAGCAGTCATCTACGTATTCTTTTGCTTGCGTTTTCTTAACCACCCAATAAAAAATGGATAGCATA
This sequence comes from Lentibacillus populi, assembly GCA_014642895.1. Lineage (GTDB taxonomy): Bacteria > Bacillota > Bacilli > Bacillales > Amphibacillaceae > Lentibacillus_C > Lentibacillus_C populi. Next base: position 55,511 of record BMJD01000023.1, read on the forward strand.
TCGATAAAATTGTCAAAATCGTTAAGGCAATCGTTACAGGGGAGGCAACTATTACATTCAAAAAATTGTCCTGTGCGACAATACTTTTACGGAAATTTTGTTCCATGTCCCCACCTACAATGACAGCAAGTATCAATGGAGCAACCGGAAAATCCAGCAACTTCATCCCTAATCCGATCAAACCGAAAATAACCAGTATATAAAAATCGATCATACTGTAGCTCAATGTATAGGTTCCAATGAACGCCAATACCAGAATTAACGGGTATAATACTTTAGGTGGCGTATCCAAAATCCGGACCAATAAGCCGACTAACAAGATATTTAAAATAACTAAAAAGATATTTCCGATAAACATACTATCCACCAGTGTCCAAACCATTTCCGGATTATTTTCAAACAGAAGCGGACCTGGACGCAATCCTAACATAACAACTGCCCCCAAAATAACCGCAGTCGTTCCTGATCCCGGAACACCCATTGTTAACAGTGGGATAAATGCACCGACAGAAGCCGCATTGTTGGAAGATTCCGGTGCCGCTAATCCCTCAATGGCACCTTTCCCGAATTTTTCAGGATGCTTTGATAGTTGTTTCTCTGTTGAATAACTAAGCATCGAAGCAATGGAACCACCGGCACCAGGCAATACTCCAATAAGAAACCCTATTGGTCCATTTCTTAGCATCGGCCATTTTGTTTGGTTCCATTGTTCTTTTGTTATCCATTTTGACCCAACTTTTTTCTTTTCTTTTTTAAGTTTATCTATGCTGATATAGTTATAAAATACTTCTCCAACCGCATAAATTCCAATAATGACTACCAGAAAGTCAACACCTTCACTCAACTGGGGAATATCAAAGGTAAATCGATGTACCCCTGATTGTAAATCAACACCAACGGTACTCAAAACCAGTCCAATAGACATTGATATAAACCCTTTTACCATATTGCCAATAGACAAGGAAACGATTGCCGATAATGTAAATAAAAATAACAAAAAATACTCAGCTGGACCAAATTCCAGGGCAAATGCTGCCAATGGCTTTGCTAAAACGATGAACCCGATTATTGCGAACAGCCCACCTATCAACGAAGCAATAGCAGATATCGTTAACGCTTGGCCAGCCTGCCCTTTCTGTGCCATTGGATATCCGTCGAACGTGGCAGCAATGGCTGATCCGTCACCCGGGGTATTTATTAAAATCGAGCTTCTGGAACCCCCATACATGGCACCATAATAGATGGTTGCCATTAAAATCAATGCACTAGTTGGATCCATACCAAACGTAATCGGAATAAGAACTGCAACCGCTGTAGCAGGCCCCAGTCCTGGAAGCATCCCAACTACTGTTCCAAGAAACCCACCAATGATAATCAAAAATAGGTTGATAGGCTTAATAGCGACCATAAACCCTTCGACTATATGTTGAAAGTCAACTCCCATTTTTCTTTCTCCTTTCTATGGTAGACTCACATTTAAAAGTTCAGCAAAGGAGTACCACGTAATGAAAGAAAATATGACTGCAATTAAGATATTCTTAATCCATTGTTTTCTCCCATTCACAACAAAAAGTAATCCTGTCAAAAAGATGATTGTTGAATATAAAAAACCGATTCTTTCAAAAAGGAATGTATAGATAAATATCAGAACCAAAGACGCGATAATTAGGAATGGCGTTCTGCCTGTGAAAAGCTGTCTGACCTTTTCCATCTTTTCCCCGCGCTTCTTCCACTCCTGAAACAAATAAACAATACTCATTAACAGCAAAAATATCCCGATGACTGCCGGAAAATATAGTGGTCCATTTGGATCTCCAATTTTTGCTTGCGGTAAATTAAAGGTAAAAACGACATAGATAACGCCTGCAAAAATAAAAAACAAAGGTGTGATTAATCGGAGCATACTATTCCCTCCTTATTTACATTGGTAAAATTAGAATGAATCCGTAAGCTCGGATTCATTCTAATTTCGGTCCATTAATCAATTAAACCAGAAACATTCAATAACTCATTATAATTTTCCATTTGCTTTTCAAGAAATTTAGCTGATTCTGTACTGTCCATGTAGTAATCTTCCCATTCATTATTTTTCAATATTTTCTTCCAAGCATCTGTTTCTACTAATTTGCTGATTTTTTCGTCCCAATAAGTAATTTCATCTTCTGTCATATCCGGAGGCCCCATAATACCTCGCCAGTGGGGAAATACCATATCAACGCCTTGCTCCTTCCATGTAGGAACATCCTCAAGACCTTCGATTGGTTTTTCTGAGGTTACTGCAACCATCTTTAGTTTGCCTGCCAGGACCTGTTCCTTAAATTCGGAAACAGAAGAAGTTGCCACATCAACATGACCGCCCAACATTGCCGTAAGTACATCTCCACCGCTTTCATAAATCATGAAATTAAGCTTTGTCACGTCGACACCAAATTCTTGTGCTGCTTGGACAAAGGATAAATGGTCATCATTTCCTAAAGACGGTGCAACGGCAATTTTTAATGATGTTGGATCTTTTTTCAACTGCTCCATAATTTCAGCACCAGTATTAAATTTTGAATCAGGAGCAACTGTAACAGAATTCCATTCAGTAGTAAGGATTGCCAATGGTGTGAAATCATTATAGGTAAGCTCACTTTGTCCTAATAGATTATTTGTAATAACCAAACTCGAGTTAATAGAAATCGTATGAGCATCTTTACTCTTTAAATATTGCCAACCAACCTCGCCGCCACCACCAGGTTTGTTAACGACATTCATGCTTTTTTCAATAATTCCCTCATCTGAGAAAACCTTTTGCATGGATCTTGCGGTTGCATCCCAGCCACCACCCGGAGATGCAGGAGCTATTATTTCAATATTTTTGGTTGGAAAATCTGAACCACCAGAATCACTACCACTTGCTTCATCTGATCCTGATGAGCAACCTGCGATCAATAATGTGGTAAATAAAATCATAATACCAATAAGTTTGCGCAATTGAACCATCCTCTCTTTAAAGTTAAAAATCTATGTTTCAATAATATACTGAATCTTATCTTTTGTATGCGTTTTCAAAGTAACCCAATTTAACTATATAAAATTATTTTTGTTCATTTAGTTCACGGAAATATCATGTATTATAATAATATTTTCGTTCCGGTCTGCCAATAATGCCATATTCCTGTTCCACGGTTGCATTATTTATAGATACTAAATATTCCAAATATCTTCTGGCAGTTGTTCTTGAAGAACCAATTTGTTTTCCCATTTCATCTGCTGTCCATGCCTTTTCTTTATCTTGTCCCATATACTTTTTTACTTTATCAAGCGTTATACGATCAATTCCTTTTGGTAGTGTTACGACTTTTGTCTTACTGTCTGAAGTAGTATGAAATAATGATTCAAGCAAATCCTGATCAATCGAATCCTTTTTTTGCAGAAGGCTTTTTCGTTGTTTATAAGTATCCATAACTTCTGTGAAACGTTCCATTGAGACAGGTTTGATCAAATAATTAACCACCCCTACGTGCAGGCTGGTTTCCAGCAAGTGTTTTTCCGTTGCAGCTGTTATGATTATAATGTCTAGAAGGGGCTTAACCTTGCGAATCTCTTTAATAAGATCTGTACCCAAATAATCTGGCAAATAGATGTCCAACAGTAATAAATCCACGTCATTTTCCCGAACCAGCCGTAATGTTTCTTCTCCGTTAATCGCCTTTCCGACCACTTGTACCCCCTCCACTTTTTCCAGGAAATCTTCGTGGATATTGGCAATCCTGAAATCATCCTCAGCTATTATAATGCTTATCATACTTTAATCTCCTTTCTTGTTTTTTGGGATATAAACTGTTATGGTTGTTCCTTTATCATCTGAATCAATTTCGATACTTCCATGTAATGAATTTAATGCTTCCTTAACATTAAACAATCCGAAACCTCGATCATCAGAATGGTTACTTTTGGTGGAATAGCCCGGTGCAAACAATTTGTCAAAATCCTCTTCGTGTAGCCCGCTCCCATTGTCCGAAACTTCAAGGATAATATCATGACCAATATCCAACGCAAAAAATGTAACATTACGATCGCTCTGTTTCATTACTTCATCAAATGCATTATCGATCAAGTTCCCAATAATCGTTATTATATGGGACGTCTTAATGTGTTCAGGCAAATTATGCACTAAACTATTGTTGTCCACTTCGAAGTCAATTTTCTTTTCGGACGCTTTACTCATTTTCCCCAACAAAACTGCTTGAACTTTAAAATCCTTAATTTGTTCAAAAATCAACTTGTTGGTGTGACCAGTTTCTGCAAATTCCTCCTTGACCATGTTTAAGACCTCATCATATTTTTTCAACTGAAGTAAGCCAGATATCACGTACATTTTGTTTGAGAATTCATGTGTTTGTGCCCGCAGATCATCCGTATACGTTTTCACTTCTGATAGGGTATCAAGCATTTCTGTAATTTCTGTTTTATCCTTAAATGTAGCCACAGTACCAACTAAATTACCATCACTTAAAATGGGTACCATATTGATGACAATGACTTTATTATTAATTAGCATTTCCTTATTTAAGAAAAACTCCTTATGATTCATCAGTTCAGAGGGATCAACATCTGGAAGAACCTGCTCAATTGATTTATTCATATAGTCATCCGAAACATGTAATAGTTTTTTAGCGGATTCATTAATCAAAGTTATGTTTCCGCTATCATCCGTCGCAATGATTCCTTCATTAATGGAAGATAATATAGACGCACGGTCTCGATATAATGTTGCAATCTCTCTCGGCTCCAATCCCATCGTATCTTTTCTGATGTTTCTCGCTAATAGGTAACTGGCAAAAACACCTATTAAAGCAATAGTAATAGAAAAGTAAAATATATCTTTAAGTCGCTGAAATATCGTACTATTGATCTTCTCTTTCAAATACCCAACCGAAACAACCCCTACCATGTTTTCTCTTTCATCCATTACAGGAGCCTTACCAACAACGGAAGGGCCGATAAATTCATTCGATTCAACATTATAATATCCACCAAATACCCTTGCCATATAGCCATCGTCAAATGGTTGATGCTCTCCAATCCTGTCAACATCTGGATGTGTCAATATCGTGCCATCCAGATTCTGAATAACAATAAAGTCAGCGTCATTCTGAACGCTGAACTGTGTTGTCATGGATTGTAACTCGTATGCCTCTCCATGCTTTAACAACCGTGCTACGTCAGGGATATAGGAAATGGTTTTGGCGGTTTGCAGACTTATCGTGTTTTTATTGGAATACACCTGCTTTACATCAAAATAGGCAAAAACACTTAGTAGCAGAATAATTAAGGACAGAATGATAGTAATAACCATTCCTATGATTTTGGTTTTTAGTGAAACGTTTAATAATCTCTTAATCAAGGATATGCACCTACCTTATACTGATCCTTTTGGGAAACTGCTAGCTTGTCATTCATTACGTATTCTACATAATTCGGCATGAATTGTCAGAATCCTGCATACCTTGACTTGGATACTGTTTGCCTAGAGCATGCTTGACTAATCGCAAGAAATATATGGTGTATAATGGTGGAAAATTTACACAATCGGATTTCCATAATGATTTGCCCTGTTGGAAGACGGGGCGAATAAACGTGGCATGGTTAAGTTACTGATGGACTGGTGAATTCATGTTCCTACACAGCACGAAGCTACCAAGCAAATTGCTGTAGCTCTTCAAGAAATGTAAGAAGGTACCTGGTGTAAAAGATGTGGACACGGAAACAATGGATGTAAAGTCTACCTAATTTTATTCAAAAAGACGATTAGCGAATTGATAGCCATTATCGCACAGGTAGCCATGTATACCAGAAATGGCCAGAAGGAATCATTGGCATTCTACCTCATAATGGTTCTCGGTGATTGGGATGGGATTGGAGATAAAACACCAATCATAAGGAGTGTGGCTGAGGTGCCATTTTTTACAGCTCTCATGGTATAGCGACATTATGCTAGAAGAAACAGTTACAATGATAACAGACTTTATGAAAAGTGATACCACTGAGTCATTGTTACGGAATTACATGTTAAAAAGCGGACAGGTGAGGCGGTAATTGTCGGTGGAATGAGGATGCTGTTAAATAAAAAATAATATGGAAATTCACCCAAAAATCCCATCAATAATGAATTGATGGGATTTTCATTTTAGGAAACTAAATGAAATTCCTCTTAAAACTCAATCAAAATCCCTGTTTTATCATCCATCTTTTTAAACCGCGGATATGTAACGCAATGCGGATCATCGTCCTCCCGCTTCTCCACCTCTTTCACCAGCTGATCCAAACCATCGGAAAATGCTAGATCAGCTGTCTTGATCCATGCATCTGGTTCATCCAGCTTCTGCGGAAGGAGCAAACCATCACTTACTAACAAAATCCTTGAAACTCTATTTAATGAAATCCTTCCTCGCTCCAAGAAATCCAGTGCCTCCTCACCGCCGTCTATCACACCGTATCCGCCATATGTATTCGCTTTACTGCGATTTTCTAATAAAATTGGGTTCACCATTTCCCGCAAATGACCAAGGCCCAAATGTCGGTTTGTACTCCTTTCTCGCTTTTCAACAAGCTTATGAATCGCTATACTGTCCAGATCCTGCAGCAAATCGTGTGTGACCATCCTTATAGCACCTGTTTCATATTGGAGAAATAGCATACAATCCGCAGCTTGAACATATTCCAGAAATGAATAATCAGGAGCTACCTTGATGGCAGCAAGGGCTGTGGAACTCCTTACGATCTTTGGAATTTCCAGAAAATCGGTCACACTTGATTTTTTTATGTTTGCTTCATAATAGTTCATTGTTTCTTTTTGTACTCTTTCATTTGCTAATTTCACATATGAAAAAAGAGAATGATCGTCTGTTGCCTTATTTAGTTCTTCCTTTACAGCATGCGATGCAATATAGCCTGGTACACCATCAAGCCCGGTAGCACCATCAACCGCAGCATAAATCCCTGCTTTTTCATTCATTACACAAGCGTCTTCGTTTATTTCTCTACCGCCCTTTTTGTAAACATTGCTTACCTTCAAGGTAAAACAGCTCCTTAACGTACATTTTTGTATTGAAAATTTCTTTGTTACCAACATAACATATTTGAAAAAACAATACCCCTAACCAAAAGAATGGCGAACAGTTTCTCGCCGCTCGCCAATTCACTATAATATATTTATCTTTTTTGTCGTACAATTTGTAATACCCTTTGACAAGAAAATTACCAAACCTCTTCCGCAATTTCAAGTACATGCCGAATTTTCTTCCATTGGTCTTCTTCACTAATGTCGTTGCCTTCCTCGGTTGAGGCAAAGCCACATTGCGGGCTTAGACATAGCTGGTCTAATGGCAAGTATTCACTTGCTTCTCCAATACGTTTTTTGATTTTTTCTTTACCCTCCAGTTCACCCGATTTAGTTGTGATGAGACCGAGCACAACGGACAAATCCTCCCTGTTCACATATTGGAGCGGTTCAAATCCTCCAGAACGTTCATCATCAAATTCCAAAAATAAGCCATCCACGTTCAGCCCGCCAAAAATGGTCTCGGATGCTGGATCATAAGCTCCTTCTGCAAAATAATGCGAACGATAATTCCCCCGGCAAATATGCATGGTAACCAATAAATCAGCTGGCCGTCCTTCAAGTGAATCATTAATCGCTTGGGCCGCGATTTTCTGCATATCTTCCGGTGTATAACCTTGCTCGCGAATGGCTGCTCGTCCTTTTTCCGATAAATAGGATGACCACGATGTATCATCAAGCTGCAGGTATCGGCACCCTAGATCATAAAATCCTTGAATAGCTTTTTTATAGGCATTCGTCAGGTCTGGGAGCAATGCTTCCAGATTTCCATAGACATTTGGATCAATGCTACCACGAAGCAACAGCATATTCGGACTCGGAATCGTCATCTTAGCCACATAATCAGATCCTACATGCGCTTGCAAAAATCGGAAATGATTAAGCATTGGGTGGTCATCATGAAAATCTACTTTACCTGTAACACGAATGGAACGATTTCTTGCTTCAATACCAACAAATTGCAAACCGCTGTCCGGATCGTAACCTTCCACACCAGTCAGTCCTTCCAAAAAATCAAAATGCCACCACGAACGGCGAAACTCCCCATCCGTAATTGATTTCAAGCCTGCTTCCTTTTGCTTTTCAATCAGCTTGATGATTTCCTCATCCTCAACACTGCGCAATTGTTCCCCGGTAATTTCCCCAGCGGCAAATTGGCTTCGTGCATGTTTTAATCGCTCTGGTCGCAGAAAACTTCCTACATGATCACCTCGAAATGGTGCTTTCTTTTCGATTTTTGTTGTTGTCATCCCAATCAGCTCCTAAAAAATGTAATAAAAAAATTCCTCCGATATGAAGGAACTATGGATAAATATAGTCATCTTCTTATCTTCCAAGCTTTCAAGCACTTGTTAGAATTAGCACCTTGCCCACGATTAGACAGGTTGCTGAGGCGTCTTTGGGCTAATCCCTCGACCTCTCTGGATAAGAACTGCTTGTATAAAAATGTTGAATCCATCATACCAGTTTGACGGGAAATTGCAACTGTTTTGTATTTTGAACTTTTTGGAAATATCTGTCCTACCATTGAACAAAGATAGTTTCGTGTTCACATTATTGCAAGATTACTTGAACCCTTAATGTCATGCATGGCTACCGCTTTTTTTTTTCGAATGTACACTTTGATAGATGGGAGGAAAGAATAAGGAATGGATTAATTACCTTACCCTATTCACACACGTCCCCATTCAATTTCTTAACATAACCGGTACGAGCGCCATCGCACCTCTAACCCCCTGTTCGTCGTTAAGCTCGGGTGCGACAATAAACGTATCGGCATTTTCAATCGTCAAATAACCATTCATCATTTCCAGGAACTTTCTCCGAATAAGCGGGTACAGCTGTTGCTGTTTCATGACTCCACCACCCAAAATAATTCGCTCGGGCGCTAGAATCAGGAAATAATTCATGATCGCTTGTGCCAGATAATAGGCTTCTAGTTCCCAGACATGGGAATCCGCAGCTAATTGATGCCCCTTTTTTCCATAACGCTTTTCAATTGCTGGACCTGAGGCAAGGCCTTCCAAACAATTTCCATGATACGGACAACCTCCTGGAAATGCATCATTTTCATGCTGCTGGATAAGCACGTGTCCCATTTCCGGGTGGCTTTTTCCAACATATGTATTCCCGTCTTGAACGTAGCCCGCTCCGATTCCCGTCCCGACGGTAATATACATACAGCTGTTTACATCTCGCCCTGCACCATATTTGTACTCCGCAAGTGCTGCAGCATTCACATCTGTGTCGATATATACCGGTACCTTTAAATCCTTTTTCAATTTTCCAAGCACATCATATTGTATCCATTTTGTTTTCGGCGTATTTAAAATCGTCCCGTATGTATCACTTTTTTTATCTAAATCAACTGGACCAAAACAGCCAATTCCAATTGCTTCTACTTTGTATTCACGAAAAAAATTGTTAACGTCCTTAAACGTTTCCTCAGGGTCTTTAGTTGGGAAGCTAGTTTTTGCAATGATATCTCCTGATTCATCGCCAACAGCACAAACGAATTTCGTTCCGCCAGCTTCTATTGCGCCTATGAGCATGGTTTTATCCCCCTTTTTATATTTTCTGTTATTTACGAATTAGCAATACTACTTGATTTACTAGTCTATTACCCCTCCAAAAATGCTGATAATTCTTTTACATCTGGATATGAAATTTGGGTACCTTTTCTTGTTACACTCAATGCAGCAAAAGCTTGGGCACGCTGGATCGCTTGCGCTACATTTCCATTTCGCACAAAAGAATGGGCAAAACAGCCAATGAATGCGTCTCCAGCTCCTGTCGTGTCAACTGCTTTTACTTGATACGCATCAAAGCGGCGTATGTCATTACTAGTAACCCAAAGCACACCACGACGACCTAACGTTACAATGACATTTTTTACCCCTTTTTGAAGTAAAACAAAGGCGGCATTTCGAGTCTCTTTATCTGTTTCTACCGGCATTCCTGTTATCATTTCTAATTCTATTTCATTCGGTACAACAAAATCACACATGGAAATATACTTGAAATCCAACTCTTTCGTTGCCGGGGCAGGGTTAAAAATAATGGGAATATGATGCCGATTACCAAATTCAATTGCATGGTAAATAGTGGGTAATGGAATTTCCAGCTGCAGAACTAGTAAACGACATTTTTTTAGTTTTTCGGCTGCTTGATCGATATCCTCAGGTGAGATATACTGATTCGCTCCTTTTATAATTAGTATACGATTTTCGGAATTAGCATCGACAAAGATTGGTGCTGCACCACTTGCGACTCCAGGGACTTTCTGTACAAATTCTGTATTAATTTCATATTTTTTCAAGTTTTTAATCGTATTGTCAGCAAATATATCATCACCCACTTTGGTAAGCATCGTGACGCTTGCACCCATTTTAGCTGCTGCAACAGCCTGATTCGCTCCTTTCCCTCCACATCCCATCTCGAAATTGGGTGCTTCACGCGTTTCTCCTTTTTTCGGCATTTTATCAATATATGTAATTAGATCCACCATGTTCGAGCCTATAACGGCAATATCCACACCAATCATCTCCTTCATATCTAACATATATGACGTCGGTAAATGCCAAACATTTTTTAGAGTCTTTCTATTAGATTAGCTGAAAATTGTTTAAAGTCTATGATATAATAGTTGTTTCAGTGAGGAAACCTGACTGACTAAACACAAGGATGCACATTCAAGTGAACTACTCCCACCACTTACCACCCTTACGTGTTGCTTGAAGTGGGGGCTTCTTGGGTAATCGCCACTTTTGGTAGCTGACGAAATTGACCAAGCTAACCCTCTTGTTCCAAAAGTTTATATTTTTAT
>BMJD01000024.1 GCA_014642895.1 Lentibacillus populi
CCTATTCATTATAAAGGATTTTTTGTTGTCTAGACAGTTAAAAATTGAACATTACCAACATTTTTTATTATTAGTTATAATTAATGCAACGCTAGTGCTGTTAACACAATTATTTCATCGTATTTATCTAGTTGTTTCATCCTAACCTGTTCCCGCAGTTGCTCCATCGAAATGATTTCATCGCTTTTTTGATTAAACGTTACATCATATGGACCGTCCACGATATCTTCCGCAAACAGGAAACCATGCTTTGCCGATAAAATCACCCAATTATCTGTAAAAGTTTTTGCGTAATTACGGCATAACGTATGAAATGTGCCAATATAAGCTTCCATTGCTGGCACTGCACCTAATTCTGGATACTTATCCCAGACTTTCTTGATCCCACACGGAATAATACCTAGTTGTTTCATGACAACACCCCCAATTTATTCTGTCACCACATATAGCTGTCTGATGGCCCACCGCCATCAAACGAATCATCTCCATGAAGTTGACCATTGCTGAAAACATATTCCAGAAAACTAGTTGTCTCACTCAACGACAACGCTTCATCATCAACAACAATACGCTGGATATCAAATGCCTCACTATCCTTTTCCTTATAAAATTCAATCCGAATATCATAATTGTGGTTATCAATCTGTTTTTCACCATGGTACGCCACAACAATGGATTTGCTATCATTGGTAACCTCTTGCCAATCTCCACGTGCAAAAAAATCATCAAATGTCTCTCCAACCGTTTTATCGGGGTATTGTTCAAATGTTCCATATTTGATCAGCTCCACCTGATCAACATTCATCGGAATAAACGACGCTGGGAGAATATATATAACTACTGAAATGAGGACTGAAAGCAATACACCAAGAAAACTTGCTTCCCCACGTTTTTTCAATTCCATTTGTTTTACCTCTTCCGTCAAACCCTGATTACGGATTAAGGATACTTTTTTCAGCGTATGTTTTTGATAGAAGTAATTGCCAAAAAGTCCCATCATGACTGCGACACCCATATTGATTGACCTGTCTACCGGATCCCATAGCGATTGGGCCGTGTATTGATAACCAACCAGATAAAGAATAAAATCGAATGCCAAGAAAATCAGTGCAAGAATAGCAACTTCCCGATACATCTTCCGGTACCCAAGCCAAAATATGCTTAAAAAGAAAGCCGGGAAATTTAGCGATGTCGGATTCCCCTTTTCCTTCATACGCTTCCATTTCGATTCATAGAAAGGATATTTCTCACCAACAAAATAACGCACATCCTCATCAAAAGAACTAGTTTCATAGGATGCATTCTGAACTGGCTCCGAATCCATGCTCGTTGCAGAAACAGGCTGCATCACCTTATGGCCGCAATTCATACAAAAGCTTGCATCTGCATCCAGTTCTGATCCACAATTGGCACAATACATAATAGTCCTCCCCACTTTTTTCATCTTAGCATCATTATAGCATTATCCAGGATCGATTTGCGATCCCTGACCTGATTGGTTTAAGGATGAATGACTACGGGAATGCTAAAAATTAACTTGACAATATTAATTTATGATTTTATACTTAGTATTGAAAAGTAACTAACATATAAAAAATACCTTATGGAGGGATTAAGATGGCAAAATCAACTTGGCTAATCGATCCAGTACACAGTTCATTAGAGTTTGTCGTAAAACACATGATGGTTTCAAAAGCAAAAGGAGTTTTCCAAGACTTTGAAGCCACTGTTGTTGCAGATCCAGAAGACTTAACGAATGCAGAAATAGAATTTGTAATTGATGTAAATAGTATTAACACGCGGAAAGAAGACCGGGACAATCATTTGCGCTCTGCTGACTTTTTCGACGTGGAAAATCATCCAAAAATGACATACAAAGTTACAGATATCACAAAAAAATCTGCGCATCATTATGATGTAACCGGAGACTTAACGATTCGCGGCACAACAAAACCCGTTACATTTGATGTGACTTTCGAAGGTCAGCACAAAGATCCGATGAGTGGTAATATAGTTGCCGGATTCAGCGGCACCGCGGAAATCAACCGTAAGGACTTTGGCTTAACATGGAATGCTGCCCTTGAAACCGGTGGCGTAGTTGTTGGTGAAAAGGTAAAACTCAATGTTGAAATTGAAGCACAAAAAGAAGCATAATTGCATTTTTGAAAGAGACTTTCCTGATGGAGAGTCTCTTTTCAAACGATCACGCCCGTTTCTTCATCAGCCATAAAAAGTAAGGAGCGCCAATGATTGCAACAAGAACCCCTGAAGGAATTTCATTTGGTGCGAGCAATGTCCGGCTGAACAAGTCCGCCACGACTAATAACGCTCCCCCAATCAAAATAGTAACCGGCAATAATCGCTGATTCGCTGGACCGACTAGCAATCTGGCAATATGCGGTGCGATAAGCCCGACAAACCCAATAGCCCCAACCGCTGCCACGCTTAGTGCCGCTAATAAAGTTGCCAAAAATGCCAATTGAAATCTGGCAGACATCACCCGCATTCCAAGCCCCTTAGCAGTATCGTCTCCTAAAGCTAATGTATCCAGTACCCGCATACGTATAACAAGCAGAGGAAAAATGATTACAACCGGCCAAACTAAATAGTTTACCAATTCTGACCAGCCTTTTGCATAGGTCGTACCAGATAACCATGTCAACGCTGATGCTACACCAATATCTGCACGAACGACCAATATCTGAACAATTGCTGAGCCAAAGGCGGAGACACCGATTCCTAACAACGCTAAAATTGTTGGTTTGAACTCCGCACGAATAGCAAAAATCATAACCATTAAAAAGAACACAAACGATCCGATAATTGCACCAACCGGAATCCAAGCTGCCGAAACACCAAAAACGTACATCGTTAATAATGCACCTACTCCGGCACCGGAAGTGATTCCGATTACAGATGGGTCCGCCAGCGGATTCTGTAATACTCCTTGGAAAATCAACCCGCTTACAGCAAGCACCATGCCGCTTAACAACGCAACAAGCGCTCTTGGCAATCGCAGGTCGACAATTAAGCCCTTCATAAAGGCGTTTGATTCACCGAATAACGCCTGCAGTGTTACCATCGGCTCAAAACCGTAATTTCCAGATGCAAGGCTAATACAAAACACGAATACTATTAGCACAATTAGCATAGGAATAACAACTTTTAAGGACATATCCATCGTTGTTTTCCCAGCTGTAACCGACGTCACTTCATCGCCGTATTTTGCCCTTTTCAGCCGCAGTACTAACCAGATTAGCCATGGTGCCCCGATCAATGCAGTTAATGCACCGACCGGCAACTCGGAAAAGGACGGGTCAATTATTCGAGCCAGTATATCGGCAAAAAGCAGGACATTTCCACCCCAAATAAAGGATGCAATAATAAGTGGTAAATGCTTGCGATAGCCAATCAGTTTGATAATGTGCGGGGCAACTAGCCCGACAAACCCGATAGGACCAACAACACTTACCGTCACCGATGTCAGCATAACGGCGGCGATAACCGATATGAACTTGACGGTATTTACATTTTGTCCTAAAGCAATTGCGACATCATCACCTAATGATAATGTGTCAAGCTTAAAGGCCATGAATAATAGTACAATGAATCCAGCCAAAATAAACGGCCAAGAAAAATGTACACCACTCCAGTCATTTTGCACCAACGTTCCTGATCCCCATAAAAACAACCCTGCCGTTTCGTTTTCATAAAAAATCTGCAGGACACTAGTTAATGAAGAAAATAGAAACGTAACAATCATACCAGCTAACACCATCCGTACAGGTGTCGCACTATTTCCTCCAGATAAGATAAAGACAATTAAAAACGTAATAATACCACCAAGAAACGCAGCGATGATCCCGTTTCCAACCAATACAGCAGGAAAAAACACCGTCGTTGCTACTACTGCAAAATATGTTCCGGAATGAATCCCCAGTGTGCTTGCCGAGGCTAGCGGATTTTTTGTTACGGTTTGCAATACTACCCCTGCAACAGCAAGGGCTCCACCGGCCAGAATTCCCATTACCGCCCGAGGCAAGCGTAAAACACGCACTGTGTGATGTGCAAGTGTATCTTCAGGTGCAAAAATTGCGCCCTTGACAGTAGAAACAGGAATAGAAACATTTCCTTGATTAATATGAATAAAAACGAATATGCACAAAAGCGCGATTCCACCTCCAAAGGTGAGAACCGCAACTAATGTCTTTTGAAAGGCATTCTCCATAACATCACTCTTTTACCATAGCATCGACTAATTGTTCTGTTAAAACTTCGGCAGATAAAACACCGCCAAATGGCCATGTATTGCCTGGAAGCTGATGTGTATTACCTTTTTTCACAAAGCTTAGATTCTCCCAGACCGGATTTCCTTTCAGCTGGTTTGCAAAGATATTATCCTCATCCTGAACAATATATAAAAACTGTAAATTCCCCTCCTGGAAGTTTTGTAGCGCTTCAACCGTTACCTCACTATATCCATACGTTTCAGTTTTACCCGATTGATAGGCATTTTCAAATCCTAATTCACGCATTACCTGCGAAACAATGGAATTGTCCGTAAACAATCGTAATGTCGGTGTATCTTGTACTGTATACGCTTGTGTAGCAATATATTTCGATCCTTCAAGACCTGCATCAGTAACACGCTGCTTCTGATCTTTGATAAACCTGTCTAAGTCAGCCAAAGCATTATCTGCCTCTTGTTTCTTATTAACGATTTTTGCAATTGTTTTAAATTCGTCTTTCATATTTTGATAATGATCCCTTGCTGCTTCCTTACTATACGGATCAAATGTGACAGTTGGGGCGATTTCCTTCAAACTGTCCAAAATTTGCTCATGCCGGAATTTCACAGCAATGATTAAGTCCGGATTCAGACGAGAGATAGCTTCTAAATTAGGTTCTTGGCGTGTACCAACATCCTTTACACTATCAGCAAAATCTTTCTCAACATTAACAAATTGATGATAACCATCGAGGTCTGCAACACCGGCCGGCTGAATTCCAAGCGCTAATAAATCTTCAGCGTATGACCACTCAAGAACAACAATCTTCTTCGGAGTCCCTTTAATCGTCTGCTCTCCCACTGCGTCCTCAAACGTAACCCGGCGTCCATCGTCAGCTGACTTCGTATCATTTTCGTCATTTTTGTTATCCTCACTGCTACTGCATGCAGCCAATAATGAAAGCAATAAAATAAATGCTGTTAGTCCTATTTTCTTCATGTTACATCTCCTCGTTTGTTTAGGTATCCAATCAAGCGAATTTTCCATTGGTGTCCGAGTTTTGCACGTGACGCTTTATTTAGATATCCAATCTGACAACCGCTATTAGTTGTGCTCAATCAGCGATAAACCAATATCGCGAATGAACGTACCAACCGCTGCAACGCTCTCATTATCTATGTAACCGCAGTCATCTTCCTTACCCAAATAAAGTGGAACTCTAATCAGCAGGGGTATTACAGCCCATTAATGCGTAATAAAATAATGCATGAATGTGGTACAGAACAAAAAAATCGATCATAGGATTTCCTTGGCTTTTGAATGTTTTGTTCCTCAAATGACTTTAACTAACCTCATCGTAGATAACTGCCGGCAATTTTCTCCCCCAGAAAGGATCGTGTCTCATCCTCATTGATTCTCATTTCCCACGGCTCTCTCTCATGTGATGGTTTAGTACTTACCAAATTCGGGAAGATCAAACAACCTGGTTACCTCACCAGTCAATTTTCTCAGAGGTTATAATCAAGAATTGTTCGACGCGTCTTGATTGCTTCAGCTAAAGCGACTGTCATCATCTGCTTCCTGACCAAATTTTTAATTGAAAAAGATTCTCATTATCATTTGTAATGATAACGGAGCAGGATAATGCTGTCAATACTTTTTTAAATTTACCCATTCACCATTTTCACAAATTTATTTTCATACATACGTTTCTTTTTCGTATTATTTGTCGCATCGAAAAAAGCAATAACATCAGCGTATGCATTTTCCAGCAGCTCACGATCCTTTGTTTTCTCCAATTGTTCAATCGCCTTCTCATAACTAACCCCTGCCTGGTGCTTGTCCGCCTTTTTCTTATGCTCCAGGCAATAGGCATATTGCATGTATACCATTCCCACTTTACGATTATCTCTTCCAGGCAGTTTTTTATACAGATTAATTGCACGTTGATAATAAGGAGCAGCTTCGTCCAATTTTGCTTGATCAAAATGATAAAAAGCCATTTCGATCAAAGCCTCAGCGTGAATGAATGATTCAGACAGGCTTGATTCCTCCAGAAGCGAAAGTGACTCCTGTAAATAAGGGTATGCCTTTTCATTTTCACTCTTACTTCCGTAGATTTTTGCCAGACTAACCAGGCTGTTGATTTTCATCTCGAAATTTTCACCTGCAAGTTCAACCGCCTTTTCCAAATAATCGATCGCTTCTTCATGCTCATTTTTGGCAGAATAAAGCATGCCAATTTTAAAATGCAAATAAAGAATCATATACTTATCGCGGATATCGTCCTCCTGAAAATAGGTTAAACCTTGCTTATAATATTTAATCGCCCGGGTAAACTTCTCCAGTTTTTCCTCCGCTTCCCCTAACACCAAATATCCTCGGGCAAGTTTTATCCGGTCAGCCTCTGCTTCAGCTTCCATTCGTCTGACTGCATCCGATAAAATTTTGCGCGCGAGCTTATAATCGCTCATAAAAGCCAGTTCACCATATGTTACAAGCTCACTACCAGTCATACCCTCTGCTTTCGCATATAGCGTTTGTAAAATTACAGAGGATTGCTTGTATTCCCCAATTTGCGCATGGCAAACCGCTTCCAGAAGCAATAACAGGTTGACAAGCTGTTTCTGATCACGATATTTTTTACGGTATTCCGCAGATTTTGTCAGCACATTAGGAAAATGATTACGTTTAAATTCTTTGACCAACAAGAGCAGATCTTCTTTGTTCGTCTCATCCTTCAATTGTTCGAATCGTTCTTCCAAGTTTAAAATATCCATATTTGGCATTGCATTATCCCCTATCCAGTCGTCTTTATTAATGATCCCAGCCTTATTGTAACTAAAAAACCAGGATTTTTCTCCCATTTTATCACAGTTTCATGAAATGATCATATTTTCACTTTCGTGTTATAATGACAATAAGGAGCGTGATCAAGCATGATTGTCTATTACGATAGTTTTTGCAAGATCTGCACGAATAGTTCCATTATCTGGAAAAAATTCGACTGGAATAACCGGCTTACCTTTGCATCATTTCGTGACTTGGAAGATTATCCTAAGGCGATGGAAGAAAGTCTGCATGTTCATCAGAAAGGAAAATGGTATACAGGATATAACGCCTTGATGCAAATTACCAAACAACTGCCGTTACTATGGGTTATGGTTCCGTTCATGTATATTCTTAAAGCGATCGGTATAGGGGACTTCATTTATAAAAAGGTTGCCAAAAACAGAAAGCTCATCCCGGTTAACCAATGTCGTGATGGGGCATGTCAAATTTCTAAAAAAAGCTAATTAGGATGATTTGTATTCCACTGTTTCAGAAGAATAAATGTTGATCATCATTTTTCCATTACGAGCCTTTGCCCGAATTAAAATCGGCTGATTGTAATCGTTTTTGAACGCAAAATCCGGTCCATACCAGCTTACCGTCGCATCACGACCCGGTGGAACATATGGTACACTTCTGCTATGTGAGTAGCGCTCTACAATTTTGATTCCAACAAGATTTACAGCATTATACAATGTTGATGATACCTGACAAATTCCTCCACCAATATCCTCGGCCAATTCACCCTTTACGATAACCGGAGCGCGCATGTATCCTTTTTCTTTCGTCCGCTTTCCAACTACCTTATTAAAGGAAAATGTCTCCCCAGGAAATAGAACGTAATTATTGATTGCATCTGACGCTAGTTCAATGTTATGGGAACGCTCTTTGTTACCTGGTTTGAAATGGGTCACATAACTGCCAATTTTCTTTTCCCGTATATCCGCTAACAGTTCACTATCTATCCTTGGATATACCGGCTTTTTCGGCACTTCTATTTTTGTCGGTTCACCATGATAAAAGAATTTTCGAAACTGGACATTGAATTTTTGCCGATCAAGTGTAAATCCTGGTTCTTCTTTAATAATTTCCCCTTGATCATCCAGTTTGGCATTAACTGGCGATTTACTTACTTTTTGCTCAATGGTATCAAACATCAGGTTTAGTCTCTCCTTCCCGATAAATGGCCCATCCAAGAATGGCACAGCATAATGATCACGGGTAACGGTTGTAACAATTTTTCCTTGATCAGTCACGGTTAATTCATTGGGTATTACAGCTAGTGGGGAAATGGCTAACAGAAATGAAAAAATGATGGACTTCATCTATTCCAACCTCCTGCTAGTAGTATTAGTAAAAGTAGAAAATACATGAGAAAAACATACATCGAAGATTTTCTGACGTATGTTTAACATAAATTATAGAATCCGAAAAACATCTGCAAGAACCGTACTGGCGTTCTAAAAAAGATAAATAACAAACACCAGTAATGATACAGTAATTGTTACTGCATAAATGGTAATTAGTAGCGGGATGTTTGATTTTAAAGAACTTGTTTCATATTCATGCGAACGTCTCAGCTGATCCTCTATGCTATCTCCTACTTCTTCGTATTTCTTCATCTTATTTTCCTCTTGCTTGAAAACAAACATTGTTCCTATCAGTGCTGCAAGACACAATACAATTAAAAATACAATAAGTCCAATACTCATGTAATCTTCCTCCTAATATGTTGTAATTCTAACAAACACAAGAGCAAAACGATAAGTGCTTATCATCAATATTCTCATTAATAATACAATCACCTACTTCTATCATGATACGAAACGGGGAGGAATTCCACTAGTAAATCTGAACTTTTTGTGAAATTTTCAGTGAATTTTGCCTTTGCAATCTAACCGCTGCTAGTACTGTTTATTACATTTAAAAAAGCACTAAAAAAAGCCCCTTGAAGACTCAAGGGAGCTTATTATTTTATCTATTAACGGAAGTCACGTGTATTTTCCATGCTCCGGCTAGCGCATGCGTAACCGACAACCGTTGCCAGTGCCGCCAAAATAAAATATAATATTCCTTTTTTCATTCCATAAACCCTCCCCTTCGTTGTTTTAAAATAGTTAAAACGGAAACCGTCACGTTAGGAAAAGCATTCGTATACGGTCAGATTTAAAACGGGCGCACTTTTCCTTTTTTAAGAAGCAGTCTTGGGCCACCTTGCAAGAATAACGAACGATTGTCAATTACTTTTTTCATCGTCGCAGCTGATTTGCCATACAATTTTGTACCTGAGAATACAGTACCCATTGCATCTGTAACCCCAAGAGAGGCAACGGTACCTTTATCATCAAATACAAAGTTTGTTAATGGTTCATTATGAAGCAGCGCCTTTATATTATTTGCACAAGTTGTTGCGTGTTGCATTGCTGCCTGCGCTGTTGGCGGGAATGGACGTCCTTCCGCTTCGTTCATCACCCATGCACAGTCACCAAGAATGAAAATATTGTCCTCACCAGGTGCACGTAAATCACCGTTTACCGTAACTTTTCCTTTTGTCAATTCAAAACCGGATTTACTTAGGACTGGGCTGCCTGTTACACCACCCGTCCAAACAATGGTGCCTGCCTTAATTTCCTCATTGTCCTCACCAACAACGAAACAATCGGCTTTACACTCTTTAATCGCAGCACCTTCACGAAATTCCACACCGCGCTCCTGCAAAGACTTTTTAGCATAAGTAACCAAGTCTTTATCAAAGCCAGGCATAATCGATGGTGCAGCCTCCACATTGATGATGCGAACCTTGCTGCGGTCAATATCATATTTCTTGCATAACTGTGGTACTTTTTCAGCAAGTTCCCCAACAAATTCAATTCCTGTGAAACCACCACCACCAACTAGAATGGTTAAACTATCGTCGTCCTTTTCTTCACCGTTTTTGTATTGAGCGAATTGGTATTCGATATGCTCACGGATCAATTGACAGGAATCGATATCCTGAATAAAGAATGCATTTTCTTCCATCCCTTTAATGCCAAATGTGTTTGTCACAAAACCAAGTGAAATGACTAAATAATCATAGGAAATTTCACTGTTTTCCAGCACAACAAGATTTTCATCCCGTTTCACTTCTACAACAGAATCGTAAATTAAACGAACGCGATTTGGACTAATCACATCGCTAATCATAAAACGTGCCCTGTTATGATTAATGGTTCCTGCCGCTACCTCGTGCAACCAAGTCGTTTCATAATGGTAATTGTGTTTGTTGACAAGTACAATTTCCGCCTCATCAATACCAAGATTTTGTGTCAGTTTTTTCGTTGTCATCATTCCGGCATAGCCTGCACCAAGGACAACAATTTTTGGTTTGTTCATGATCAAATCCACCTTCCCATTTCATTCATTTGCAATAAATACTATAATTACAAACCAGTTATGTAACAATATATCCATAATAGCAAAGTTTTTATAAATAGGCTAATGAAATAATATTGTCATGGAATTGTCAGAATTTCTTTGATACTGATCACATGTATTCTTTGCAAATCTTACCCGGTTCATTCTAAACTTGGGATGAGGTGGCGAATTATGGAGAAGTTAATTATTCAAAAAAATGATCAAGCTGTTGTCGAGTTATCTAAGCAAGACCCGGTTATGGGAAAATTAATAACGATTGTCGGAAATATGGAAGTAGCTCTGAGACCGGACTTATTTAATTCGTTGATTAGATCAATGATTGGTCAGCAAATTTCTGTTGCAGCTGCAAACGCGATATATAACCGACTACAAACATTAATGGATAATCATATGACACCGGAAAAAATTATCGGTGCAAGTGATGAATCATTGCGCTCCATCGGATTGTCTGCAAGAAAAATACTGTATATACGCGACCTGGCAAATAAAGTGATAAGTTCCGAACTCAATTTGGAAACACTTTATGAATTGGATAACAAACAAATTATGAAGAAGCTCACTGGCATTAAGGGGATCGGAAAATGGACCGCTGAAATGTTTTTAATCTTTTCGCTTGGCAGAATGAATGTCCTGTCCCTGGATGATATCGGTCTGCAGCGCGGGGCAAGATGGCTATACAAGACAGATAAAGCACGCCGCAGGAAAGTATTGGAAGAAAAGCAACACATTTGGGATCCACATTTAACCATTGCCTCGTTTTATTTGTGGGAAGTGGTTCATTTGGATTTTGAAAGACGATATGAATCCATCGACGAGATGGATAGTATAATCAATATCCAACCCCCACAACGCTAAGGCATTCTGGGGGATTCCTGTTACACTGGTCTTACGGTTATCTCGTTCACGTTCACATAATCCGGCTGTGTTACTGCATAAACAACCGCCCGCGCAATATCTCCTGCCTCAAGTGGTTTCCGATCACTGGAATTGTTCGTCATAATGTCGGTATTGACCATTCCTGGTGAAATATTCGTTACACGGACACCAGTCCGGGCCAATTCCTTTTCCATGCTCATTGACAATGCCCTGACAGCAAATTTCGTTGCGCTGTAAACCGCTCCCGTTTTCGCAACTTCCTGACCAGATACAGAGGAAATGTTGACAATATGACCGCGAGATCGCTCCAGCATACTTGATAATACGGCATTGATTCCATAAAGTGTCCCTTTAATATTAACATCGATCATTGTGTCCCACTCGTCGACTTTACCTTCCTGCAGTTTGGAGTTAAGTACTGCGCCCGCATTGTTGACATAGATATCGATTTCACCAAAACTATTCAAGGCTTTTCGGATCAGCGCATCTATATCATTTCGTTTCGCAACATCCGTCACGACAGCTAACGCCTTACCATACCCTTGTTCATTAATTGACGCCGCAACTTCATCCAATTCAGCCTGTCTGCGAGCTGCTAAAACAACATTCGCCCCTTCACGTGCAAGATGCTTGGCAATCGCTGCCCCTATGCCACTGCTGGCTCCTGTTACAACTGCGTTTTTCCCAGTTAGTTTTTCCATTTCATTTCCCCCCCTTGTATATTATGTTTGAACCTAATTTTAATAGATTTTTTAGGAACAAACTTGAACCTTGAGTGTTTAGTTTAACACTGATAAGAGATAAAGGCTTTTTATCTGTTTTATTTTTGACAAAAATCCAATGTATGTATACAATATTAATATATGAAAATATACGCATATATTAACAAAGCGAGGGATTTCTTATGGATGAACAGCATAATGACCTTGACGAAGAAACATTATTCGTCGTGTCACAGACATTTAAAGCTTTATGCGACCCGACACGAATTCGGATTCTGTATTTATTATTTGACAAGGAGTATTCGGTAAATGATATTGCAGATAATTTGCATCTTAGACAATCAACCGTATCACATCAGCTGCGCTTTTTGAAAAATTTACGATTGGTGAAATATCGCCGGGAAGGAACAACCCTGTATTATTCGCACGATGATGAACATGTTATGGATATGTTGAAACAAACAATTGAACACGCATGTCACAATTAAGATGGAGGGAGGAACTGAGTTTGGGACACGACCACAGCCATGATCATACACATGGCGCAAACAAAAAAGCTTTAACAGTTAGTTTCATCATTACAACTACCTATATGGTCATAGAAGCAATCGGCGGGTTTCTCACCAACAGTCTTGCCTTGATATCCGACGCAGGGCACATGTTAAGTGACTCTATTTCCCTAGGTGTTGGGGTAATAGCCTTTATTATGGGTGAAAAAGTTGCTAATTACAGCAAGACATATGGTTACAAACGCTTTGAAATACTTGCAGCACTTTTTAATGGGGTTACCCTCATATTAATAGCATTGTATATTTTTTATGAAGCATACGAACGATTTATGGCCCCACCTCAAGTTGCATCAACAGGAATGTTAATCATAGCCTGTATTGGCCTTGCTGTTAATATCCTGGTTGCGTGGATTTTGATGCGTGGAGATACGGAAGAAAACCTTAATTTACGCGCAGCATTTCTTCACGTGCTAGGGGATCTCCTTGGTTCTGTAGGAGCAATTATCGCAGCATTGTTAATTATGTTCTTTGGCTGGAGCTTTGCGGATCCGCTTGCGAGTGTCATTGTAGCTGTTCTTGTTTTAATTAGCGGATGGCGAGTCGCAAAAGATGCTATCCACGTATTAATGGAAGGCACGCCGAAAAATATTGATTTAAATGATGTTATTGCAACGATTGAAAACGTTTCTGGCATCGCAAGCATACATGACTTACATGTATGGAGCATAACGAGTGGACAAAACGCTCTTTCATGTCATGCTGTCGTCGATGACAATTTGTCGATACAGGATAGTCAACAATTACTGAGATCCATTGAACATGAGCTAGAACACAGGGGTATAGGTCATGTAACCATTCAGTTAGAAAATAATGATCACCCACATGAAAATTCACTCATGTGTGAATCTAACCAAAAACCACAGCAGCATGGACATCATCATTGATATAGAGAGAGGCTGTTCGTCCAGCCTCTTAACCTGTGCAGATCATAATAATATTATCATCCGGATCTCTAACAGTAAAAAACGAAAAATCATTAAAATCAACTATTTCGGATTGAATCGAAAAACCCAATTCCTTTACATACGTATATGCCTTATGAATATCATCTGTATGAAAGTTAAACAAAGGATATGTGGAAGAACTTTTTTCTTTGACCACACCAACCGGTCCTGCATCCAGGGTTAATCCCGTATGATGATTAAGCTGGATATTATAAACCGGGTCGGACACCGCATTTATATCATATTCCTTCCCTAGTATTCTCGAATACCACTTTACTGAGTTTTTCAAATCGCTGACATGCACAAAAATAGTATTGACCTGATTCTCGATTGGACTAAGCAATTTTAATACTCCTTCAATTTTAAACTTATTATTCACATTATAGCATGGTTATATAAGAATATTCATTCCATTAAAAAAATCATTATCTACAATAGCTATCCCTTTAATGAAGTATTTTTAAAAGGATTATCTGGTTATTATGTCGAAATAATCTAGTAGAATATAAAAATATATGGAGGAATGATTTTGAATAATACAAAAGAACTGATTGATGAACTGGAACAATTTAACACATGGATTACTTCACTAAAAAATATGAAAGAGGATCTTTTCTTTACACCTATTAAGGAGGGGAAATGGTCTCCAGCGGAAATCATCAGCCATATTACATTCTGGGATCGATACATATTGGATGAAACGCTACCTCAAATGAAAACTGATGCTGACATTGCTAGTATTGCATTCGAACCTTTAAACAAAAAAGCTGCAATCTATGCTTTATCCGGTGTTTCGATGAATCATTTACTAGAAACTCAAATCGAGACGAGAAAAGAACTTGTATCAGAACTAAGAAAAAAGGCAGAAGAAGAATTTTTTGCGACATTCACATTAAACGGGGAAACAATTGATGAGTACTCAGGCTATCCGCATACCATGTATAACTATTTCGCCAGTTTTGCCTGGCATGATAAACATCATAAGCAGCAAATAGAGAATTTTTTGGAAGTAAATAAAGTTCAACTATAGAAAAAAGTCACCTCTTGTGGTGACTTTTTCGTTAAGATTCAAGCAATCAACTTTCCAGCGTTTCTCCGTTTACCACTGACCATGAACCCAAACACAATAATAAAACTTAATGAGACCACCGGATACCGGCCGCTTATTGCCACGAGTACCAGAAACAAAAAACCTAACCATGAGTTTGCACCAATTTGGGGTTGTTTTGACAACTCGGAAATTGTTTTATCTATTTTCATTTGACAAGCGAACAAAAACGTTCCAGCATAGAAAAGCACGAAGACCATGATACGGATAGTATTTGGGCGATTCCGGTCGATATTCCTGCAATTCCGATTGATGTTTTGTGTCTCCGGTCGATGTTTCTACGATTCTAGTCGATGTTTCCAAATTTCGATCGATACCCGTCCCATTCTGGTTGATGTTCTATCCTCTCCGGTTGATACTCCAACCCTTTTACATGAAGCTAACCCGAAAATTACGAGAAGCTTTTCCGGGCTGGTTATAAATGCTCAGTATAAGGACTTTTTTTCACTTACTTACCTGATGACATTAATTCTTCTTCCTTACCTGACTCCAAACTAGTTTTTCCTTCAGTCATTTGCGGCAAATTTTCTCTAATATTCCCCTTCCCGGAGAAGTTTTCAATCAGTTCCTTCACATCAATTCCCGATGATGCTTTTAATGATTCTTGCAGTGTTGACATCAGATTAGTTGCATAGCCTGACACTTTGTTGGCACCGCCATTTTCACTGCTTGCGCCAGTGTCAACAACAGTAATTTTATCAATATTTGCCATTGGGCTTGCGACTTCTTTTGCATAATCAGGTAACATTTTCAAGATCATATCCAGAATTGCTGCTTGCCCATATTGGTCAAAGGCTTCAGCAACCTTTTGTTTTGCCTCCGCTTCGGCCAGACCCTTCAGACGAATAACTTCTGCCTCGGATTGACCCTGAGCTCTTTCTGCTTCGGCCTGTGCAAGACCATCGATGCGAACCTTCTCCGCTTCTGCTTTCGCCATTGCTTCTACATGATATTGATGGGCATCTGCTTCCGTAAGCTGTTTTCTCTTTTGTGCTTCAGCAGCCTGCTCGACTGCATAACGATCGGCATCCGCTTTTTTCTTAACTTCGGAATCATACTGTCGTTCACGGCGGGCGATTTCTTTTTCCTCCAGCTCAATTTGCTTCTGCCGCTCAATGATTTTAATTTGCATTTGCTGTTCCGTAACTTCCTGCTTCGAACGGGCTTCCTCAAGATGATACGCCTGATCGGCACGTGCTTTTGCCGTATCCTGCTCCCTTGTGTATTCAGCAATTTTTAGCTTGTTTGCCTTTTCTGCCTCGGCAATTTCTGTTTCCCGCTCCAACTCCGCTTTTGTTGCATCTTTATTTGCTTCCGCCTGTTTAATTCGTGTTTCTTTTACTGCTTCTGCTGTCGCTATATCCGCATCCCGTTTTACTTGCGCAATGCGGGGCTTCCCAAGTGATTCCAGGTAACCATTTTTATCACGGACATCTTTAATCGTAAATGAGACAATAACAAGCCCCATTTTTGCTAAATCCTGCGTTGCTACACGCTGTACTTCCTGTGAAAATTTATCGCGATTTTTATAAATTTCCTCGACTGTCATCGACCCTAAAATCGACCGCAAATGGCCTTCAAGAACCTCTCTTGCTTCATTTTCGCGATCCTCTTTTGATTTTCCCAAAAATTGTTCTGCCGCTGTGGCAATTTCATTAATGGAACCACCAATTTTAATAATGGCTGTACCATCCGCCATGACGGGAACGCCTTGCTCGGTATATACCTCTGGGGTTTGCACATCAAGCTTGCTGGAAAGCAAACTTAATGGTTCAGCCTGTTGAAATACTGGCAGGATGAAGGTTCCCCCACCACGGACAATTTTTATTTTGTTTCCTGACTCATCCATATTTACGTTTTTTGACCCTAAATAACTTCCCGTCACAATCAATGCTTCATCAGGACCAGCAGTCCGGTATTTTGAAACGAATACTCCTATTAGAACAAGTAATAATACAAGAACAATTCCAATTACAATAAAGATTGGCGCCATACTACATCTCCCCCTGTTTTTCAAAAATTTGGCTGCATTTTAAGAGCTAATGCTCATAAACAGACACATAAACAACCCCTCCCTTAATATCAATAACCAATACCTCTGTCCCATCTGCTATCGGCTGTCCTTCAAAACTTTTAGCAGATTTCGCTATATTGCCGCCTTTTCCAGACAGCACAACCTCTCCATACCCTTCTTCTGGAATCGAAGTGATCACTTTGCCGACTCTTCCTTTTAAATCTTCTTCTGTATATGCCAGAGATGCTTCTGCTGAAGAAAGCGGAATGAGTACAAATACATTCAATAACACGACGAGTACAAAGGCTAGGACAAGTGAAATAATAAATATGATTAAGCTGTGAAGCGAAGTAGAAATTTCCAGTATGTAACCGGCTGCACTCAAGATCGTAACGTAAGCCAGTATCAGCGTTGGATTGAATATACTACTGGAAAGAAATTCGAACATACCTTCCAGGACATCCGATAACAAGATAAAAATAAAAACTAAGCCGCCGCCAATAATTAAACCAAACAGATAAACTGTTTCCAGCGGGTATCCAAGCACCTCCATTAATATCCCCCCTTGTCAATATACTATTTTCATAACGTCCCTTTCATTATTCAATACGAATCCAAAACAAAAAAGGTTTCAATTTTATGAAAAAATACGTTGAAAAAATGATTGACACATCACCAATATATTGTAATAATAGCTTATGAAAAGTTTATACGGTTACCTTTAATTCAGTCCTGTGAGGCTGGCAAGGTGGAACAGATGTAGGTCTGTTGATATCGGACAAAACCTGTAACTAGCAGTTTAGTAGTTTTTGTCTGTCCAGAAACACCTTGCGAAATTGCAGCAAGGTGTTTTTTTGTGGCATTTTTGATTTTCCAACTAGCGGTAACCGATAAACCAAATTTTATAAGGGAGAGAAAGATATGGCACATAATGAGATCCAGGTTCACGAGCGGTTACCATTTACCCAAAGCCTTCCATTAGGTATCCAGCATTTGTTTGCAATGTTTGGTTCCAATGTGTTGGTACCTGTATTATTTGGAATTGATCCAGCAACCATTCTCTTAATGAATGGGTTTGGAACATTATTATATATTTTTATAACAAAAGGTAAAATTCCTGCATTTCTCGGCTCCAGCTTTGCCTTCATATCCCCTGTCTTTGTCGTCTTAGGTCAACATGCAGGTGGATCCGGTTATAGTTATGTATTAGGCGGCTTCCTGATGGTTGGAATTGTTTTATCTATTGTGGCACTAATCGTCAAATTCGTTGGAACAGCATGGATTGACGTCATTTTTCCTCCAGCTGCTATGGGAGCGATTGTTGCCGTAATCGGTCTTGAGCTTGTACCAACAGCGGCAGAAATGGCCGGGTGGATCGCCCCGGCAGATGCTGATGCAGCCTGGGCAATTGACCCAAAAGTTGCACTGGTTTCCTTTCTGACCCTAAGCATTACCGTTATTTGCTGGGTTACCCTAAGGGGCTTTTTGAAAATTATTCCTATCTTAATCGGTATTATTGCGGGATATATTATTGCCTATGCAGTCGGTTTAGTCGATTTAACAAAAGTGCAGGAAGCAGCCTGGATCTCGGCGCCAACCTTTTACCAAATGAAAATAGATTGGTCAGCGATTCTGGTTATCCTGCCTGCAGCACTCGTTATCATACCTGAGCACATCGGCCATTTATTTGTGACAGGAAATATCGTGAAAAGTGATTTGACAAAAGACCCGGGGCTTGATCGTTCGTTAGCCGGAAATGGTATTTCTACCATTATTTCCAGTTTTATTGGCTCAACACCAAATACAACATACGGAGAAAATATCGGTGTGCTTGCCATTACCCGCGTTTATTCAACCTGGATTATCGGTATGGCTGCTGTTATGGCTATTATCCTATCGTTTTGCGGAAAATTGGCAGCCTTGATTTCATCCATTCCAGCACCGGTGATGGGCGGAGTTTCATTGTTGTTATTCGGTATTATTGCAGCAAGCGGGCTTAGGATGCTAGTAGAGTCAAAAGTCGATTACAATCGGTCACAAAACTTAATCCTAACCTGTGTTGTTCTCGTTATCGGTATCAGTGGGGCAACTGTTCAAATTGGTTCCGTTGCTTTAACCGGAATGGGACTAGCAACAATTGTGGCGATCATTCTTGGATTATTCTTTAAACTGCTTGATGTGTTGAAGTTGTCGAACGAATAATTCATGTCTTTCAATCGATTTTGGAGATGGGTAGAAGTATGAATTAACTTTTTATCAGCTGGATTGCAGCGTTTATCAGCAGTTTTAACACAACTTTTGAACTTGTGTTCGGGAGCATTTAATGATTTCTCAGCATTTTTAGTTTTTTTGTAACCATGAATAGAGGTCGTTTACCATGAAACGATCTCTATTCATGTGTAAATCGTTATCATTTCCCAAAGTCCATCTTCCAGCTATAATACGCATTATCCGGATTTTTCTCATATTGCAAATAAGCGTTAAACTTTTTCCCTTTTTTGCTTGTTAATCCTTTTACATGCACTCGTTTATTTTTTAATAACTGCTTCACCATTGTTTTGGTAACTCGTTTTTTCATCGTCTGCAAGTATTTATCATTTTTCCAGATCACAAACTTGCAGCCATTTTTCCAATTACTGCAGCCGAAACCTTTCTTTCCTTCCATTACTTTACCGCCACAATTTGGACAAGAACCGAGCACTTCGATTGGTTTTGGTGTGGATGATAATTCATTAATAACTGCATCCTGCCCTGCTTTAATAGTTGCAACCGATTCGTTGGTAAACGTAAAAATGACATTTAGAAAATCTTGTCTCTTCACCTTGCCTTTCTGAATATCGGCCAACGTTTTTTCAAGCCTGCCAGTAAACTCCAGATCAAACAATTCTTTTACCGGAAAGGTTTCAACAAGCCTTCCGCCAAGACCTGTACACGAGAGATTTTTCCCTTTGCTGGTGATATACCCGATATCCTTTAACTTTTTAATCGTCTCTGCCCTTGTTGCAGGGGTACCAATGCTAAACCCTGTTAAAATCTGGTCCATTTCCTCTTCTTTATAATTCTTTCCACATGTCTCCATTACCCGCAATAATGTTTTTTCGGTATGTTGTTTCGGTGGCTTTGTAACATGAGAAGTAACCTTTGAATCTAGCAAACTTACAATATCGTTTATTTGCACACTTGGTAAAAGATTATCCTTTGATTGGATATTTTCAACCTTTTTCCACCCCTCTACAAGCTGTACTCTGCCCTTTGATGAAAATTGTCCATTAACCGTGTCGATTTTAGTCGCAAGTTTTGTCTCTTCATATTCCGCAATCGGCATAAACTGCATAATGAAACGATTTTTAATTGCTGTATAAACAATTTGTTCATCGCTGGACAGACGTTTCGGTTTTTCATATGTAGGTATGATTGCACTGTGGCTTTCTACTTTGGCATTGTTAAATACTCGCCTCGATTTCCGGAATATGATTTCATCTTTATATGGCAAATCCTCCGCCATTACCTTTAATACCTTGGCCGTTTTTCCAACAAGGGTTTCTTCTAATGCAACGCTGGATGTCCGTGGATAGGTGATGTATTTCTTCTCGTATAAACGCTGAGCGATTTTTAATACTTTATCTGAAGTCCAGCCTTTAAATTTGTTCGTTACGTACCCTTGTAAATTGGAAAGGTTAAATAAAGAAGGGGCCAACTCCTTTTTCTTTTCGACTTGTTTGTTTAATATGGTGCCTTGCTTACCTTGCATCTGCTGCCGGATATTTTCTAGTTTTTCCTTGTTCTTAAATTTATCCTCATTTTCTTCCACATATGTACCTTCATATTCCTCATTGTCTTTTGTGTGAAAAATTGCCGTTAATTTAAAATAATCCTCCGGCACGAAAGTTTCAATTTCCTTATCGCGATCATAAATAATTTTCAGTGTTGGTAATAACACCCGGCCGATATTGAGTGCTTTCCCCTTTCCTTGTTGATATTTCAAAGTAGCAACAGAAGTTAAATTAATACCGATCACCCAATCAGCCCATTGTCTGGAAACACCGGCATCCTGCAATGATCGCATGGAATCATTTGGTTTCATCGTTTCCATCCCCCTAATTACCTCATCCCGTGTCCATTCGTTCAGTAATAAACGATAGACAGGCTTATTAGGCTTTGCCCGATAAATAATACTATCCCCAATCAACTGTCCTTCTCTGTCATAGTCACAAGCAGAAATAATCATGTCAACATCATGTCGCTTCATTAAATTATGAATGGTTTTTAATTGCTTTGCCGCTCCCTTGTCTGCCTGCTGTCTATTTCTGGGATCACTTTTTACTTTATATTTAAAGTTTTCCGGGATAAACGGAAAATTATCCAGCTTCCAACGAGACATTTTACTGTCGTAATCTTTAGCATCGTATAGCTGAACAAGATGACCAAACGCCCATGTGATAATATAGTTATTTCCTTCAAAATATCCATCTCGTTTATGTGTACTATTTAATGCATCCGCAATATTTTTCGCAACAGATGGCTTTTCGGCTAAAATTAATCGCATTCCTATCACCTATTTTCATAATTTATGTGGGTTTGGCAAAGAATAAGATGGACTGGAGGGATATACGGTGGACAAAAAAAGAAAGAAACCTGACGCATATGATGATGTGCTCGCACCTGGAATTGATCCAGATGATTCATTCGGAAAAGATGCCACAAAATCCGAAATCGAAAGCGGCCAATCAACAAAGGTTACGAAACTGACGTATGACGAGTATGACCCAAGTGAAAAATAGCTCACTCCTGTCCATGGAGGATGCTGTTAACTAGTGAAAATCGATTTTTATCCCATACAATAACTATAGCATATCATTTAGAATTTACGAACATTAGTTTTAAAACCATTCTACTCTGGATGGTTTTTTCTTGTTCAATTATTGTAAGACCGAAAGTAAAAAAACATATATTGCAGCTTTGCAAATTGAACAAAAAGTGAGTCAATTTATTTACCCAGATAAACGCTAAGGGGTGAAAAACAGATAGCACGGATAATCGCAACTTGGTCCACTTGTTAAATCAAAGTTACTGATTTATTGGAAACGACGATGCCCCCATCCGCTCCGAGTTACTGGAGCATCTATGCAACTGCTATCTTCTTTATGGTGTATGATACCGATATTGCTGCTGGTTCGTTTGTTTGGGTTTGGAAAACGCTGTCCTTTTATTTGCTCTTAGAAGAGGCTGTTCAAAAAATAAAAATTGTATACATAACAAGATACGAATAGCGGAACCTAATTAATGAGCGTTATGCTCAAAAATCGCGGGAGGTTATATTCTATGGCTCAACAAAATTCACAGCAACAATTACAACAGGCATTGCAGCAAGCACAACAGGCTCAGCAAGCGGTTCAGCAGGCGCAAACAAGCGCGAATCCGCAAGCTGTCCAACAAGCACAACAGCAACTGCAGCAGGCTCAGCAAGGGTTGCAAAATGCTCAAGCCCAGGCTGGTGCAAGCGGACAACAAAACACCCAGTTGCAGCAGGCACAGCAGCAATTACAGCAAGCGTACCAGCAAATGCAACAGGCGCAGCAGTCCCAACAAGCACAAAGCAACCAGCAAAACAATAGCTTTCAGTAAGGGTGAAATTACAAAAAGGAATCTCAAAATGGGATTCCTTTTTTAAATGCTTCTCCATTTTTTTGCCGATTTTGCACGGATTTCACTACTATTCATACATTCCAAATTACTACTGCTCATATCCTTCTGTAATTAGTTTAACAATCCGATCCTCGATATCAGGTCCTTCCTCTTCATCCAATAGGTTATTAAGCATAATGGAAAAGATCAGCATTTCTCCAACAGCTGTTTTGACATAGCCGGACAACGTACTAACGCCATGAATGGTCCCCGTTTTTGCTTGTACCTTTCCCTTCATATCCTCTAGCCGATTCCGCAATGTCCCGCCAACCATCCGGCCTTCTTCTCCGGAAACCGGCAATGCCTGCAGATACGAGGGAAACCAGTCTTCTTCCTGTATATTGTATAGTAATCTGGTGATCTGATTAGGCGGTACTAAATCAATGTGTGATATTCCCGAACCATCACGAATCAGCAATGTGTCTATATCCATTCCAATTTCCTCAAGTGCCGTCTCTACCACTTCTAAACCTTTTTCCCAGCTACCTTCATCGTGAACAACTTTGCCCATTTCTTTTACGAAAACTTCCGCATGAGTATTGTTACTTAATTTCATAAAAGGAATGAGCATCTCTGACAATGGCATCGATTGATGAGAAATAAGTTTCTCCGCCTTGTCCGGTGTATCACCCGCCTGTATTTTTCCAGATAAGTAAATATCATTTTTATCCAATGACTGTCGAAAAAGATCCAAGGTATAACCAGTGGGCTCCCACACCGCCATCCACTCTTTTATAGTTGACGATTCAACCGGAATTTCCCCTTCTATTGTAAAAACATTCGTTCCGTGCTTGCGCTCAATCGTAATATCCTCTTCCTCACCAGCCGCTACGGTTTTTGCATTATTCACAATGCGTATGTAATCTGTTTCAGGTGTCACGGTATAGTTTACTTCCTCCCCAGGGGAACTACCCGGGCTAGCCTCGATAATAACGGTCCCAGCATCATAATCCTCATTCGGCGAAACGGTTAATGCGGAAATTTGTGCCCCATAATAATAATGTTCATCACTCCAAATTAAATCAGGTGATAGCCGTACATCATCATACCATGTATCATCACCAACAAGATCTCCATCAATTGTTTTGATGCCACTTTCCCGCAGTTTCTGAGCAAACGCATCAAAATCGCTTGGTAATAATGTCGGATCACCTTTTCCTTTCAGATATAGGCTTCCCTTTAGCTTACTCCCTTTTACGGATCCCTCCGTCAAAATCTCCGTCGTAAATCTATAATCTTCACCTAAAACCGAAAGTGCGGATGCTGCAGTCAGTAATTTCATGTTGGAAGCAGGTCTTAAACGTGTATCACCCATATGTTCGTATACTATTTCACCAGTTACAGATGAACGAATACTTATTCCAATTAAAGCCCCCTGTAAAAGAAGCTCATTTTGGATAAATTTATCCAATTCGTGCTTTAGTTTAATTGTTTTAACCGGTTCTGTTTTCATAACGCTTGCCTCCTCCCCCTCAAGAACTGATTTCCTATCATTGTCAGAAGGTACAGAAGCTGCAACAAGGATGAGTAAAAGTATCATGAAACTGCATAACCCGATTTTTAAATAGCGCATTTTAGCACCCTTTCTGAGCAGCTTTTCCTTCCTAATCAGTAATTCCACATAGAGATGTCAGATTCCTTCATTTACGAGAAACAAAGTCACCCTTAAGGGTGACTTTGTTTGCGGTTTAACTGAATTATCTTCGTCGTTCATTCATGAATTCGTTGTCCGTTGTGTTGTTCCAAATGCTGAACAATTTCACGGATTTTTTCGGGTCAAAAACATCAAAACTAATGATTAACCTGAAAAAAACATACAAAAAACATACATTCCGACCGACACGCAGGATTTATATTATAACCGACGTTTGTAAGCATTTTCCTACCTTCTTCAGGAGAATACAGTAGTTAAGCAAGCATACCGCCATTTTTATGGTATTTCATGATTCCTTCAGCAGCCCGATACGCTAAAGCACCAACAGTTCCGGTTGGATTGTAGCCGCCATTGTGCGGAAACGCCGTTGCACCAACAACAAACAAGTTATCCATATCCCACATTTGCGAATAATTATTAACGGCTGAAGTTTCCGGATCCGCACCCATAATAACCCCACCTGTATTATGAGTGGACTGATAAACTGTTATATCATATGGACCTAATTCTTCCATTGCATCAATCTTATCTGCACCCATCTCCTTAAGGATTTCACTACACTTTTGGGCTGTGAATTTCGCAAGGCTTCGATCCTGATCTTCAAAATCAAAGGTCATACGAACAAGTGGATCGCCAAATGTATCCTTGTAGACGGGGTCAAGGTCTAGATAATGGTGTTTATACGGCATACTGGCTCCTTGTACACCAATTGATAATGTTCGATTTATATAATTTAGCGATTTTTCTTTAAATTCCTTGCCCCATGTTGGCGAACCTTTTGGAATGGGATTATTCGCTATTGGTCTTTTCCCTGTTTGAGTTAGAGAAAGATAACCACCATGAATAAAATCAAGATCAGTATGGTCAAAATTGTCGCCGTTAAAGTCATCGATAACCATACCAAGTGCCCCTGCCCCAGCAAAATTATTGAACTGTTTATCTTTGAAGTAACCAGAAGCTGCACCTTTTACAACTTGATAGGCATAGTTTTTACCGATAACGCCAGTTCCGGTTGCAGGGTCATACGGGCGTCCAATTTTGGAGTTTAATAAAGTCTTTACATTATTGAAGACATAACTTGTCAAAACGACTACATCTGCAGGCTGCTCAATTTCTTCTCCAGTAGTAAGGTCCGTATAAAGGACACCGGTAGCTTTACCATCCTTATGTAAAACCCTGCGCACCCATGAATGTGTACGTAAATCAAATTTCCCCGTCTTATTGGCAACTGGAATGACGGTGACAACAGGATCAGCTTTCGCCCCATATTCACAACCAAACCGCTCACAAAATGCACAATACTGGCATGCCGCTCTTGCTATGCCATCCGGATTTGTATAGTTTTCCGATAAATTGGCGGACGGTATCATATATGGGTGATACTTCAAATTTTCCGTTGCTTTCTTAAACATTTTCAATTGCGGGGACTGTTTCATTGGACCTGTCGGGTATTTATCGGAGCGTTTTCCGCCCAGTGGATTCTCTTCTCCTGATATACCAGCCATTTTCTCAAATTGATCGTAGTACGGCTCCAGCTCATCATACGTAATCCCCCAATCCTGAATGGTCATATCGGCCGGAACTTTATTCTTACCATATTTTTCAATCGTTCTGCTGCGTATTTCGAAATCATAAGGCAAGAAACGAAATGTCATCCCATTCCAATGAACGCCTGCACCTCCAAGCCCTTCTCCTAAGAGAAATGATCCATATTGCCGCATTGGTAATGCCCGTATTTTTTCATTTCTGCGAAAGGTAAGCGTATCCTTTGACAAATCCTGCATTAATTCATAGCGAATCGCATATCGCAATTCATCGTGGACCATGTAATAATCTTCCGTATGTCTTTCTTCCCCTTTTTCCAGCCCTACGACGTTAAGGCCTTTCTTTGTCAGTTCTGATGCTATAATACCTCCACCCCAGCCGACTCCAACAATCACGACATCCGTTTTCGGCAATTTTTTCGCCATTCTTTCATCCTCCTCATTTCATTTATGCTACGATAAGAAAATATAAATCAAGCACATATTCTACACGTCAGGGTAGGCCTCGTCCGGCTCCAGCGCCCAGCGACTAGTGGACAACACCCGCCTCCGTATGATAAGTCAACATCGATTACAGGGGAAGTTCGGTTAAAACCGCGACGACAATCGCCACACCGAACCACCCTGCTTGGCAGGGCGAGAGTCCATACGTCGCTAAACGGGCGCTTCCGCCTTTGTTTTTTACATATGATCACGTAAACTACTTGGCTCCATTTTCTTGAAATCTCCTTCAATAATGTCCGTGTAGCCCATCTGATCTCCCGGATAATTTCTCATCCTCCATCCTTCCATATCAATATTACCGCCATAAAGAGGATCACTATACAAACCTTCCAATGTCATACTTCGAAGCAAATTAAAAAAACCGCTTGGTGATATTGTGCTTAATTTAACCTTATCTTCCTGAAAGTCTTTTAGAATGTTATCTTGTTGGTCCTCTGTAATCTCTGTAAACCCCTTTTTATGTTTCTGATGGCTATAGTTTTGCATTTCCCGTAAGCCAACCCTGAAAATTTCCCGGCGTTTTAACCTGCCCTGATACCCTTGAACTTTTTCGCCGTGGAAGAATGGAGGTTCCATGTAGTCCCTTGCATTAAACCCATAAGATCCGGCTAGCTGATGGTCAATATAATAGGCTACACCTAAATCGCCTGCTCCAGGACCATGTTCATCCTTTGGAAAAATACGTTCTGTCGCGGCTTCCGTTGTTTTAAATTCAGCCTGGCTGAGATACATGAGTGCTTGATTATAGCTTTTGTTTTTTACGTTTTTAGTAGCCTTTTGTTCTTCTTTATCGCCAACGTCCCACGGAATCATGCTGCCAATTACTCCACCAACAGCAAGACCGCCAACGGCTATCCCGGAATTTTTTAAAAATTTTCGACGTGATACATCTTCTCCGTGTTTACTCTGATTTTCGTCTGCCAATCCATAGACCTCCTTACGAAAAGTATTTTTAGTCATTTTATCCTGAATTAACGGGCAGTAAGACCCCCCAATGAATGAAGTTTCATTTTATTATGTCACCAAAATTAGCCATTCATGCATAAAAAAACATAATTATCCACTCATGCCAAAAACTAAACTGGGTAAAATAAAAAAGATCATAAAATGATGGAGGGAAAGAATAATGACAAGAATCAGCAAGGGAATAACAATGGCGTTATTGCTTAGTATTGCAATCATTGTTTCTGCCTGTAACAATCAAGATCAAGGAGCAGCAAATGCAAATCGACAGGATGAAGAGAACACAACAAATGTTTCCGACCATTCCCATAACAACAACCAGGAGGGGTTAGATAATCCTGACGTTATCCCAAGTGAGATAGGGGATAAAACAAGCACAACTAATAAAGACGGGACTACATATTCTGGTATGGGAAATAATATTTATGGCTCAATCGGTAGTTCCGGAATCCATGAAGGGGGCGTTTCTTCTTATTTTGAATCGATTTTGGAGGGTCAAGGAATTACAGGTGTAAAAGTATTTGTTATTGATGACTCTGTTGTGTTGGCAAGAAATAAAAAGGAAACAACTAGCCATAAATACGATAATATGCAAAATGATTTATTAAGCGGCAATGAAGGAATGTCCGGAAGAGGCGAACCTGAGGGAGTAAAAGACGAAAAAGGTGAAAGCCTTGATAATTTGAAGCAGGCCAAAAATGAGGTAAACGACATGTTTAATGGCAATGTCAAAATATTGACCGTTACCAATCCAGAGGCAGTGGATCTGATCGAAAGCATTAAAGATAATATTATGGCTTCCTCTTATCAAGATGCCTCCAAGGAAGTATTACAACTTTTGCAAATGGCAGAGTAATGAACATCCCCTAGTTCAAATATAATGGGTTATCTTTAAGGGTGCAAAAACACCTAATAAATGGCATGTGAAATCATAAAGGCTTACATGCCATTTTTTTACTGGTGTATCCGGCTTTATATAGTAAGTCTCTCATTGCATGGATGAAAAACCCTTTTCTTACTATCCAAACGAGATTGGGCGCTCATCTACTAGATGAAAGACCCTTTTCTTGCTATCCAAACGAAATTCGGCGCTCATTGCCTGGATGAAAGACTCTTTTCTTGCTATCCAAACGAGATTGGGGCGTTCATTGCCTAGATGAAAGACTCTTTTCTTGCTATCCAAACGAGATTGGGCACTCATCTACTATTGTTAATCCATTTAACATGTATCGGCTCACTAAGATTCCGCTGGTTATCCAAGATCGATCGTTCAATGAGGATGGCTCGCTCTTTTATCCGCGGCAACCTGCCAATCCTTCCGATAAGTTGCCAAACCCATCGATTACCCCGTTCTTTACCGGCGACACCATTCTAGTAAACGGGAAGGTCTGGCCATATTTGGAAGTCGAACCACGTAAATATCGATTTCGCATTTTAAATGCATCAAACACGAGAGCATATCAATTATACCTTGATTCGGAGCAGCTGTTTTTTCAAATAGGCTCAGATGGGGGGCTCCTGCAAAAAACAGCCAAAATGAAAAAAATTACGATTGAACCCGCAGAACGCGTAGATTTGATTATTGATTTTTCAAACTATGATGGTAAGACAATTAATTTAAAAAATGACTTGGGACCAAATGCTGATCCAAATGACAAAACGGATGATGTACTGCAATTTAAGGTAACCGTACCGCTTTCCAAAAAAGATACGAGCATCATTCCACGCAATTTAACACATATTCCATCACTAAAACAAAATAACATTAATGCGATCCGTAATTTAAAGCTTGTTGGATCGACCGATGAACTAGGAAGACCATTACTTTTACTCGACAATAAAAATGGAAAGATCCAATTACAGAAAAACCTCGTTTAGGAACGACCGAAATCTGGTCGCTCATGAATATCACTGGTTTCACACACCCAATTCATATCCATTTGATTCAGTTTCAGATACTGGATCGTCGTCCATTCGATCTTGATTTCTATAACGAAAGTGGACTGATCAAATTCACAGGACCGGCAATACCACCAGAACCAAACGAACGGGGATGGAAAGACACATTAGCGGCACCTTCTGCCCAAATCACTCGGGTAATTGCTCACTTTGCCCCGTATACTGGGGATTACGTCTGGCATTGTCATATACTGGAACATGAAGATTATGATACGATGCGACCGTTCACGGTAATTGACCCTGAAAAAGATTAGAAAAGCGTCTGAATCCGTGAAAATGGTATAGATTTAGACGCTATTCATAATGAATAATTTAGATTTGCTTAATGTTCGGCAATATATCCCCATTTATATTGAACGCAGCCCAATAAGTACTTTTTCTCGCTTGATCCAAAAATTGTGCATTTGATCAAGAAGCTGCTTACTCCAACCGCTCAATTATCGTTGCATTAGCCATACCATGGCCTTCGCACATGGTCTGCAATCCGTAACGTCCCCCCGTCCGTTCCAGTTCATGCATCATCGTTACCATTAACCGCCCACCGCTTGCTCCGAGCGGATGACCTAGTGCTATTGCTCCCCCATTTGGATTCAGTTTTTCCGGATCAGCACCGGTTTCGTCCAACCAAGCGAGCGGTACCGAAGCGAACGCCTCATTTACTTCAAAGATATCGATGTCGTTAATCGAGAGTCCTGCCTTTTTTAGCACCTTTTCCGTCGCTGGGATCGGCCCCGTCAGCATCAATGTCGGATCGGATCCAATCACAGAACGGGCGATTACACGAAATCTTGGCCTAAGTCCAAGTTTCTCCGCTTTTTCACGTGACATCAGGAGAATCGCCACAGCACCGTCACTAATTTGACTGGAATTTCCCGCTGTTATGCTTCCGTCTTCTTTAAACGCAGGTTTTAATGTCTCAAGCTTCTCCAATGTCGTGTCAGCTCTTGGCCCTTCATCATCCTTCACGACCGTTTTTGTGCTATCTGGAAGGAGTATTTCCAGTGGCAATATTTCTTTTGCGAAACGCCCATCCTGACGTGCAGCAATTGCCTTTCTGTGGCTTTCCAGGGAAAATTCATCCATTTGCTCCCGACTGAACCCCCATTTCGTTGCAATACGGTCTGCAGATAAGCCCTGGTTAATGATTTCATACTTGGTTGTTAACGACTCACTTAATTTAACCCCCTGCGCATTTGACCCCATTGGTACCCGCGACATGCTTTCGATTCCGCCAGCGACGACAACATCCATATCCCCACTGATGATCGCTTGCGCAGCAAAATGGACAGCTTGTTGACTTGAGCCACATTGTCGATCAATCGTCGTTCCGGGAACCTCAATTGGATAATTCGCAATTAATGCAGCTTGCCTGGCGATATCAAATGCTTGCTCTCCCACCTGGGAAACGCAGCCAAAGATCACATCCTCCACCAATGACGGACTAATACCAGCTCTTTTCACGACCTCCTCCAATGGCTTCGCGGCCAGTTCCTCTGCTCTGATACCACTTAGAATTCCGTTTCGTTTTCCTACAGGCGTCCTAACCGCTTCAACAATTACTGCTTCATGCATAGCTAACTTCCTTTCATCATAAATCCTGAATTTAATCCAGCTTTTCCGGAATGTATAGGTACTTACAAATATGATAATTTATTAGTTAACCGCTTACAATAATAATTTTATAATAATTAAATAAATATGTCGACCGGTCTTTGGCTACAGCGTCACCATAGCATTAGTTCCCTATTAGCATCTGTCGGAAGCACTGTAAGAAGAATAAAAGAAAAACTCCTATACCGGCAACTTATCTTCTGCCTTCACAATAGGAGTTTTCTATGTTTCTCGTCTATTTTAAAAGGAGTAATTGGGTTTTTTGCGGAAATCTGCCTCTTGTTACACCACTGTAAAAACTAAAGTACGTCTAGTCTAACAACTAATGCAATTAAAACTTGTAACAGGATTTGGGCATTAACGGCGATATCAGTGTCAGTTGTCGTTACATTTACACCACGTGAATTTTCAATATAAAGCTGCTGTTTGTTTACTTGGCTTGACTTTAATTTTGCAAAAAGATCTTGTGTGATCTCATCTCCAGCATTGGTATCAGCAATTGAAATGCTGATAACTAAAGCAATCGCAGCTTGCAGGGCAACTTGAATATTAACAGCAGCCTGGGTATCTGTTGATTGAACATCTACATCGCATGAATCTTTTATCACAATGCATTCACTAGACTGTTGAACATTTTTCAATTGTCCGCTCGCTTCCTGATTAATAGTACTATCATTATCAAAATGCATAGGATGATCCATTGTTGGGTCTAGTGCACTCCACTTGTGGCATGGATCCTTTTTGTCACACGGATCTTGCTTATGGCATGAATCCTCTTTGCAGTGCGATTCACAATGATGACACTGATTGTCACATAGATCTACCTTGCGACAATGACTCTTAGACCTTTCCCTTTCTAGTAAAAAGTTTCTTTGGTTGTGCATTAAATCTCTCCTCCTTCTTGCCGTTTACTTTATGTTATGTATAACGTTTTAATTAGTAAGGGTGATTGTCTTATCATAGTAACCTATTTTCTCATTTTCTAATGAAATAGTTGAAAACGATAAACTATCCCAATAATGATAGGCATATAATACCCCGGACACTTGACTGCCCGGGGTATTACAACTATTTTAATAGACATATAACTGAATGTGCTTCACCGATGTGGAAAGTGACGGAAAATGATATAGACTACTCAATTGTACAGAATAATTAACCTTTTTCTTTTTCCTGATTCCCTTCCTCCTTCCGAACCCGTGTTAAATCATCCACACTCTGTTTCAAGCTTTCCACTAAATTTCTAATTCT
Source organism: Lentibacillus populi (assembly GCA_014642895.1). Lineage (GTDB taxonomy): Bacteria > Bacillota > Bacilli > Bacillales > Amphibacillaceae > Lentibacillus_C > Lentibacillus_C populi. The sequence continues at coordinate 31,883 of BMJD01000024.1, forward strand.
TTCTTTATCTTGGGAATCGAGTTTTTCTGCATCTAATTTTGCACCGTGCTTTTTTAATGTTGTATCCACAAGCATATCGATAATTTGAGTTGAAAAGTTTTCAAACCCATTATTATTACTCAAAAAATCCACCTCCAGCACTTATTTTTATATAGTATATTCATAAGAAGTGTCTGTGTTAGGACTAATAGTCTATTTCCATACATTTTGTGCACCTGTTTAGTGCAATATCCGTTAATCTATTAAAAATGTGCTTTCAACTAGGACAAGGGCCGTTTCCTTACTTGCAAACCTCAACCTAGTTAACTATCTGAGATTCTAGGATATTGGTGGAATTATCTATCTTTAGACTTAAACGCCCTTACAGAAGGTTTAGATGAGAATATAGTAAATAGAGAAAAGATTATATTACAGAAAGGATGAGTACAATTGGCACTAACAAATCGCCAGGCGGATCTTGTAAGGTTTCTTAACCAATTGTCACAAAATATCGCAGCTAACAGCGGGTTAAATACTGATTTTTCAGTTGGTTTACCAGGCTTAGACGTAGATTTCAATGTTGGAATAGGAGGCGGTTCAGGTGACGGTTCAGGTAGCGGTTCAGATACCTGTCCACCAACCACACCTACGACAATTCGAGAAGTATTATGCAATGCATTAAATGAACAGGTACAAGTGACAACGCCTTTTGGTATGGTTTCCGGTCTACTAATCGCAGTAAGAAACGACTATATTGTTTTAATTGAAAGTGGTACCGGTGATCAAGTATTGGTTCGCATCGATAAAATTGAATTTGTCAGTCAAATGTAAGGAGGGATACGGATGTTTGAAGATACGTTTGCAGCGGAACTAGCAACCAGAGTCGGTTCAAGTGTGGAGGTCGCTACTGATAACAATTTGGTGGAAGGAATTCTTTCAACAGTAACCGCTGAATTGGTTCTCGTTATTGACGTTAACAGCGGTTATGACAGTACCAGATTATATATCTCACTGGATGCGATAAACTTTATTCGCTTTCCTGTAGCAGCCTAACAAACAGCAAGCACCGGAAAATAGGATTCAATACCTCATTTTCCGGTTTTTTATGTTTCATATCAATAGATCATCCATCCCCTTAATACTTCTGCCCCCACTTATCTTAAAAGCTCACGAATAAATGCATAAAACATGGCATACAATCATTACAATAAAAAACAAAAAAAGAGTACATGAATGAATGTACTCTGAACTAGATAACGGTTATAAAACGATCACTGTTTCCCATTTCGGATTGTCTTGCTTATTTCATTGGTAATCATTAATACTTTCGCTCCGTCTTTCCCGGTAACGGAAGGCTCTGTATCGGACATAATACAATTCAGAAAATCCAACAACTGAATTTCTAATGGCTGGATGGAACTATCAATTTGAATATTTTCGGTTACAGTTATTGGAGCATGGCTTGTATGCTCAATCATAGGGTAGGTTCGCCTTATTTTATTGTTAAGGATATCGGCTTCAATAAAAGCATCTTCAGTCAAAATTTGCATGGTTCTGATTTTTCTTTTCGCCTTAAAACTGGCCGTCAGCTGGGCTGTAACCCCTTGTGATGATCTGGAAATGACTGCTGCGTGTTTTGGTGTATTTTCCATAATATTGCCAAGCGCATAAAATTCTACGATTTCATCATCAAGCAATTCAGGTAAAATATATAGATCATGAATCATTAAATCCTTTACCACATCAACATTTTTAATCCTCTCATCATACGGATTCATTCTTAGAAAATCAATACCAATAATAGACTCTTTCTTCAGTTCCTTGATCAGATATCGAATGAATGGGTTAAAAAGTTCGATGTGTCCTATCTGAAGTTTTATACCTGCTGCTGCAGCTTTATGGTGTAAATCTTCAGCCTGAACGGCTGTACTCGTAATTGGCTTTTCCATCAACATGTGTACCTTGTGCCTGATACAAGTTAGACCGATATCATAATGAAATTCAGTTGGTACAGCAATACTGACGGCATCAACTGACTGTAGCAGATCAGGCATGGATTGAAATTGTTTCACCTTATATTTCTTGGCAATTTGCTGTCCTTTTTTTTCATCACTATCGTATATACCAACAAGCTGGCAATGATCATGTAACGATAAGTATGTTCGTACATGATTTTCTCCCATATTACCTGTTCCAATTACGCCTACTTTCATAAAATATCTCCTCACTCTTTGTACTGCTCATAAATATCCTATGCACTAGCTTTTCGGTGAGGTAGACGTTCATAACGAAAAAATAAATTTGGCGCTTGTACGATGACCAAAATACTAGATTCTTGGAAAAAAGGAGGCGGGAAAATGTTAAATGTGTTGTTTGTTACAGAAGACACTTCACAGTTCATACATAGAATTTATTATGATCTGGAACAAGAGCTAAAGGAAAGAGCAAACGTAATGATATGGCGAAAATCTGGCCATATTGATTTTATTTTGAAGCAGCTCCCCACCAAACCGGACTTTATCTTATTATTAAATGACATAGACCAACAAATGTCCCCGATGATTAAGGGCCTGTCCCATTCCGGTATCCCCACTGGGTTATTCATAAATGATGTACACCGCTTCATCAATTTGCGGAGAAATTTCATCACCAAAAATAATATTAACCATTTATTTACAGTCATACGCGATAAATTTATCCAAACTTATCCCGAATTTGTTGATAAAATGGAATGGTTTCCACATTTTGTTCAAACAGAAATATTCCGTGATTACGGCATAGATAAGAATATCAACCTGTTGATGATGGGAGCAGTTAGCGATCATTACCCATTACGGCAAAAAATCATCAAGACATATAAAGGGAATCCAGATTTTATTTATCACAAGCATCCTGGATATCGGAACTTTAATAAAGATGAAAAAAACCAACATTTTATTGGTGAAAGATATGCAAGAGAAATAAACCAGGCGAAAATTGTATTCACCTGTCCATCCGTATTCCAATATCCTGTCATAAAATATTTTGAAGTGCTTGCTTGCAAAACCTTACTGTTAGCTCCAACCTTCAAAGAATTAGAGGATCTTGGCTTTGTCCCTGACTATCATTTCATACCAATTGATGAAAATAATTTTATGGATAAAGCAGCCTACTATTTGGCTAATGAAACCGAACGACAAACTATAGCGGAACAGGGTTACCGGTTTATCCGGAAAAGGCATTCCGTTAAACAACGATCAGACCAGCTTATTAAAAAAATCGAAAGCGTCATTCAAAAATAATAAAGGAGGTTTTCAGTTGTCTACTATTCCAAAAAGCGTCAAGCTAGGAAACCATGTGGCTATTGAACAAGATGTGATGATTGGTGAAAATGTTGTGATCGGACATCATACTACCATTTTAAGGGGGACAGAAATTGGTGATAACGTTACCATTGGCTGTAACTGTGTGCTAGGCATCGAACCTAGCGTTAATGAGCGAATGCGAAAGACTTTTAAAGCTAACAATGGGCTTGTTATACAATGTGGTACTCGTATTGGCCATTTGGTATCTATCTATTCCGGCACCTCTATTGGTGAAAATGTTTTTATTGGCGATCATGCTGGTATTAGGGAGAACGTTAGCATCGGTGCAGAATCAGTGATCGGAAGAGCTGCCATTGTGGAATTAAATACGACCATTGGTAAATCCTGTACCGTTCAAACAAATGCTTATATAACTGGTGATACAACACTAGAGGATCGCGTTTTCATTGGTCCTTGCGTCTCCATGTCTAATGATAAATATATGGGGGCAAAACCGTATTCCTTAAAAGGACCGTACATTAAAACGGGAGCCAAGATTGGCAATAACGCATCCCTGTTACCCGGCATTACAATTGGTGTGAACACTGTTATTGGGGCAGGAGCTGTTGTTACCAGGAATATGGAAGATGGTATTGTAGCAGCCGGTGTTCCCGCAAGGAAGATACCTTCGTAAGAATAGTGGGAGCAAACATCTTACTAGAGAAAGGATGAATAATTGTGTCAAAAAAGGTTTGCATGGTTGTTGCTTATCATCCATTTCTGGACGCAAGGATTTTTAAGAAGGAAGCAAAAAGCTTACAAAAAAAGGGATATAATGTGACAATGATAGTTCCGAGAAAAAATGGACATTTATTCGATATTGATGGTACCCCATTTACAAAAAGCTTCAGAAATAAAGTTTTCACCCATGAGGGAATTAAGATTGTCACTTATGATTCGGAGAGTTGCAGGAACCACTTAAATAAAGTCCTAAACACCGAAGACGTTTGGGAAAAACAGGGGTTTAACAATCCCTTAACCAAACTCGCTATCCAAGAAGACGCAGATATCTATCATACCCACGAATACCTTTCCCTCTTTGCAGGAATTGGTATAAAACGATTGATAAAGAAAAGAAAAGGAAAACATGTAAAGTTAATTTATGATAGCCATGAGTTGACACCTGACCCTTTAGACCCTCGCTATTCCGAGGAAAAAAGAAAGATTTTGGAACAAAAACTTCTTTACATGCTTGAAGAAGTAGATTATATCATTACTGTTTCTGATTCAATTAAATCATGGTATATAGCTCATAAACCGAACGTGCCTGTGGAAGTAATCTATAATTCCCCCCCACTTACCAAAGACTATGCACCTAAAAAGTTCGATAACGCCGAATTCATTACTTGTTATGTAGGGAACGTTGATGCTAAAAGAGGAAACAAAGATAAGGTTATAGGCATTTCTGAAATATGCTCAAAAGCAATCGATTTCCAATTCAAAATTATTGGAGGAACTCGATTTGGTGATTCCTTTTTAATACCGAAACACCTTCAAAATGTCATCCAGTTAACCGGATGGGTTGATTATCATTCTATTCCCAAGCATATGAAAGATGCTGATGTTGGCTGGATTGATATAGATGATGTTAATCAATCCCTTAATCGAGACTACTCATTGCCAAACAAATTTTTTAGCTATCTAAATAACGGGATACCCGTCTTAGTAAATAAATGTCATGAAATGGAAGACTTTATCCGTAAGCATCAATGTGGGTTTGTTGTCGACAAAACGCAGGCTACAGCTCAGGATTTCGCAGACGCTTTAATTTTTCTTCATAATAATAAAAGCAAATTAACACAAATGAGTCAAAATGCTCGCAAAGTAATGGAGCGTCTATATTCGTGGGAAAAGATGGAGGATCGATTATTTCAAATTTATCAACATCTGGGGAACTGACAACCGTAACTTGTCATGAAGGAAAGGGGGGAAAAGGTGCGCGTATTGCATATTCCTGAAGGCGGATTACCAATGATTAATTTATGTCGGGCATTAAGATCAACAGGTGTTACTGCTACCGCGTGTCACTTTTACGCAAATCATTTTAACTTCCAATCAGATGTTTGTCTAAACTTGCAAGACATACCAGAACATTTACGGGAAAAAAAAATTAACCAGTATTTTAAAAAAGTTATAAAGGAATATGATATCTTTCATTTTCATTTTGGCGGGACCTTTTTCCCTGATAAAAGGGATTTAAAAATATTGAAACGAGCGGGTAAGAAAATGGTTGTCCATCACCGCGGTTCCGATGTGCGTCTATTATCGGCAGCAAAAAGCCAAAATCAATTCGTCCGTGTTAAACCAGAATGGACAGAGGAAAAAATCAAAGAAAACTTAGCACAACTATCCAAATATATTGACCATGCTATTGTGCAGGATTATGAATTAGAAACCTATATTAATGATTATTATAAGGAAACGCACGTTATTCCACATATCATTGATCATAATGAGCTTCAACCAAATTATCCAAAAGGTAAGGCAACACCTCTTATTGTTCACGCTCCTACAAAACGTGATTTAAAAGGAACAGAATTTATTTTGGAAGCTGTGAAACAATTGAAAAATTCCGGAGTTTCCCTTGAATTTAAATTAATTGAAGGCATGGATCATCAGGAAACAATAAAACTTTTAGCAAAGGCTGATATCGTTATTGATCAGCTAAGAATTGGTTCCTATGGTTATCTCAGTACAGAGGCGATGGCATTGGGAAAACCGGTAATATGCTATATAAGGGAAGATCTAATAGATAAATATCCTGCAAAACTTCCAATTGTTAACGCAAACCCGGATAGCATTACCACTGTTTTGGGGAATTTGATCAATACCCCTAATCAATGGAAGAGTTTGGGTGTTAAAGGAAGAGCTTATGCTAAACAACATCATAGTGCACAGAAGGTAATTAATCAGTATATTGAGGTTTACAAAAAATTATAAGGAACTGTTTTTCAATATAAGGTGAGGTGAACTATTTTGGAATCAAAATCAATCAATAATTTTAAAGTAGTAATACATGATCGGTTTGAAGCTGTAGGGAAAAAGATTGAGGATGAATTATTTATACCGCTCTCATTAATAGAAAAGGGATTCAATATCGTAAAATTATGGAATGAAAAAGAGAAAATGTTAAAATTAAACGTGACCAACTCAAAGGTATCAGATATTGAATCCTATAATCATAACGGAAATTACTTGAGTTATGATAAAAACAGGGTTGAAAGCTGGAATGTAAAATTCACTTCTGAAGGAATACCGAAAACAGTTTATTCCCATGGTACACATTATAATCCATCTACTATCGCTCAATATGGTTTACAACATTATAGCCTATATTTAAAAAATAATGACCAGGATAGTAAAAACAAATTCTTAAAAGTGGCTAATTGGTTTGTAAATCACCAAGATTCCAGAGGCGGTTGGGCATATATATTTGATCATAACTTTTTTTCCAGCAGACTAAATAAACTAAAAGCCCCATGGTATTCAGCCATCGGTTTAGGTATGGCAATGTCGGTTTTATCTCGAGCAACTTTTCTAACAGAAGATAATAAATATAGTATTTGTGCATTAAAAGCTAAGACCCTTTTTAAAACGCCATCAACTAACAATGGTGTGCAAGCCAAATTTGAAAATAAATTTCTATTCTATGAGGAATGTCCAACAGATCCTCCAAGTTATATTTTAAACGGTTTCATGTTTGCCTTGATTGGCTTATATGATTTGTATAAAACAACAGGCGATAAGGAAGCAAAATGGTTATATAAAGAGGGAATCACTTCACTAAAAAGAATGCTTCCTTTGTATGATTTAGGGAATCGGTCAGCATATGACTTAACCCATTATACAACGGATGGAGGATTTCCAAATGTTGCAAAGTGGGGATATCATATTATGCATATTCATCAGCTATCTGCATTAAATTCAATCGAGAAAGACGCGAAAATCAATGCAACATTACTAAGATGGAAAGGGTATTTGCAAGGAGAAGTAAAATAAGGTCATATGTAAAATGAGGTGAGACTTAGTCACCTCATTTTCATTGTGATAAATTCTTTTTGTGTCTGAACAAATTTAATGATCAATGGGTATTCCCTTTACTTCTTTTAACCAATTTACAGTATTCACTATGCCATCTTTAAAGGAAGTTTTTTGAACCTTACCAACCATATCTTGCAGTTTTTTTACCGAACCTCGATGGCTTTGAACATCGGCCGTTCGGGCGGACCTTTTAAGAACAGTTCCTTGATAATTCATAACATCAATTATGGTTTCCACAACCGTCTTAATCGTGGTTTGCTGGTCTGTTGTAATGTTTACACATTCACCGGGAGGAATAATAGGAAAGACCTTTAACACGATATTAGCTGTATCTTCAACATAAATAAAGTCTCTTGTTTGCCTGCCGTCTCCATGAATCTCCGGAGCATCACCTTCAAGAATCTTTTTAATTGTAGTCGGGATTACCCCAGCCAGCTCTCCTTCAAAGTTTTGCCTCGGTCCATAGTTATTAAAAGGACGAACAATAAAGGCATCTAAATCGAACATTCTTACATAAGATTGCAACATCAAATCGGCCGAAGCCTTCCCTGCTGCATATGTGGTCAAAGGAACAAGCGGATGTCCTTCATCCATAGGTTGATATTGGGCTGAACCATATGCCTCTGAAGAAGAAAAATGACATAATGTTTGAAAGGCATTCTTTCTCTGCAGCTCCAATAAGTTTTTCATGACAATTACGTTTGTCAAAAAAGCATTGGAAGGATTAATAAAAGAATAATTTAATGGTTTGGTAGCACAGTTAAATACAATGTCAATATCATATTTTTCCATGATGTAGTCAAGCACTTCTTGATTCTCGGCATCATCCACATGAAAAATTGCTCCTTTATTTAAGGCGTGGTTTAAGTTTTCCTTTTTTCCAATAAAAAGATTATCAATAATTATTACTCTTTTTGCCCCCTCTGTTATTAGATTATCTACCAAATGACTACTAATAAAACCGGCGCCACCAACGACTAATACAGTGCTATTCTCAATTGATTGTCGCTTCAATCTTTGTCCATTCCTTTCTACTATTTTATCTAAAAGTTTAATCGAGATTGCCCGCCATCTACAGTTACCGTTGTTCCGACTACCCATGAAGCCTTATCGGAAGCTAAGAATACTGCAACATTTCCAATCTCTTCTGTTTTTCCAAGTCTTTCTGCTGGTATTTTATCGTGGGCGTATTTATCAAGAAAGTTGGAATCAAGTGCTAACCTCCGTTGCCATTCCTCATTTGGATGGTAAATGGCACCCGGAGAAATTCCAACTACCCGAACATTATTTTTTATTGCCTCCGAACTAAATGCTTTTGTAAAACTGATTAAAGCAGCTTTTGAAGCGTTATATGAAGGTAAACCTCCGGATTCTTTTCCATAAATTGAGGAAATATTTATAATAACCCCTCCCCCATTACCTATCATGTGTTTACTTGACAATTGGCATAAATGAACCCCAGCAATAAAATTTAGTTCCATCGCTTCCTCAAATATATGTGGGGGTGTATTAAGAACCGTACTGCCATGGCTAGCCCCCATATTATTAACAAGAATGTCAATGCCATTAAACTCATTAATAAATTCCTTTATTAGCTGCTCTCTATTTTCATATTTTGAAAGGTCTTTTTGGTAGATTTCTACTCCTAATTCTTGCTTAGCTAGTAAAAGTTCTTTGTTATTTCTAGCTACAATTCCGACCTTTGCCCCCTCGTCAAGAAAAGCCTTAGCGATCCCCTTTCCAATCCCTCTTGATCCTCCAGTAATTAACACCTTTTTCCCTTTAAGATTTAAATCCACCTTTGTCTCCTCCTAAAATGGACATATCTATTTATATCTGTATGAATAATTCAATAAAGTTGTTAATACGTTAATACTATGTGGTGAAGAGAAAATAAGTTTTATCTGTACAGTGTTTCACCTTTATAATCAAAAGAAAGGACAGGTACATTTGAGAGTACTTCATATTTCTTATGGTTCTCCTATGATTGAATTGTCAAAGGCATTACGATCAATGGGAGTGCAGTCTACATCTTGTCATTTTAATGAACATCCTTTTAAATTCAAACCTGATATATGTTTGAAACTCAATTTACTTCCAGAAACGGAAAGGTATACCAAAATAAAACAGTTTTTACAAGAATCGATACAAACGTATGACATCTTTCACTTTCATTTTGGAGAAACATTTTTCCCCGATAAAAAGGACTTGGAAATTTTGAAACAAGCTGGCAAGAAAATGGTTGTCCATCATCACGGTTCAGACATTCGGCTTCTTTCGGTAGCCAAAAAAAACAACCCCTATGTTCGGGTAAAACCTGGGTGGACAGAAGGAAAAATAAATAATAGCTTAGCTGTTTTGTCCAAATATATTGATCATGCAATTGTCCAGGATCATGAGTTAGAGAGATATATCTCAGATTCATATAAGTATATCCATGTGATTCCACATATCATTGATCACAATGAACTACAACCAAATTATCCAAAAGGTAAGGCAACACCTCTTATTGTTCACGCTCCCACAAAACGTGATTTAAAAGGAACAGAATTTATTTTGGAAGCTGTGAAACAATTGAAAAATTCCGGAGTTTCCCTTGAATTTAAATTAATTGAAGGCATGGATCATCAGGAAACAATGAAACTTTTAGCAAAGGCTGATATCGTTATTGATCAGCTAAGAATTGGTTCCTACGGTTATCTCAGTACAGAGGCGATGGCATTGGGAAAACCGGTAATATGCTATATAAGGGAAGATCTAATAGATAAATATCCCGCAAAAATTCCAATTGTTAACGCAAACCCGGATACCATTACCACTGTTTTGGGCAATTTGATCAATACCCCTAACCAATGGAAGAGTTTGGGTGTTAAAGGAAGAGCTTATGCCAAACAACATCATAGTGCACAGAAGGTAATTAATCAGTATATCGAGGTTTATAAAAAATTATAAGCCCATAAATGATTTAGCAGAAAGGAGGTGAGTTTTTCTCACCCCATCAATTTTCTCCAAAGCTTTTCATGAGGATATCAACTATTTTTTTTGAAGTACTTCCATCCCCAAAAAGCGGTACATATTCCTTGGGGACTTGAAGTGCCTTTACTGTATTGACGATTTGCTGCGTATCTGTACCGACCAAGTGATTCCAGCCTGCCATTACAGTTTCTACCCACTCTGTCTCATCTCGTAGCGTAATACAAGGAACCTGAAGCATGTAGGCCTCTTTCTGTAATCCTCCAGAGTCCGTTAAAATAGCATTTGCCTGCGAAGCAACAGCTAACATGTCAAAATAGTGTAGCGGCTCTACGATTTTAATAGACGAAGACGAAATGAAATCGGTAAAATTGAATTGGTTTATTTTACTTTTGGTCCTGGGGTGTAGCGGGAGGACAACCTCCATGTTTACCTTTTGAAAAGCTTCAAGTATCGATTTTAAGCGTTCGGGGTCATCCGTGTTTTCACCCCGATGAATGGTTGCCAGATAGTAGTTATTTTTGGAAAGTGATAACTCGTTTAGTATGGACGATTGTTTTAAGGCATGATGTTTAAAATGCAGAACAGCATCATACATGATATCGCCCGTGAGATATACTCCCTTTTCGATCCCTTCCCTTTTTAAGTTCTCAATAGCAGTATTCGAAGGACAAAACAACCAATCAGAGAGATGATCCGTGACAATTCGATTAATCTCTTCAGGCATACTTTTATTAAAACTGCGCAATCCGGACTCTACATGCGCTATTGGAATATGAAGCTTTGAAGCTGTCAGGGATCCGGCTAGCGTTGAATTGGTATCGCCATATAGCAATACGATATCTGGTCTAACAAGGAGCATCACCTTCTCCAAATCCATTAACATTTTACCTGTTTGTTTTCCATGAGATCCAGACCCTACCCCTAAATAATAATCTGGTTTTGGCAGCTTTAATTGGTTAAAGAAAATGGCCGACATATTATCATCGTAATGTTGTCCAGTGTGTACGATAATTTCTTCCATTTTCGAATCAGATCTTATCATTCTAGACAACATACATGCCTTTATAAATTGCGGTCTTGCTCCGATAACCGTTAAAATTTTCATTTTTTTCTCCTTTCCATAAAACGTTTAATCCATTTTATTCGCCATTCTATTTGTGGTTCATTAACTTGAATTTGGTCTTACTTATTATCACTTTCCGAACATGATTTTACATGGACGCAAATATCATAGAGAGTAGGTAATGAATTACACATGAACAAAGGCGCAAGCGCCCGTTTAGCGACGTATGGACTGGACTGAGCCGTAGGAGATAAAGGAAACACGGTGAGCTGAAAGCGAACCGATGTTGACTTATCGTACGGAGGTGAGGGAAGTCCACTAGTCGCTGGGCGCTGGAGCCGGACGTGGCTTACCCTGCTGAGAGCAGAATAAAGCCAAAATTTATATACTTTCTTAGCTTTTAAAGAAAGTGCAGGAAAAACGTAAAGCGTGAGTTGGAGGATCATAATGCCTAAAAATGTTTGTATTCTTGTATCGGAACATCCTTTTTTAGACGCACGAATTTTTAAAAAGGAAGCCAAAAGTCTTAACAAACGAGGTTATCGGGTAACAATGATTGTGCCCAGAAAAGATGGTTACCTGTTTGACGTAGATGGAACTATCTTTCACGACCGTTTTCGCTCCCCTACGTTTTTTCATGAAGGTATTAAAGTGGTTACTTATGAACAGATAGATCCAGAAAAAAATATCAAAGGTCTGCATCACAATCTCCGTTCTGGAAGCGATTCACGTTTTAATGATCCGTTAACACAATTGGGAATAAAGCAACAGGCAGATATCTATCATGCTCATGAATTTTTTTCACTTTATTCTGGTGTCGGAATCAAGCGTGCACTAACTGCAATAGGGAAAAATTGCAAATTAATCTACGATAGCCATGAATTAGAACCAGACCCGCTGGTTAAACAGGCGCAAAGCACACAAAAGCTGAAACGTGAAATGCTTGCGTATATGTTAAAAGAGGTAGACTACGTGATTACGGTATCCGAATCGATTAAATCATGGTTTCATTCGATAAACCCCAAGACTCCGGTTGAAGTAATCTATAATTCCCCGCCATTAACATCCGAATATAACCCAGGTCAAGGCAAAGGAAAGGATCTGCTCATCGGATTTGAAGGTGTGCTCAATACGAAACGCGGGAGTTTTAAAAAGCTGATGAATATTGTGGAAACGTGTAACAAGAACTTTGACCTGAGAGTAAGGATTATAGGCGGACGAAAAAAATTAGCCAAAGATACGGATCCTCCTGTTCCTTCTCATTTAGAAAGCAAAGTGGAATTTACTGGATGGGTAAATTATGATTCCATTCCGGAAGCTATGCAAGACGTTGATATTGGTTGGATCGATTTGGATGCCGAATATTCCCTGAATAATCGATATGCTATGCCAAACAAATTCTTCAGCTATTTGAATAATGGCATACCCGTACTGGTTAACCAATGCAAGGATATGGAGAATTTTATTCAAACCTATCATTGTGGGTATATTGTCAAGAAACAGCAGGCAACAGCTGCTGATTATGCTCATGCACTGAGCAACCTTCATTCCAATCGCAGTGAAATTATCAAAATGAGTACAAATGCCCGCAAGATAATGGAAACATATTTCAGCTGGGGACATATGGAAAAAAAGCTGTTTTCCATTTACAGCCGATTAAAGCAATAACGTATACATACTATCTGGCTCGTAAAACTTACTTGATGATATTGACAATAAATCAAGATACAACCCAACAAAACAGTCCAATCATTTTATTTTTCAACTACATAAACTGTTAATAAATTTGTTACGATCATAGAAATGAGGTTGAAATAGAATGATAGATCAAAACCAGTCACTGCCGAATGTGGCAGTTATCGGGCTCGGCAAGATTGGGCTGCCATTAGCTGCTGTGTTTGCCAATCATGGATGCCATGTTTTTGGTGCAGATATTAACAATGATGTCGTAAATGCTGTCAATCAAGGTAAATCCCATATTAACAATGAGCCAGGATTAGATCAGCTAGTCGCAAATGCGTATAAAGATAAAACATTAACGGCTACTACCAAAAGTACAGAAGCCGTTTCCCAAGCAAATGTAATTGTTGTGATTGTTCCCGTATTAATTGATCAGCAAAATAATACCGATTACCGCTTTATTGATCAAGCGGTTGAAGACATAGCCAAGGGGATTAAAAAAGGCTCGTTAGTCATTTTTGAAACAACACTTCCACCAGGGGATACACAACATCGGTTCGGCAAAAAAATAGAAGAAGTGGCGGGATTGCGTTTAGGTAAGGACTTCTATCTGGCATATAGTCCCGAAAGAGTTTACTCCAATCGAATTATTGAAGATTTGCAGCACTATCCGAAAATCATTGGCGGAATTAACGAGAAAAGTGTTGAACTTGCTGCAAACTTTTACAAACAAACACTTAGCGGCGAATTAATCAAAGTAAGTTCATTGGAAACGGCAGAATTCGCCAAGGTAGCAGAGTGCGTGTATCGTGATGTGAATATTGCACTCGCAAATGAACTTGCCCAGTTTGCCGATGAAAAAGGAGTGAATATCTCAGAAGTGATCGCAGCTAGCAATAGTCAACCCTATTCACATATACATTCCCCTGGTATTGGGGTTGGCGGACACTGCATCCCAATTTATCCCCACTTTTTTATCAACAAAGGCTTGGGCCAGGGGCTAACGACGCTGTCACGGCAAATCAATGATAACATGGCAAATGACGCAATTTTAAAAATTGAAAAAGAGCTCGGATCCCTGGCGAATAAAAATGTGCTTATTTTAGGCTTATCCTATCGGGAAAATGTCAAGGAGCCAACCAAGTCTACCACATTGTTATTAATTGATTTACTACAAGATAGAAATGCAAATATTTTCGTAAATGATCCACAGTTTTCAGATCACGAAATTGCCGAATTTAGTGTTCACCCGTTATCATTGGATGACTCTTTTGTTTCCAAAATAGATGTAGTAATTCTCCAAGCCTTTCATTCAGAATACGCCGATCTTGGGTTTAGGCAATTTAGCAACTGTCAGCTGGTTTTTGATGGAAGAAATAAACTAAACAAAGAACAGATTACCACGTTGGGCATTGATTATCAAAGTATCGGAAATGCAAGTAAAGGGATGAATTAAACATGCAAAATAATAAATTCGGACAGATACCAATGGTTGATTTAAAAGAAGAGGCTAAGTTGTTAAGAAATCCCCTCTTAACCGAATTAACCGAGGTTTTAAATAGTGGGGGATATATATTAGGGGAAAAAGGGAAAAAACTGGAAAAGGTAGCTTCCAGCTATTTAGGAACATCTTATAGTCTTGGAGTAGGAAATGGTACCGATGCCCTTATATTAGCTTTAAAAGCATTAGACATTGGACCAGGAGATGAGGTCATCACTACCCCATTTACCTTCTTTGCGACTGCCGAGGCAATTGCACAAACTGGGGCAAAACCGGTGTTTGTTGATATTGAGGAAACTACTTATAACATTGACCCCGAAAAATTGGAAGAAAAAATAACCCATCATACAAAAGCGATTATGGTCGTTCATTTATTTGGGCAGGCGGCTAATATGCAGGAAATAAAGCGAATCGCAAGTGACAATAACTTGTATGTCATCGAGGATGCCTGTCAAGCCTTTGGAACCGAGTACCAAGGAAAAAAAGCAGGCGCAATTGGGGACATTGGCTGTTTCTCCTTTTTTCCGTCCAAAAATTTCGGTGCATTTGGTGATGGTGGGCTTGTCACAACAAATCAGAAGGTATGGTATGAAAAAATAAATATACTCAGGAATCATGGGAGCGAACAGAAATATCATCATGCGGCAATTGGTATGAACAGCAGGCTTGATGAATTTCAGGCAGCAATTTTGCTTACCAAATTTATTTATTTAGACTCCTATTTGCATAAGCGAATAGAAATCGCCAGAAGATACACGCACAGCTTCAACAATCTTTTTAAAACACCAACCATCCCGGAAAGGCGAAGGCACACCTTCCATCAGTACTGTATCGAATTAGACAAACGGGATGAGCTTGCAAAGGAACTAAATAATAACGGCATCGCCTCTGCTATTTATTATCCGATTCCGCTGCATTTGCAAAAGGCTTTCCACTATCTTGACTATCAGAAGGGTGATTTCCCGATTGCCGAAAAAGCAGCTCAAAGAATATTAGCGTTGCCAATTTTTCCTACACTTTCCGTTGAGAAACAGGACTACATTATTTCAGTAGTCAAAAAGTTTGCCGAGAACAATGGGTAAAAGACATATCCATTGTTCTTCTCAGTCAATGGATACTAATTTTATAAAGTCATTCCACTTCTTATTGTTGATCTTTGTAATACTCTCCTGATGTTCCCGTATGTTGTACACAGTAAAGTCGCGGTAGCTAAATCGGGAATCCTTTATTAAACGGCATAATACACTTACATCTTCATACAGCCTGCCATTTTCAAAAGTGATGACAGGAAATCCCCCTGCCTTTTGTAAAAACGATGTTCGGTATATTCGAGGACCAAGGGGAAAACGATACCCTAACAAATCGTTTAGGCCATTGACAGCTTTTCCTTTGGCAACACCTTTAAAAAGTACATCCACTTCATTTTTTAACTGTTTCCATCTCCGCAAATTGCCGTACAACACCGAAACATCGTTCGGAAGGTCTGATAAATTTTGCTTTATAACAGAAATGGCGTCAGGATCAAGCCAATCATCAGCATCAAGCTCCAATATAAAATCAGATGTAACATGCGGTAACAAATCGTTTAATGCCCTTGCTTTTCCCTCATTTGTTTTACGAAATACAAGCACTTGCTTTCCATTATCCCAGCGCTTTAGTTGTTCAAGTGAATTATCCGTTGATCCATCGTCCATGACTAGAACCTGTTGAGGTTGTTCACTTTGCATGAAACAGGAAGCAATAGCTGTTTCTACATATTTCCTCATATTATAATTTGCTAGCAAAACAGTAATGGCCGGGTGATCCGTTTTTATTTTTTGTTGCTGATATTTCTGGATAAATTGCTGCTTCTCTATTGTATTTGCAGCATTATTTTTCCTTGCTTGTTTGATGATACCTTCCTTCTTAATTATAAAGGCAGTGTCCATTTTGCTAAGCCAAGCAGGTAAAAGTGCCTCCTTAAAAGGCAGCTGATAGCTGGACATAAAACGTTCCTGTTTTAGCAACACTGTGGGGACTAATAATGGCCAATGGGTAACAATGTTGCGATGACAATGTAGTGTTGCTAAAATCGCTTTTTTGTTTGGGATGTGGAGGGATCCATCATTAATGTTAGCAGTCAGGTAGTCTGAATCATGAAGAAATAACACATATGGACTTGTTACCCCGTCAATAACCGTATTCAAGGTTTCCCCAAGGTCGTTATTTTTGATTGTAACAAGCTGAACTTGCTCAAACCAATTTTGTTGATTTTGGAAGGAACTATTTTGCGCTTGGACAATGATAATGGATTCCAACCTGGAGCGTATTTCTTTTAAAGAGACGAGCGCCTTTTGCAATAATGCCTGATCGGTATATTGAACAAGAATAGCAGTAATGTCTTTCAATTATAAAACTCCCTCTTCTACATCGTTTTAGCTAAACCGTATACATTTTATTGTATTCTCCTTATCAAAAGGCGTTCCGATAAGAGCCCCCTCTATATGGAAAAGTCGGTTTAACGTTTGGTGCGCAGGGATGGAACTACATGTCAGCCATAATCAGTTGAATCACTCAACATCTCAATCAAACTTGCAAACAGTTTTCATTGCTACCCCCTTTCCTAATTCTCTTCTACATCTGTCACCTAAAAAGACATCGCGGTTGCTTTTTGCTAGTATCACTTTTCCAAATTGGTCAAATCCACCTGCAACTTGTAACATGGGTAGGAAAATCTAATGTTGCTATAGTAACCTGTCTTTGATTTAATTCCATTTATGTTTTATGTACTTTTCCAAAAAGTGCCCAACGATACCGCAAATAATTCCAAAAAGAAGCCCATTGAATATAGGACTGGATAAGAATGTAAAAAACCGGATATGGACGAGGAAGTAGTGGTGATAATAAACGCCAACATTCATCCCAACGACAAATGCAATAAAAAAACCCGTTAAGTACGTCTCTTTAGGAGGATCTTTCTCCTCTTGCTGATAATTTATAATAATTGCTTTGTTATAAGCATGCCAAATTGAAAAAGCATACGTAGACGGATAAAATAACCCCCATTGATGATCGAAAATATCATGAGCCCTTTGTGCCTCTCCATGAAAAGAATGAAGAATAGACATATTTAAACTGGAAAAACCATTAAAAACAATTTCCAATATTAAAAGCAGTGTACCAAAAAAATACTGTCCGTTATAAAACTGGCCGAAACCAGCCATTATGATCGACCACAATAAAGCTGCCACAGGAGATTTATATTCTTTATTCGGTTTCATACAATCCCTTCTATCGCTATGCCTCATTCAAAGTAATGTCGCTATCCATAGTTCTGTGTTTAAGGATCGTTACATCAATAGAGATCATCTTTGGCTGTTGTCGGGGGAAGCTATATCTGCAGCTTCTTTACTAGCTTATTTAGGCTTACATGTCTAATCATCATCCTCTTTATTTAGTAAGTCCATTCCTGAATACGTATTGATACCCCCTATAAAGCCGCGTGCCCCAAGAAAATAAAGCGTAAGCGAAATGAGATTATGTACTACGGACCATCGAATCCATCGAATGAGACGCGTTTTTCGTTCCAACAACCATTCAAAAGCAGTCATCGGTACACTAAATAAAAATGCTTTACCAATAATGGAAGAACATTTCGACTTTGATGTTGCTTTTATAAAAAGCGTACAGGCAATGGGTAGCATTAAAAAATCAAACAAGATGCTTTTATCACTAAATCGTTTAAACAGCCGGACAGGATACTTTACTCGACGGGTTTTGACCATAAATTCATCAAGTAAATTCGCTAAAAACCCAGTCAAAAAGAAAGTGATCAGCAAATTCTTTGAAGGCTTCCTAAATAAAATAGGTAACAGACCGAGCCCCAATGCAAAAAATCCTCGTAAAATAATTTTTTCCATGATGACAATCCTTTCTTACTTGGATCATTTTTACTTGTTGATCATTCCATAATATGCCCAATAAGAAGGAACAGTATGAATAACATAGTGTTTGTATCGTTGTATGAAGTCAAAAGAATGGAATATGGATACGAAAGATAAGAGTAAATCTGTGGTGTGTACATCCTTAGATTATCATTTATAGTGGTGATTTCCTGAATAGCAATATCCTTTACAGCCATATCCTCCATAATGTAAAACAGCACCCTGTGATGTTTCTCCTGGGGTTAGTCTTATTTGTTTTCCCTGTTCCATCAAAAAACCTCCGTTAACTTTTTTGCTAGTTATCTTTGTAACCTGGGTTCCCGGAAAATTATACCTAGGATTCTTTAAAGCCGTATAAATAAAGGATCCTTGAATTATTTTCGTCAACACATAGGTTAATTTATACCTATGGAGCCAAATGAAGAATCCAGTGTTATTAAGGGTTTCAAGCGCCTAGGTATAAAAAACCGGGAATCCAGGTTGTAATTAAATGCAAATTATGCAGAAGGAGAATATCCTAGTATTGAACAATCTTATTCAATACTACATATCAAGTCCATAATCAACTGGATCCATCAACATCTTTATCAAACTTTCAAACAGTTTTCGCTGCTCCACTCTCTCCCAATCCTCCTCAACATCAGCCATCAGCCACATCACCTCATCTAAAAAGACATGCTCAATTGCTTCTTGCCAGAATTGCTTTTCTAAATTGGTCAACTGGACGTTTGCCTTATATCCATTCAGAAAAAGCTTCCATTGCCGAGGTGTAAAGATTGTATCCGGGGCAGTCGACAGTTCATTATGAAATAACAAAAGGGCTAATGCCAAGTCAAAAATACGGGGAATCCATATTGCATTATCGGGATCAATTAAATAGGGTTCTGGTGTATAAATCAGGTTATTTGCCTTGAAATCGTGTGGTGTTGCAATAGACGGCAAATTGCTGTTTTTAAAATTATTTTGTTGTCTGACGATTTCCAGCAGCTTTTGTTTTAATTCCATGCTGTCGATAATAATGTTATGTTGTTCGGCACTACGTTCAATATCTTGCATACTTTCTTCTACTTCGTCGTCCGTAAAATCAAAGACATCATATTCTGCCAAAGAAAACGTGTTTTCCTTTGGAGACAAAGAATGAATACGTCCCAGTAATTCACCTGCCTCTACAATTTCCTGGTCTTTACCGGAATAGGTAAACCCCTTGATGAACGGATAAACGACATATGTATCATTACCGATTTTTTGCGGATTTGCTGTAGCCAGCGGGACAGGGGTTACGACCTGAATCCCGTTTTCTTTTATTGAGGTGGTATAGTTTGTCAAACATTTTGCACGCCTTTGCGTTCGCTTAACAATGACATCTCCCTTTTGATAAGGGACACGAAAAACGGGCGAAAAAGGATAGATACTTACTGGTTCCTCTTTTATCTGCAAACCAAATCGTTTTACTATATCCTTTGCATTCATCTTAATCCCCCTTTTTATAAGTCTATAGTAATTATATTACTACAAGATTCAGACATTTCAACCTAACCACTTTACAAATTCTAGTTTTAAAGTAACATGATACTTTTCTAAAAAATTGATTAATTCGGCATATTGTTAACCTTGTCCCGGCCTGCTATGCTAGTATCAAATGAATCATCACCTATCAGATTGGCAAACTCTTAGAAAACGAACAAGATATGTGAATGGACAGCCCAGATGATGGTTAGCATACCTTGTTCAACATCATTGTTGTTTCGCAAGTAGATTTTAAAAATATAAAATCACAAGGAGGAAACAAAATGAGCAGTCGAAAAAGAGTATGGTATGATGAAGCCGGCCGGAAACTGGATCCTGGATTAGTGGAAGAACTACGGTACAAACGAAAAAAAGATCCTTATGAAACAGACGACGAGAACATCCCAGTTATTGTTTATTTTGCGAAGAGCATGGAAAGGAGCAAGGTGGATGATCTTATAAAAACCTGTCATCAGGAAGCGAACAACAAGATTGGCAATGATTTGGGAATGGACAATACGGTCTGTGGTCATCTTACACCAAAAATGATACGGAAAATCAAAGATCATGAAGCAATTGATCGGATCTTTTACGATCGTCAAGTTACAGCCCTGCTTGACATTGCTACGGAACAAATTGGTGCAATTAACGTACAGGAACAGTCCGGTTTTACTGGAAAAGACGTTGGCATTGCCATAATTGATACAGGAATTTTTCCTCATGATGATTTAACAAAGCAAGCGAATCGTATTGTTGCTTTTAAAGATTTTATTAATGATAATAAAGAAGCATATGATGATAATGGACATGGAACGCATTGCGCTGGCGATGCAGCGGGTGATGGCTATCAGTCAGACGGAAAATATACTGGTCCCGCACCAGGAGCCTCGCTAATTGGGGTAAAAGTGCTGGATCAGAATGGAAGCGGCAGATTATCGACCATTATAAAAGGCATTTCCTGGTGTATACAACATAAAGAAGACTACAACATCCGGGTCATTTCTCTTTCTTTAGGTGCCGAGGCTTATGAATCCTATCGGGATGACCCGTTAGCCCAAGCAGCTCAAGAAGCATGGCATCAAGGAATTGTTGTTTGTGCTGCTGCCGGGAATGACGGACCAAAGCCTATGACAATCAGTACGCCAGCAATCGATCCGTTCATTATCACTGTTGGATCGGCAGTGGATCAAAATACCGAGTCACGTTCCGACGACGAAATTGCTGATTATTCCAGCCGAGGACCTACAATTGATTCACTGATTAAGCCTGATATTTATGCACCCGGGACCGATATAATTTCGCTGCTGGCACCAGATTCAGAGTTGGAAAAACAAGTGCCGGAACAAATTATCGACGACTATTATTTGCAGCTATCCGGTACGTCGATGGCAACCCCAATATGTGCAGGTGTTGTCGCATTGATGCTTGAGGCAAATCCTGCACTTAGCCCGAACGATGTAAAGAGCATTTTGCAAACTACTGCCCCACCAATGTTTGATGATCATTGGGGATATATTGAAGCAAAAAATGCAGTCGCAATGGCGCAAAATTATGCCCATAACCAGCTTGAGGTTAGTGAGGCGAAGTAAATTATGGTATTAGCGGCCTTCATTTAAATGGAGGCCGTTTTTTTCGTCATATAATTTCCTTGTTGCTGTGCCGAAATGGGTTTTCTTTTTAATACCTTTGCATATTGATCAGCATTGCCGCACCGAGTGCTTAGCCAATTTACCTGATTGCAAGCCCTCTACAATCGGCAAAAGCCCTTCCAAATCAGCTATTTCATAGGTCGGCATTACTTCCCCTTGTTTTAAGCCACCATTACGATTTACCCAGACAGAATCAACCCCTGCCCTTGATGCTCCAAGGATATCAGTCATAAGATTATCCCCTACCATGATCGCTTCATCCTTCTTCACGGGCAGGTGTTTTAATGCATAATCAAAAATTTCAGGGTCTGGTTTTCCTTTACCAAAATCGCCAGAAACTATAATATGATCAAAGTATGTTGCCAATTTTGGCGTCAGATCAAGTTTGGCCTGCTGTAAATCGGGGGAACCATTTGTCAATAGCAGAAGTTGAAATTTCCCTTTTAATTGATCTAGTACAGGATACGTATCATCATAAACAAATGGCATTTTCTTGCGCATCGTTGGAAATGTTTCCGCGAGGGTGGCACCAAAACTGGAATCATCAATTCCCATTGCTTTCAAGCCTTTGATCCATGATTCACGCCGATATGTCGGAACAATTGCCTTTAATTTACGAAACGATTCCCCTTCGTCCGCGAAATTCCCCCAAAGTCCTTCGAAAGGATTGATGCCAATATCCTTGGTAAAAGCATATGTATCATAAGAGGCGTACAATTCACGGGCATTTTCCCGCACTTTTTCCTCCAGCAGACCTGAGTCGATATGATATTTTGCTTTTGCCAGTTCACATGTAGCTTTAAACGCTTCTTTAATACTTTTCTTATCCCATAACAATGTATCGTCCAAATCAAATAAAATTGCCTTTACCATTTTCCAGCTCCCTTTCATACCCATTCTTACTTATATAATTCGCTATAAGCTGCGCTGTTTCCTGTTATGTTTACAAAAATAAGTATGGGAAAGGAAATATAGCCTTCATTATAATCACTATTTCCTGTCTTGTCGTCTAGGAAATTATAAAATTTTGCGGCTGTGGATAACTTAATAACCGGATAAGCCACGTCCGGCTCCAGCGCCCAGCGGCTAGTGTGCTTCCTTCACCTCCGTACGATAAGTCAACATCGACTCCCTCCGGTCGTCGTGTTTCCTTTATCTCCTACGGCTCAGTCCAGCACATACGCCGCTAATCGGGCGCTTGCGCCTTTGTTCTTTCTTACCCTTTCCTCGTCTTATAATTAAAAGGGTCAGCAGGATACTTATCAATGTCACCGCTAAAGAGATCTTGAAAAATGGCGGGTAATATACTAATTTAATCTCATTGATCCCATCTTTTATAGGAAACCCCAGGAACGCATAATTCACTTTTTTCAATGGTTGCTGTTCATCATTTATGCTTAACTCCCACCCTTTTTCAAATGGAATCGGCAGCATCATATAGCGATCATTGTTCTGGTTATTATAGGTTATCGTTAATTTATTATCGACCCAGTTCACCTGTGACTTTTTTGTTGCGGTTTTTTTTGCAGTTTCCAATGTATGATAATTTTCTTTATACAATGCAAGATCTCGCAAAATGTACTTTCCTCTTGGTACACGGATCGAAATCTTATTTGCTTTTGGAACACGAATGACAAGGTCATCTACAAAGGTTTTATAGATGGATTGATTATGCTTGCGGGTTGTCCTGTAGTCATTTACTTTTAACGCAAACCCTTGACTTTTGGCCAAACTTTCAAGATGAAAGCTGACGTAATAATCCCTTGTAGCCATATCAGGTTTATCGATAATAAGATCAATTCCTCCCTCTTTTTCATTGACGGACAGTTTATTGTTTTTATATGATGCACCAACCGTTTCAATCGATGTCTTGTTTATGATGTTAGGTACATCATGCAGGTTAGCGTTTGTTCGGTCCAAATTTGCTACAATAACCCCTTCGAGCATGGCGCGTTCTCTTTTTAAAACAGGAGCATTTTCCAGGTCTTTTTCAGAAAAGACTTGCTTTGTTGTGCGTACAAATGGCAATACATTTGAATTTTGATATACAGTATAGTGTTCCGACTCCATTAATTCCTTAAAACCATACGGAACACTCGCTGGATTGCCCTTTTCCCGCATCATGTATTTGCCTTGAAACAGGCTGTACAAGTTTGCCCGATTTCCCAGTGTCGCATAACGGCTGACACTTTCCCGGCCCATGTCAATATTTAAATCATACAGGTAGAAAAATAGAATATCTTGGTTCAGAATACTTGAATAGGCGCTTATCCCATTAAAGTCTTGAACAATGGGGGTGTTATTTAAGTAACCGACCTTCCAATCAATCCGGTAAAAGGAACCAGCATCCTGTTCTTTCACTTTTTGCAACAATTCACGTTGTTCTTTTCCATTATATCGATCACTGAGCAAATAGCTTTTGGTAACTTTCTGAACTGATCCCGCCTCTGAAATAGCGTATTGATAAACATTGGCGAGCAGAACACAGGTAAGTAAAACCCCAATGTGTAATAAGAGATACCTTGGCCTGTTTCGCTTCCAAATAAAAAGAAACAGTAGTGTAATGGTTGCAATTAGCAGACATAATATGGAGATGACCGGAAAAGAAGCGATGGGCAGTGACTCATCGAGATAACAAACAACAAGATAAAGGCTGATCACAATAATACTTGATAGCCCAATTCCTTTCTTGCTTATCTTGTTTACATATTGCAACCCTACCGCAACAGCTCCGCCCATCGTGAATGACAGCAGGTATTCCCAGCGATATTGAGGTGCAGAAAAACCATTAAATGCACTTGCCACGAACGGACTAAAGTGAAAAAAAATAAATACAGCACTCATGATGGCAAACAATCGGAAAGTTTTCATTTTATATAAGGAAAATGTAAAAAGAAAAAGTAAAACAAGGGCAGGCACAATAACATAAGCACTTAAAAATAAAATATTATCCGAAAAATCGAAGCTTTTAATGGCGTAAGGATAGGATGGTCGATAATTGTTTAAAAAACCATAAACAGCAGGAATAAATGCCACCGCACTTATCCCAAAGCTGATCAGTCCACCACTGACATATAATTTTAATTGACTCCGTCTGCTTGTTTCATTCGACTCCAATTGAATAAGCCATCTAAATATAATATAAATGACAATAAAAATGATATTGACATAAGCAAAGTAAAAATTGTTAAAAAGCGTTATTGCCATAGCAACAATAAACCATCCGACCCGTCCCTCACGGATGATTTTTTCCACGCCAAACACAAGCAACGGAACCCAGAGAAACGCGTCAGAAAAAAACTCCCAATACGTTACGTGACGGTAATACATAATAGATAAACCATATACACCGGCCCCGATAAACGCAGACAGCCAATTACATTTCATATAGCGAAAAACATATGTCGTCATAAAAATAATGAGTGTTAACCGGCAGATGCTTATAAAAACAGCTGCCTTAGCCCAAAAAACAATATCCGGTGTTTCAATCAGGTGAATCCATTCCAATAAAAAAACAAGAACTGCAGTGATGATGAATACAAATGACGTCGAGAAGTAAAAGGCTAATTGACTGTATGTCCCGCCACCTAAACCATATTGATACGCGTAAAAGAAATTTCCGCTTGTATATTGCTCATAAAGGAGCTTTTTGAATGTCATCATCTGCTGCAAGCCGTCATTTGGCCCTACCATGTATTGCCCTTGGGTCCATTCCTTCAAAAAAAACAGATGGGCAAGGATTGCAAGAACAAGGCTTGCTCCAAAAAGGATGGAAAGGTTACGTTTTTTTTTCATATCAAATCCCCGTTATTTTTTTAAGATTTTTCCCGTTATTATAAAAGTAAGTGGAGTAGTAATTAAAATAGACAGGATTGGCGCGATTGTACTATCCATTTGGAAATACTCAACAAACACATACATAAATAAAGAGGAAACGGCTACATTAAAAGCTTGAGTCAAAGGAAATTGCAAAAACTTCGATAACGTTGGTTTCACCATAAACGTAAAATAGGAATTCAGGAAAAATGAAATGATGAAACTAATCAGGAAGCCACAGATATGAGCCATCATATAATTGATTTCCAAAATTGTAAGTAAAAATAAGTAGACGATATAATAATTTGCTGTATTAATGATCCCTACCAGGATAAATTTTATAAACTCTCTGCTGATTACTTTCATTGTTTTCTCCGTTATTTATATTTGTTTCCTGAATGAGATAATGAGGCCGTTTTTTTGTTTCATAATAAATTCTGCCGATATATTCACCGATCACACCAAGGCTGAGCAATTGAACCCCACCAAGGAAAAGCACCGCGGAAATGGTCGTAAAGTAGCCGGGTTCCGTAATGCCATCCCTGATAATCATGATTAAATTAACAAAGATATAAACTAGTGACAGTAATAAAATGAAAGCCCCTGTATAAAAACAAAGTCGAAGTGGTTTGTTATTAAATGAAATGACACCATCAATTCCATAATTAAATAATTTCGAAAATGACCATTTTGACTTGCCGTTTTGTCGTGCAACATTATCATAATAAATAATTTTTTGATTTAAACCAATCCAGGAAAATAACCCTTTGGAAAAACGATTTCCTTCGTTTAACATGAGAAGCGCCTCAACTGCTTTGCGGCTTAATAGTCTAAAATCACCAATTCCATCTCGCAGATCTACCTCGACAATTTTATTGATAATGCAATAGTAAAGAGAAGAGAGACAGGAACGGATTCGACCGTCGCCTTTCCTGTTCCGCTTTGCAATTACCTGGTGATACCCTTCCTCGAATCCTTTAATAAATGGTTTGATCAACGAACAGGGGTGCTGCAAATCTGCATCCATAACGATCGTTGCGTCACCATTAACATGTTGAAAACCGGCCAACAGCGCTACTTCTTTGCCAAAATTTCTTGTAAACGAAATATATTTTACCCTTGGGTTATTGGATGCCAGCTTTTTAATATAATGTAACGTATCATCCGTACTGCCATCATTAATAAAAAGAACTTCATAATCATAATGGATGTCTGCAAATTCCTTATCCAACGCTTTATAAATAAGTTCAATGTTACTTGCTTCATTAAAAGAGGGAATGATGATCGAAATGAGACCAGATTTCATTACTGCACCTTCTTTTACTTGGTAAGATAAGAAAGCATATAAATTTAAGCTCTATTCTGCTCTCAGCAGAGTAAGCCACGTCCGGCTCCAGCACTAAAGCTGTAGTGGACTTCCCTCGCCTCCGTACGATAAGTCAACATCGGTTCGGGTAAGAAGGATGGCCGACTAAGTACGGGCTTTGCGCCCAACTCACGTCTACCCCTATGAAGGGGCATGTTTCCTTTATCTCCTGCGTAGGAATGTTCGGTTAAAACCGCCGCTTTGCGCGGCAACACCGAACCACCCGCATTGCGCGGGCGCAGTCCATACGTCGCTAAACGGGCGCTTGCGCCTTTGTTCGTAAAATATACTCAATTCTGTACATAAAAGAATTATATCTACAGTGTCTTACTATTCCCTGTTCCTTTTAACATATACAGGATGCGTCCTGCTATTTATGAAGAAATACATTAAGGTTTTCATTCTTATCAACGGTTGCAAGCAGAACATCTTTAACTTTTGCTTTATACGTTAGTGATAACTGATTCAGCAGCCATTCTTCATCTTTTCCAATACTTTGCAATTCTTGATAATCAATTTTTCGATCCTTAATAACTGGCTTAGGGATATGAAAAGGTTTTAATGGATTGGTAAGAGTAGAATGTGTTACAGGCTGGTACTGTGGATATAAAAATATGGAAATCGTTCCTCCAGGTTCCCACAATGCAAGTACTACATTTTGAATATTTTCCGTTTTTTCTTTCCGTAGCTCGGACAATAAAAAATCAATGGAAATACGTGCTTTTTTTAAATTAAGATAATTTATCTTGCCATTTTCGATCAGAGGCATTGGAGCGGGATCAAAAAAATTCCGCAGTGTTCTCCATTTCAAACTCAAAAACACCTCACTAAGATACAGGATAACCAATACGACAATAGTAATCATCGAGCCCTTTAATCCTAACCCTTCGTCCGATAAGGGGTGTGCAATAATATTTCCGATTAATAATGCAATGACAAAATCCAAAAATCTTAATTGGGAAATGGACCGCTGTCCCATTAATTTTGCAATGATTACTAAGAAAAAGAACGCGACAACTGCTCTTAACCCCCATTGGACAGTGCTAAGCGACTCTTGGCTGCTAAAGAAGTCCATCAATCTCACACCTTTACCGTTTACTGTTATTATGTTGTGCGATTTCGATGCTATTATAAAATAATAAATAATTTTAACAATTTCTTAATTAAAACGTGCGTTCGGGTATAACGAGTAAAAAGTCTTGTTATGGAACGGGAAAAGGATGTGGTAAAATGATGGCAAGCAATATAGTCCTTGAAGAGCAGCCTCCATACTCAGCTAGTTCACTACCTGATTATGATGGGCTATGGAAAAAATTAATTGAAGAATTATTTGAAGAATTGATGGAATTTCTTGCTCCTGATTTATACAGGGAGATTGACTTTTCAATAGCACCTGCCAGGTAGATGGTATAGTCGGCGATTTCCTGTACATCAAGCAAGCGTTTTTGCGGTATCAGCGGATAAAGGACTTCTTCTAACACCTTCTCAACCTGTGGAGACTCTCGATCATTTTTACGCTGCGCTCGATCGAATTTTGGATGCACTCGATCGACTTTGCGCTGCTCTCGATCGTTTTTGCAATTAATCCTTCATTAAAAGGGAGTTTTTCAAACATGTCATTATTAGCATTTTCTTTGATCTTTCTGTCTGCGTGTATGCATGCCACATGGAATTACCTGGCTAAGAAATCGGATAGTGGCTCTACCTTTGTTTGGCTTTACCTAACCGTAAGTACTATCGTTTATGCACCTGTTATTATCATTTTCTCTTTCTTCCAGCATTTCAACATCGGCTGGACCGAAGTATTATTTATTATTGGCAGTGCGATCCTCCATTTGGTCTATTCGGTTACGCTGCAGAAAGGATACAAAGTTGGCGATCTTTCCGTCATATATCCCATCGCCCGGGGAACTGGACCGTTACTTGTCGCCATTTTTGCCATTTTTCTGTTTGATGAACAGCTCAATTGGATTGGCGTCGTTGGAGTAGCCTTAATTGTAATAAGTGTCTTTATTCTCTCCGGCGGGTTCCAAGTAATAAAAAAAGCAAATTCACTTCTCCCCATCGGGTATGGATTGTTGATTGGTATAATGATTGCCGGGTATACACTTCTGGATAAAGGTGCAGTCAGTATTGTCTTCGTTTCCCCGCTGCTATTAAATTATGCAAGCATTCTTGGGCAATTTTTGTTATTAAGCCCCGTCGCCAAAAAGCAGTGGAGCCAGGTCAAATCTGATTGGCAACAGCACCGTAAAGAAGCTATTGGCATCGGCATCTTAAATCCATTGGCGTACATCCTGATTTTGACCACGATGATGTTTACACCAGTCAGTCATGTGGCTCCAGTCCGGGAAGTCAGCATTCTCATTGGTGCGATCATGGGTACCTATCTATTACGTGAAGGATTTGGCATACGCAGGGTCATCGCATCTGGCACGATGGTACTTGGTATCATTGCCTTGACATTGTCTGGCTGATCTTGATCTTTTTACTATCTAATCTGAAAAAAATACGTCTTTAAAATACATCACTTTTCAACAAATCTAATATACATTACATACAACAAATTTGGTTCATTACGATTCATAATGAGTAGGTGATAAAAGAATCATGGATAACGATAAACAGGGAAAGGCATCAAGCTCACAAGTGTGGAATTTTGTTTCGGCTCCCCACTTGCATCCGATGAAGGTTACGATAAATGTAAATCTGCCAATAACTTTTCCGTCTGACTGCAATGCATTTACTAACAAGGAAAGAGGCACTCATCATGGATATGAGTGACCAAACCTGCTCGCAATAACAAGAAAAAAGGAACTCATCATAGATATGAGTGACTAAAATCGTTCGGATCACAGCGAAAAGGCTTTCATTCACACAATTGAACTATCTAAAATAGAAATGGATTTTTACAAATTAGATCTATCACGCATCTGCCAGTCATTTAAATCTATTTTAACGTAGTAAATAGAAACATGGGAATAGTTGTTCTCACATTGCTATTACGTATGTATTTTCTAATGCAATTTGGAGACGATTTCGCTATAAAGCTGATAAACCAATAAAAATAGCATGCGAAAATCTATACAATTTCACATGCTATTTAGTTTGTCAATTAGGTTTGCACTCATACCCGTTAAGATCCTACGATGACCTTTTCCCCATAAATAAAAGTCGTTTTGAAAAACTTCATTTATTAACTGTCCTGTATTACTGCAATTTTTCCAGGAAATCTTTCAATACATGTACAACCTGTACGCAGTCATTCAAATCCGACCA
Source organism: Lentibacillus populi (assembly GCA_014642895.1). Lineage (GTDB taxonomy): Bacteria > Bacillota > Bacilli > Bacillales > Amphibacillaceae > Lentibacillus_C > Lentibacillus_C populi. The sequence continues at coordinate 62,006 of BMJD01000024.1, forward strand.
TTCTGCCGGGTTGTGGCTTATCCCTGCTTTACTGCGTACAAATAGCATGGCAATTGGCAGCTTTTCACCGATAATCATTGCATCATGTCCAGCTCCGCTTGGCAATTTGTGAGGCTTGATTCCTTTTTCTTCTAGCGATTGCTCTAAAATATGCTGTGTTTCTTCATCAATTGGCACAGGCTCTACTCGCATTTTTTCTGCGTATTCTACTTCAACATGGTGTTCTTCCGCAATTCTTTCACCTAATGCCAGTACACGATTAACAACTTCATCTCTTGTTTCACGGTGGATGTCACGGATATCAACGTAAAATTTGACCTGGCCCGGTATAACGTTAACGCCATTTGGTTCGACTAATTGTTTGCCTACTGTTGCAACAGCTGTTTCACTTATTTGACGAGGCAGCTTATTGATTTCAAAAATAAATTCACTTGCCGCAACCAATGCATCCTGCCGATCATCCATTGGCGTGTTTCCAGCATGTCCTGCTTCACCTTTTATCGTAAATTCCAGCCAGCACGGGCCGGCAATCCCTGTAACGATACCACATGGCAAGTTTTCTTTCTCCAGACGCTTGCCTTGTTCAATGTGCACTTCAACAAATATATCAAGCTCATCCGGATTTCGCTTAGCCGACTTGTAGCTGTCCACGCTTAATTCCACATCCTGTAATACTTCAGCAAAACTCATACCATCTTTATCAATGAGCTCTAGCTTTGCTTGTAAATCGCCTTTGCCAATCATTGCTTCACTGCCATTTAACCCACCATTGAAACGCGACCCTTCTTCATCAGTAAAAACGACAACCTCAAATGGTTTCTTGGGCTGATAACCCGATTGTTTCCAAGCCTCTACAACTTCCAAGGCCGACAATACCCCAAGTGTTCCATCAAAATGCCCGCCATTTGGTACACTATCGACATGTGAACCGCTCATGATGGCGGGTAATTCATTATTCTTCCCTGCTAATCTGCCAATAATATTTCCAGCACCATCTTCACGTACGGAAAGACCCGCTTCCCGCATCCAGCCAGATACAAGCTCTCGTGCAGCCTTCTCCTCCTTGGAAAATCCGGGGCGATTTGAGCCATTATCATTCGTCAACCCGATTTGAGCTAATGCATCCAATCGCGATGCCAGCCGTTTTCCAGAAACGCCTTCATAATCATATGTATCATTGTAATCTTCCAACAATTTTTCCTGCAATAAAAACTGTTTTTCCTTTTGCATGTATAATCCTCCCAAATTTCAATATCGCGGTAGTTTATACGATAGTATTTTCTTTTACTTTATCAAAAAGAGCCTTAATCCAACAAGAAAAGCAAATTGAATTAAGACCCCTTCGCCTTTAATATTATTCGACTAAATCTGGGAAGTAACAGGCACCACCCATGATTATCAAGACCTAAATCGTAAAAAGTCAGAACAAAGGCGTAAGCGCCCGTTTAGCGGCGTATGTGCTGGACTGAGCCGTAGGAGATAAAGGAAACACGACGACCTGAGGGAGTCGATGTTGGCTTATCGTACGGAGGTGAAGGAAGCACACTAGCCGCTGGGCGCTGGAGCCGGACGTGGCTTACTCTGCTGAGAGCAGAATAGAGCCTAAATTTTATACTTTTGTATGAAAACACTTATCGAGAAAAGCCAATACAAAGCTAGACCCTTCATCATTCAATTTTTTGAAGGGGTTAAATTATCTACGGGCTT